>JAJPKL010000042.1 GCA_021323705.1 Nitrososphaerota archaeon
ATGCATTGTGGTAGATATATTTCCAAGAAGTGATCCTTAGCTTTTTCTATTAACTCAACTTGTCACTATGGTAAAATGGGTTGGAATTGTGCCCAACCCTCATTTAGATTATCATATGTGTCGAGCTTTAGGATTACCAGTACAGGAATTAAATGAAGAGGAATCAGATCTATCAAAGGAAATCGTTCAGACATTAGATGCTTATACTGAGAACAATATTATATGCAAATTAGTAGAAAAAGATTATAGAGCGCCATTCGTAAGATTATATGATGTTACAAAGTAGGTGTTGCATAAATGTCTGAAAGTGAGTATGAGAATGTTTCTACATTGGAAGCACAGGAACGAGATTATCAGAAAATAATAGAAAGAAGAAAGTTCACCGAAGGTCTTGACCGTAACGAATTACTACATAGAATAAACACACCACGTGAAGCAAAGAAAGCTAAACAATAGCCTCAATTATGGTACCATAAAGTTTTTATAATTATGGTGCCATATAGATTATGGTGCCATAATGCAAGACGAAACCACACGCAAACAAAGCGGAAAAGAAATTGCACAAAAATCAGATCAGATCAAGCGAATCGACGATAATTGGTATCAGGTAAAAGCTCAGTCATTATCTTACGATTCATGGTATGATGTTGTCGCTACCGAAATTGGCTTTGCTTGTGACTGTCCAGATTATCAGTATAGAAAGGCAAAATGCAAGCATATCTACGCAGTAGAATTTAGCCGAGCAATTAGAAAAGAGATTTGGAAACATGTCACCATTTCTCCCTTGTCAACTCAAAACTGCCGTTCATGCAGTTCTGAGAATATCGTAAAACAAGGTCTAAGGAAAAACAAATACGGTAACATTCAGAAATTCCAGTGTAGAGATTGTGGCAAGTGGTTCGTGTTTAATGTAGGATTTGAGAGGATGCGAGCAAGCCCTGAAGTAATCACTTCTGCTATGCAGTTATACTTTTCAGGTGAATCACTAAGAAATGTTACACAATTCCTAAAACTTCAAGGCGTTAAAATCTCTCATGTTGCAGTATACAAGTGGATAAAGAGATACGTAAAACTCATGGAATCATACCTAGAAAAGATAACTCCACAGTTAAGCGATGTATGGCGAGCAGATGAAATGTTTGTAAAGATCAAAGGCAATATGAAATATCTTTATGCCTTAATGGATGACGAAACCAGATTTTGGATTGCAAAACAGGTATCAGATACAAAATTTACCGAAGATGTAACACCAATGTTTTCAGCGGGAAAGATGAGGGCAGGAAAGCGACCATTGGCGTTAATCACAGATGGAGCACCAAACTTTCACAAGGCATGGAAAAAGGAATTTTCCACTTCAAAGAGAGATACAACCCATATCAGCAGTATCACTTTGAAGGGTCAGCACAATAATAACAAGATGGAGAGAATGAATGGTGAGATCAGAGATAGGGAAAAGGCTATGCGTGGAATCAAGAAAGATGATTCTTCTATAATCGAAGGTTATCGCATTTATCATAATTTCATTAGAAGCCACCAAGCATTGGACGGTAAGACGCCAGCAGATTTGGCTAGCATAACCATAGAAGGTAAGAACAAGTGGAAAACAATTATTGAAAATGCTAGCAAAAATAATCTAACCTGATTTTGTATTTTTTCGTTCAAAAACAATCTTAATTATAGAAAAGAAGTTAATCTCCAACTTTGTCAGAGTCAAGGGAAATTTTCTACAGATTCGCCTTATGCTCTTTTTCAGTGGTTTTTTCATGCACTACACTAAATCTTTCTCATGACTTTACTTACACTGAGAAAAGTTGATCTTTTAGTGCAAACTTTATTCTTCATGTCTTAAGAATATCACCTGACGAAAGTTAACAGGGAGAAAAACTGACTATAAGTTAACAGAACCCTACTCATAAACGTTAAATATCAGTACTTTAAAGTACGGTATAGGTACATAATATGCCAAAAGCAGGTTTCAAATCAATAACGGTTTCAGAAGAAGTCTACAATAGATTCCATGACGTATACAAGAAAAATAAGCAAGAGCTTGCAATGAAAGGTATCAACAGCTTTGCAGGATACATTACTTTCATGATGGAAGATCTGATGCAAAAGGATGAGACCTTTGCACGATATGCACCCAAGCTAGAAAAAATATCTGCTGATGATAACCGAGTTGTAATAAAAGATAATATGAAAAATAGGATTGCTGAGGTTACTGTCCAGAACGGCGAGCTTTATTGTTTGCTGTGCGAAGAAAAAGACTGCGTCCATGTAGGGTTTGTGTTTTCACTTTCCGAAGTGTACGAAGTTCTCAATGCAAAAGGAATCAAACACCAAAGATAAAAAGTGCAGGAGGTGGGATTTGAACCCACGAACCCCTAAGAGACGGGATCACCCATTTTTATGATCTTAAGTCCCGCGCGTCCAAAGGCCAATGTTGCCTTCTTTGGCCAGGCTCGGCGACTCCTGCGTTTTATTAGCACAAGTCTGGAGAAATTAAACGTTTTATGAAAAAATTTTTTGAAATCAAGTAAGATTAATAAGGATTCATCAGGTCGAGCATCTCATGCTTCGATAGCTCAGCCTGGTAGAGCGTTACCTTGGTAAGGTAAAGGTCGCGGGATCGAATCCCGCTCGGAGCTTACAGTGTTTTCTGAGAACTCGAATCATTTTGGAATTGTAAAGTAAAATGTAGTTCCTTCTGCTTCTTTGCTTTCAAACCAAATTTTTCCCCCAAGGTTTTCCACAATTCCCTTGCAGATTACCAGCCCAAAGCCGCTTCCGCCATATCTACGCTTCATGGATATGTCAACTTGGTAAAATTTTTTGAATATGGATTCTTTCCTTTTTTCTGAAATCCCAACGCCGTTGTCTTTTACATAAAATAGAAGAGTTTCCTTCGTCTTGCCCGCCTATCTCTATTTTTCCCCCCTTTTGAGGCACAAAGTCTATGGCGTTTTGTATCAGATTATAAAAAACTTGGGCCAGCCGCGATTTATCGCTCCTTATAGCAGATTTAGAGCTGGTCTTGGCCACAAATTCAATATTTTTTTCAACCATCATACTAGAACAGGTATTGACAATGTCTTTCATGAATTTGTCTACCCCAAAGTCTTCTTTATGAAACTCCATTCTTTTACCGTCTAACTTTTGCACATCCACAATATCCTGAATTAATTGTTCCAATCTCACTGCATTGCTATAGATCTCGTTTACTGCCTCAACTTGTTTTGAGTTTAGCTTTCCAGCGGATGAATCCTTTAGCATGTCACAATATTTTTTTATCGGTTCTATAGGAACTTGAAACTCCTTTGAGACTGTAATGTAAAAGTCATTTTTTAGATTCTCCATCTTTGTCATTTCTTCTAGCTGGATTCCCCGCCTTTCATTTTCTTCCAGCATTTTTCTTGCCTGGTATACTTCCGATATGTCTCTAATGGCAGTATTGCTTCCTACCAGCCTACCCTTGTCGTCATGAATATTATTTGCACTAATGAGTCCTGGAAAGATTGTACCGTCTTTTCGTTTGAACCAGATCTCAACGTTCTCTACCCTGCCAGTTGCCTTCCAAGTCTCAAAAGTTCGACGCATGTCGTCTAAACTTTTCTCAGCAGTATGATCAAAGAGGGGTTTTCCAATCACATCGCTTTTGAAATTGCCAAAGTTTTTTACATAAGCTTGATTGCATTCAATTATTATTCCATTGGTATCAACAGTTCTTTGAAGGACTGGAGAGTTTTCGTATAGCATCATGTATCTTGAGTTGTCTGCGTTTGAGCTAGCTTTAGTAGATTCTACCTGATACTTTTGTTCTAGAATTGACTTTGCGGGTTTTTTATTGCTTGACCACACTATGACCCCACCGACCACTAGCCCTGCAACTCCAAGCGAAAAGGCTTGAGTCGAGAACTTGTCTTCTGGATTTATTCCAATATCAAGTACTGCTAGTCCTAGAATTGCTATTAGTAAACCGCCTGCAGTGCCAAATGTATTCATGTTCTCCCCATAGGCGGATCACACTCACTGATCGTTCCAAGAGTAAAATAGTTCAAACCTAACACTAGATACACTGAAGTGGAATAGAGTATTCTCAAAGATTTCCAAGCAACCCCTTCCAATATCATATTAACGTGGTACTAGAAGATTAACTTTTCATCAAATAGGGAATGGCATCAATCAAACTCAAGAAGTGAGATTACCATGTCAAGAAATTCTTGTGCCTTATTCTTTACACCGCCTAGTATTTGGTTTATCTCATTTTTTGAAATTTTTGCCTCATGTATTCTCACATTTTTTGATGCATAGTCCATTCCATGTTCCGATATGAATTTGTTGAACTTTTCCAAAAATTGGCTACCGATTATAATCTGATTGCTACTTTCCAACTCCTCAATAGAGTGATACACTGTAGATTTTCCAAAAAGGTCTACTATATCGGGAGGCAAAGACACCATATTTCCATAAAGATCATAGAATTTCCAGTTGGTCTTCCTATAAGGCGGTAAGCCGTCACATAGGTGTTCCCTAGTTTTGTATTTAACCAAGTATCCATTGAGTTCAAGATCTATCCAAGAGTTCTCCTCAGATATCTTCAGCGTTTTTGCAATATTTTTGCAGGTCAGCAATATATCATGCAGTGATTTTTTTTCTTCCAAGAGGTCTACGCTTGTAGATTCGGCAAGCCGTAAAATCTCCTCCTTGATATTGCTCATCTAAACCAGACTGTAAGATATCTTTGATTTTACCTTATCTAAAAACGGGATTTAGATCAAAAAACTAGTAGTTTTTAATTAAAAGTTCGGTATGTCCAGTTCTTCTCTGAGATACTGAATTTATGAATCGATTTGCGTTTATTTCCACTATTCCATCTGCAAACTCATGGAAGAGATCAATTATCTTCTCAGATTTGGAATTTGACAGTAGGATCTTGACTCCCTTTCTGTCAAGAGACTTGAATTTGGCAAACAGCCTTTTCTGGTCATCATAGCCAAAGTTGCCATTAGTATAGCTTGTAAAGTTTGCAGTGTCACTAACTGGCTGATATGGAGGATCAAGATATACAAAATCTCCGCTAGATGTGTTTTTGAGCGCGGCTTCAAAATCTTGGCATTTTATAGAGATGTCTTTTGATTGGAGAGTCTTGCTGACAGAAAGCAGGTTTTCTTTATTTACAATGTTTGGATTGACGTATTTTCCAAGAGGCACGTTAAACTTGCCTTTGCTGTTGACCCTATAGAGTCCGTTAAAACAAGTCTTGTTGAGAAAAACAAGTCTTGACACTTTCTCAATCTGCCCTTTTGGGTTGCTCTCTCGAATTTTATAATAGTATGAGCTTGGGTTTTTGAAATAATTTACTGCATGCGCTTCGAGAGTAGAGATCAATTCGTCCACCCTGTCTCGAATTGTTACATAAGACAGGATCAGATCAGAATTTAGGTCAGACAACATCCATTTTGTGTCTTTTTCTTGCAAGACCAGATTGAAAAACACTGCACCTCCTCCAAGAAACGGCTCAAAATATCTCTCAAATCTTTGAGGAATGTGATTTGCAATTACAGGTAAAAGTTGTCTTTTGCCTCCAGCCCATTTTACAAAGGGCTTTGGTGTTGATGAAATCAGCCTATATTCTTGCTTCAATATAGGTTAATTTCAAAATCTTATTTTGTGTAATGTGGCAACAAAAGATCACACGTTGTGTAGCTTTTTTTAATCAAAATGGGGTTGAGACAAATCTAGCGATAGGATGATGGAATAAAATAAAGTAAAAGGAAAAGGGGAGAATTAATCCCACTTGGACCAAGCTGCCATCCATCTGTAAGTCCAGGTTGTTAGTTTGCAGCCCAATGCAGTCATTGTAACTGTCAAAACTGCACCAGCACCTGCTCCCAGAGCTACAGGACTATCATAGAACTTACCCACTTGGGGTTCTATTGGAGTCATGTATGGTGGCAATGTTGTTCTTGGATACTTGAAAGCAGTCTCTAACGGATCATCTATTGTCAATAGATTGATCATGTTGAACATCGACATTGACATTCCACACAGCACACCTCCTACCAAGATCAACATGTGCTTGTTTCTCTTGGTTGCCCAATATGCAAGATCCATCAGTATTGCAGACGGTATCCATATTGGTACAACGATGAAGCTGTACGGATATCCTAGAGAGAACCACGCGCCCTTTGCAATCCATGTATACACTGTCATTATCAGTGCATAGTAGGTTGCCGTTCCTGGTACACCAGTGAACGTAAGGTAATATGCTGCACCGACTGCGAGCATCAGGGATTGTGATAAAGTGAATATCACATATGATGTCCACATCCAGTCAGTATAGAAGATGTAGTCTCCCGCGTTGATTGTCAACAAGGTCGAGTTGACTGCTACCACTAC
>JAJPKL010000043.1 GCA_021323705.1 Nitrososphaerota archaeon
GAGCTTCCATTGCTAAGTTTGAAGTATACACCTACACCATTTATCACAAAATTACTACAAGTTTTAGAATCAAAACTGTAGTTTGGACCAACACTAATGACTGTATAGCCAGAATTTCCTACATTTTTAAGGAATGATTCAGAATTTTCCGCAAGTTTAATAGCAATTTGTTGTTGTTCCGATGTGAGTTCAGGTATATGACCACTTAGAATTTGTTCTTTACACTTTGACGTAGGATTCACATTTATGTTATTTTGTAATTCTGCATTAACATTTGGAATCAAAGTAGATGGTGATAGTATGGTCAAACCAATTAATAGTACAGCTAAAAGTGTAGCTTTTGTTTTGTTGTTATGTATTTTCAATTTGTTTTCTCCTTTATGCTTCTTTTTGTGTGAAGTGACATCATCTTCACACCGCACGCATGATCATCTGCACGGTTTGTGTCAAACATCTCATGGTGGTTATGGTTAAGCAATGTGTTAACAGTACGGTACAACTAAATAAAGCCGGCAGATTATTTTAGCTCAAAATAGCTCATTGTAGCTCAAGATAGCTCATTGTAGCTCACAATAGCTCATCTTGATATCATGAAATAGAAAATGAAAAAACTGTAGTCCGTGGTGTTGTCTGTATCTTTACAGGCTCACGTAGTATTGTTTCGCAAAACGATTTTACAAATTCCTTTACAAACAAGGAATATTTTTCATTTATATCATGAGGAATGGAAAACGAGTGCACGGTTCCATGAATTTTGTGCTCAAAGCCGTTAAATCTCCTAAACCACATGTCCAAAAATTGCAATCCAGTTTGTTTGTTGACGTCATGGTATAATGTCTGGATGTATTCAGTTGCATGGCTTGATCCCAACCTATGTGCTTTTTTGATTTAGCTCCTTTTCATCTGCCATGTCAAACGCGTCCCTCAAGACATCTTTAGGAGTAAGTACGCAACCGATCTTTGCAAACTTTTGCCTGAAATAGTGCTCTTTTACGATCTGGTTGAGTAAAATGTTAATTGAGATTTGCTTTTCTCTTGCCTCTTCCTCCAAACTAGAGTAATTTTCTTGGTTTATCCTGTATGAATATGCGATTGCTTTCCTGTTTTCTGTAGAAAGCATGATACATTGTCCCGTACATTATGCCATATAAGGGATCCGCATGTATAATACCTGACACCATAAGATCATTATGTAACATGCAAACATTGAATTTTTACCAAGATTTTATCTACAATCCAGTACAATTTTGAAGTGATTTGGCAAGAAAGGAATACCGTACTTTGACAATACGAGTAGAAGTATACGAACGATTTCTTAAACTGGCAAAAGAGATGCGCAAAAAGGACTATCAGATGTATCATACACAGGTGTTAGATCATCTTATTGATGTGTATGAGAAGAAATCAAAATGACATGATTACAAGACATGAATATGGGAGATCCATTGACCAACATTACTTATTTTAATGATTCATGATTAAGAATTAACTTCTTTTCAAACACTGTTTCTACTTTGCACATTGTTCTTCACTTTCAACATTTTATAAATACTGTTTCCGAGATTATGAAATCTTGAAGCTTGGAATTTCTGCCAAAAGCTTACCGAAAAATGTCAGTTCAATCGTGGAAATGAGTTTGCCATCTTTCTCATACTTAATCACACCAATATCTCTAAGTTTTCGTAAATTATCACGTAATCTGGATTCTGTAATTTTCATTTGAAGATCAGATTTCAAAGATTTAGTTGAATCATATTTACCTGTAGACAGAATTTTTATAATCTTGATAGGAACTTTCCTAAGTTTTGGATATCCGATTTTTGGGACATCTATCATCTCTAATTTACCTTCTTGATTTGTTGACCAATTGGCTAGTGGTATCATTTCACCGTCTTTTTCAGTGAATGTTTTAGTTAGATCATATAGTTCATCAGGAACTACTAGAAAGATTTTGACCTTGAAAAATGTAATCAGAAAAGAGAGTTTCGCAATGGTAACTCTTCGCAGTGAAGTAGCATCTAGGTAAATTTCATTCTCCTCTTTTGACTCCTTTACAAAAATATCTCTAAAGTACTCAATTATTTTATTTGGATCCACCTCAACTTCATGAATGTCGATTTTCTTGAATGGTCCTAATTTATGAATGAGATCGGTTTTGTTAGCTACGGAGATCTCAGCCCAGCCATCCACGGGATCGCCTTTTTTGTTCTTTCTGCCATCATATAACACATAAATCCTCGATACTCCGCCTAATTTGGGATCTGCTATAAGCTCATTGATACCGTTAAGGTTTAGGCCAGGGTCTCTTGAAACAAAAGTTATTAGCGTGTTGTTAGGTATTTTTCTTACCAATTGTCTCTTATGTGGTAATCATAAGTCCAATAAATCTATATGCATCGTTTTTAAAACGACGTATGCTTAAATATATTAGAAGTCGAAAAGTGGATTACATATGAGTAGATACCAGAAGATAGAGCCAGCATACAGAAAAATAATATTCAATAGTACTAGAATGGAAGACAGGGCACTAAACATACTACAAAATCTAGGTATTATGTACAGGTATGTTGGACTACATCAATATGAAATAACTTCTGGTCAATGCGCACTACTTCGCAAAGAAGGAATAGACTACAAATTTAAAAGATAGCACTTTCTCAAAAACCTGAGATGGATTTCAAACCTGCAATTAGAATTCATTTAAGGTTACCGACGTTTAGAAATGATGGAACTCCATTTAGATCATCGCTACACAGAAAACAGCTCGAAGAATTTTATAAAAAATTTGGAGGTTTTACAGAAATTTCGCCAACAGCTACTGGCGGATGGAAAGACGAAATGAACAAAAAAATTCTCGATGTGACTACTGGTTATGACATATTTGTTGACAAACATAAATTCATAACCGAGATCGAAAAAGGTAATGGATTGCGTACTTACATAGAACGTTTAAGAAAACGATATCATCAAAAATCTATTTTTTGTTATTATCATGATGCAATGTCTACTGTGTAGTATTTCAGTTTTTATATTAGTGATATTTTCGAATTTTTAGTTTTAACATGTTTCGTTTTTCATTTTCTCACCGTCTCGTCTTGACTCATTCTGGCTTTCCAATTGCAAAAAAAGAAGGAAGTGAGATCACCAGAGCGAAGTCGCTCGTATGATTGGCGGGCTTGCCTCATACCATTGCACTGTGCCTGCCGCAAATGTTCCGTCAGTATTTTTGGCATGCGCTTTTGCAGAGTATTGGAGATCGCCTATCTGTGTCACAGCAGTGCTTGTGTATGTGATCCAGGTGTTTTTCGTGTAATCAGTTTGCGTCGATGGGGTTGTGGCCTTGGTCGACTGTGAGTTGTACGACTGTGTTCCTCCTGCGAAAGTCATATCGTACTCCTTTGCGTTCCACGCAGTAGTCACGTTAGAGCTTTGGCTTTCTACACCGAATTGGAAGAACTTGAAACTATAGGTGTTGCCAGATAGAGTTTTATTTTTCATTCCAGTTGCAAAGTATTGGCTAGGATCGCTGAAGCTTCCGGTAGAGTATTGGACTATCGGAGCGCTCGTTGACGAACCGTTCACAAAGTGTGGCTCAAAGTAGAAGTTCACAGTGTTGTGTGGACTGCCTGACCAATAGAATGTGTTGTACACATAGTCGATGTCAGTTGACGCTGTACCATAATGACCCAGTTGTTCCCAATTGCTGGAGCTAACTGGACAATGCCACACGCATCCTCCTGTGTTCATAGTCTGTTCTTCTCCGTACATGTAATTGTCTGTGTGTAGATCAACTATATGTTGATAGAACCAGCCTGTCGGATCGGTAGCTGTGGTGCTGCTAAAACCGGCTGAGGAAAAGACCTGACCTAGGTTCGTTGATCTTCCGCTTGCGACACCGCTGAAGTTGGTTTTCATCGTGTATTGGCTGTGGATGGTGATTGTACCAGTAGTTGGATAACCGGTCACGTATGGATTTGTATTTACTGCAAATGCATTTGACATGCTTCCAACCACAAGAATTGCCGTCAATGCGGCTACATATCTAGCTGTTTTTGTCATCATCTCATCCACCAACTATGACTTCGATGCCATGCGTGTCAGCAAACACAGTGTTGGAATTTCCGTTGCTGTCGGTCACTTGGACTGGGATTGGGAGATATATGCCCTGTCCGACTGCATTGTCAGGAATGTCCTTTGGTAGGGTTATTGTCATGTGGACGACTTGTTTTCCACTAGGCTGTATCACAGCCGGATTTGGATCGGAAAACGTTACCAAGGTTCCAAGATCAATGCTTCCCGGAATCAGTTTTCCTGTTGCTGCGGCATTTACCCTTTGATCAAGAGTAGTAGACGCTGTTACTGACGGAGGATACCAGATGTACCCGTTAGGAGGTAGTGCCTTCACGCTGACAGTAGGAAATGGATTTGCGCTAGCTACGTGTTGCACATTCAAATCAACCACAGTTGAAGATCCTCTTGTTAGCCTGACTTCATTTAGAAGTGGTTCAACAGTGACAGCGGATTTCCCTCCTCTTGCAAAGAAGGAAGTCGGATTGTCTATTACATCAAAGGATGCTTTGGTGACATTTATGGTCTGCACCTGTGTGGCTGCATGTGCCTCATTCAGTGAACCCATTGATAGGTATGCTATTACTGTAGCAGCTACAACGGTAGGCAATATGGCCACGAGAAGTTTCTTTTTCGGAATGTTTGTCATTGTCCAGTACAGAGTCCCGGACATGATAAGTTTTGATAAAATTGAAATTATACTTAAAAACATTCTAGTATTTTTTTACATGTTTATTTTACATGAATTAATTACATGAAAAATTAAGAATTGTTAAAATTTTACAAAAAGTACGAATTTCGCTTTTTATGCAGATTGATTGAAGGACTTTTCAAGTGAGTCGTTTCATCTTTTTCTTGTATAGTCTGACTGCTATCCATGCTGCAAGAGCCCCTATTCCACCTACGATGAATGGTAGTATGGTATCAGATTCGATCGGCGAATTGATGTAATAGGTTTTTGAAGTAAAAGAAAATCCCGAAATCTGATCTTGCATTTCTATCAAATACATTGCTATAGTTCCAGCTGTAAATACAATAATTGATGGCAGAAATTGGTAAATTTTTTTGAGGCTTGTTTTTAGCAGGTTAGAGTACACCTCCGAGCTTACTACCTTGGATGGAACTATGACAAATGCAAATTTCGTAGGTTTGTACTGATGAATCGATTTGTTTTTACTGCTTAATTTTGTATGATCAATTTTGATCAAATTAGCTTTTGACAACCTCTGTATGTGCCATCTGACTAGTGGGATGGAAATCTCAAGACTGGTAGATATTTCCGAGACGGTTCCCACACCCTCAAACAATTTATTCAAAATTGCCCTTCCTGTCTCATTTGAGAGTTCCTCTCCTATTATCGATAGTCGTTCATCATCAGTGCTAAGAATTTCTATATGATCTCCAAGCATTACAGTGTCTTGATCATCAATCATGTCTTTTGCTTGATTTTTTCCATCTGCATTCAATAATAGAACTTAGTTAGATCATACTAAAAACATTGCTACAAAAATGTCGAACTAATTTCCAGATTTTATTAAACAAATTCTTGTTTCCCGTCATATCGTTAAGTTAAATTCAAATTTTATCAAAACCTATAAAGTTGTTCCAGAACTGAATTGCAAATGTCAAAACAGACATACAGAAATGAACTGGAAATAATTTCAGAAATCTTGGAATCCATAATGGAATCTGGCTCCAATGGAAGATACATCACTGAGATAGTCAGAGACGCAAACCTTTCTCACAACATAGCGCTTGAAAAACTGAACAAGTTGATTGCTGCGAATCTCCTCAGTACTGCTCAGGGTGAGAGGAGTAAGGTCTTTGTTGCCACCGAACAAGGCATCAAGTTTTACCGTGAGCTTGGAAATTTTGAAAATCTCACCTCATGCCTTAGGAACATGGACAAGAGTCAGGTCTAAAGTGGATTCGGCCGTTAATTATGTAAAAGAAAATGTTCCCGTCATAACAGTTGTAGCGAGCCCTTCCATGACCCGCATCCATGGATTCAATTCTAGAATGTGAAATAAAATTTAGGCAGGGGCTTTGCAGCCGCCCCGATAGGCTTCTGCCGTTATAATGTCAAAGAAAAGAGGTTCCCAAATACAGAGTGTAAGCGGGCCCGGGGGGACTCGAACCCACGACCTGCCGCTCCGCAAGCGGCCGCACTATCCAAGCTGTGCTACGGGTCCACAAAGAAACTTTTCAGTTAAACCCGTTATAATCATTTCAAAGGTATATCTATGCAGAAGCTTCTTGCTCTGACTTTTTAATGAACACATAGTTCATTATCAGACCTGCAATCACTCCACCAACAATGGGTCCTGCCCAGTAAATCCAATGATAGTCCCAGTATCCAGATATCAACGCAGGACCAAATGTTCTTGCCGGGTTTACGCTTGCACCAGTAAGTGGAACACCTACGATGTGTATCATAAATATCATCCCTCCAATCGCAAACCCATAAAGTCCAGCTGCTGCCTTTTTGTGCAATACAGTCATGAATATCACAGTAACCAGGAAAAATGTCAGTATTGCCTCAACGGCAAAGCCTGCAGTGGCACTAGACCCAATAAGAGCGCTAGGGCCTGTCTGAACACCGTACTTTACCTTCTCGCTTGCAGGAAGTATTGCTTTGTTTGCAGCAGCGGCAACTATTGCACCAGCCAACTGAGATCCGATATATCCCGCAGCATTCTTTACATCAATCCTTTTTGTTGCAAGAAAAGATAACGTAACTGCAGGGTTAAAGTGTCCGCCTGAGACATGTCCAAACGTGTACACCATCAGTCCAATCGCACCACCGTGGGCAAAAGCAATAATTAGCAATCCCTCTGTTGTTAGGTTTCCGCCTCCCAGCACTACAACTGATAATGTAATTGCTACAGGACCAAAGAAGACTAGACAGAATGTCCCTATAGATTCTGCAAGCCACGCGCGCGGGTTTACCATTTCCAAAGTCATGCCTTTACAATTACCATATAAAACATTCGAAAATGGTGAAAAAAATTAAGTAGGGAAAGAGATCCAATTTCTCTCATGTTGTCTGAAGGGGATACAGTTCCCGACTTTGCCCTCAGGGATTCCGAGGGAAGTGTAGTAAAAAAGTCAGATTTTAAGGGAAAGAAATACGTAGTCTACTTTTACCCAAAGGACTTTACGCCTGGCTGCACTACAGAGGCTGCCGAGTTTGCGCGCGACTATAAAAAATTCAAGAGTGCAGGAATTGAGATAGTCGGAATAAGCCCAGACGACGAAGAGTCACACAAAAAGTTTGGCGAGAAGATGTCCGTCCCGTTCATACTGCTTGCAGATACCGAAAAAGATGCCGCAAAAAAGTTTGGAGTTTGGGGAAAGAAACAGTTCATGGGACGAGAATACATGGGAGTAAACAGGACTACCTTTCTAGTTGATGAAAAAGGAAGAGTGTTGAAGGTTTTTGAAAAAGTAAAACCTGCAGGTCATGCAGAAGAAGTTTTGGAAGCCTTTAAGACGAAGGCTTGAATCCTGCCGGTAAAGTACCGCGTCTTATGTGCAACTTGGGCGGTTCTGGTGCTGGCGGAGCAGACGTAGTTGCTGTGGTAGATGCGCCAGTAAATTGTTTGTTTGGCGGATGGTACGACAGTCTTCTCCTTGTTGCATAGTACCTGTTGCCGGTATATCCACTTGAGCTAAGCTGTGCATATGCTGGTGCAACCTCGCCCACTTCGGGAGCTGCATGGCTCTCAGTTCTCGGCTCCTCTTTTGGAGCTGGTGGTGTCGGTTTCATTCCAGCTGGCAGTGTACCGTGAGTTGGACCAGATGCTGCTGGTCTTGGTCTTGCCGGCTCTGGTTGCGGAGCTGGTTTTGGAGCTTCAGCTTGTGGGGGAGGTGTTGACTTGAACCCTGCTGGCAGTGTACCGCGCTGTGCCTTTGGCTCTGCCTGAGGTGGCGGTGGTGCCTTCTTTGGTTCTTCAGAAACATAATTTTCATATTCTGCACCCTTGGCCTTCCACAGGGATTTCTTTTCTGATTCTGCAGGCATTGTGCGCTGTGTCTCTGCTGGTTTCATTCCGGCTGGCAGTGTACCGCGCTGTGCTTTTGGTTGTGGTTCGGGAGCTGGTGGAGGCGGTGCAGTTGTGCTTGCAGCACTGGCAGATTGACCCTTGAATTGCTTATTTGGAGGATGATACGATAATCTTGCTCGAGTTGCATAGTACCTGTTGCCGGTATATCCACTTGAGCTAAGCTGTGCATATGATGGTGCAACCTCGCCCACTTCGGGAGCTGCATAGCTCTCAGTTCTCGGCTCCTCTTTTGGAGCTGGGGGTGGTGTCGGTTTCATTCCAGCTGGCAGTGTACCGTGAGTTGGACCAGATGCTGCTGGTCTTGGTCTTGCCGGCTCTGGTTGCGGAGCTGGTTTTGGCGTGGCCTGCGCAGCAGGTCGTGTCTCTGCTGGCTTTACCTGCGAAGATAAATTAGCAAGCTTGGCTTCAAGCTCTGCTATTTTTGCCTCAAGTTCGGCAGTATGAGGAGATTCCCCCTCTGAAACTTTTTTAGTAGAACGTGTTCTTTTTGGCTTGGTTTCTTTGGACATGTGCTAAATGTCTGTACAAGCTAGTTTATTTAGATTTTGATCACTATCAAGGATGGCGCACGCCCAAGTTTTATAAGATACAAAGCAGATCTCATGTCATTGGACGATTTTGAGAGGGAATATCCCGATTTTGACTGGAAAAACACACCAGCATACAAGCATCCCGGAGGCAGAAACTGTCCTTGCCCCAAGCACGAGTACATCAGAGAGCAGATAGGGGTTGCAAAGACAGTAAGCCAGACCTCAAAGGAGCCAAGCAACATCACCTTAAAGTTCTGTCCTGATCACTACCGAGTCTACCTAAAGGAAGTAATTCCCTCAATGCCGTTCAAGTACAGAATGCTTACAAAAATTGCCCTAAAGATGGGAGCAATCAAGATCGAAGAGCTAAAGTACATGCAGTCAGACCAGTGTTTTTACTGCAAGTTTGGTTCCGGCGGACACGACAAAAAAAGCGAGCTTCCGCCAATCATCTAGACTGGACCAATCAAAATTTTTGGTTTGTTTGGAGTATCGTGGTGACATTTTTTTCCACAGAGCGGGCATGTTATCCTGTCAAGAAAGATGCACTGGCATATGTGCGACTTCATGTAGCTTTCTGCAGTCTTGCTGTACTCCCCTGTCCCGTTGCAAAATGAGCACACCGTATCCAAGAGAACAATCTTCCCTCCTCCTCCGCAGACGGCACATTTTTGGCCCGACAACTAGACCAATTTTCTGTGCAGTATAATTAAGTCCTTTTGTCCCATCTGTTACAATGCATTTCAGCGCAAAACCAGTTAAGCTTATACTGGATGCAAAGTCAGGTAACGTGTGCCCATAGAGGATCTTCCCGAGTTTATCGAGAGGCTGGAAAAGGCAGGCGAGCTCAAAAGGGTGAAGACAGAGGCGGATGCAAACCTAGAGATTTCAGAGATTCTAAGCCGCGTCATGTATTCAAACGGACCTGCAGTCCTTTTTGAGAATGTAAAAAATTATGACATGCCGGTTTTAGGAAATGCGTTTGGTTCAATGAAACGACTTGAAATCGGCCTTGAAGGTTCTGACTTTACTGAAATTGGTCAGAGAATTGTTGACATGACTCGCATGGAAGTTCCAACAGGGATTTTTGATAAGCTGCGCAAGCTTCCAGAGCTCTCAAAGATTACAGACATTGCACCAAAGCTGCAAAAGAGCGGGCCGGTTACCGAAGTCTTTGATGACTCGCCGTCACTTGACAAGATTCCCATACTGAAGACTTGGCCAAAGGATGCAGGAAGGTTCATCACATTTGGCCTTGTTGCAACAAAGCATCCAGAGACTGGAGTTCGAAATCTCGGAGTCTACAGGATGCAGGTAATTGACAAGACTCATGCGTTGATGCACTGGCAAAAGCACAAGCGCGGTGCACACCACTATGACATCAAAAAAGATTCTGGAAGTAAAATAGAGGTTGCAGTGATAATTGGCGCAGACCCCGCAACTGTTTTTTCCGCAGTTGCTCCAGTGCCAGAGGGCCTTGACAAGTATGTCTTTGCAGGAATCACTCGCAAGACTGGAATCAAGACTGTAAAATGCAAGACTGTAGACCTTGAGGTGCCTGCAAACGCAGAGATGGTGCTTGAGGGATACGTGGACCCATCAGATATTAGAACAGAAGGCCCGTTTGGTGATCACACCGGATACTATACGCCACCCGAACCCTATCCAACATTTACACTAACTGGAATAATGAGAAGGCAGAAACCAATCTACCTTACTACCATTGTAGGCAAGCCAATCTTGGAAGATGCATTCATTGGCAAGGTAATAGAGCGCTCTTTTCTGCCGCTTGTAAGGATGTTCCATCCCGAGGTGGTAGACTTTGCAATGCCTGCGGCAGGATGGTTCCAGGGAATGGCAATCATATCAATCAAGAAGAGATATCCAGGGCAGGCAAAAAAAGTCATGATGGGGCTGTGGGGCATGGGACAACTTGCGCTTACAAAAATTTTTGTTGTGGTAGACGAGGACATAAACGTACATGATATCAATGACGTAATCTGGGCAATCACAACCCGTGCAGACGCTGCAAGGGATGTAACCATAATCAACCACACCCCAACTGACACGCTTGACCCTGCATCGCCGCTTGTCAACCTAGGCTCCAAGCTTGGAATTGATGCAACACAGAAGACAAGAGAGGAAGGATACCAAAGAGAGGTTCAGGAGCTGGTCAAGTCAGACGAGGCCATAAAGAAACTTGTAGATTCCAAGTGGTCAAGCTACGGAATCTGACTGTGTCTAGTATGTCTTGATTATATTGTAAAAGTTGTCGCGCTCTTCTACCTGATACCCGATCTGCTTTACGGATTCAATTATCTTGGGTGCAGTAAGTTCGGTAGACCTTGCACCGGTACACGAGACGACTTCCTCGCCAAGCAGCGTTCCTCCAAAGTCGTCAGCGCCGTACTGCAGCGCCATCTGTGCCATTGCGATACCGTTTGTAAGCCAGGAAGATTGTATGTGAGGTATTAGACCGTCATACATTATGCGGGATATTGCAATCATCTTCAGCAGTTCTGTTCCCCCCGCTGCATACCTGACTGTTTCCTCTTTTTGCATCTGCGTGTTGTTTGGCTCAAAGGACCACGGGATGAATGCCATAAACCCTCCTGTCTTTTCCTGAAGTTTTGCAATCTTTACAAAGTGTTCTGCAATGTCTTTTTTGGTTTCCACGTGCCCGTACATCATTGTGGCAGAAGACGGAATGTCCATCTCGTGAGCTTCTTGCATTATTCGAAGCCACGTATCGCTTGAGATCTTTTTTGGACTGATTATCTTTTTTACGCTGTCAACTAGAATCTCGGCTCCAGCACCTGGCACAGACTGCAGCCCTGCCTCTTTTAGTCTTGCAAGAACTTCTTTTGTGTTTGTGTGTTCCACCTTTGATATCATGTCAATCTCTGATGCAGAGAGTGCATGGACTCCAACCTTTGGAAACTTTGTTCGAATCATCCTAAATGCGTCTTCATAGTATTCGATTGAAAGCTTTGGGTTGTGCCCTCCCTGAAACATCACCTGCGTTATTCCAAACATTTCCCATGCAGCTTTCATCCTTGCCTCTACCTGCTCAAGTGGTACAGTGTAAGATTCATCATGGCCCGGAGGTCGATAAAATGCGCAAAACTTGCAGTCGGTGATGCACACGTTGGTATAATTTAGAATCATGTTGTTTACAAACGAGGCAGTCTTGCCAAATTTTTTTCGCGTCAGATATCCACCAACAAGACCCATCAGGTGCACATCTCCAGATTCCAAAAGCCGCAGACATTCATCATATCCCGGTCTTGTACCCCCAAGAGAATTTTCCAGTATGTCACCAATGTCAGAGTGATGTAGCTGCTGAGTTAGTTGGCTCAATTGGTTTTTGATCTTTCTATATCGTATTTAATAGTATGCAGTAGATTCATGAATCAAATACAAGAGAAAATTCACTCAGACCTCGTCTCATACAATATTGCACTAGCAAGAAATATTCGCGCTATTTTTAAGTAGGGCTCGCCAAGGATTAACTCCAATGGTCAGTGGTTTTCAGATCAGAATGAGTCGAATCTTGCGAAACGGCAAGATGTTGTGCATCCCCATGGACCACGGAATTTCAAGCGGTCCACTGAAGGGAATTGAGGATCCATATCCACTGATTTACAAGTGCCAGAATTTTGGACTGACATCTGTTATAATTAACAAGGGAATTTTCAAAAACTTGCCCAAGCCCACAAAGATTGGTTTGCTTGTGCACTATTCTGCAAGCACATCGCTATCCATGTCTCCAAACAGAAAGATGCTTACAGGCTCTGTAGAAGAGGCATTGCGACTTGGAGCAGACGGCGTCTCCTTGCACATCAATATAGGCGGCAAGGAAGAGCCCGAGATGCTTGAACAGTTAGGCAAAATTGCAGATGACTGCCACAAGTGGAGCATGCCTCTGCTTGCAATGATGTACCCAAGGGGCGAGAACGTAAAGAACCCGCACGACCCAACAATCGTAGGCCATGTGGCAAGAATTGGTGCCGAGTGCGGAGCAGACATTGTAAAGACTCTATACACAGGAGACGTGGACTCGTTTTCAAAGATAGTAAAGAGCACGCCTGTTCCAGTCGTAATAGCAGGAGGACCAAAGGCAAAGACAGACATGGACATTTTGCAAATGACTGAAGAGGCAATGCAGGCTGGAGCAAAAGGAGTAACATATGGCAGAAACATCTTTGAGCACGCAGATCCTGCCAAGATGACCCATGCACTTGCCGCAATAATATTTAGAAAAGAGACTGCAAAGGAAGCTGCAAAGTATCTTGGCAAAAAGTAGAGAGTTGATAATTGCCCCCAAGGTTTCTCGGGGCCAGCTTGCCAAATTTCTGGCAGAAATAGAAAAAGATGGAATCAAGATTGTCAATGTAGACCCATCATACCTCAAGGGGCTAAAGACAAGGCTTGAAACGATTTACACCTCACAAAATGCAAGCTATGTGATTTCCGACAAGCCATCAAAGGTTAGAGGAAAAAAAGTGGGCATGAAGTTCAAGGTGCTATCAAATGCAGACATTGAGAGAATTCTACAGACATCAAAAGAAGGCCTTGACTTTGTGGTAGTAGAGGTAAAGGACTGGAAGATAATCCCTCTTGAGAACATCATTGCAAAACTACACAAGATTCACACAAAGATATTTGCAATTGCCAACTCCCCCGAAGAAGTGCGAAAGATGTTCTCCATACTTGAGATAGGAGTTGACGGCGTCATATTTTCCACAAGTTCGCTCAACGAGGTAAGGGAGGCACTGGTATACCTCGGCACAAGAAGCTTTGATCTCAGGCCAGCCAAAGTCTTGGAGATAAAAGAGGTTGGAAACGGCGAACGAGTCTGCGTTGACACTGCATCGATGCTAGGACGCGGTGAGGGGATGCTGATAGGAAGCAGATCAAACTTTTTGTTTTTGGTTCACAACGAGTCTGTCGGTTCTTCTTTTACATCGCCAAGACCTTTTCGGGTAAACGCGGGGGCGGTGCACTGCTATACGTTATCCCCAGACGGCACCACAAAATATCTTTCAGAGCTTGAGACGGGGTCGGAGGTGCTTGTGACTGATTCGCGTGGAAGAGCTCGTCGAGCCACTGTTGGACGATCAAAGATTGAAAGCAGGCCAATGCTAATGATTAAAGCTCAAGTCGGTGACGAGGTCGGAGGAATAATTGCACAAAATGCAGAGACGATTAGATTTGTCCGACCAAATGGCCACTTGGTTTCAGTAACGCATCTTAAGAAAGGGGACTTGGTTCTTGCATATGCCAAGCCTGCAACCGGAAGACACTTTGGAATGGAAGTTGATGACGAGTATATCGTCGAAAAATAAATCAAAATAATTCCAGCATTTTCAAATAATTGTGGAAAATTTTTCTTGCAGGCACAAAGGCACGAATAAAATCATAGATAAATCTAAATATGTTGGCCCGATCAAGATCGCAATGTCAAGGGGGCGTCACGCCTACTCCCCGTTTGCGTGAAAAATCAGTTCCATGCCCCCTTGGCAAGTAATTATCAATACCATCAAACAACATGGATATAACGTTAGCGCTCTAAAATTTTTAGAAAATCCATGATCAAAATTTACGACGATGATCGCCGCTTTCTTTGTGCAACTTTGTTGTTTTGAAATTAATTTTTGATGCAACGTATTTGATTTCCAAAAATCATTGTTTGATAATGATTTGTAATTTTGTTTTACACATAATATCATAATAACCCAGTTTTTAAAAAGTTGAAAAACATTTTTACAGAAAAAGAATACACCAAGTTATTATATCTAGCCCTGACTTTAAAATCTCACATCATGGTGCGCTGCAACATCTGTTCACAGGATATAGACGAGAAGGAAGTGGATAGTCACATAAACACACCCCAGCACAAAGAGAACAAGGAAAGACTTGGGAAGATAAAAACGACAGGCTCTAACACCAGCGTTGTAAAGGTATGGCAGGATTCCTTTAACAAAGGTTAAACGATTTTCAGTATGGCTTAAACAATAAAAAGAAGAAATTATTTGAATTTCTTTTTTAGTTGGACTACTGCAACCATCTCATCCCTGAGATGTCTTTTCAGAAGAGCCTCGTGTTGCCTCTTGTGTCTCCAATAGAGATTCATCACAGATTGTCGTGACTTGGCTCTTCGAAGTGCAGCGTTGTAGCTTCTGTGGCTTTTTTCCACTTCCCGAAAATACGACTTGCTGTTGGGACTAACCATGGCTTGTTTGGCTGAACTTAATAGATAACCTTTACGATCGTTTGTTTACAGATTACGAATCAAGCGGCGCAGGAGACTTCCAGTTGGGTACAAGTTGCATCTTGCGTAGCAGGGGGTGTTCCAGTGTTCTCTTCCTTGCTATCTTGACGTATTTTTCAGACTTGTCAACGCCAATGTATCTTCGCTTTAGGAATCTTGCCATCTTGGTAGTCTGTCCGCTGCCCACGAAGGGGTCCAAGACCAGATCACCCACGTTACTGTAAAGCTGGATGAGCCTGTAGGGGATCTCCTCTGGGAAGGCAGCAGGATGGTACCTCCTGTAGCTTGGAGGAACAGGTGCAATATGCCACACAGAGTTTGCCATCTCCTTTTTCATGATATCGCCTATGACAAGCTTGCTTTTCTTGTCCTTTATGTTGTGAAACGGCCATTTTCGCAGTATGATTATCTGTTCGTGCATGATGTTCGGATAATAGTACGTAGGGTATGGGTGCTGGACTGTAACCCTGAACCTCTTCTTGCCGCCTGTTACCTTGTTCCATATGATTTCCTCGTAGAACCTCCACCCGATCTCCTCCTTTGTGAGTTCAACTGACAGCATGGCAGGAAGGGGAAGCTTGTTCTTCTCCTCTATTATCTCGTTTCCTATGACTATACAGCAAAAGCCGCCTGGCTTTGTCACATGGTACACCTCAGAGAATACATGCCGCATCTCCTCAACCCAGCTTCCAACCGGTGAGCCTACGGTTCCCCGATACCACTTTTGGCTTGACTGGTGCTCATCATAATTTATGGCATTATGGTAAGGAGGAGATGTCACGGTAAGCGATACAGAGTTTTTTTCAATTTGAGAAAGATCTCGTGAGTCACCAACAACTATGGAATTTGGTTTCCACACCACCTTCCTAAAGGGATTCAGTATTTATTGTTTGTAAAAAATATCTACAATTTCACAAAAACAAGAGTTAAAGAAAAATCCGCTAAAACATGTCTTTTGAAAACATGTTTTAGAGTCTATGCGTTCTTCTTTACTTCGATTTCTATAGTGGAAACGTTTCGCGACCTGCCGTCGTTTGACTGCAGCTGTTCGGAGCTTATCTTAATCTCCCCTATAGAATAGCCGGAACCTTCCGTCCTTCTAGCAATTATTTGTGCCACGTCCACAGCTCGACCTATGCTAAGTCCTCTTGCCTTTATCAGCACTCTGGGATTGTTAGCAAGCTGTATGAGCGCTGATGTCACATATGCCATCAAGGGCTTTTTTCCGATGAAGATGGTGTCTTTTGTTTCTGGTCTGTT
Organism: Nitrososphaerota archaeon; assembly: GCA_021323705.1. Classification (GTDB taxonomy): domain Archaea; phylum Thermoproteota; class Nitrososphaeria; order Nitrososphaerales; family Nitrosopumilaceae; genus Nitrosotalea. Next base: position 16,200 of record JAJPKL010000043.1, read on the forward strand.
CTCTGTGCTCATGCACTTTGATGTCCTAAACGTTTCATAAAAGTTTCTTTAGTCCCACGAACGGGATTATGTACAGGATGGCACCAGGTTAAGGTGATATGATTTTAGATCTTGTAATCAAGGATAATTGTATGCCAATGTAAATATACTAGTTAGATATTAAGGCCGTTAGATGCTAAATCAAAAACTACGATTTGGATTGGCCGCCGTGGCGTTGTCGGCCCTGATTGTCTACGCAGTTGCAATACCATCTGCTAGCGCATTGGAGCCAAGAAACTTCCAGTATCTAAACGACAACCACAAGACAGATAGATTTCCAGGCGGACAGCATGTATGTGGAGACCACCTCTGCACACCACAAGAATGGTCTGCAATGAAGGCAAATCTCGGCAAAGCTCAGCGCGACCCAAGTGCATGTCCTGAACTGAAAAAGTGGGAGCCCTGCATACCAGCAAACCAAACCAAGTCAGGTTAGAAAAACCAGGTAAAACTACAAAATAAGAATTGGCCAGCAAAACTTGCGTATCAATTGGCGCCTTTAGCGTAGCAAAGCTCGTTGCAGAAATGAAGACGGCGCTGCGCAGATCAGATTATGCCGAGCTCAGACTCGATTTTTTAAATCCATCCCACGTTCCGACCTGTCTAAACTTAGTCAAGCCATATCTTAGAAGATGCGTGTGCACCCTACGTCCCAAGTCAGAGGGTGGCAAGTTTTCAGGAAGCGAGCAGGAGAGAATATCCATACTGAAGCTTATCGCAGAGTACAATCCTTACCTCCTTGATGTAGAATACAACGCGCTTCGAAAGAACAAGGGACTCTTCCAGTATCTCAAAAAGGCGCGCACAAACATCTTGGTATCATGGCATGACTTTACAAAGACTCCAAGTGAGCAGACTCTAAGATCAATGGCAAAAAAAATGTCCAAGTTTTCAAAAAATGTCAAGATAGTGACCACTGCAAAAACAATTGGCGATACGCTGCGTGTACTCAACCTGTACAGGGGAAATTCAAGTAAAAACTTGATTGTATTTGCAATGGGAGATTATGGCAGGATGTCTCGCATCCTCTGCACAAGGCTTGGCAGTCCATTCACCTACGTCTCCCTTGGCAAGCCTGTTGCCCCAGGGCAGTTCAGCTTGGACGAAATGAAGTCAATATTTCAGCTGCAAAAATAATTTTGCTGTAGGCACAAACTAGTTTAGGTGTCTTCGCATAAATGACGATTCGGCCTTTTTGATTCTTACAGAGTCAGCAACCTCGTGCGCCATGTCTACAAGTTCGCTTTTTGTCATGGAAGATACTACAATGTCTTCTTTTGCAGACTCGGCCTCAAACTCTACATCAGATAGAATGCTTAGGCTCTCGTCCAGTATCTTTCCGCACTCTTCCACAATGTCTCTGAAATCGTCTGATTCCAACAAGTTACTTGATTGTTTTTGGATTAATTAACTGATCCCCTGTGTCTCATGAAAAAGCTGGGCACCAGCCACCTTATTATAAAAGAAAGGACAACATAATGCATATGAAATCAAGCCAGTTTTTCGGCAATGTTCCAAGAAATGTCACAGTTCTTGCACTCGGCGTGACAATAGTTCTTGGCATATTTCGCCTCATTCCGTTGCTGATACTTGTCTGGGTTGTGGCCATCACGTATATCGCATTATACCAATACAAGGCATCAAAAAACGCCGGAGCAAATTTTGTCTGCCTTGACTGCGCAACAATACACAATCAGAGTATCTGTCCCAAGTGCGGTTCCAAGCTTAAGAAACTCTATTCCAGAACGAATACATTTGGCGTTTGAAAGCAGAGAGTCTCTGTACCCTTAAATCATGATACAGTGGAACTAGTTTTCAATGACAAGGACTTTTGCTGTCATAGGCGACCCAATTGATCATTCCCTATCACCCGCACTTCACAACGCATCGTTTGCATTTTTGGGGCTTGACTGCACCTACATTGCATATCGAATACCCAAGGGAGAGCTTGATGCAGGTGTTGCCGATTTAAAGAAGATAGGAATTGCAGGCTTTAACGTTACGATACCGCACAAGGTAGACATGATGCGGCTGCTTGACGAGGCAGACGAAGTTTGCAAGACTGTGGGAGCAACAAACACGGTAGTCAATATGGACGGATACCTCAAGGGATACAACACGGATGTTGACGGATTTCTTGAGCCGATCAAAAACAGAAAGATAGACTGTAGAGGAGCTGACGTGTTGGTAGTTGGTGCAGGAGGAGCAGCACGTGCAATTGTTGCTGGGTTTGCAAAGGAAAAGGTTCACAAAATCACCATTGCAAACAGGACACCGCAAAACGCAGAGAGATTGGCAAAGTTTGCAAAACAGCTTGGCATCGAGTCAGATCAGGTAGATATTGCAAGGGCAGGCGATATAGCATCAAGTTTCAAGTTCATTGTAAACGCAACCTCGGTTGGGCTCAAGGGCATGGGGCTGCCAATCTCCACAAAAAATATCACAAGGGATTCAGTCGTGTACGATATAGTGTACATGCCGGTTGAGACTCCGCTGATACAGCAGGCAAAAGAGCAGAGGGCGACCATCATATATGGTTGGGAGATGCTTCTTGCTCAGGCAATGAAGTCTTTTGAGATTTGGATAGGAAGGCCGGCTCCCTACGAAGCAATGAAATTGACGCTGCTTGGGAGATTCTAGATATGGTCCAGGTAAGGGCAAGCATGCACGGTGCAGTCTCGATAGTGAACGCAATTGCAACCGGCAAAGGTGCAACACTTGGCATATCGCTTCCAATTGAGGCACTTGTCGAGGCAGTCCCAGGCAGAGGAATAGTATACGACAACAGGGAATCAAACATGAGCGCCAGGCTGATAAGAGCAGTAATAGAGACCTCAGTGCCTAGGGCCGAGCTTGAAAAAAACAAGCTTAGGATTTCTGTCGACACGCAGATACCCTCAGGGTATGGCTTGAAGAGCTCAAGCGCGATATCATCTGCAATCTCGCTTGCCTGCGCAAAAATTTTCAAACCAAAGGCAACAGATGCGGAGATCCTAAGGGATGGGGTGCAGGCTTCAATCAAGTCAAAGGTGAGCATCACGGGTGCGTTTGATGACGCATGCGGCTGCTATTTTGGAGGGTTTGTGGTAACTGACAACACAAACATCAAGATAACAAAGGCCGAAAGGGCACCAGACGACATTTCTGCAATAATATTCATTCCAAAATCTCGCAAGAGAGGAAACGTAAAGAAATTGAAAATTTTGCAAAACATATTTTCGCAAGCATGGGACCTTGCAAACAACTCGGATTACTGGAATGCTATGATACTCAATGGGCTTGCAACCTCCTCCATACTAGGTTCTGATCCTGCCATCCTCACCAATCTAATGGAGAGCGGTGCGCTTGGTGCATCGGTGTCAGGAAACGGCCCTGCCATTGCAGCTGTTGCAAAAAACGACAAGGCGCCTCTTGTGAAAAAAGTATTTGCGTCGCTTGAGGGAACCACGCTAGTCTCTCCAATCAACAACCAAAAGGCCGAAGTACATGAAGTGTAAGGTCGAAAAATCAAAACTGTCTGGCACAATCTCCTGCCCACCAAACAAGAGCTACACACACCGTGCGGTCTTTTTGGCATCGCTTGCAAAAGGTAAAAGTACGATTAGAAATGTTCTGCTCTCAAGAGACACTCTTGCAACTATTAATGCCTGCAGGGTTTTTGGCGCCAAGATAACAGTCGATGGCTCTACTGCAAATGTAGAAGGCGTTGACAACGTCTCACCTGTCTCATCTGAGATAGATGCGTCAAACTCTGGCACAACAATCAGGATTGCTTCTGCAATTGCCTCACTTGCCGACAAAAAAATCACACTGACAGGAGACTCTAGCTTGAAAAAGCGCCCCATGCAGCCACTCCTTGATGCGCTCTCAAAGATGGGAGCAAAGTGCACATCAGATAACGGAACTGCCCCTCTCACCATAACGGGAAGAATTCCAGGAGGCAACACGTCGATATCAGGTTCCGTATCAAGCCAGTTCATCTCCGCACTCTTGGTTGCAGGACCCAGAACTGAGAAAGGAATCGTATTGGAGATCGAAGGAGAGCTTGTCTCAAAACCATATCTTGATGCAACAATTGCAACAATGAAAAAATTTGGCGCCACAGTAGATGTCGTTATGCCATACAAGAAATACAATGTACCAAGACAAGATTATACACCGACAGACTTTACAGTTCCTGCAGATTTTTCAAGCATGGCACTTCTTCTTTCGGCAGCAGTACTAGTAGGAGACAGTATGGAGATCTCTGCACCCATAGGAGACCTGCCACAGGGCGACAAGGAAATGATAGCACATCTGGAAAAAATGGGCGTCAAAGTATCCATAGGAGATACGATAAAAGTTTCAGCTCCTCCCAAGCTTGCCGGAGGGCGGTTTGACCTGGGCAACACGCCAGACCTCCTTCCGCCCTTAGCAATCCTAGCTTTACGAACTGCAGACCCAATTGAGATTTACAACGTGAGGCATGCAAGGTTCAAAGAGACTGACAGGATTGCCATCCTAGCAAAGGAACTTGCAAAGATTGGAGTCAGAGTGACTGAAAAGGAAGACGGACTAGTCTTGGAGGCACCACTATCCACTAGTGGGGCAGACCTTGATTCTTCAGACGATCACAGGTTGTTTATGGCATTTTGCATTGCAGGAATGTTTGTAGGAAACTGTACTGTAACAGACCCCGAGTCTGTAGATGTCTCCTATCCTGATTTCATCAGCGAGATGAAGAGGATTGGGGCAAAGATTTCAGTCTAGATATGCTCTTGCCTTGTACAGTGTCTTAGAGCCAAGGTGTGGATTAGTTTGTACAATTAGAAGTTACCCAAAATGTTACTTGATTCAAATGGGTTTTCAGAATCAATGTGGCAACCTTTGTTGGTCTTGATTATGATGAAGAATTGGTCTTGTATTGTTCTAACACTCGTTTAATTTCATCCAAATCAAATGGCTTGTATATGATTGAGTCAATTTGTAGATCTTCTAGTTGCTTGTCAGTTTCTACTGTGAGGTTGGCGGTTACAACTACAAACTTTGCATTTGGATCTATCTGCCTGATTTTCGTGATGGCGTAGAATCCATCTGTTTTAGGCATTGCAAGATCAATAAAAACAACATTTGGCCTAAACTGTTTGTAAAGGCATACGGCTCCACTTCCACTAAAACCCCTTCCCAGTACTTGGAGTCCCATTAGCTCCAAAATGTCGGAGAAAACCTTTGTAGTGTTGACATCATCATCTACAACAATACAAGTAATCACAAGGATTCCAAGATTTAGTCTATTTAAAAAGATTCATCTAAACTGTTGTTTGAGGATTTGATTTGAAAGTGTACGGCATAAAATTAGTTTGTTAATATGTAGTATCATGCACGACACATTTTGATGAGTTTTAAGACGAAGCTGGTAGTTGGCGTTTTATCTATTGTTTTTGTCTTGGCAGTCTATGCCTTGTTTGTTGACGAGATGAAGAAACTCCCATTAAACTATGAGTTTATCTCAGAACAAGAAGGAAAAGATCGTCTGCTGAGTTCATTGGGAGGAAGCCTTTCTGAACCATTTGGATTAAGAGAAACGCTAAAAGAAAATGTGATAAATACAAATGGCGGCATTTTAGAGATCAATTCCACCATCTTAGGCAAAGATCCTGTAACGAACAACATCGTATTCTACAACGCCCATACGTTTTTTGTCGATAGAGCCACCAGAAAGCAGCAGTCTACGAATGAATATTTTGCTTTTCCGCCCAATGTTCAAAAAAAAGACTATGATTTTTTCCATCCCATGATATTTGCCAAAACTCCTTTCGTTTTTAACCAAACAGACAACATCAACGGTCTTGAGGTATATGACTTCTCATGCAGGTATAGTGGTGTAGATGTATCTTTGAGCCATCCACAGTTTCCATCTAAAAAGATACTTTCGGATGGCAGTTGTACAATCGCAGTTGAGCCGGTAACTGGAATCATGGTTTCCTTTTCCAAACAATGGGATGACTATTTTGTAAATGATGGCATTAGAGGAGCAGATGTTGAGATCGGAGAAAAGCACACGACAGATTATTCAAAAAATATTCTAGTCGAGACCGCAAAATCCACAAAAACACTCTATTATTTCCTTGATCTGGTTTTCCCCATCTTGATTGGCATAGTTGGAATTACAATATTATTTGTGATACTTTTATTTGACAAAACAAAGAATCAGGCCAAAATCATCATCCAAGCGCAAAATGATATGATAAAGAAAGAAAAACTTTCTGCAATAGGCGAACTTACTGCAAAGCTCTCGCATGACCTTCGAAATCCATTAAGCGTGATAAGATTAACAATTCAAGCAATTGAGATGAGAATCAATAACAAACTGGACCCAAAACTTGAGGAATACCTTCCAGTGATAAATGAGGAAATAGCCAGAATCAATCATCAAATTAACCAGGTATTGGGATTTGTCAAAACAAGGCCCTTGAACAAAAAACTAGTCTCAATTTCCAACATTTTAGCTGACTCCATCAAAAACATAAAAGTCCCAAAAAACATCTCAATAATACTTCCAGAAAACGATTCTTCTCTCATGGCAGACAGAATTCAGATGGCAGTTGCGTTTACCAATATTTTGTCAAATGCGATTGAGGAAATAGGAGAAAACGAAGGCAGGATAACTATACGCACTAGCCACGAAAAAAATAATCTTGTCATAGAGTTCGAGGATTCAGGAGACGGAATATCTAAAGAAAATATTAGCAAAGTTTTCGATCCGTTATTTACAACCAAACTAACAGGCACGGGTCTTGGCCTTTCCAGTGTTCGCACCATTATAGAATCTCACGGAGGCACCATCTCAGTCAAATCTTCCCCTACTGTTTTTACCATAGTGCTTCCACAAGATGATCATACACCAAGTCATTGATTTTCACGTCTGATAATCTTGGACTAGTCTAATATCAAACAAATACCGAAAAGATGCATGGTTAAAAAGAAACTAAGAAAGACAGATGAGGAAAGGCTGGAAATAGAACATGAGGAATCTAAGGAACATCTCCATCAAGCAGAATTGGAACAAGGCTACGAACAAGATGAAAAGTATGAAGAGTCAGAAGACTAGTTTCAAGACTCGTTTTAAGACTCAATCCCATCTGCTGGCTGATTGTGGGTATTAGAGCCAAGATGCCGGATGAGCCAAGCCATGGTTTTTGCGAAGAGATCATAAAGAGTTATGACAGAAAAGATCTTGCAAGACCAGTTTATGTGATACAGGAACATCATGCAAAGAGGCTGCATTGGGATCTGAGATTTGAAATCGACGATGTTCTGAAAAGCTGGGCTCTGCCAAAAATTCCTCCCCAAACAGAGGGAGAAAAGAGGCTTGCAGTTGCAGTAGACGACCATCCCATAGAATACGCGCTGTTTGAAGGAAATATTCCTGCGGGAAACTATGGAGCTGGCGAGGTCAAGACATGGGACAGCGGAACATTTGAGATTTTAGAAAAAGAACCAAAGAAGATCATAGTTGAGATCAAAGGAAAAAAGATCAAGGGAAGATACTGCCTGCTTCATTTCAAACCAAACGAGAAAAACTGGCTATTTTTCAAGCTGAAATAAAACTAGAAGAACTTGAGAGGAATATGGCAACTCACACTCCATTATCTGCACCCTTTTACAAGATAGATTCTCAATAGTCTGAGAGTGATTCAAGCCAGAGATTATTTTTTAGATTTCTTTATTATCTCATCCCAGAGATCTTTTGGGACAGGCATCACAGAAAGTCTTGATATCTTTAGTAGTTCCCAATTTTTGAATTTGAAATCTTTTTTTATTTCGTCAAGAGTTACAGGCCTTTTCAGTCTGGATACCGGCTTGACATCCACTACGACAAATCTTTCATCGTCTTCTTTTGGGTTTGGGTACGGATTGCTTGCAATCTCGATTATGCCAACTGCTTGTTTCTCGTCTCCAGTATGATAGAAAAAAGTAGCGTCCCCCTTTTTCATTGCGCGTATGTGTTTTAGTGCAAGGTTGTTGTGAACGCCATCCCACGTGGTCTTTTTATCTTTTTCAAGCATGTCATAGTTGTAGGTAGTGGGCTCTTGCTTTACAAGCCAATGGTTCATTGATCCTTGTCTTGATGATACAGATTATAGATTTTTCCCTAATTCTTTTTTCATCAAATAAAACAAAGATCTTTTTTCCAAGAAACCTGCATCAAGCAAAGTTTTTTCTGGCGCAAAGACTTGAATTTTTTCGCAGCCCGTCTCGTGCGCCTTGTTTTGCACATATCCCAGAATTTCCACCATGCCTTCTCTTGTTCCGTTTACAAGCCCAAGCTGCATGGTTTGTGGAAAGTCGTTTGATTGGTTCAATATGCCTACTGATGACGTCCTTCCATCTTCATTTAACACCAAAACTCTGCCCTGACGCACAAGTTTTTGCACTTCCGCGTCATCAAGTGGAAGCCATCTCCATGAATCTGCATAGGTGGACGAGCCAAACAGGCCAAGTGACACCAAGGCTGCAGCAACGGTAGCACGCGAGCTCTTTTTTTCTGGAGCCGCCAAGTATAGCCTCCACTCTTCCTCGATACAGTACCCCACAGACCTGACAAGTTGTATTGATGGGGTGTTCTGGCTTTCAATTACCAGCCTAACTGTTCCACTTCCTATGACAGACTCTGCATGAGTCATCATCTTTGTCCCAAGCCCCTTTTTGCGGTATTTTGGGTGCACCCTCATTCCTTCAAGCCACGCCTCTTTTGCAAAAAAACCAATGTGGTACATCCCTACAACTGCGCCGTCGTGTTCTATCACATACAGCCCGCCGGCAGATTTCCACCTGTCCCAGACGTCTGCAATATAGTCACCCCATGAAAAAGTCTCTTTGCAAAATTCCAAGACGGTGCCTTTGTCTTGCTCTTTTGCATTGCGAATCTCCACGATAAATCTACACACCTACCAACTATCTAACTTTGTCACACACCAAGTTTTGCCAAAAAAGCCAGTGTGACTCTAAAGATTATAAGCATCTAAAAGAAGATTTCATCATGTCATCAAGTTCCATGGGTCAGCGCTATGTTTTTACCAGTTTTGGCGAGAGCCATGGGAGGTGCATAGGAGCTGTCGTAGACGGCTGCCCTGCAGGTCTTGAGCTTGAAGAAAAAGATATTCAAAAGATGCTTGACCTGCGCAAGCCCGGTCAGTCAATCATTACAACTCAGAGAAAGGAGGAGGACAAGGTAGAGATCCTCTCCGGGGTATTTCGAGGACATACGACCGGTGCCCCGATTGCAATGATAATTTGGAATCAAGACCAGCGCTCACGCGATTATGAAAATTTGTCACTAAAACCAAGACCTGGCCACTCTGACTATCCAGCATACATCAAGTACAGCGGATACAATGACTATAGGGGCGGCGGAAGATTTTCCGGCAGGCTTACTGCCACGTTTGTGATGGCAGGAGCAATTGCAAGAAAGTTGCTTTCCCAAACTCTCGATATTGATACATTTTCCTACACATGCCAAGTGGGCAAGGTAAAGATGAACTCCCAGGCCACACCAAAAATGAAAAATTCCATCTATACTAATGAAGTGAGGTGCCCGCATGCCAAGACAGCAGAGAAGATGCGGGCTGCCATACTTGCTGCAAGAAGGAGCGGCGATTCTGTGGGAGGAGTCGTAGAATCAATCACTACAAACATTCCAGTTGGGCTGGGCGAGCCAATCTTTGGTTCCCTCGAATCAGATCTCAGCAAGGCGCTGTTTTCAATTCCGGCTGTCAAGGGGGTGGAGTTTGGCTCTGGCTTTTACGGTTCCACTCTCCACGGTTCAGAAAATAATGACGAGTTTACGGTAAAGAACGGAAAAATTGTGACCAAGACAAACAACGCAGGAGGCATACTTGGTGGCATATCAACAGGAATGCCGCTTGTGCTCAGGCTAGCATTCAAGCCTGCGTCATCTATTGCAAAAAAACAACACACGGTAGACATCAAGACAAAAAAGCCAGCCTCGCTAATTGTCCAAGGCAGGCACGACCCGTGCGTTGTCCCACGAGCACCGCCCGTGGTAGATTCACTGGTCTCAGTGGTATTGGCAGACCATGCATTGAGGGCAGGCTTTATCCCTCCAGTGATTAGATGAGAAATGTCAGACATTGACAAGCTGCGTGACAAGATAGACAGGATAACGTTTGACATACTAAAATTACTAAAAGAAAGAAACGACATAGCAAAGGAAATTGGCAACCTAAAAAACAACTTGGGTCTTGGCGTTACAAACGAGGAAAGGGAAAACCAGCTTCGAATAAAGGTCCAGTCATTGTGCAAGGAAATTGGCCTTGACGAAAAAACCGGTCTTAGTGCACTGAATTTTTTGCTAAACGAATCAATCAAGGTCCAGTCAACAAACAAGCAGACACATCTCTCAGTCTTCTTGAAGGCAAAGGAGATGGAAAGACAAGGAAAAAAAATAATTCACATGGAAGTAGGTGAGCCGGACTTTTTCCCTCCAACCGAGGTCAAAAACGCACTCTCGCAGGTCTACGACAAGAGATACACAAAGTACGGAGACGCAAAAGGAATGGCAGACTTTAGGGAGGCACTTGCAAGATACATCACAAAAACATTTGGCACAAAGACAAACCCACAAAACATTCTGGTCTCCCCTGGCGCCAGATTCTCAGTCTTTCTTGCAATCTCTACCCTGTTGAGTCCTGGAAATGAAATCATTGTTATTGAACCTGCATGGCCTGCATACAGAGACAATGCACTAAACTCCGGCATCAAGGTAAGAACAATACACACAACTTTTGAAAACAAGTGGGAACCCAAGATAGAAGAAATTGAGAACACCGTCAACCAGAACACAAAGATGA
>JAJPKL010000016.1 GCA_021323705.1 Nitrososphaerota archaeon
GCTTACCAATACCTTTATTAGGTACTGGTACCGTACCCTACGGTAATGGATGACTTAAGATTAGAAAGTCTCGAGGGCGTAGGCCCTGTAACTTCCAAGAAGCTTAGTGATGCAGGAGTGCATAACATACTAGATCTTGTTATACGAGGTCCTGTAGATATCTCAGAAATTACTGGTATGGATGTTGATACTGCCATAAAACTAGTAAACAAGGCAAGACAGCAACTAGTTGAAAGCGGTCAGCTCCAAAAAGAATTTGTCAGTGCAACTGAGATCTATAAACGAAGACAGGATATAGGCAAGATTACTACCGGAACAAACTCCCTTGATACTCTATTTGATGGAGGAATTGAGACCCAGGCAGTGACCGAAGTCTACGGTGAGTTTGGCTCTGGAAAGACACAGCTCTGTCATACATTATGTGTGACTGTCCAAAAACCAAAAGAAGAGGGCGGACTGGATGGAGGCGTCTTGTACATTGATACCGAAGGAACATTTAGACCGGAAAGAATTGTTTCTATTGCAAAAGCAAAGGGAATCGAGCCGGAAAAAGCACTTGACAGAATCATAGTGGCAAAAGCATACAACAGTTCTCACCAAGAACTGATAATGCAAGAAGTCGGTCCTGTAATTGAAGAAAACAAGATAAAGTTGATTGTTGTAGACTCGGCAGTAGGATTGTTCCGATCTGAGTATCTCGGAAGAGGAACCCTCTCTGTAAGACAGCAAAGGCTGAATAAATTCATGCACTTGCTTTCTAGAACTGCTGAAACATACAACATTGCAATAATTGCTACCAACCAAGTACAGGCATCTCCTGACACATTCTTTGGAGATCCGACAAGGCCTATTGGAGGAAACATTGTTGGCCATGCATCAACTTACCGCGTCTATCTCAAAAAGTCAGGTAAGAAGAGAATTGCAAGAATGGTTGACAGCCCACACCACCCAGAGCAAGAAGTGCTCTTCACTGTAACAGAGGGAGGTGTAGCCGACCCAGAAGAAGAGACAAAAAAGAAAAAGAAAGAAGAACCTGAGGAATAGGTTCAAACCCTCATTTCCTTTATTTTCTGCAGCATCAAACCTCGTTTTCCTTTTTTCAGCCAGTAAGTGTTAAATTAGGTGCGTCGGAAGTCCTAGCGATATGACTACTAAGAAGCCGCGAGGTCGTTCCCACGGCTTTATGCACAAGGCACGATCTGTAATGACAAAGGACGCGGAGAGGGGAGTATCCTTTCTACTAAGAGAGTACAAGGTAGGGGACAAGGTTCTCGTAATCATAGACCCGTCACAACACAAAGGTTTGCCACATCGTAGGTACCACGGAAAGGTAGGTACTGTAAATGGGGTAGGAAGAAGGACCGTAAAATTAGCAGTCAATCTGGGTAAAAAGACAAAAACCTTAATCACTAGGTTGGACCATATCAAACCGTTTGGTGTGTAAATAATGGAAGAAGTCAAGAAGAAACAACCTATCTCTATTCCAGAAGTTAAGGAAATTATGGAAAAGGTCGACCCCGAATCTATGGACCAAATTCAAAGGTGGACATACGATTATGTTACCAAATTTGCAAGTATTGATTCAAAGGCTGCAAAGAAACTCAAACAACAACTCGTCAAAGAATGCAACATAACTGATGAAGAGGCGGTTGAAATTGTTAACAATCTGCCGACCACAGAGGCAGAGTTACGAGCGTTTACTTTTGGCTGGAAGAAATTGATTCTGGCAGAGACGCTTGAAAAGATGCTAAAGATTATCAAGGAGAACGCCTGATCTTAGGAGCAGAGTTTTCTTGGAGAGAGCTCAAACTAGAAAGTATGAAGAGTACGCATACGTGTTAGATTTTGTAGTTAGAGGCAAGTCAACAACAGTGCGGGGAAGAGATGGAATTATCGTAACGGCGTTAGGAGAAGAAAGACTAACGATACTTGAACTTCTTGCAATGCCAAATTCTACTTTTGAGATAGGTGAGCGTGTATACATTGGAAAGGAAGGCAGGACAAAAATACTTTCAGTACTTGGAAGATTGGAATTCAATCATATATCATCTTCTGCTCAAAGCGAATTGGCATCTGTGGTTGAAAAAATAGTTACGCACAACGAACAAAGGTTTGTAGATTACCTAAACAATGCACAACCACTGACTCCAAGAATACACGCACTCGAACTTATTCCAGGCATTGGAAAAACCTACATGAAGACCATGCTTGAAGAAAGAGAAAAGAGAAAGTTCACTGATTTCAAAGACTTGCAAGAAAGGGTAGGACTCAAAGAGCCTGCAAAACAAATAGCAAAAAGAATAATCGAAGAGATCACTGGTGAGACCAGAATGAATCTCTTTGTCAGAAAATGAGCAAGCGTCACGCATTAGGGCAACACTTTCTAACATCAAATCTAGTGGCAGAATCAATAGTTGCTTATGCCAACATCAAAAGAAATGATGTTGTCCTTGAGATGGGCACAGGCAAAGGAATACTGACTCCGTATCTGTGTAGCAGGGCAAAAAAGGTAATCTCTATCGAAAAAGACCATGAACTCTATGACAAAGCAAAGACCAAGTTTTCTGGCATCAAAAACCTCGTTCTGGAACAAGGGGACGCCTTTGAGATGGATGTTGACTTTACAGTGTTTGTGTCAAATTTGCCCTATTCAGAGAGCCGCAATGCCGTAGAATGGCTAGTACAAAGGGAGTTCTCTCATGGGGTAGTAATGGTTCAAAAGGAATTTGCCCAAAAACTACTATCAAAAGAAGGAAAAGGCAGAAGGGCAGTCTCTGTGCTTGCAAGTTATTGTCTTGAGATGGAAAAACTCATGGATGTGAAAAAAACCAATTTTCAACCAATGCCAAAGGTAGACTCTGTAGTGATATACCTAAAACAAAAGCGTAAAGTGTCAAAAGACCTCCTTAGTGCAGTCAACAAACTGTTTTCCTATAAGAGAAAGACCATACGAAACATTGCAAGGCAGTTTGGGCTTGATGTAGATTCAGATAAAAGGCTTGAAGACATATCTGATGGAGAGATAATTGATATTGCAAAAAAGATCATTTGATGATTACTATAAACCGGCAGAAGATACGTTCTTTTTAGCTGATCATATCCAAAAAGAAAAAGGACATGCGGCGCTTGATATTGGAACCGGTTCTGGCTTTCTTGCAAACATTTTATCCGACAACTTTGAGTTTGTAGTGGCAACTGACATCAACTTTGAAGCGTTGAAAAAAGCACACCGGGTTACAAAAAATTGTGTCTGCTGCAGCTCAGCAGACGCTTTGCGCTATGGTTTTGATCTGGTGGTATGTAACTTGCCGTACTTGCCGTCAGAAAAAGTTGTAGACACTGCGGTAGACGGCCTTGAGGAGGGACTTGGGATTCCAACTAATATCATAAAATCTGCAAGTAGTATGGTCAGAAAAAATGGCAAGTTGGTGTACCTTACATCATCGCTTGCAAACTATCTGGAATTGATAAGGCGAACTGAGCTTCTTGGCTTTTCTGCAAAAATAACTGCAAAAAAGAAACTGTTCTTTGAAGAGCTAGTAATTGTAGAATGTGTAAAACTCTAAATCCCTTTAGACCAGAATAAAGATTACGCATAAGATATGAGTGTGGTTTATGTCTAAAATGAAAAACTTTCTCTTGTTGAAGCCAGAATGTTTTGCATATGGTATATGCATTGTCATCTTTCTTGGTATATCTAGCGGCACCGCCTATGCCTCGGATTCTCAAGTAGTAATTGTAAACGGCACCACAAACCACTGCCTGCCCTATCTCTCATGTTACAAGCCATATGAGATCGACGTAAAGCCAGGAGATACTGTGACATGGGTAAATGGAGATAACAGAACTCATACTGCAACTGCAGGAACTCCAAACCATGGACCTGTTGGGCTGTTTGACAGCGGACCCATACTGCCAGGGGACTCGTACAAACAGTTCTTTGGAACCGTAGGAAAGTATCCTTACTATGACCAAACAGACATGTGGCCGTCTGGAATAGTTGTTGTAAGCAATCAAGGTCCCACACGAGCAGAGATTGGATGGGTTAACGGCTCACTTTCACTGGCAGCTCAGGGAAGTAACGAGAGCCAAAAACTGGTGATGACAAAACAGATTCAAAATGTGGGAGGCACCGATGCTGACTCGGTAATCTTTAGGCTTAGGATAATAAATGATACCGGCTTTCTCTTTTATGACAGGATATTTAACGGCAGCGTGCCTGCAAAACAAAATGCCACTGTAAGTTTTACTTGGGATACACCAGCACCAGGCAAGTATCGGCTAAATTTTGATGCAGTAAATCTAGCAAAACAAACCAATGAAAATAATGAAGTTTCATCAGATCTCATATCCGTATCAAAATCTAACACAAACCAACTGCGACCAATCATAACAAGCAACTTTACAGTAAACAGTGGAAATGTAGGAAATGCAGCAGTCCCTGAATTTAGCCAACTGTCTTTTGCTGTTCTTTTAATTTCACTTGTTCCAGTTATTGCAGTGACTGCTCGCTCTCGTCTTATGTCTAAAATTTAGTTATTTTCTCAACTTTTGCTTTGCAATCTCTGCAATTGTCTCTGCCATTTTTGTAGTGGTAGCATCTCCACCAATGTCAAATGTAACGTATTTTCCTTCATTGATGACCTGTTCTGCGGCAGAAAAGATTGCGTCCTTTATGTGGGATTCGCCGAGATATTCTGCCATCCAAGCGCCAGACAAAATTGCAGCAGTGGGGTTTACCTTGTTCTGGCCTTTGAAGGAAGGAGCACTTCCATGAGCTGCCTCAAACATTGCAAACGAGTCTCCCATGTTTGCCGAATACACCAGTCCTATGGACCCGATGATGCCTGAGGCCAGCTCTGATATTATATCCATAAACAGGTTAGTGCTTACAAGAACTGAGCCGTTGAACTGCTCAGGTCTTATGACAAGCTGTTGGGTCATGTTATCTATGTACAATTCTTCTATTGCTATGCCGGGGTTTGCCTTGGCTGTCTTTTCTACCTCCTCCCAAAAAATCCCATCTGTTACTCTGAGGATGTTTCTCTTTGTTATTGCTACAACTTTGTTCATCTTGTATTTTTTTGCCCATGAAAAAGCCGAGTTGATAAACCTGCTTGACCCTTCACGTGTAATTTTTCGTATTGCTATTGCAGCATCATTTGATATCTTAAACTCAATTCCAGTGTAAAGGCCTTCGGTGGCTTCTCTAAAACACACAAAGTCAAGATCCCTCTGTGGTGTTATCCTCTTGTATGTCTTGATAGGTCTGATGTTAGAATAAAGTTCAAATTTTTGACGAAGTGTCACTGCAACACTGCGAGGGGCATTTGGTTTTGGAATTGTAGTTGTAGGTCCCTTGAAACATGCATTTGAGCTCTCAAGTATCTTCATTGTAGAGTCTGGAATGTATGTCTCTCCACCGTGCTTTTCCCACTGCTCTGAGCCTGCATCACATAAAATTAATTCAGTCTGGGTATTGCACGATCGTAAGACATGTAGCATCGCATCAACAATTTCAGGTCCTATGCCGTCTCCTCTTATTATAGCAGCCTTTTTTCCCAAAACAGGCGAGCTTTCAGATCTAGTATATTTAACTCTATAGGATTTTTTGTAAAAATCTCTGGAAAATCCTAACCCTTAAACAAATCAGTGCAAAAGATTCCTGTATGAGAATAGTGCAGATTTCTGACATTCATGTTGGTGCACAATTTAGGGAAGAAGTCTTCGATCAAGTAATATCTGAGGTCAATGAACTTAGGCCCTCTGCCATTGTAGTCACAGGTGATCTTACCAACGAAGGGCTACTCAAGGAATACGAAAAATGCAAGAAAAAATTTGCAGAATTTGAAACAGAGAAAATAATCACAATAAGCGGCAATCACGATTACAGAAACACTGGATACCTATTATTCAAAAAATTCTTTCCTGTAGATTCTGTGCATGAACTTGATGAAAACACAGTACTTGTAACCATAGGTACTGCAAGGCCTGACAGGGATGAGGGAGAGGTTGGATACAGGCAAAACCTATGGCTTGAGCGCACCATGAAAAAATATGAAGGCAAGACAAAGATACTTGCCATGCATCACCACCTAATTGGAGTGCCAGATACTGGGACTGACAGGGTCACAGTAATTGACTCAGGCGATGTCTTGCGCACCGCGCTTGCAAGCAAGATAGACTTGGTAATCTGCGGCCACAAGCACAGGCCGTGGTTTTGGCATTTTGGGCATCTGACAATTGCTAATGCCGGAACTGCATCCTCAGAGAGAGTGCGAGGTCTTTTTGAAAACACATACAACATAATCAATATTGAAAAAGGCAAGATAAGGGTGGACCTGAAAATAGTTGGAGGCAAAAGAATGCCTTTAAAGGATCTTGTTGAAAACTACAAGCGTTTTGATGAAGAGTAGGCAAACTACCTAGCAAAAATCTATTAACAGTGCAAATTTCAGCAAATCTGTGCGGGGGTCGCCTAGCCTGGTAGGGCGTGGGATTGCTAATCCCATGTCCGTAAGGACCCGTGGGTTCAAATCCCACTCCCCGCGCTTTTACCTCTTATGACGATCCTCTATGAACAAATTTTATATTTCCAATTGGCCGGCTTTGCAAATTGTAAAATTGGATCTCCCTTAGACTTAATAAACGGAATTTGAGATTCACATCAATAATGGTAAGGAGAAAAACAGTAAAACCAAGAGCAAGCGGACCAAAAAACATTACAACTGGCTTGTGCCCTAAATGTGGCACAATAGGAAAGATTCTGATTATAGGCGTCATCGGCAGCGAGAAGGGCAAGTGCCAAGCATGCAATGGCGAGTTTGACCTGTAGTAAAATCTGACAAAACCCTCAATAAAATAAACCATAAATTTTTAAGATCAGATCTAGCGCAGATTGGGTATATGGCAGAGGGTGCAGAAGAGTCCATCTATGAAAGAGTAGCTCGACTTGAAGATGAAGTTGCTATGTTACGACATGAGGTGGATATAATGAAAGGTACTATGAGAAACAAGATAGTAAGATACGAACACAAACTCATCAAGAAAGGAACTGACGTTAAATCAATTATCGACTAGACTTTTCCTTGATATTTCTTATCAATTCCAACACATAGTCTACATCATCTGCTTCTGGCGCAAGTTCTAGATATCGTTCAAGTGAGCGCAACGCAAGATCATTTTGAAGCAGTCTTGACTGTACGATTCCTCTATCCCTTATCTCCTCTGGTTCATCAGCTGTTAGCCCAAGAACCATGTTTATGCAGTGCATGGCAGATTTATAATTAAACGACTGCATGTAGGAGTTTTTCAAATTTCGTGCAATGCGAATCAGGATCTTCTCATCCTCTATCTCGTTTAGGTACTCTGGATTGAATTGAACCCCGTCTCCATAGATGTTGCCAAGTATTGCCTCCAGATCCTCAATATCTAGCAATGCGCCCCTGTTGAAGGGATCAAGTATCATCTCTTCTGAATATTTTACCAAGAAGTGACCCGGAAAGCCGACAGGTCGGAGGTCTAACCCAATGTATCTTCCAAGGTATATGTAAATTATTGATAAAGTAATTGGAATTCCTTTCTTTGTGTCAATTACAGTATTCAAAAAATTATTTCTTGGATTATAGTAATCGTCACTATTGCCTTCAAAACCTAGAGTTTCAAACATGTACTCATTTAACATGGAAACCAAATAGGTTGGATTTTTCACATCAGAGATGGAAGCTTGGAGGCCTTTTCCCATGGAATCTAACTTTTGAATATACTCAGTCAATACAAGGCTGGGAAATTCTAGAGTCTGGGCAAGCTTTAGGCATTTTTCCACAAGTGAATACCTAGGATTTTTTGCATATGCAATCCATTCTTCTATGAACGGATCAAAATTGTTCATATTCCTTTAAGATAACTTTCAGGGTTTTTGAGCTCTCTTGTAGTAGGTGGTTTTTCAATCAGAGTTCTATAGGCATCCTTGCCAATCTTGCCAACTAGATATTCAGTGAAATCCATTCCCATGCTTTTTCTTATCTGATATGAGGAAATGTCAGTGTTTGCAAATGTTACCAGGTAGTTGTGAAAGTCCTGATCCTCTTTTAGTATGTTTCTTACTACAAACTCTGCCATACCTTCCATTGCTGTAAATGCAGCGTGATGAGTCTGTATTGGCTTGAGCCACCTCTGGTAAATGTCAAGCAGTTGCGGTATGGACTCTAAAATCTTTGGGTCTACTGAGACTTTGGTAAATGTCATGACGTCAGGGCCCAAGACTCTGACAATAAAGTTGTCAGGGTTTAGAGTGAAAAAGAGGTTTGCCTTTTGCGCTATTGGATATTCGTCTGGCACAGGAGGAAGCTGCAGATATTCGTAGAGGTTTTTTATTTTTGCGCCGTCTAGCGATAAAATTATGTCTGCAAGCTCTTCGTTTATCTCATTTACTTGAGTTACGGCATTTTTGTTAATTTCATAGAGGTTTTTTTGCATAGAGTGAATCTGCTCTTCTAGTATGGTCATCTTCATGGCTCCGTGATATCCAGAATTTACACGGGTAAAGTTAGACTCGTATGGTTGTCCCAATTTGTGCAAAATTATTTGCGGATAACTTGAAAGAACAAACTTGTTTAGATATATCGTTGATTCATAAAAGTCGCCATAGGTGGTAGATATCTGAGAAATGTATCCCTTGGCATACGTTGAATATACAAGAAACTGCGATACATTGCTCTCTGCAAGGTGCGCTATCTTATTGGTATCTTCATGCGCTATTGCAGTAAAGAGGTCGTCAACAAAGGCAGCTGAATTTTTTGTCGGAAATACCTTGCGGCCCTTCAAGCGCTTAAACTCTACCAAGTCTGGAAACTCTGCCTTGTTGTCAGGAACCGAGATTCCAGTAAAGTCGGATGCTTTTTGTGCACTGCCAGCTACAATCTGTTCATATATTGTCCTGATGTCGTCAAAAACTATCTTTGAGCCAAAGACTTCGGCTGCCTTTGACTGGGACTCTTTGATGGTTTTTTCTTCGTTTAATTCAACTGATATTTGGTCTAAAAGCGCAAACGCAAACTCTTCAAACTCATCCATTTCAAGTTTGATGATCTGCAAACCCATTTAACATTAACTTTAACACCAAATGTACCTAAAAGATCAAAAATGGCTCCAAAGTTATACAAAAATGCTATAAAATTCAGATAATTTTGCAGTTTCTGATTAAAAATGCTTTCTTGCAATATATCTAAAGAAAGAACATCATGCCAAATTATTTCCAATTCGTGCTTGATTATGATAAAATATTTTTTCTGCCTTTGAATCTAAAACGATTTAATTTTTTCAAACGTTATCAAATCTGAAAAAAATCGCGCTCAAAATGAGAGGTTGAGAAGATTTTAGTTGGCTGTAAGGATAGTCTCTACATCTATGTAGAAATATCTACTACAAGATGAAACAAAAGGTTGCTATATAATCTTGCCAAGATGACTGGGTCATCTCCACCAATTTGTGGAATCGTGATATTATCGATAATAGCATTAGGAATTAGTACACACTTTGCATACGCGCAAACCACTCCCTCTGTTGACAGATTCTATGAGCCAGAGACTGCAGCAATAACATCATTTGCAAGTTCTGTAGCAGGAGCCGCTCCTAAAATAATTGCAGCTGGCGTGCTTTTGGCAGTAGGACTTTTTGCAGGAAAGCTAGTGGGAAGAGTGGTAGAAAAGACTGCTAGAAAAATAATGCAAAAGGCAAACGTGGAAAGCATTCCAGACGTGCATATGGTAGAGGAAACGGTTGGAAAATTTGATTCAGTTCGACTCATTGCTTCAACAATAAAGTGGTTTGTTTATCTGTTCTTTGTAGTAGCTGCAATTAACGCACTGGAACTCCAACAATTGACAACAGCGATGACATCGCTGTGGCTTTGGATTCCAAACCTGTTGGCCTTTGTTCTCATCGTTCTCATAGGATCTATAATTGCAAATTATGTAATCAAGTGGGTAAACCATGAACTTATGGTGAGACACTATGGCGGCACAAGATATGTTGGAGTGGGAGTAAAGACTGTAGTTTACAGCATCGTCTTTGCAGTAGGTCTGACACAAATTGGCATTGGCCAATCTGTAATCCCGACACTAGTGTCTGCATTCTCGTGGAGCATTGCAGTTGCGGTAGGTGCTGCCATCGCAGTAGGACTGGGATTTACTCTAAAAGATGTACTGCCAGCTGCAATAGCAGGTGCCTCAACCCAAAGAACCGTATTCAAGATTGGACAAAAAGTCAAGATAGGCGAAGTTTCGGGAACAATTACTGCTGTAGAACTACTGCATATCATCGTGGCAAACGAGAAAAATGAGAGCATAGTGATCCCAACAAAAGAACTCATGAATAAACAGGTCACTATACTGCACAAGCCAAACAAGGATATGCTTACTGTATAAAATCTAGAAAAGGCATATCTTTCTCCATGAATAAGTAACATACAATGCAGACCAGCTGTTCAACACTTGATCTTGATGCAATAAAGAACTCTTTTCTGTTCTACAAGACCGTAACTAGCCAGTATGAAGACCAAAAAGTGCTACGATCAGTCCGGGAATTGGTGCCAAAAGATATTCCAGAAGACGACCTGCCGTCGCTTTTAAAGTGGTTCAAAGGTTTCATGACTTGGACGCCAAATCAAATTGCGTGTGAGAGATGCAGTGCGGATAAAACTCCATATTTTATGCAAATCAAAGTAGAGGCAGGCAAGTCTTGGCAGGTGCGCAAGACAGAGGTTCATACATGCAGTAAATGTGGGACAAAAAAGATAATCCCAAGGTATAGCGACGTACTAAAAATTGCTGAGACTCGATATGGAAGATGTGGTGAATGGTCCATACTATTTGGAGCCATTCTAAATTCAATGCACTTCAAATCACGAATTGCATATGACTATCTAGACCATTGCTGGAATGAAGTGTTTGCTGATGGCAAGTGGATTCATGTGGATCCGACATTTCAGTATCCGTATTCTCTTGACAATCCCCACTATTACGAGCGAAACTGGAACAAACAATATGTTTACGTTATTGCATTTTCGCCTGAAGGAATCGAAGATGTAACTGATAGGTATACCGAACAATTAGCGGCGGTCCTATCAAGAAGGCAAAGCCTAGGTAAATTTGGAGACTCAAATGCCGGCTTGATTTCTGATCTACAGAGTCTTTACACCAGCATACAATCATTGTACGAACAATGATAAGAATGCCGTATCCTGTTATGATGATACTGCAAGTGGTTTGCGTTTCCCTGACTTGAGAAAGAACGCACAAGCTATGATTGCTCCAGCACCAATCTCTATGGCAGTAAAGCTGTAAAATGGCAAAGCATAGTTGATTGTGAAAAGCGCTGCTCCAATTATTGTTCCTGCAGAAACTGCGATGTTCTTTAGGACGTCATATATTGCAAATAGTGGGGGCCTCTTTTCTCGTGGAGTCAGCTCAATTTGGAGAGCCTCGTGTGTTGGGCCGTAATTTACCCCAGTTGCAATCATGGCAAGCAATATTCCAAGAATTCCCCAAAATGAATGCTCAAAGACAAGAATTGTAGAGAGCGGCGCTGTAGTGATAACTGATATGAGCAATATTTTTCTCTTGTCAAACCTGTCAGAGACAATTCCAAGGGGAGTCCTCACAAGATTTGCAAACAAGAGTTGCATGCTCAAAATTACTCCCCACTGGAAGGTGTCAAGTTTTGCAATTGCAGTACCATAAAATATCAAATATGGACCTGTTATCGAGTTTGCGACAATAACTAGCACATAGGCTGACAGCAGCGGTATCAACACTTTTGGCAATCTGGATAGGTTTGACACAAAATCTCTGGAATAGTGAAAAACCAACCCAAACGGCTCTAGCTTACTGCCTTGGGATGGCAAAAGATCTTGTTTTGTATGTAGCCTTGGACTCTTTTCACGCAGAAACTTGATCAAAAGTATGGTAGAGACTGGAGCCATTGCAAGAGATATCAAGACTCCTGCTCTGAATCCATATATTGTGCCCATTGTATGAACTAGGTATCCCCCCAGGAGAGGTGCAAACATGGAAGGAATTGTGGTAAGTGTCTGGTAAAGCGAGAGCTGAGCCGTCCTGCTTTTCTGAATTGTGGCATCAGCCACAAGCTGCCTCCATGCGGTCGAACCAATTGCACCTCCTGCACCGATCAATATTGGAATTGAAAGCATTGTCCAACTGTTTGAGAGATAGCATCCAACAAGCATAACAGGTCCTATCCATGATGTTAGGATTGCAATCTTTCGAAGACTGTGTCTGCCTGTGATGATCCCGCCAGTAATGGTTGATGGTATTCCAATTAGTGTGGCAAATGTTGTGATTATTCCATACTGGAGAACTGTTCCTCCAAGAGAAGTGAAATAAATTGGAAGAAATGATAGTGCAATATTGCTCGCACTTGAAATCGAGGTTGCAACAATGAGTATAGTGATGTTTCCTCTTGGAATGAGCTCTTTCGTATCAATGGTATCTATACAAAACTCTACTTTAACTTGTTTGGTCGAGGAGGTTATCTTTTAGATTGATGATCTCTTCAAGACTATTTTATTATGAGAACAGGGCATTTTGAATGCTGGGATATACTGCTTGCCACACTGCCAAGTAGCAGTTTTTTAAAGCCACCAAGTCCACGTGAGCCCATTACTATAAGATCAACCTCGTGTGAATCCGCATAAGCCAACAGCACATCTGTAACAGAGACACCCTCCAAAACATCAGTTTTAACAGGTATCTGTAACTCTTTCAATTTTGATTCAAGTTTTGCAAGTGCGTCTGCTGCGCTCTTTCGCAAAAGGATCAACGTTTCTGCATATGATGCTGCAAAGGATGGGTCCATAGGAACTTGGGGCACAATGCATGCTACAACACTAATCTTTGAACTGTATTTTTTGGACAAATCTACTGCATATTCCAGAGCTCTGTTAGCGGGTTCCGACTGGTCATATGGGACCATGATGTGTCTTATCATATCTCTGCTCCAAGACTACGGCTAAAGAACCTATCTTATACAAAATGCGGATCTTTTTTAATAAGACGAAAATGAGTCTCTATCTCAGAATATGCCTTTACTATATCGGTTGAGCTGACAATTCCCTCAAGCGAACCCTTGCCGTCAACCACTGGGATGCCGCTAACCTTGTATTCCGTCATCAGTTTGGCTGCCGCAGCAAGATCATCTTCCATCTCAACAGTAAGTAGCTCTTCACGTATCAAGTCGCCTACTCTCATCTCTTTTGCACTGGCACTAGGCAAAAGATAATCCCGAGTACTCTTGTTGGCCTTGAAAAAACCGCTGTTTCTCAAGAAAGTATCGTATGTGATTACACCTATGGGTTTTCCCTCATTGTCGGTGACTACTAGTCTTGAGATCTTGTTTTTGTTTAACACGTCTAAAGCAAAGTAAAGCGAGTCTGATTTGCGGCAAGTGATTATCTTCTTTGACATGTAATCCTCAACTCTGTACACCCTGCCATACAGACTAGCAAAATTTCTGGCCAAGTCAGACTTTGTTATTATTCCGATAATCTTACCATCGTTGTCAACTACAATGACTGAGCTTATTTGAAACGTGTCCATTCTAATAGCTGACTGTGTTGGGATATCTTCATCATCTCCGTGTATTGTAACTAAATTCCTTGTCATGACATTTTGGATGGATATCTTGTCTAGAGGCTTTGTTGTCTTGTCGTACTGCAAAAATCTTCCAATGTCGCGCTCTGTCACTATCCCTACAGGAAAATTGTCTTTTACTATGACAACGCGTTTTATGTCATTTTTTTGCATCAAAAATAATGCATCGTTGATAGTATCTTCTAATCCTAGTGTCAATACAGGGGTGGTAAATCGATGCACTTTAGCCATCATACATCATCTTTGTTTCTGGACAATTTAAAGAGCAAATACCATTTTCATTCATGATTATCATTCTTGTTTTGAAAAATCTGTAAAGTTCCTAATTCTCATTGCTTGAATTAGGAACAATTTCTACTTCAACCGAACCGTTGTTGAAGCAAGTCATGATTGACTTTATCTTTGATTTGTACAAAAAGTACTTTTTACCATCTTGGCTGATGGAGCCTGAGATCCCAAGCAATTTGTGGCCGTGAAGTCTCTGAACTCTGCGGTAGGCCGTGCTGATTGGTATTCCACATTCATTGCTCAAATCAATTGCAGATTTTGGCATATCTATAGTAGACTCGAGTATGATGCGAGAGTACTTGTCTGCCAAGATCTCAAGTAGAGTATCTTTTGTTGTTTCTTCCTGTATCTCTTTTCCATGTAGTAATACTTGCATGACGTATCTTTAGACTATTTTTGATATAACCAGTAGGACTGCATTGCCATGCAATGCATACAAAACAGGCACAAAAATCTGATTTTTTTACCAGTCGTGATAATGTTATTTTCGTTTTAAATAACATTTTACGCAATGATGTGCATGTCGCAAAGCGTAGAAACACAGTACGACAGTTTTCTAGGCCAACTTTTGAATAAGCTAGGAAAAATAGATCTCAAATTGGCAACAGACGTGATGTACTATGAGCGAAACTTTACTGATGTAGAGCCTAAAGTTGAGCTGGACATACATTATAGATCTGGCATCAACTTGGACAAGAAAAAATACGAACTGGAAGCCAGTTACATGGTTGCCCGAGAAGGGGAGCACGGACTTAGAGCTGTTGGACTAGCATCGATGGATGATCTGGTAGAACTATCAAAAGATCCTGATATTGAGAAAATCAGTGGATTTGCCACTTGTGCGTCTTACTAGTCGTACCTAAATCTATTTTTTATTTGATTAAAACTAGTATTCGTGCTCGCTAAAGTCTGCGCCCAGGGCACTGCTTACTATGGCTGTATTTGGGGTAGTACGTGATTTGACTGCAAGATTTGGCATGAACTGATAAAAGATCTGCTTCAAAAGCATCTCTGTAAATAAAGACCACTTTATTCCAAGGTTGTGTTGGACGATAAAGTGATGAATCTCACCTTCTATTCTGTGGTCTGATGTCATCCCTGAAGCTCTCATGTAATCTTCAAAAGCCTCGATTGCTCGTTTTAGGTCATAATTGCCTTTCATAAACATAACCCAGTCCTTTACCAGCGGTATCATGACGTCTATTATCTTGTTTATGGTGTCTCCTTCCATCTCTTCTCCTAGGGTCTTTAAGATGTCCTTTGGAACAGGTATCATTCCAATGTTCTCGGCAAATCTGTCCCAGTTGACATATTTTTCCAAAATTTGTTTCACAAGTACGTTTTGCGAGATCTTTTTCTGCATTGCCTCCGTTTCCAATTCGGCCACTATATGTGACGGTAACCTGTAGCTTATGCTTCTTGTATCTTCATGTTTTGTAGGATGAGGTTTTCTTTTTACGGCCATCTAAAGCTGATCCTTCTGCCCCCTACCATCTTATATAATTAATTGTGACCTGCCTATTCATTTTTTATATGTACTTTATCAATGTGTTCACATATTGCTTTTGTATCTTTGAACTGCATAGAACAATAAGGACAAAACGTCTTGTCGCCTGTTTCCAATTCTGGGAGCAGGAAATTTTGGCCTTCTAGGTTTCCGCATACCATTTTTTGAGTGATTAGACCAATTGGGCGTTTATCTATTACGACAAGTCTGCGTATGTCGTGTTTTTTCATCAATTCTAACGCTTCTCGAACTGGAGAATTCTTTGAAATTGTGATGAGGGGACTCTTGGTTATCTGTTTTAACGTGGTCCTTGTCGGGTCAAGTCCTTTTGCAACTACATCATACAGAATATCTTTTTCGGTGACTATGCCAATTATCTTGTTTTTCTCAAATACTAGAATACTATCTACTTTAGATTCCGTCATGGCCTGTGCCGCGTCTTGAATGGTAAGATTGCTCTCAATTGTAGTCATTTTTGGGTTAGTGAACTTGTAAACTGGTTCATTGAGCAGCTCTAATGCCATGAGATACAGTACAAGCAACCGGATTTAATTTTAGGGGTGTTTCTCAGGGTTGATAATACCGCACATGAATTGGATGACAAAAATAAAAAGAGATTATTGTACTTGAACTTGGGTGGTCTTTGGCTTTGGGGTTGGATTCAGCTTGGGTACTTCGATGGTTAGAATTCCGTTGTTGAGTTTTGCCTTTGCCTTTGAAGAGTCTACCTTTTCTGGAAGTGGGAGGGTTCTGTGATAAGACAAGTATTTGCGTTCTTTTCTTACGTAGTTCTTCTTTTTTTCTTCTTCACGCTCTTTGTGCTCTGCAGATATTTCGAGCGTGCTGTCTGAGACGTCTAGTTTGATCTCCTCTTTTGAAACTCCAGGCATGTCTGCATTTATGACGTATCTATCTCCCTCGTCTGCAACATCACAAGAAAGCGTTGAGACGACCAATGGTGGTATTGCAAGAACAGGCAGCGATGAAAAGGATCTCTCAAAGTCTCTTCGCATGTTATCAAATATTCTGTCCAGGTCAGTCAACCCTTGACGCCAGAATGGAATCACTTGATGTTCAGATATGTCTGGTTTTTTGGCTTTATCCATAGAAACTGTATTTATAAAAATAATTTAACAACATGTCGCAAATTATCAATTTTGATAATCTGATGGAGATACGTACTTGGTATCAGGACTGAAATTGAGGAATTGGTTTTAAGTATTATGACAAACATAATGCACGCATGGACAAGGAAATAAAATTTGAAAAAATTTTGGTGCCAACAGATGGTTCAAAGTTTGCAAGAAAGGCTCTCTCTCATGCAATAAAGATAGGAAAAAGATTTGGATCGAAGATTCATGTGATTACGGTAGTCGATCCTGAAGAGTTTCCGCCTGGGATGCTGCTTGGCTTGTTACAGAAAGACAAGTTACTCCAGGAATCTATTGCAAAGTTTATGGCAGCCGTGAAAACTCAGGCAAGAAGAGAGGTCCTAGCGGAGGCGGCAATTTGCAAATCTGAAGGTGTGGAGGCAAGTTATGATATTCTATCTGGAAAACCAGTTGAGATGATACTAAAGTATGCCAACGGGAAAAAAATAGATTTGATAGTAATAGGCAGCCAAGGTCTGCGTGGCTTGAATAAATTAAAGATTCTTGGAAGTGTGAGTCGAAAGGTGTCAGAGCTTGCTCCCTGCGCAGTGATGATAGTGCATTAAATCTACTTATAATGAAACGGCACATCAGAGAGACTGAAAATTTGTTATCATAGATGATAATTTGGACCTGAGTTTAATACGATTACACCCAAAAACAAGGTGATGAAAGCTGCAAGACTACACAGATACAACGAGTCACTGCAACTAGACGAGATAGACTTTCCAAAACCCACGGGAGAAAGTGTTGTTGTCAAAGTGGGTGCAGCCGGCGTATGCCACAGTGATATTCATTTCATGCATGGAGAATGGAAAGATGCACTGCCGGTTAAACTGCCTCTAACCGTTGGACATGAAACGGCAGGGTACGTTGAAGAGGTTGGCGATTCTGTACGAGGTCTGGCAAAGGGTGACGTCGTTGCCGTATTTGGAGGATGGGGGTGTGGAGTTTGTCAGGCATGTAAGGGAGGAGACGAACAGCTATGTGTATCTCCAAACTGGCCAGGACTTTCACAGTATGACGGAGGATATGCAGAATACATACATGTTCCGACATATCGGTTTCTTGTAAAGGCAAAAGGATTGGACCCAAAGTATGTTGCTCCGTTAACCGATGCCGGGCTTACGCCATATAGAGCAGTAAAGAAGGTTCGACATTTGCTAAACCCAAATAGTTTTACATTGTTGTTTGGAGTGGGCGGTCTTGGTTGCTATGCGATACAATATCTGAAATTATTGTCTCCAACAAATGTAATTACTGTAGTAAGAAGCGAGACCAAGGCAAAACTTGCAAAAGAGATGGGTTCTGACTATGTTATCAATTCAAAAGGTGAAGACGTTATATCGTCAATTAAAAAAATAACCGAAAACCAAGGAATTGATGTGGTCTTGGATATCGTATCATCTAAGGAAACTTTGGATATGGGGATTGCAAGTTTGAGAAAGAAGGGAATCTTGGTGATTGTGGGGCTTATGGGAAGTTCTTTTAGCGTACCAATAATGTCATCGGTGGTAAACGAGTACAGTGTAATCGGTTCTCTATGGGGCAACTATAATGAACTTGCCGAAGTATTAAGTCTGGCAAGTACAAAGAAACTCAAGACACCAATCAATCAATTCAGATTAAATGAAGTTGGCAAAGCCATCGAATCCTTGGAAGCAGGAAAGATCCAAGGAAGAGCCATTCTGGTACCATAAATATTGAGTTTGATTGGATGACGAGCGCATAAGGGGATGGTAGGATGTCGAAATCTGATGCGCTCGTTACTTCCTGTAATACATATATGGACTTAACCAGTTCGTTGATTATCAACATTGAAAACAAGATTAGTCAATTCTTGGATTTTATTAAAATCAAGATTTAACCTCTTGTTATCTTAACTATTATTACGATAAATGACGGAAACGTGTTAAACGTTACATACCGAAGTACATACGTACAGGGTCAATACCCCGCGTTTCCGTCAATAGTATGTTCTTACCAAGTTATATAACAACAAATCACGATTACCAGAAATGAAAATGATATCTCATCCTTAATGTAGACAAATGTTTTCTATTTCTCAAATCTTAATGTAAAGGTTGCAAAACCACTGCTGATAATTATATGCGGTGTAAATATACTCATTTTTAAAACATAGATCGGTGAGAAAAAGCAATCCTTCACATGATATTCAAAAAGCGATGCCAATTTCCCAATATGCTCTGAAGGATCTTTTGCAAAATTCACTATTATCTTCTCCTGTAGTGAGCGTATCTACGGAAGATCTAGTTGCAGAAGCTGCCAACCTTCTTCCCCATCACTTGGAAACGTTTACTGATTCATTGGTAGTAGTTCGCGACGAAAAACCGGTGGGAATAGTGGGTGGCGTGGAAATTCTTGAAGGAGTACTGAAAAATCCAAGCGCGGATTTTTTTAGAAAAACTCGAATAAAAGAAATAATGTGTACTAAACTTATCACACTCAAAAATGATGCGACACTTGGCCATCTTCTCAATTTGTGGAAGGATACAGGCAGGGCTTTTGCAATAATGCCGAACAAATATCACGGCTACTCTGCGATCTCAGCGAGGAGGCTTCTTGAGGTAGGAATGTCATGCAAGACAAAACTTACAGTTAGAGACGTATCAAAGAGAAAAATACTGACCTTTAGAAAAGATCAAACAATAAAAGAAATAATTGAATCCATGTTTGAGAACAAGACTCGCAAGCTAATTTTGGAAGGAACATCGAACTTCATAAGTGACAGAATAATCATACAAAAAATATCTCGGGAATTAAATTGTTTACAATGTGAAGGTGATTTCTTGATAATGAAAGGAAGTACATTTCAATTAGATGGAGCTAAAAAGGTTTCTAATGATACTACACTAGAAGAGGGATGCAAATTATTGTATGGAATGCAGTCTCCATATCTACTTCTTTCAGACGGAGTTGTAACTCCCTGGGATGTTATAATGAGTCTAGATTCAGAAGATATCAAACATAATTGAAAAATCATTAAAAAATAATCATAGGGCTAAAGTCCGGTATTATTGCTTGCCTCATTTGTTAAACTGCTAGAGGAGGAGCGTCATTTTGGATTTAAAGGAAACATGGGTAAGACAGGTTGGTCTCATTCATAAGGCCTTTACTTGTAAAACTAATAGAAGATTAGGATTGATTTAATCGAAGCAAAATTTGTTGACACACCTTTCTCATTTCTGAATCAGAACCTATGCTGCATAGGCGAGCAATATCGGTTGTTG
The DNA here is from genome assembly GCA_021323705.1 of Nitrososphaerota archaeon. Classification (GTDB taxonomy): domain Archaea; phylum Thermoproteota; class Nitrososphaeria; order Nitrososphaerales; family Nitrosopumilaceae; genus Nitrosotalea. Next base: position 19,868 of record JAJPKL010000016.1, read on the forward strand.
TGACAATCCCTACCAGCTTGTTATCATGCACCACAGGCATTTTTTGAACTCTCTTAAGCTTCATGGCTTCTGCCAACTCCCAAATGGTAGTATCAGGTTCTACCGAAATTAGGGGTGATGACATTGTATCTCTTACAAGTGTTGACGCCGGTTTTTCGCCTGCAACCATCTTCCTCACAAAATCTCTTTCTGTAATTATTCCAACAGGGATTTCTCTTTCCGTAACTACTAGGCAGCCGATTCCTTTATCATTCATTTTCTTGGCAGCGTTAATCATGGTAGAGGATGAATCTATTGTAATTACTTGCTCTTTCATTATGTCACTTACAAAATATTCATCCATTGTTTTCATTACAAAACTCACGCTTAAAAACTCGGTTTTAATTATCATCGATGGAAACAGATGATTCTCAAAGTTGGTAAACGAGTCTTACTTTAAAGTAATCTATTGGCGTTTATTCATACGATGAAAACAGAACTAGTATTTATGTTGGCAATATTGGCTGCCTCGGCATTTGTAACAAGTGCATATGCTACAGGTTCAAGTGATTGGGACATTGACAACGACTATGCTCATATTCATGCCACCGCTGGGCATTCACCTGAAAAAATTTGTGGAGACCACATATGCAAGCCAGGGGAAAAATACAACCCATGATCAAAAAATTTGATTTTGTTTTTGATGTTTAGGCCAAATCAGATATTTTTAGCAAATCAAAATCACTTTAGAATTTTATCAACAAGAAATCTTATCCTATGTTCTCTACCGACTTATCCTACAGGTAAATCCAAGAAAAACAAGCTACGGAAGATATTCGTGTGAGAGTAAAACTATGGTTTCTTTATGTTGGAGTTTGGAATGCACAAATCAAAATCGCGTGTCTCTGGATTAAGTTTGAGACCTATCATAACAAGTATGCATCCTATGATTAGATTTATGCCAAAGAGTATGGGCTGTAACTGAGTTGATCGAAAACTTGACTCCACTGCCACCAATGGAGCCCAAGCTCCGATGATAAGCCCAGCATTGAAGACAAAACCTGATGATGTATTTCTTATCTCAGTTGGAAATCTCTCAGACAAAAACGCAGGGATTGGACCAAAACCACTTGTTGCAAACATTATCACAAGGGAAACATAAATTGCTCTTTCAACAATAGTTGAGGCGTTATACAGTCCTACAAGTAAGGGAATTGCAAATATTATTGTCAGAGCTGCAAAGATTCCTATGGAGCGTATCCTGCCTATCTTTTGGCTCAGCCACCCAGAAAAGATATACCCAATCATTGACAAAAAGGTGGCCGATATCATTATCATTGCAGTCTCCGATTCTTCAAGATGGATATACTGCGCAAGGAATGTTGGCATAAATCCAATAGATGCGTAATACGAATACATCAACCCGCTCGTTATAATCAGTGACAAGAAGAAACGTTTTCTGTTAAAACCAGATACAACTTTTTTTAACGGTGCTTTTTCTAATTCTTGTCTTTCTAACTTTTCCTTCCATACTTCGGACTCGTTCATTTTGAGGCGAAGCACCAGTGCAAGCATACTTGGAGCTATTCCTGTGAAAAACATTACGCGCCATCCCGTATCAAGAAATGACTTGTCGTGGTAAAGATTTGAGACAGCGCCAAAGATTATTGATGCGATAAGAAATCCAAACGGAAACCCGCTTTGTATAAAGCCAGATACAATTCCCCTAGAAGATTTGGGAACCGATTCCATAGATATGACTGCGTCACTGCCCCACTCCCCTCCTGCAAAAAGTCCTTGCAAAATTCTCAATACAATCAAAAGCAACGGTGAGATAATTCCGACTGCTTGCCACGTGGGAAGGAGACCTGTTGCAAAGGTGGCAATAGAAAATCCTGTGATGGTAATGAGCATAGCTTTCTTTCTGCCTACCTTGTCCCCAAAAGTGCCAAACAAACCTCCCCCAAGTGGCCTTACTATGAGAGTCACTGCATAGGTAGCAAAGGTGGCAAGAAGGCCAAGTCTTTGGTCACTTGTGGGAAAAAATAACTGGCTTACAGATGATATGACAAACAGCATTAAAACTAGGTCGTAGCCATCAAGTGCCCACCCTAACCATGAACCAAAGACGATAATCTTTGCAGACTTGGAAAGGTTTGCAAATTGAGACATCACAAAAACACATTATCTTGAATTTAGAACTAGGACGAATCTGCAATAAAAAAGAGATCGAAATGACCGTATTGCCATGGGACGAACACTATCTAATGACCATCACAGGGCAGTCAGCATGAGTAACCACTGCAGAAGCCACACTTCCAAGTAACGCCTTCTTAAATCCAGTCCTTCCCCTAGTTCCCATAACTATTAGGTCTGATTTCTTACCTTTTGCATACTTGATAATTTCTTCCGGCACACTTGCATTAGTTTTGATAACCCTTGATTCGAATCTGACACCGCTCTTTTCTGCCTTGCTTCTTACAAGGTCTGTCCAATTCTCTGCAATCTCTGCTTGTTTTCGTATGAACTTGGCCAGAGTTGAAGTAGATCCGCGAAATGCGTCTGTTTGATGGAATTTGACAACTGTCACTGCCAATAGCTTGGCATTTTGCTGCTTTGCCAAAGATACAGCATAATCTGCCGCCTTCTTGGAAAGATCAGAACCATCTATTGCAATAACAATATTTGTGAACTTTTCATTTGTCATTGGGATGCCTTATGTTCTATTTTATTAAAACCCGGTTGCTGAATATCATCTTTGATATCTAGTTACCAAAGTCAAATACCCAAACTTGAAACTATACTCATGAAATTAAAAGATCTTCTTGTAGGCAATTACATGTCAGAATATCCAATCTCAGTAAAGCCTGACGTTTCTCTCAAGGAAGTTGTTGACTTTATGGCTGACAAGAGGTTTGCCACATTGATTGTTATGGAAGAAGAGAGTTTAATGCCTCTTGGAATATTGACAGAAAGAGAGATAGTTCGATATGTTGCCTCCGGTCAAAAAAGCATGGACGAGAGAGCAAGGGATACCACACTGAGACCATTTGTCTCTGTCACACCAGATACCACTCTGATAGAGGCTGCCAGGCTGATGATAATAAAAAAGTCAAGGGTATTAGTATTTGCTGATGGAGATAAGCTGGTGGGAACTATCACAGCATCTGACATGCTCAAGGCACTTCAGGAAACAAAACACGCTCCAAGTTTGGAGAAGGTCATCAGCACCAAAGTCTACCACTGCCCATATGATACCACGATACTTGATGTAGCAAAACTGCTTGATGAAAAAAACATTGGAAGTATACTGGTACAAAGAGATTCTTCTTACGGAATATTTACACAGCGAGATCTAGTTCGAGTGCTTGCAAAAGGAGTACGTCTAGAAGAAAAAGTAGGACAGTATTCATCATTTCCACTTGTTACTGCAAAAAAAGGAATTCTGGCAAATGAGGCCGCAAGCATCATGGCTGCAAAAAACATCAAAAGGTTAGGACTGACAGAAAATAGTTCTATTGTTGGTATTGTTACTGCGAGAGATGTGGTAGATGCATACCAAATGGCAATGGGCTGATGTCTCTAAATCTGGGATTCTGATACTCTAATGTCTCTTCAACTAGGACATGTCAAAGGAATAAGCATCCGGTTGCATTTCACCCTGATAATCACATTTTTTCTCATAGACTGGACACTTTCAGCATATTTTATGCCAGGCTATGTGAAGGGGCTAACATCTGTCCACTATTGGATAATGGGCACGGTAGGAACCGGTCTCTTATTTTTCTCAATTCTGTTACATGAACTGTCACATTCTATAGTAGCTACCAGATACAACATTCCTGTCAAAAGCATCACACTTTTCATTTTTGGAGGAGTGTCAGATATTGGAAAAGAGCCAGAAGATTTTCATCAAGAATTTAAGATGTCTATAGTAGGTCCACTTACAAGTTTTGGTATCGCAGCAGTTCTTGGCTTTCTCATGTGGTTCATATCGGGTCTTGATTCAAACAACGTGTTTTATCTGCAAGTAAAGGGCATATTGTTCTATGGTTCCATTGCAAACCTTGCGCTTGGCGTATTCAATCTAATTCCTGCATTTCCTATGGATGGAGGGCGAGTCTTAAGGGCTGCCCTGGTCAGATGGAAAAAGGATTATCACGAAGCAACAAAGATTGCAACAACCGTTGGAATAATGATATCATACGTGTTCATGGGATTTGGTTTTGTGTATCTCTTGAGAGGAGACTTTGTGGGTGGTGTGTGGATAGTTCTGGTTGGGTGGTTTCTGCATGCTGGCGCCCAGTCTTACATGTCTCAGTTTGAGCTTACTAATGCGCTCAAGGGGATAATTGCAAGCAGCATTATGAATACAAAGATAATATCAGTTAGCCAAGATGAACCGATAGATCTTGTTTTAAAAAATTATTTTGCCCCTAGCATGAAAAGCGAGCTTCCTGTGGTAGACAGGGAAGGTCGTCTGATAGGCATGATTACTTTGAGGGAGATACTAAGTGTACCTGAAAACCGAAGGGAGGTCATAAAAGTGAAAAATATCATGTTCTTGCCTAATCATTTAGCAATTGTATTGCCCGATACTGAATTGGAAAAGGCCCTTATGAAAATGGTCCAAAAGCGAGTAGGGAAAATCTTTGTATGTGATAAAGACGGAATGTTGTTAGGCGTAATCAGCAAAACTGATATCATAGAGTTGGCAGGAGAGCGCCAAAGATATTTCCAAACTATGAAGAAAATTTCGTAATAGATTCAACTAACACTCTGAGTGTTTAATGTAGTAGGCTCGACATGAAGCGCTGTAGAACAGAACTTGCATTGGTAGGAAAATTTTCGACTTTGCTCTATTGCATCATCTATGTTTTTTTGCATAGGGAGTAGTTCGGAATATTTTTTATTGCATGCGGAGCAAGTTATCTGAAAATGCGTTATGGAAGAATTGGATTGAGAAAAGATTTCTCGCATCTTTGAGATTATTTGGTATATGTTGTATTTGAAATCGCCTCTCTGAAACGTTATATGTTGCTGTTCCTCAATGAAGCCCTTGATATCGATCCCCTTTTCTACAACTGAAATTACGGGTATGTTTTTGGCAGTGGCATATCCAATTTCTTGGTTTAACCACATTGTATTGGTGCTGTTGAATGTGATAAGAGCTATTGCAAGATTGGAGCTATTGAGACCATCTTTAATTTTATGTACTAAACTCTTTCCATCCTGTGTTATCCATTCTGGAATGTAGATGTCGATGTCTTCTAGCCTAGATAAGGTATCATAAAGCTCTTTTACGTTGCTTTCGTCGCCTGTGGCGTAACTTATGAACACTCTGTATTTCATTTTTGTATTGACATAAATGTATTATGGCCTTCTAAACGCATCTACTATATCGCGAGCTGTTACTATCCCTACCACTTTATCTTTGTCGGTGAGAGGTAATCGCTTTATCTTGTTTATTGCCATTATTTCAGCAGCATCATTTCCTCTTATTCCAAGTCTAGCGGTGACAAGTGGAGCCGAAGAATATTTTTCAAGACGGTCTTGCAAGTCGACATCTTTGGTAAGCACTCTAGTTAACAAATCTCTCTCAGTAAAGATCCCTTCATAACTGCCGTTCTCTTTTGATATGAGTACGCTGCCAACCTTTTTTGAATACATTATCTTTACTGCTTTGAATATGGAGTCATAATAAACACAGCCGTATATTTTGCCTCTTATTACGTCATCCAAAAGTGGGTTTCCGCCCGTTGTACGCAGTCCTCGTAACATATCTGAGGCAGTTATGATGCCGACCAGTTTTTTATACTCAAACACAAGTAGTCGCTTCTTTTCTTCCAGCATCTTCTTTGCTGCATCAATAACAAGATCCCCTGGGGTGACTACTGCAAATCGTTTGGTTGGCACATCCTTGACTTGCATATCTGGTATTGTACCTTCTTTTACAATATATGATAAAATTTCTCGCTCTGTTAAGATGGTTGATGGTTTGTCGTCTTTGTCTATAATCAGATTTCCAATGTTTTTCTTTGCCATTATAGAGATGGCATCCTGAAGATTGGTTTTGCTATCGACGCGTATTGGATCAAGAGTCATATAGTCTCCCACTCTGAGCTTAATGGTATCTAATACCATGTGAGTACTTGATGTAAACCACTATTTTACTATGAAAACAGAATATCAGTGGTGAGAATCAGGTTATGTTTCGTCACCAAAGCTCCACTGGAACGCATCCACAATGTCTCTTGCTGTAACAATGCCAAACAATTTTTTTCCTTTGGTTAGACCCAATCGTTTGATGTTATGCTTTGACATTATCTTTGCAGCATCGCTTCCCTTTATTCTAGCTCCTACTGTGATTAACGGCGATGTGCAATAGCCGCCGACTGGATTTTGAACATCAGATTCGTTCAATAACACATTTACTAGCAAATCGCGTTCTGTGAACATTCCAAATGGTTGATCGTCCTTTGTGACTATGACACTACCAATTCTCTTATCATTCATTATTTTGCAAGCTTCGAGTACACTCTTATCATATTTTACAGAGTACAGTTTTTTGCTTACAAACTCATCTAGGTCAGGATTATTTGTAGTACGCCTAAAGGCGCGTACCATGTCTGTTGCTGTAATTATTCCTACGAACTTTTTGTTGTCGTCAAAGACAAGAAGTCTTGATTTTTGTGATATCATTATCTTTGCAGCATCAATTATTCTACTTTGAAGATTAATGGCAACAAACTTGGTAGGTTTTATCTTGCCAACCGAAATATTTTGAATCTTCTTATGATTTACTAGATGTGAGAGGATCTCTCTTTCTGTTAGGATGCCAATCGGCTTGCGTCTTTCTTCTATGACAAGGTTTCCAATGTCATGTTCTGCCATCAGGTTTACTGCGTCTTGAAGACTGTATCCTTTGTTTACTGTTATCGGCCGTGGAGTCATATAGTCTGCCACTGTAAGCTCAGTTGTTTTTATTGCCAACAACAAATCTCTATCAATAATGAGTAATAAACAAAATCCAAATTATCAGTTTTGATAAATGTCATATGATTTGTGACCGTCTTTGAATCTTCAATTTGGATAAAAACATTTTATTAGTATAGCCTGATTTTCAAACTTGATATTCTTCGACTGATGTTATAATGTAATAATCTGTCAATTTTTTTTATGCTGATCTCAATTCCGCATATAAAATGTAGTTATCGGTTTAAGCTGAAAAATCTATTAGATAAATTATGAATACATCTAACATCTTTGTAGAACGATCAAAGGACGTTGCTACATTTGAAAAGAAGTTTGAGATTGTAGAACGAAAGGGCATAGGTCATCCCGATACAATATGTGACCTTATTATGGAAGAAATAGAGATTTCCCTATCCAAACTGTATCTGCAAACAACAGGCGTGGTCCAACACCACAATATGGATAAAGCCCTGTTAGTTGCAGGACAAAGCGAGCCTAGATTTGGTGGTGGAAAAATAACCAAACCCATCAAGCTTATCTTTGGTGACCGAGTGACATTTGGCGGCAATGTATCTAGAGCACAAATTGAAGAGATAATTACAAAAACATCTACCTCATGGTTTGAGAAGCACCTGCGATTTGTTAAAGAAGAACATCTTCAGTACCAGCTGGAAATAGGACAAGCTTCTCAGGAACTCCGTTCAATCTTTGCATCATCTAAAGAAACTGGTGCAAATGATACCTCTGCACTAGTTGGATATGCGCCGTTGACAGACACAGAATATGCAGTTCTTCAAACAGAAAAATATCTCAATTCAAAACAATTCAAATCTGAGTTTATGGAATCAGGTGAAGACGTTAAAGTAATGGGTTTTAGAAACAATGACTCCCTTGAGCTGACTATTGCTATGGCATTTGTTGACTCGTATGTTTCTTCTGAGCAACACTATTTTGAAAGAAAAAAAGAGATGATTCAGGCAATAAGTGATTTTCATAAAAAATTAGGAAAATTTCATGATGTCAAGATAGTGCTGAACAATCTAGACAAGAAAGGCCAAGGATTTGATGGCTTGTATCTCACCGTTCTTGGAACGTCAGCGGATAGTTCAGATTCAGGTCAGGTAGGTAGAGGAAATCGCGCGAATCAACTAATTTCTCTTAGTAGACCGTCTGGTTCAGAAGCAATTGCTGGCAAGAATGCTGTTAGCCATATAGGAAAAATCTACAACTTGCTGTGCTTCAAGCTGGCAGGTGAGATATGCCAACGAGTTTCTGGTATTGATGAGGTTTTTGTTTGGATGTATAATGCCATTGGCCAGCCCATAAATCAACCAAAGGCAATAGTTGTTCAGCCTGTAACCAAGAAAGAAACCTTCCAAGTATCAGAAATAAACGATATCATAGAAGAAAACCTGTCAAAACTGGATGATTTTTGCAGATATCTGATGTCTGGCAAGGTTATGGTGGCATGATCCTTGTCTACAAAACAAACTCAAAGCGCTTTTCTTGATATCCTTTTTCCAGTTTTCCTACAATTGGAATATTGTTTCCACAAAACTTACACTTGTTATTGTCATCCAAATCCCATCTTAAAATATCAAAATTGAAGCGGTGTATTACGACCTTTCCACATTCAGGACAGTACGTATTTTCAAGGGGATGCCCAGGAACATTTCCTACATAGGCGTACTTCAAACCCACTCTCTTTGCTATGGCATGATGTTTCTCAAGCGTTGAGATGGGAGTTTCAGGAAATTCCATCATTTTGTAATGTGGAAAGAATCTAAGAAAATGAATAGGCATCTCAGGTCCAAAAAGATCGTAAATAAATTTACAAAGTTTCTCAGCGTGTTCAAGATTGTCACCTACCTTAGGAACTATAAGATCAGTAATTTCTACATGTATGTTGGTCTTGTCATGTATTTCAACTAATGTGTCAAAAACCCATTGTGAACTTGGTATTCCGACATATTGTCTCACAAATCTTTCCTCACCATTTCCCTTAAAGTCTACCGTTATGCAATCCAAAAACTCATTCATCATCTTAACAGACTGTGGAGTTCCATAACCATTTGAAACGAATATGTTAAACAATCCCTTTTTTCGTGCAAGAATTCCACAATCTCTTGCGTATTCTAAAAAGATACTAGGCTCATTGTATGTATAGGCAATTCCCTGCGTCTTGTATTCCAGGGCCAAATCCACAACTTGTTCTGGAGAAATATCTGTGCCTTCGATTTTTCGTCTTTGACTTAGGTCATAATTTTGACAATATTTGCATAACCAGTTGCATCCAGTGGTACCAATAGAAAAAACTCGTGACCCTGGTCTATAATGAGTTACAGGCTTTTTTTCTATCGGGTCCACATGACACGCAGCAACTTTTCCGTATACATAAAGTACAAGTTTTCCATCCTTATTTCCTCTAATTCCACAAAGGCCTATCTGATCCTTGCCTAACTCGCAATATCTTCCACATGCCAAGCATCTCACTTTGTCATTTGGCAATCTCTCATAGAGAACAGCCTCTTTATTCACGCTTGAGATTCTTTATCAAGTCATATTAACATGATAACCAGTTCTCATCTCTGGAAATGAGAAAAAGACGAAATTATTGAGGATAGTACATTTTGATATTTAACATGTCAAAAAATACATTATGATGTTCTAATTTCCCGGAATTCCGGCATTAGGAACAACCTCTACTTGAACTGAACCATTGTTGAAAAGAGCAATTATTGCCTTTATCTTGCTCTTGTAAAGAAAGAATCTCTTGCCATCTTCGCTTATTGTACCTGAAATGGACAAAAGTTTATGGTCATGCAGTTGCTGTATTCTCCTATATGCTGTGCTGATTGGCACATTGCATTCCTGGCTTAGTTGCTTTGCTGATTTGGGAAGTTCGCTTGTAGATTCAAGTATTGCACGACAATATTTGTCTGCTTGAATCTCAAGAAGAAAATCCTTTGTTGCTTGCTCTTCCACTGGTTTTCCTTTTTGTAACACTTGCATAGGAAAGTATGAAATCTGTTTGATATAACCAGCAGGACTGCTTTGCACTACATTGCATACAGTATTGAAAAAATATTGAAACCAAACTTGATAATCAAAAATGGTCTTTTATATGATGGAGCATATAGGATATTGGACGTAAGCGAACCTAGAAAAACAGGACTTTTTGGAGTTCTGATCTTTAGGACAACGGATGATCAAAGGATCATCACGATCTGAATCTTGGAACGTTTGCGTCCCTATTTGAAATTCAAAAATTTTCTGTTTGATATACAAAACATCGTCAATTATGAGGTAAATCATTATAGGCATTCTATTCGTTAAAACCATGTGAGAGTAATTGTATGCGGTCCAATAGGAAACAAAGGAATAGGCAAAATTAAGAAAATGTCTGATTTCTTGACAAAGAATGGTTTTGAAGTAACAAACCAATTTGTCCTCAATAAAATGGATTATTCTAACATTCGTGACTTTAGATCTAGAAAAAGACTTGCCAAATCTATTGTCAGACATGATTTGAAACAGGTCAAAAACTCTGATGTACTAGTAGTGCTTGCAACCCCTAGTTTTGGTTCTGCTATGGAAATGTTTTTTGCAAAGAATCTTGGAAAAAAGACAATCCTCTTCTCTGAAAAACCAATCCCCAGTCCATGGCCAGTCAATTATGCCGATTTTATATCAAAAAATAAAAACTCCTTGCTCGGTATACTAAAAAAGATTGAAAACAAAAAATAAAAATTATTCTAGGCTTTTGTTTTCTCAAGCAAATGTATTATCTCAGACATCTTGAGAATTTTGGCCCCATAGTTTTGCTTCATGTAGTCTAATCCAAATTTATGATCCTTTTCCGTAAATGCAGTAACTCCATCTTCTGGTACTATGACTTCAAATCCTCTTACAAAGGCATCATAGGCAGTATGCTTTGCACATATGTTTGTGTGGATTCCCACGATGATTAAACAGTCAGGACCTCTTCCACCGAATTTCTTCTTAAGCAGGCTTTGTAGTTTTGTGTTGTAAAATGCACTATAGGTTCTCTTGGGAACTATGTAATCAAATTTGGATGGTTTCAGATCATTGATTATCTTGGCACCAGTAGTGCCCTTTAGTGCATGCTGCCCCCACAACTTGAATTCATATGAATCATTTTTTTGATGCGCATCATTGCAAAAGAAGACGGGTACCTCAATATCTTTTGTAGTCTCAAGCAGTGACTGGATTTTTGGTATTATCTTCTTTGCCCTAACGCACTTTAGTTTTCCATAAATAAAATCATTTAACATGTCTACAACTAGAACAGCATAGTGCTTGTTTTCTTCTCTCTTTGTCACCTGCATACCTCCATCTTTTCTCATTGCACCTTAAATGATCTTGTTATTTCCTCTAGTTTTTCACTGTATCTTACTGGAAAAGTTTCCGGAATGTAATCAATTCTTTTAAACTCGCTTTGTAGTGTGCTCCTTTGTGTTACGTGAAACTTTCGAATCTCCTTGATGCTTGGAAGTCTTTTTTTCATCCTTCCTTTTTCCATAACTTTTTGCATCAATGGTATACTATCTTCAAAAACCTCATCGTCTAAACCAATTATGTCGTGTTTTATTAAACCGGCTTCATAAAACCGAAAGACCTGCTTTGGGCCAGGATGTGTCTTCTTGCCGGGGCTGGTTTTGAGTTTGTAAATCAATCTGTATTTGTCGTTTCCAATAGGCTCTTTGACCCCCACCAACTTGTACACACCATTCATTGCAGGATCATCTCTTGAAGTAGCAAGTTCAGTGCCCACTCCAAAGATATCAATAGGCGCACCGCGCTGTACCAAATCATAAATTATGTATTCGTTGAGATCACCGCTTGCCATTATTTTGGTGTCCTTGTATCCAGCTTTATCTAGAATTTTGCGTGATTTGATACTTAGAAGATAAAGATCACCACTGTCTAATCTTATTCCTTTTGTCCTCAAACCAGATTTTACTATCTTTCTTACCGCTTCCAGAGAATCATAGGTATCTACCAAGAGCATTCCTTCTGGAAAAACTTTTGAAAATTCCATAAAAGAATCCATTTCTTTATCGAAATTCATAACATAGGAATGTGCCATGGTGCCAAAGATTGGGATTCCCATCTTGTGTCCTGCAAGTGTGTTTGACGTACCAACGCAACCACCGATATAGCTTGCCCGCGCTGCAAGAAGAGCTGCTTGTGGACCGTGCGCCCTTCTAAACCCAAATTCAACTACATCCTTGTTTCCTGCAACATTGATTATTCTGGATGTCTTTGTAGCAATAAGACTTTGAAAATTAACCATTGACAGCAGAAACGTCTCAACAATCTGAGCCTCAATTATTGGGCCCTCTACTCGAAGAAGGGGCTCATTTGGGAACAATATTGTCCCTTCGGGGACTGCCCAGACATCTCCTGTGAACCTGAAATTCCTAAGATATTCAAAAAAATCATTACCTAGATTCTCAAAGGATTTGTCAGACTTCAAAAAGGATATGGTGTCTTCATTAAATTCTAGATCATTTAGATAGGATAAGGCCTGCTCAAGCCCAGTTGCCACCATGTATGCCCTGTTTTTTGGAAGCTTTCTGACAAACAATTCAAAGATGCCCCTCCTTTCTGTTTGCTTTGAACTAAAGTATGCTGCAGCCATCGTCAGTTCATAATAATCAGTTGCTAGTCCAAATTCATCGGGCAATACTATTAGGTTATCGTCTTTTTGGTTTTTCATATTTGATGAACATTCCTTTTCATTTTCGTACTTCCTCTAAGGTAAGGTATGGTATTCTTTAACTATATTAAATTCAAAACCTGAATATCATCAATGAAATATCTTCTCTTACGACCCGGGATTTCCTTTCGACTGGACCCCTATTTTCTGAAGATTCAAGGTTCAGATATTATCAAAAATGATATTCATCATAGACATATTTATCTGAAAACCGGGAGGACAAAGTTATGCGATTTGAACGCCCTGTCCTCTTAACTTCTATACTTAAAAAAGCAATCACGGTCACTCCAAGGACCAATGTTGTAGATGCCTTGGGCCTGTTATTGAGGTATGGAATAAAACGCTTACCAGTTGTTAAGGATTCCAATGTGCCTGTAGGGATAATAACAGAGAAAGACCTGACAAGGGTGACCTCGTCGTTTAATGAGAAGAACATTGGAGATATGCGAGTAGGAGATGTAATGTCTGAAAATCTTGTAACGGTAAAGAAAAACAATTCAATTTCTGGTTGTGCAAAGTTAATGAAAACAAACAACATAAGCTCAGTACTGGTACTAAACGAGGATGGTTCGCTAACGGGAATTGTCACCAAAACAGACCTAGTTGGAGCGTTTTTGATTAATGGCATAGCCAATGAAGAGGTGTCAAAATTCATGACGCGTAAAGTGGTCAGCGTAGATCCTAAAGACTTGCTTTTCGTGGCTCAGAGCGTGCTTGTAAACAACAAGATTTCAAGAGTAGTGGTAGTAAAAAATAAGAGGCCTGTAGGGATTATCACGTATAGGGATTTTCTTCCTGCAAAGACATCAAACTGGATACAAGAATATGCAGACACCGATGACCTGTATGAATTAAGAAATGCTCCAAGGATAAATGAATTTAATGCAAACAGCCTTGATCACGTATTGACATTTAGAGCAGAGGATATTATGACACCTGCCCCTATAGTAATAAACAAAAATGAGTTCTTATTCAACGCTGCATTGCTAATGATTCGACATCAGATAAGCGGCCTACCTGTAATACATAATAAACTATTGGTAGGGATCATCACAAAATCAGATATTGTAAATGCTATGATAGAAACATAGTAAGAGTAGCTACTTTATTGGTTACTTTACAAAACATAATTTTTCAATTTTAAGACAATACTTATGAAGAATGCAAAGAATTAGTGAACTAGAGATTGCATGACTATAAAATGCCAATGCACAGAATGTATATGTAACTCACAACTCTACAAAGTAGACAAGGATGGAAAGTATCTCTGCTCTAGTTGCAGACTAGGAAAACACAATCACACAGACTGATTTTAAAATCATCCTCGAATAAGATGTTATCAATTTTGATAATCGTGATCATTTTTTTATTAATTGACTCCGTATAGTATCGGGTAATAACCAAACAAGAAAAAACACAAATCCAAAAGATCTGTGTTTCTAAGATAACTGGTGACCAAAGGATCACAAAGATCTGAATCTTGCACGGTTGTTGCCCCTTTTTCAACTCTGATAATTTGCAGATCTATAATATATCACATCAAACAAGAAAACATAATGCTACAAAATAGATTCAAAAAAATCCTCGTTCCACTTGATGGTTCCCTGAACTCTATAAGAGGATTAAATGAGGCCATATCACTTGCTAGACAAAGTGATGCAACGATAACCGGTATTCACATAATGCCAAATTTTTCACCTAAAGTAGCAAAGATTCTAAAATCATATAGAGCGGGGTTGCTAAAAAACGCACAAAAAATTATGTCCCACGCACAAACTAGTACTGCAAGGCATGGTATTTCCTTTAATGAAAAAATTGCCGTATCAGGAGATGTTGTAAAAACAATAGCATCTTATGCAAAATCAAGTAAATCCGACATCATAGTCATAGGTTCTAGAGGCGAAGGTTCTCCCCATGCGGAATATCTGGGAAGCGTCGCAAACGGCGTACTTCACGAATCCAAAGTGCCAGTCCTCGTTGTAAAGTAATACAATGGGTCTAGAAAGTATTCGATTACAAACTGGTTATTTTCAACAATGATATTCTGCTATCTCCTAATAAAGTGAAAAGCTCTATTGCTAACATGGAAAAGCGACCTTCTGGAATAACAGTTTTGAGCGCTACAACAATAGCTGCTGCAATACTAATGATAATCAACGGTTCAATTCTTGCTACCGTTCCTGCCCAGAGAGTGTCAAACTATGAATTTCTGGGAATGCAAGTTCATACGCCGTCATATCTTGCTCCCACCATTATTTATGGCCTAGGAGTTGTGATGTTTGTGATAGGAATTTCATCCTTCTTTGTAGCATATGGATTGCTGAGGGGGATATCGATGGGCCAGAGTCAGCATGATGACTTTTACAAGTATAGGAATTGGAATCTTTGTTGCAATGGCTACCATGTTAAACATATTTGAGATTGCAAATCTAGTAATTAACGGCAGTATCTTGCTTTATCTATTCAAACCAAATGTCAGGTCATACTTTAAAAGCGCCACGCCTACTGCATCTCAAACCCATTGAAACAGAACTGCAACGCGAACGGCTAATTTATCAAAAATTGCCCACATCTTGCGTTGTAGCATTCGTAATATAATGCCAAAGTGGAAATAGCCATTTTTGGAATGGCAAAAACAAGTAGATAAATCTCATTTTATAAGAACAGCCTGTATATTACAATGTACTGATTTCAAATCATAACGGCATTAGATGTATAAATGAAAATTGTTCGGCAAATTCGCTTGTGTCTGACATCAATTCTGGTGAGGTAGTATGCTCTCAATGCGGTTCAGTATTGGTGGAAAAAGCTGAAATCGCAGGTCCTGACACTCATGCCTATACTACGGAAGAATATTTTGAAAAAACAAGAACTGGTTCCAAATCGTCGCTTGCATGGGATGATATGGGTCTTTCAACACTCATCGATTCTAAAGACAAGGATGCGGGAGGAAATTCATTATCAAGTGAAATAAAAAATACATTTAATCGACTCAGAATATGGGACGCAAGAAGCAAGTCCGATTCTACTGATAGAAGCCTAAGAAAGGCATTTACGATTCTTAATTCTGCCAAATCAAAATTATCTTTATCAGATACTATAGTGGAAAAGGCCGCTTACTATTACCGAAAGATACTGATAAAGAAAATGACCCGAGGAAGAAATATTGCGGGGATGGCCCTAGCCTCGCTTTACCTTGCCTGCAGAGAAGCAAATACTCCAAGGACAGTGCAAGATATCGCAGATGCAGGAAATATAAGCGTCAAGCTATTGTCAAAGCATGTTAGGATATTAATCCGAGCCTTGGATCTAACCGTTGAATCCTATAATTCTGCCCATTTCATAAACAGGATATCCTCCTCTGCAGGTGTTAGTGAAAAAACTGTAAGATGTGCACTAGAGCTTTTAGAAAAAACAAAGGAAAATGGATTTGCATTAGGGAAGAACCCGGTTGCGCTTGCAGCTACGGTTCTTTATCTGGCATGTATGGTAAATTCAGAAAAGCTGACTCAAAAGAAGATTGCTCTAGCGGCTGGAGTAAGTAGCGTTACTATAAGAAATAGGTCCATGCCACTTATCAAAATTTTAGGAATTAAGGAACTTTTAACCAAACACGCAATAGTGTAATGGGCAAACCCAAAACAAAGCCTCTCAAGTCGCCGCATCTGACTATTATTTATTAATACCTTGCAATAATCTTCGGTCTAATTTTCAAGATCACGTGTGTGACCCAAGATGCAGAAGCTATCGAATCGCAAAATCTGGGAACAGCAAATAGAAATTATCACAAATGAGAATCTTTTTCCGGATTTATTAGATACATCCGCAATAGCTTTTTGAGAGAAAATGAGTAGTAAAAGCAAACACAAAACAATACACGTGGATGAGGCAGACAGAGGATTGTGCTACTGTGGTAAACCAGCATCATTTAAGGTTGGTCTATGGGCAGATGTTCCACCTACGGCAGAAGACGTTAAACAGAGCTGGTGCGCCATTTTGATCTGCAGAGACTGCAATGCCAGACATAGGTGGGTTGACGAACAAGAATTACCTGATACTTATCTAGGATACTAGGATCTAAATATTTGCATGACTCAGAAAATCTTTGGAATAAAAAACGATTTAGGGCTGAGCACAAATGCAATCAAGGTTCTACAGAGGCGTTACCTACTCCAAAATGAAAAAGGAGAAATTCTTGAAACACCATCACAATTATTTCGAAGAGTCGCACGAACTGTTGCTTCTGTAGAAACAAAATATGGACAAAAGGAGGATGTGAAGAAGACAGAGGATGAATTTTACAAAGTGATGTCAAGATTGGAATTTTTGCCAAATACGCCAACTCTGATGAACGCTGGTACAAAGGTAGGACAGCTGTCTGCATGTTTTGTCATACCAGTTGGAGATTCATTACCCGAAATCTTTGATGCGGTAAAATGGACTGCTATAATTCATCAAAGTGGAGGCGGAACAGGTTTCAATTTCAGCCACCTCAGACCGCAGGGAGATTCCGTAAAATCAACAGGTGGTATAGCTTCTGGCCCTGTTAGATTTATGACAATATTTGACAAGACAACAGAGGTAATAAAACAGGGAGGCAAACGACGTGGGGCTAACATGGGGATTCTACGGGTAGATCATCCTGACATAATGGAATTCATTGTATGCAAGTCAAAAGAAGGGTTTCTTTCAAACTTTAACATTTCAGTTGCAATAACTGATGCGTTCATGGATGCAGTAAAAAGAAACAGCGAATATTCCCTCATTAATCCTAGAACCAACCAAATTGTAGGCAAATTAAATGCAAGAAAAGTTTTTGATCTTATAATAACAAACGCATGGAAAAATGGAGACCCAGGAATCATTTTCATAGAACGGATAAACAAGTCAAATCCCACGCCCAGTCTTGGAGAAATAGAGGCAACTAATCCATGCGTGACAGGAGACACATTGGTATCTACAAACCAAGGATTAGTACAGATAAAAGATATTGCGGAAAATTATTCTGAGGTAGTAGTGGCTACGAACATACAAAGTGGGAACCAGCAACTACTTTCCTTCAAACATGCAAGGGCATTTAAGACAGGAAGAAAAGAAGCATTCAAGATCGAAACAGAATCTGGGTATGAAGTTACCGCAACGGCTGATCACAAATTCCTCACGAAAAACGGTTGGAAAGAATTGAAGGATCTGACAGTTTTCGACGAACTAATTTTGCAAAACTCTGAGGGAAAATTCTCGAACAATTCAAAGTTGCCATTTGAATTTAATAACAAGAGGGATTGGGACATCGAGTTGGGAAGAGTCATTGGGTGGCTTATAGGTGATGTGTGGCTTGTGGACGGAAAAAACTTGAGAGTTGGTTTTACTTTTGGCAATGATGACAAACAAGTCTTCAGTTATCTTAAACCGACAATCAATAAATTATACGGCTCTGAAATAAAAGAAGTCGAAAGATCTGGAACCGTCGTTCACCTATCGTATCATTCGAAAAAGTTTATCGAGTTTTTCAAAAATCTGGGTGTTCTGGCTTGGACCTCTGAAACGAAAGAAGTTCCGTCCTCGATTTTCACCGCAACTAGGGAGGGTGTTATTGGATTCCTACAGGGACTTTTCAGCTCCGATGGCACTGTTGGCTATGACAAAGAAAAGGGAAATTATTACATCAGACTCAGCTCCAAATCTAAGAAGCTTCTGAAACAAGTCCAGCTCCTCCTCCTAAACCTTGGAATAAAATCCAAGATTTACGAAAGACATAGAGAAAGAAGGGTAACCTTCAGCTACAGGAACATCAAAGGGGAGCTGAATCTTTACGAAGACGATGGGTTACTCTGGGAGCTTCACATAAGCAAAGACATGATTCCGGTATTCCTTCAAAAGATCGGATTTCTCTGCAACAAAAATGAGGAAAAATTAAAAAAAATCAGAAACGTAAACTTCCATAGGACAAGTTTCACAGACAGGGTTTTCTCTAAGGAATCCATAGGAACTGTGGACGTCTTCGACTTGACAGAGTCTGAGACTCATTCCTTCATTGCTAATGGGATAGTTGTACATAATTGTGGAGAACAACCATTACTTTCATGGGAATCATGTAATCTAGGCTCTATCAACCTATCAAAAGTAGTGAAAAATGGAAAGATAAACTGGAAAAAACTTGGACAATTAGTTAGCCTAGGAGTTAGATTTTTGGATAATGTAATTGATGTAAACAAATACCCAGCGCCACAGATAGAAAGGATTACACTAGCAAATAGGAAGATTGGAATCGGTGTTATGGGTTTTGCTGACGCCTTGATACAGATGAACATACCATACAATTCAAAAAAAGCACTTGAGCTGGGAGAAAAAATAATGAAATTTATCCAATCCGAAGGTCGTAATACTTCTCAAAAACTAGGAAAGGAACGAGGTAATTTCCCCAATTTTGACCAAAGCGTTTGGAGAAAAAAGTTCCGTACTCTACGTAATGCAACTGTAACAACCGTCGCACCAACGGGAACCATTTCGATTATAGCTGGCTGTTCTTCAGGAATTGAACCTATTTTTGCTGTATCATATGTAAGAAACGTGATGGAAGGAACAAGACTACAAGAAACCAACCCGTATTTTGAAAAGATTGCAAAGAAAAGAGGCTTTTATTCATCTGAACTGTTACATGAAATCTTGAAGAATGGTTCAGTACAATGCATCAAGAAAATTCCAAAAAATATCAAAAAAGTATTCGTTACATCTTTGGACATTAAACCAGACTTTCATATAAGAATGCAGGCTGCATTTCAAAAATATACCGATAATGCGGTAAGCAAGACAGTCAATTTACCACAAACTGCTACTCCAGATGATGTAAGAAATGCCTACCTGCTTGCATATAGGCTGAAATCAAAAGGTGTAACTGTTTATAGATACAACAGCAAACCAGACCAAGTTTTAACAATTGAAATTCCAGACAAGTTATCAAATAAAAGCCAGGTTGTGGCCGATTCTGAATTTGGTGGTGGATGCGAGGGAATTGTCTGCCCACACTAGATCAATTACTATTGAAAACACGTAACTATTTTTTGAACTGTAGGATCAAAAAAATAGAAGATGATTAGAGTTTGCTGTTTTTTGCTTCTTCAAGCAGCAATTCGCGTAACATGCCTGCGTGTCTTTCTTCATCTGCTCTAATAGTCTGCCAGATTGATTCTGCCTTTGTATCACGTGCATTTCTCGCGTCTTCAATATATTTGCCTACGTGAGACAGGAACTCTAATTTTTTTGCAAGTTGCTTTGTTATGTTATAACAGTTGTCTGTTAAACAGAGTTTTTGCATTGCTGTATGCTCTACAAAATCGTACTTTAATACTGAACTTGATTATCATTTGTGAAAATGATTCATTGTAAAGGAGAACTGAAGAAAAGGATAAAAAATTTATGAATACTATGCCTAAAAGTTGGTTGAATGTCAAAGTTGAGAATTGTATTTGCATCTTAAATAATTTCATGCCGTATACATGTTGGGTAACTTTGCAAGTGATAGACTAGTTACTTTATGTCCTCCGCATGATTTTCGGAGGATCATTTTATTATCAATAAATATTGGTCATGAATGTTGTGAAATCCATTCTCCTACCTTGGGCCATAACTTTTCATGTGCCATCTGCGAAATACAGAGTCCGACATGGCCTGTAGGGAACTCGATGAGGTTTTTGTCAACACTTCCGATGGAATCAATTATGGACTTGCTTGAGGACGGAGGTACAAGATCGTCATTTGCTCCCACTATGTCCAAAAGAGGCACCGTGATGTCTTTGAGATTTATGGTGTTCGAATCTACCCTCATCTTATTTTTTATCAACAAGTTATTTTTGTATACTTGATTAACTATATCGCGATAAACCTCCCCTATTATGGGCCTGCTATCGTAAAGCCAAGTTTCGATTGCAAAAAACTGTGCTATCTCATCCAGAGTTCTTGGTTGGTCAAAATAGCGAGGATACTTGAGTATTGTCTCTACAGGATTTCGTAAAATGAACGATAAATTCAGTAGCCACCCTGGCACATTGCCCCATGAATCTACAAGCAGGTCTGCATTTACACTAGATGTCCATTTCTCGATTACTGTCTTCTCTTTTTCGATATCGATAGGGGTTGCATGTAGAATCAAGTTTTTCACTTTATCTTGGTGAAGTGCAGAATAGATTAATGCAAAAAGCCCGCCCCAACAATATCCAAAGAGCGATACTTTTTCGCAACCTGTTATCTGTTTGATTCTTTCTACAGCGTCATCGATATACTCTTCTGCATATGTTTTAAGAGAAAGAGATTCGTCATACGCGGCAGGGGTTCCCCAATCTGTGGCATATATGTCAAAACCTTGATTTTGAAGATTTTTTATGACACTGACTTTGGGTAAAAGATCCAAAATATAATTTCGATTGATAAGAGAATACACAATAAGCAAGGGAGTCTTGTATTTTGGAATTTCGTCTGATTTGTAGTGAAGCATATGGAATCCACCTTCCATTTCAACAAGTTCAGATGAGGTGCGGTTGATGTTATCGCGCAGTGGCTCAAGAAACCTATTTCCATATGACAGGAGATTGTAAACGTTACTTGTAAATTGACGATGGTCTGAAAGATTAACCAACTTTAGCCACGATTCGACAAACTCCACCATGCTTGATACTAAACTTTCTTCCTTCAAATTATCACGAAGGCTGTTATCAAATGCCATCCTGATGTTATTTTCTATTTTTTGTGCGGTCCCTTCCGTATTCAAAAAGAATTTGAATGATTTTACAGCTGCATCAAAAAGAGCAGAATTATATTTTGATACAAAACTAAACAGACTATACCAGTAATCGTAATAAGAACTTGAAACATCCTCAACACTTTTAGAAAATTGGATAGTTTGTGGCACCAGTACCAATGACTTAAAAAAGCGCTCTTTGGCTTTAAACCAAATGATCAATATCATCTTTGGAAGTTCGAATGTGCATCTCCGCATTCAAAGGGTGTGGAAATTATATCTTTTTGGTAAAAACACTATTTGGATGCTATAAGTAGAATTTTTGTTACTAAATCAGAGACCAAATGAAGAGATTATCAGATCTGAGAATCATGAGATTGTTTTTAAATTCTCTAGTGAATTTTAAATCATGGTGAAGGTTACCAACGAGAAACGACTTCCTGCAACCGTTCGCAATACGTGGATAGAACCATTCTATTCTCCGTGGGCTGATACGCCGTGGTTTAAAGAGATGGAATCGATGTGGTCCCAAATGACTGAAAACTTTGACCGCCTATTTGACACATTCCCAAACTACATGCGTCAATTTCCACGAGATATCAGTTGTGACGTCGTAGACAAAGGAGACAAGTATGTCCTTACAGCAGATCTACCCGGAATTACCACTGATGAAGTAAAGGTAAATGTTACAGGAAGGCAAGTAGAGATATCTGCAGAGCACGAGGATGCAAGAGAAGAGAAGACCAAGGAATTTGTTAGAAACGAGCGCTCTTTTCTAAAATATCAACGTCTTTTGACAGTGCCAGAAAAGATTGTTGAATCAGGCATAACTGCAAACATGAACAACGGTATCCTGACAGTGGAACTGCCAAAAAAGATATCCTCAAAAAAGGAGATACCGTCGCATGCAAAAGCGGCATAACTCCCCATATTTTTGTCCTGTGAGATTATTCAATCATTTAAATCGGTTTTAGAATCTCATCTCCGATAACATCATTCTAAATATAATATCGACTGTATATCACTAGTATTAATTGATCAAGATACGGAATCTCACAAAGCGATATGAGAAGCTGGTAGCTGTTGACAACATTAATCTAGACATTGAAAGAAATGAGGTCTTTGGACTCCTAGGCCCAAACGGTGCAGGAAAGACTACGGTAATACACATGTTGGCTACTTTACTCAAACCAACGTCTGGAGATGCAATTGTAAATGGATATGATATCATTACAGAGCCAGGAAAGGTACGATCGTCAATAGGGATTGTCTTCCAAACTCCAAGTAGTGATGATATGTTGACAGGTTATGAGAATCTAAAGGTGCATGCATTTCTTTACGGCGTTCCCTCGCATGAAAGAGAGAAAAGAATTCAATCCGTATTAGAACTTGTAGGACTTGCTGAACGACAGCGTGATCAAGTAAAGAAATATTCCGGAGGGATGAGAAGACGGCTAGAGATAGCTAGGGGTCTTTTACACAGGCCAACGGTAATGTTTCTTGATGAACCAACACTTGGGCTTGACCCAAGCAGTAGAGAAATGATGTGGGAATACATCAAAAAGCTCGTCAAGGAAGAAGAAATGACAATAATTCTTACAACCCATTACATGGAAGAGGCAGATCATCTATGCCGTAGGATTGGTATAATAGATCAAGGGAAAATAATAGCGCTTGATACGCCATCTAACCTAAAGAAATCTGTAGGAGGAGATATTGTCAAGTTAAGGCCAAAATCCTACCCTGATCTGGAAAGTCTAAGGAAACTCATCTACATTAGAAAAATTGAACTTTCTGAGGGGGATGTGATAATGTACGTAGATAACGCTCGGGAAAATATTCCTGACATTTTACGGCACATTGAAGCAGAATATGTCGAGTTTAGATCCCCTGATCTAAACGACGTATTTTTGAAACTTGCATCAAAAAACATCAAAGAGAGGGGCGAGGGAGGTTTTATGGAGAGGTATGCTCAGTATGGCAAATAGCGTTATTACATTTGAAAAAGTATACGCCTTGTGGCTTCGTGAATTCAAGGTATTTTTACGAGAAAGAAGTAGACTTGTGGCATCTACATTTACACCATTGCTCTGGCTGTTTGTCATTGGGATAGGTTTTGGTTCAGTTGCAACTCTGCCCAGTGAAGGTTCAGTTGGATATCAAAAATTCATCTTCCCAGGTATAGTTTGCATGTCAGTCATTTTTACATCTGTGTTCTTTGGTTCTTATGTAATCTGGGACAGAAAATTCGATTTTCTAAAAAGTGTCATGGTAGCTCCAGTAAGTAGAGGAACTATTTTTGTTGGCAAGGCACTTGGAGGGATGACGAGTTCTCTAATCCAAGCCGCAATACTTTTGTTTGTTGGGGCTCTAATTGGAATTCCGTATAGTGCGCTTGGCATAGCTGAGGCAATCGTTATCGTACTTCTCCTCTCTTTCACACTTACCTCGCTTGGTCTTGCCATAGGAAGCTATATGCAAAGTTTAGAGGGTTTTCAGATGATTGTTAGTTTTGTTGTATTTCCATTGTTTTTCCTAAGTGGGGCATTATTTCCACTTGAAAGGCTACCTACATGGTTGTCAGTTCTTACCTCGATTGATCCTGCCACGTATGGCGTCAACGCAATGAGAGCGGCGGTATTGGGGATTGGTAACACGTCTTTTGTGTTTGATATCATATTGCTGCTCGTATTTACCATATCTCTTGGTGCCATTGGGATCTATTCATTTAAGAGAATGAAGGCAGTCTGACATTTTTTTCTATTATTGAACTGCTTACCTGAAAAATAAATTTACAATTTTCTAAAAGATCGTTTGATTAGTACAAAATACAAAAGCAATCCTATTAAAAACCAGATAAATGATGCTATTTTTGCTGTATAGCTCAGGTAATACATCAAAGCTATACAGCTTGCCGCTCCAACTATTGGAAACGCTGGATATAGTGGAACTTTGAAAACTCTTGTGATCCCTGGCTCTTTTCTTCTTAATTTAATCACGGAAAGATGAATGAAAAGATAGGTGAAGAGTGTCCCAAAATTAAAAATTGAAGCAATGGCATCAATATTGTTGAAAAATATTCCAGCGAGGGCTGATATTGCGGCACCGCATATAATTATGGAAACGAA
>JAJPKL010000036.1 GCA_021323705.1 Nitrososphaerota archaeon
AGTGGTTCAACTAGCTTCACTGACGAAAGGATGATGTACAGTTTGGAGCTGTAGTGACCCGTGTGTCGCCGGTTCAACTCCGGTCGGCCCCACCATTTTTTAGATCGTTAATTTTAGAGAACAGTTATAAGGAAAAAGCAATAATAATAGACTGTTTAAGATGGGGATGATTTACAATAATTATTGCATCAAGGGAGGAAAGAAAGTTTGAGTCGCGGTAATTTCCCCACGTTTGGAGCATCTAAAACTGGGACATATGTTTCTACACTGAAAAATTATAACCTGCCTCCTTTCATTCTTGAAAAGATAGCAGGAGACTGCAAATCTGACCTGATTAAAAAGGGAAGAATTGAAGAACGTCTGCAAAGCATGAATGACGTAGCCCTTGAACTCCTCCACAAGGTTTTTGTTGATTGTGAGGAAAATTCTGACGGTACTTTTGCAGATTATCGCTTTTTTGCATACATGTCCAGCATGTTTCACAAGTGTGAAATCCTTCTAAATGAAAAGATTCCTGGCCACTCTGGCAAAGTTCACAAAGTCCCAATTGCCGTAAAGAACAGCGGCATGTACATTGCAGTTGGGTTTAACAAGTCAAGCGGTAGTCCAATATCAAAGAGAGAAGCGGTCAAATTCTATGAAATTGTTGACGATATAAAAAAGGGAGAACATGGAAACCAGCTCTCAGAGGGGGTATATGGCTCATCAGTTGGGTTTGACGGCGAAGCTCTTGTCACACTAGAAAAAATGAGCAAGGCCCGCAAAAAAGATCCACAAAATAAAATAGACTTTAAAACAGCAAGTTTTGAAAATAGGATTTATTCTGTCACAAAGTGCTAGTGCTTCTTTTTAGCAGGACAGAATTTCGTGTGAACCTGTTTTTCTACAGTTAGTGTTGTCTCGTTTTCATGAAATAGTTTTTTGCCACAGTCTGGGCAAATGAATTCAGGCATGAAAAAACTCTAAAACACTTACTTATAGTCTTTTAGAAGATTTTGAGATTCGGTTGATACAAATAGTAGGAAAGCTACGCAACATATTTCAATCATTATTTGAGATCTTCCATAAAATAATGACAATGGAAGCTGTAGAACATGCACAGAAAACCTTTGGATGGTTCTATTACAAAAGGGGCAGATATTTTGGAGTAGTAAAGAATCACTACCTCCCACCTGGCAAATGGCAGACGCTATGCGGCAATCACACGGTGGAACCATCAGATATGTCACATGTACGTTTTACCGAGATGAATCAACTTTTTAAACACAAGCTTTGCAAGAGTTGTGCAAGTTTACTCAATTCCAAGTCTGTTGTATAATCACGTGCACATACACATTGTTGAATATGTCAAAATTTGATACTAGAGGTATCTAGTGTAGCAAAGAGCGGGTTTTTCTCTGTCTTTTTATGACTTGCATCATAGTATTCAAAAGGCAACGATGCGAAAAGGTGCTTATCCCAGATTTCATGAACAAGTTCTTTGTAATTTTTGAACTTGGCTTGCCTTAGAAACTCATGGGCGAGCTCATGCGAAACCTTTGTACAATTTTTTTCTCTTAGAAAATCAATGTCGTCTTTCTTGGGACTTTTTTGCCACCACACCATAGCAAAGTTTTCTGCAAAATAACCTTCACAGGTACAATCTGTCCACATGGGTCTGAAATACGTCAAGTAAAAGTGAAAGATGTGTTCGCCTCTACTCAGATGGTCTTCTAAAATTACTGGTGTATCCATTAGTCTAAACCTACCACCAGATCTTACTATCATCTCATCTGACTGAACATCAACCTTGCAGGAAAACACCTTTTCAGTCCATGACTTGTAGAAATCTGCCATCTTTTCGACATATTGGAATTCCCATTTTCTTGATTCCAGTTCTTCTTCCTTTACAAGGAATATGAAGTGAAGAAGCACATTTGCTCAGGTCACATCACAATTAAAAGGTCTTTGCATAAAAAACAAAAAATGCATCTTGCATTGAAAATACAAGATAAGATTAGAAAAGGAGGAGAGCTAACTTTGACCTTCTATTCCCATCAAAGTTAGAGTAGAACGAATCTTCTCTATTTTACGTATTTTCCAAGTTATAATCTCCCTGAGGGCTTCTACTGTGGGAGATTCAATTTTGGCCAAGATGTCGTAGGCTCCAAATGTGCCATGAACTTCTTTTACGCCATTGATTGCTTTTAGTTGGGAAATAATCGCTTCTTCCGAACCAAGCTCGCAATTTATTAACACATATGCAGTTGCCATAGTATATCTATACAGGTCAAATATATCAATAGATCTATCGTTTTGCCTTTTGCAACATTTTCAAATTTATCACAATGAAAAATATCATTTTGCATTCAAAGACACAAAATGATTGAGAACATCCACATTTTTCAAAAAATTAAATAAATGTTCCCCGGTTCTGACTCACAGAGAATCATTGGTAATTTTAGCCTAAACCCTCATCTTGTTTTCATACCGGGGTGCCCATGTCGCACGGCTGGGTGGACCAAAAATCATATTTTATCCTCATAGTCCGTCTGCGTGCATTTGGGGCGTAATGATTTATTCGCTAGTCAAATATTAACCCAGTGAGTTTTATCTCAAAACCTGCAGTAGGCACTCGCATTTTGAAGCTCCCAAGCACCTCAGGCGATAGTTCACCAATCATTCCAATCTTTTTTCCATTGACAAGTATGTCGGCAGTCCTACCCTCGACAAATAACGGATCTTGTGAGATCTTTGTAGCACACGCCACATCAAATCCAGATTTAAGAAATGACTGCAAGATTGACTTTATCTCTGTATAGCTTGTGTCATTATGTGCACTGATACATGCAAGATGAATCTCTTCATCAATTGGATTTCCTTTGTGAAAAACTGTACCAATCTCAAAAATTTTCTGAGGATAAGACTCATGAATATTTCTTGACAAGGTATCAATTAATCCAGGAAGAAGGGCATCGCGCAAGATCTGATGTTCTTGACTTTTAGAGTCTGCGACGTATATGATATTAGAGGAATCTCGTTTTGTCAAATCATATTGTGTTTGTTTTCCCACCAATCCAAAATTCATGACCTCCATGTAACCAAGGCCAATCATTGTACTTTTTGCAGCCTCTAACGCTATAGTAACATGATTTTTTTGTCCTGCGGATCTTGCTTGTGGTATTGTAGGAGACAAGTTTTCAATTCCATATCCTAATGCAACCTCCTCTACAAGGTCTATCGGACCAAATATGTCTGTCCTGTATCTCGGTATTGTACATAAGATTTGTTTTCCTTTTATTTTGGCATCAAGCCTATTCTTTCTCAATGATTTTACCATGACTGATGGTACGATGTTTAACCCGAGGATGCCGTTTACCAGAGTTGGATCTAATAACATTTTTCTAGAATCTAGTATAGGAGTGGAGTTGCGCGATCCCAGTATACGGATAGAAGACAGCTTGAATCCTGCATTTTGCAGTGTTTGTGCAATTACAGCAAGTGTATCTTCAGCAGCATTTCTGTCTGTTGCAGTGATTTCAACCAACAAGTTTTTGCTTTTTGATGTGACCTCAGTTAGTTTTGAGTTTATTATTGGAGGAAATGAGATGGTGTTCCCTGTAGAGTCCAATATGACAGGAACCCTCGTGTTTCCTTCCAGAAGAGATTTGTATGCCTGACCAGTTTCTGTTTTGTCAAGTATTTCAGATACGCTCATCTCATCTTGTGAGCCTAATGGAGTAAACCTATGAGTTCTTTCTGCGGCCTTGTATACAAGTGGAAATTTTATCTTGTCCAAGTCATGTATTCCGACAGAGACCTTCTTTCTCCTTCTTCCAATACCGTTGTGCAGGTCTTCCTGCATTGCGATTATCTGCCTTATTGTCTCATCATCCATCTTACCGTTTAGGGCCTTGATAGCAACAATGAAGGGTCTGACTTTGCCAACTGATGGGTCTGCCCTTATCACATCAACTCCTTTCTTGATTTTAAGTGGAGAAATTCCAAGTTTTATTCCTAAAAGTCCTTGCAGCCCTGACACTATTCCATAGTCTGTAGAAAAGTCAGGTCTGTTGGGACTGTATTCCACATTGATATGGTCTGATGCCTCTTCTTCAATGTCTAATCCCAAAAATGGTAGAGTAGAAATGATCTTTTCTTTTGAGACCTTCCTGCCAAGAAGTTTTGTGATTCTATTAAAGTATAGCGTGACTACTGGCATTTTGGTACGCTCCTCAACCAGCTGAATTTGTTGTTGTAAAGCTCGCGAACATCATCAAGACCATATTTTAGCATGGCTATTCTTTCAATTCCTCCTCCCCATGCAAGAACTGGATGTTTTATTCCAAGCGGTTTTGTGACTTCGGGTCTGAATATTCCCATTCCAAAAAGTTCCACCCATTTTCCAAGCCTTTCGTTGTAAATCATGGATTGCAGTGAAGGTTCTGTATATGGAAAGAAGGTAGGCCAAAATTTAGCTTTTTTGATTCCCATCTTACGATAAAATTCCATTTGCAGACCCATCAGGTCTCGAAGTGTTACGTTTTTTCCAACAACTACTCCCTCTACCTGATTGAATTCAACAAGATGTTTGTAGCTGACTTTCTCATTTCTGTATACCCTACCTATTGAGAACAGTCTTGCTTCTTCGTATTGTTTGTCTGCCAATTCCTTGATAGTTACACATGTAGTATGAGTTCTTAGTACCATTTTTTTTGCTGCATCTAACTTCCAGTCAGAGTGCCAGCCGTCTTTGTGAATCTTGGAAACTTGGTTGATTTGTTTTGGTTTTGCAATAGACTTTGCGCTTGTATCTTTTAGGTAAAAGGTATCTTGCATCTCCCTTGCAGGATGATCCTGTGGGATAAACAAGGCGTCAAAATTCCAAAAGCTTGATTGTGTGCTGTTGCCGACAAGTTCGGAAAATCCTAAACTGACAAATATTTCACGAACTTCATCGATGACATCTGCAAGTGGGTGACTTTTTGCAACAAAGGCCATAGGTACGGGTGCCTCCACATCAATTGCGCGCGTCACTGAATCATCTGTTGTCTGGGCTGCATTCTGAGCTGCCCCTATGCCTTTTTCGGTAATATTTACAGTTGAATATTTTGTAGACGTAAAGTTGAGAAACTTGGGTCTTTTTTTGAGCAAGTCCAGTGCTTCTTTGTCTTCAATATCATCTGTTGTTATTGCAACGGGATCCTTGGATGCAATTAATTTGATTATCCTCTCTTCTGCAGTAGCATCATGATATCCCTTAAGTAAGATTCTGTTTTCGTAGATTTCTATCCATTTGTTTTTCTTTGCGTTTGCAATTGCTGGACTAAATTCATTTTTTAGATGCTCTTTTGCCTGATTCATTTCACATGAGGAAACAGGTATAGATTTGAGATAGTTTACAAGTTGTCGTTCTGGCAGTCCCTTTTCTAATGCAGTTCTTCCTCCCTCTCCCAATTTGATAAAGCTTTTTTCAGATTCGTTGATTTGTACGAGATCCTTGAACTTGAGCCACTCTATGCCCCTTCGCACTTGATCAATTGACAATTGTGTCATTTCAGAAAGGTCATCAGGTGTTACGTTTTGTTTTTCAAGTAATGCACGCAGAATCTTTTGTTCTATCGGATGCAAAACTTGTGACATTATGACAGACAACCAAAAAGACTTTTTAAAGTATGCTTTTTGTGGTTTAAAATATCAAGATTATCAACAGTAGTGGGTTCATTTTCTTATACTATCATTATGGAGATATTTCTATCGTATTTTACGTTGGTTTTTCAACAATATACAAAGCGGGTGGTAAATTAGAAATTGGACACGACGTAGTAACACAATATGCCATACCCACTGTTTTATTTTGGTTAAACCAATTTACAGAATAAGCAGATGGTAACCCACAACTAATTCCATGTCCATGCCCACCATAACAGGGTTGACCGTGACGAGGAGGTGGCCAACAAAGATCAGATTTGATACCTTGACCATTTTTTAGCATAACTTCAAATGATTCAATCCCATTTGCATGATAGTACACATCATAATTCATATCTGTAGAATTACATTGGTTACCAGCTATAGTTCTATAACCTTCATTCATGAAGGTGACACCATCAAATCTGACTGGCCAATTATCATTAGGCTCAAAAACAACTGCATCATAATGTTTCAGACCCCAAACAAAATTTGGCCAGAATATCTTGGGTTCTTGAAAAAAGTAAGAGTATACGAAATAACCAGTCATTGTAGTTCCTGCCACTGCGATTATTACAAGATAAATAATTCTCAAATATGTTGTTCTTCAATCTTCAAACTTTAAAAAACTGGCGTAGATTTTCACAGTATCATTCTTCAGAGAATTTGCTGCTCTTCCATAAAGACTTTTTAAACCTTAACCTAACTGGATCATGAATGTCATCTGAAGACTTCACAGTAACCCCTTGGAGTGTAGAAGGAGACATTGATTACGACAAGCTGATCCAAAAATTTGGCACAGAAAAAATTTCTGAGCAATTACAAGCACGCATAGAGAAAATAACAGGCGAAATTCATCCAATGATAAAGCTTGGCTATTTTTTTAGCCACAGGGATTTTGATAAAATTCTGACAGAATATGAAAAAGGCAACAAGTTTTACCTGTATACCGGCAGAGGGCCATCAGGTGCAATTCATATGGGCCATCTCTTGCCCTGGATTTTTACTAAATATTTACAGGAAAAGTTTGATGCAAATCTAATTTTTCAGATAACCGATGATGAAAAATTCTTGTATAATGATGAAAAGTCTTTCCAAGATGTATCCAATTACACAAAAGAGAATATTCTCGATATTATTGCAGTGGGTTTTGATCCAAAAAAGACAAAGATTTTAGTTGATACAAAAGATATCAAACGAATTTACCCCATTGCACTTGAGATAGCAAAACGGATTACCTTTTCAACTGTTAAAGCAGTTTTTGGGTTCCAAAATTCCACTAACATAGGTATGATAGGCTTTCCCCCAATTCAAGCAGCACCGTGTTTTCTTCCCTCTGTAATGGAAGGAAAACCAACTCCTGTACTCATACCTGCTGCAATTGATCAGGATCCATACTGGCGAGTTACAAGAGATATTGCAGAAAAGATAGGATTCCCAAAGCCAACGCAAATTCACTCCAAGTTTTTGCCAGGACTTGGGATGCAGGGAAAGATGTCATCTTCTATTCCAGATACTGCCATCTTTACAACAGATATGGAAGATGCAATAGACAAAAAAATCTCTAACACGTTTACAGGTGGACAGCCTACCGTAGATCTGCAACGAAAACTTGGAGCAAATTTCAACATATGCCCAGTTTTCTGGTACCTAAGGTACTTTTTTGATACAGAAAAAGAATCAGACGAGAGAGCAAGAAAATGTAGGGCAGGAGAGCTGCTCTGCGGAGAATGCAAATGCAACCTCAAGGATGCAACCAAGCCATTCATTGCAGATTTTAAAAAGAAAAGAGAAAAAGCAAGAGATCAGGTAGACAAGTTCTTGTTTGACTAATTTGAAAAATGAAACGAAAAATTATTTGTGAAGACGAATATGAAGCGCAAAAGCTTGCAAGCCTCATTTACATCAAAGATGACAAGGAGACTTTCATAACTGGAATACTTGAGATAATTGAAAACGAACTTGTAATATCACTAAAAGACAAATCTGCCCACAGCATTCTTTTAAAAGACAGATCACAGGCAGAATCTTTTGCAGACTTTATCCAGTCAGTGATAGAAAACAAGAACAAACTTATTGGCACTGCAATCACTGGAAATACGGTAGAGATAACAAAGGAATAACGCTACACTAGAGACTTGTCCATTTCTTGAGATATTATTTCCTGAACTTTGAGAAAGTACAGCTTTGTAGAATATGGCATATCTTCAAGGTTATTTGCTATTGCAATCATTAGGTATTGCACTGCCCTCTTTGAAATATCAAGATTAAACTTGAGGTACAGCACGGGGTCTTGCTTGACATTTATCTTGTCCACAAGCCATGGTGGGGCCATCTCTTTTGCTTCTACGATTACTTTCTTGTACCAAAATGCGATGTTGGTGGGATCAAGTCCCTCTTTTAAGCTGGCAATGTCTGACGACATCTTGCCTAGCATGGCATCAGTTATTTCCTTCAACAACTAACAAGATATTTCAGAGTTTTAGGACAATTACTCAAATATAGAAAAGCTATTTGTCAATGGCAATAATATTTCCGTCAAGGTCTATCTCAGAGCTGCGTATTCGTGAGGTCGATATGCGCTTACCGTCTTTTGCAAGTATCATTGGAACAACTATTACATCCACATCAGGCGAATTTCCAAGTCTGCGCAGGCGGTTCAACTCTTTTCCCTGAAACGCGGTCTCCTCACTTACCACCAAAGCCTCTACCTCTTTTTCTAGAACTGCAGGTCCAAAATCATTTTCAAGCTTGCTTATCTCATATCTTGCATCCTGAAAATTTTTTTCAATGGTACTTTTCAGGGTGTTGTACCTTTGTGCATAATTATTGATTGGTGTTTTACCTTTCTTTTTAGCAAATTCGTCACTTGTCAATCCAATGATTACTTTGGATGATATCTCAAACCCCACGCGCAAGAGTTCCAAATGTCCCCTATGAATGAGATCAAATGTTCCTCCAAGAGCTACTAGTGCGTATTTTTTCATTTAGATACCTAAGGATAAGCGATTAGAGGATATTACTATTTCACGAGTGCTATGCTAATTCTAGTTCCAGCAGATGAGATTGGAACACCGTTAGAGTCCCATACATAGGTTTCAATATAGTATGAACCGGCTTGACTGGGAGTCCACGATACAGATTCTATGTGTTCGCTATCCTTTCCTCCCAGAAACACTCCAGTAGCGTTTCCAATGAATGCTACCTGTCCTCCAAACTTCTTTATCTGCACATAGTAAACATATGATTGCGGATTATTGAGCAAATATCTCAAATCACTACTAACCTTTACGGGAGCATCAACTGGTATGGCGGAATATGTACTGCCAGATGGATTTGTAACGTTAATGCTAGATATCATGACAGGCAGAGATGCAACAATGTTTGATACATCGGTAGGTAGAGACTGGTAGTTATCAGACTCGGCAATAATCTGGAATGTTTTAGCGCGACTGCTTGGCATCGATGTGAGTGTAAAGTTTTCTGTGCTGCCAGCACCAATATCAGAAACTGTGACAGTTCCAATTGCAACAACTCTTTGAAATGCATCATATGATATGAGGTAAAGTCTAGTATTTGTAGAAGTAAGTTTACCTCCGTTCTTTATTGTACCTTGTAGTATAAGATTGTCAGATACCTGAAGCGGGCCAGGAGATATTTCAAGGACCTGATCTCTTGAGGATGCAGACGTAAATCCTGCTAGATTTACAGATACTTGGGTAATCGATGGGTCTGCTTTTGTGGAAGAGATTGAAAATGGGGCCATCGAGTTTGGCTCAATTACTTGAAGAAGTGTAGTGCCTGTCTTGTATTCCAATACATTGTTGTTTACATCCTCAAATGTGACCCCAACTTTGGCTGCAGTTATTGGAAAGTCGTTATTGTTTTGAATCTCGCCTAGTACGGTTGTTGTCCCATCTGGTGCCTTGTAGCTATATGAGGAACAGACCAAAACTTTGATTGAGCTTGGCGAAGGCAGGTTTTCACCACCTGGCGCTGGAGGTGGTATACATGGTTGCTGTACAGATCCCTGTGCCGGTGCCAATGCCACATCAGTAGAAAGCAACACAATAATCAGTAGGCTAGAAAGAATTGCAAGCTTCATACGCAATATTGTGTATCGGGGATTAATCACGTGCAATATATCATAATCTATACAACGTGGATTAGAAGGTTTTACCAAAATGTAGCAAATAGCAAAAATTACAAAAAGAAGAATAAAAGATGGTAATTTACTTGTGTTTCTTCATGGCAGTAATTACACACCAGTATACGAATCCTGGGATTAAACCGACCGCCAATGGTATGTATACGCCTGCTTGACTCCAATCTTGCATTTCTTAATTACCTAGCTAATCACAAACTGCCATACTATTTAAATCCATCTTTCAGGATGCCTTTGAGAGACCGATCTTTTGGATAATCATTCTTCTTTAAATAAAACAAGGTTAGGAGTTCAAACTAGGTTTGGAAATAACAATAGAACCATGGAAAGAACTTGTCATACATGAAGTGCTAGAGTTAAAGTTTGACGACTGGATAACTCAGGTAATTGCAACTGCCAGATCAGCCGGAGGTGGCATACCTACAATTTTCTGGGCAGGAGGTATCGCTTTTCATTTTTCAACCTTTCCTGATACTGAAACCATAGTACAGGAAAAGCTAAAGGGAAAGATACATTATTCATCTGTGACCTTTGCGATCAAGGAAAAGTTTGAACGCCAAGTGATAAGAGAAGGCGGCGCTGTAAACTTTACAGATGTAAGCCACAATGACATATTCAGCAAACTGGCAGAAAAACTCAAGACCGGTTCTAAATTCAAGGCTTAGATATCATTTCTTCTTCACTTTTCTATATACAAGAGCAAATCCTGCACCTATAAGAACAATACCTGTTACCATCAAGTATGGCGGATTAGATTCTGAAGGTGCCATGAAGAATCCTGCCGTAATCATGGCAAGATAAAGCAACATCTCAAGGTCAAAATCCCATGCCATTTAATGATGCCCAATGTGTCCCATAGTATAAAGAATGCTACGTTTATCGAGATGACCAAAACGTGGCAAAGTGCATGTCTACTATGAGCCCTAGGAATGCTCTCTTGGCTCGGAATTTTTTTTTTGTTTTTAGGAAGCGATCTTGGATTCTGATAGAAGATATCCTATTCTGCTCCTTTCCTTACATTTTGGACATTTGGAGAGCCTTCCATCGTCAAGTACGTTTGGTCTGAAATAGGCAATCACTTGATATTCGTAATTGCAATCTTCGCAGAAGACAATCAGTCTCATACGCATTTATCGTGAATCTGACAGATAATGATTGCTCAAGTCGTTCTTTTGGATTTGAAAGAGAGTCTGGGGATTATGCTTGCTTATATTTAGGTAAATAGGAATAAATAGGAAAAAAGAAGGCCAACGCATTTTAAGATAAAGGTTTTGTGGTTGCAAGTCCTTCTTCTTCCATCAGCACTTCTCTGTAGTACTTTATCTTTTCAATGTCTTGATGATTGTAAGCGTCAGCAAGATTTTCGTTAACATGTATGACAGCCTTATTGATGTTTTCATATGGACTTCCTATGCGAGAAGGCAAAGCATCGGCTTGTTGCTGGGTAACAATTACGCTTCCTGGCGGAACAAACTTGTTGTCTGCTATCACCACACCACCTGTGATAGTACTTGAAACTCCAATAGCCACCTTGCTTCCAACTTTGGCATCAAAGATAAGGCTCTTCATTCCTACAAATGTATCATTGCCTATCCATGCAGGCCCGTGTACCATAGAGTCATGAGCAAGGCTTACCCTATCACCCACAAATATCGCATATCCTTGATCAAATCTAGAATCATTTGCAAGCAGTCTGTCCCCGCTTTCAGAGAATCTCCTTCCGTCTATGTTTTGCCCATCTACTGTAGTTTCCAGTGCATGTAAGACTACACCGTCTTGAACGTTAGAATCATCTCCAATGTGTATGGGAGTGCCTTCATCTCCTCGACAAACAGATGTCGGAGCCATTAAGACCATCTTACCGATATGACAATCGCCAATAACAACAGCAAATGGATGTATGAAGGATTCATTGTCTATCTCGGGAGATTTTATTTCTGGATTGAAATCCGTCTCTACGTTTTGGTGAATATTTGGCCATGGCATGGTGTTTAAAGTTCCGGCTGGTTGAGAAGCCATTGAAATACCAATATTTTGTCCAATTACAAATGCAGAGATCACAGCAGCTGCAACAATACCAATTGCAAGGTACCTATTCAAGATACCAAACCATCTCCCTATGCAGTAATAAGATTACCTCAAATGACGTTTTGTAGATGTACTATGCCTTTTCCAAAAGACAAGACAGTGGTGGGGAAAAATTAGTGCACGGACTGTGAACCTGTTCCAATACACAATGAAGATGGACTGGTGGGGATTTGAACCCCAGACCCCTCGCGTGCAAGGCGAGTATTCTACCGCTGAACTACCAGCCCATTGTATGGACTCAAAGGCGTGTAGATTTTAATTGTTCTCTTTGGTGGGTAAAGATTTTATTGATATTATTCACCAAAGTTGTTATGGTCTTACTCAAATCAGAAGTTGTTTTAAAAGCAGGAGATAAAGCTCCCGATTTCAACCTCCTTGGAATAGACGACAAGAACCACTCATTGTCTGAATTCAAAGATCAGCCGGCGTTGATAATTTTCATGTGTAACCACTGTCCCTATGTACAAGCCAAGGTTGTAGCCATGAATGAGATTTACGAGAAATTCAATGGAAAGATAGCAATGATAGGGATAAACAGCAACGACCCGACAAACTATCCTGATGACAGTTTTGAGAACATGAAAAAGTTTGCAAAAGAGAAGGGAATAAAATTCACATACCTTGTAGATGAGACACAACAAGTTGCAAAAAAGTACGGAGCCGTGTGCACACCAGATCCATTCCTCTTTGACAAAAACAAAAGCCTAGTCTTTCATGGCAGGATAGACAATGCCATGAAGCCAGAAGATGAACCAACCGAGAAGACAATGATTCTCAATGTAGAAAAGATGCTTGCTGGAAAAAAGATTGAGAAGGATTTTGACCCGTCCATGGGTTGTTCCATCAAGTGGAAAAGCCAGCAGACTTAAATGACAGTTGAATCGGAAAATTTCTTGGGCCGATAGCTCAGCTTGGCTGGAGCGTTCGACTGATAAAATTATTCAGATATCGAAAG
>JAJPKL010000030.1 GCA_021323705.1 Nitrososphaerota archaeon
GAACCCACGAACTCCTAAAAGACAGGGTCCTAAGCCCTGCGCCTTTGACCAGGCTTGGCAACTCCCGCATGCACCATGACTTTTAAGACAAATTTATCTATTGTTGAGAGTATAAATGGCAAAATTATTTGGCACTAATGGGGTAAGGGGAGTCTTTGGCGACGATCTGACTCTTGACTTTGTCTCAGATATCACATCATCTATTGGAACATTTTTCAGAAAAGGCCCCATACTTGTAGGATATGACGGAAGAGAATCAAGCGAATTAATGTCTAAAATAGTGTGTGCGTCGCTTAACGCGATGGGTTTGAATTCGATGTTGTGTGGCCTTGTGCCAACTCCATGTCTGCAGTATGCAACAAAAAAACTGAGATATGGTGGAGGAATAATGATAACTGCTTCGCACAATCCTCCGGAGTATAACGGACTAAAACCTACCGCAGGCGATGGGGTTGAGATCTCGCGAGAAGATGAACTTAAGGTGGAGGAGATTTATTTCAAAAAAAGGTGGAAGGAATCAAAAAAGGTTGGCGTTACAGGATGTGAATATCTGGCCATCAAAACATATCTTGACGGAATAAAATCTAGAGTAAACTCTACAAAGATTAGGTTACGCAGGTTTAAGGTAGTGCTTGACCTTGGCAACGGTGCACAGGCAGCAACAGCACCTCTACTGTGTAAAGACCTTGGATGCGATGTGGTAACAATAAACGAAAAGATTGACGGTTTGTTCCCAGGACGAGGCTCTGAGCCAACTCCGCAGAATCTAGATAATCTCTCACGTACAGTAGTAAAATCAGGAGCAAATTTTGGCATCGCCTTTGATGGGGACGGTGATAGAAGTATATTTTGTGACGATAAAGGGCGAATTCTTACAGGTGACAGGTCAGCTCTTCTCATATCAAGATTCGTCTTGGATAAATATCCAAAATCAAAGGTTGTTACTACTATAAATTCGACATCTGCAATTGAACAAATCGCTGAAAAGACCGGCTCCAAGGTATTGAGGACTAGAGTAGGCAGTGTAGAGGTCTCACGTAAAATGGTTCAAGAAAACGCAGTAATAGGATTTGAAGAAAACGGGGGATTCATGTACGGAAGACACAATCAGGTAAGAGATGGTGCAATGACTCTTGCACTTGTACTTGATCTTTTGTCAAAGACTAGCAATACAATGTCTGAAGAGTCTGCCAGTCTGCCGCAATCATTTACAACAAAGGACAAGATAAAATGTACTAAAGATGATTTTAAAAAAATATTATCTGCCTTAAAGAGTGAACCATACAAAAAGGACCTCACAGACGGAATCAAGATGTTTCTTGACAAATCAAGCTGGGTAATGGTAAGGCTTAGTGGAACCGAGCCAATAGCAAGGATATATGCAGAGTCAAACACTGAAGATAATCTGAACGAAATTTTCGATAAATACATGTCCAAAATAAAGCAAGCAGTTGACAGATAACACTTTTAAAACCAATTAAAAGCATTCAAGGAATGGAAATGATCCCATTGGGTGATACATGTGGCTAAAGCTTATTACGTTAAGTTTCAAGTCCCGACCGACCTGGTTAGCCCTATCTATGAAGCAGTAAGGGTTGCTCATCAGAGTGGTAAAGTGAAAAAAGGCACAAACGAAGTTACTAAAGCAATAGAGCGAGGAATAAGCAAGCTTGTAGTTATAGCTGAAGATGTAGAACCACCAGAGGTAGTAGCACACTTGCCAATCCTCTGCGAGGAACACAACATTCCATATGCCTTTGTACCAAACAGACAAGAACTTGGTAAAGCATTAGGAATTGATGTAACCTCAGCTGCTGCTGCGATCATAGATTCGGGAGATGCTCAACACATCGTTGACCAAATTGTGGCATCGTTGTCGCAGATTAAAGGTGGTCAAGCTAGTAAATGAGTACAGAAGTACCAATTCCAGCTGAAGTAATACAAATTGTTGGCCGAACAGGCATTGCAGGCGAAGTTATTCAAGTCAGAGTGAAGATATTGGAAGGAAAAGACAAGGGAAGAATTCTTACAAGAAACGTAAAAGGGTCTGTAAGGATGTCAGATATCCTTATGTTACGTGAGACAGAGCGCGAAGCAAGGAAGATAAAGTGATCAAAAAATGAGCGTTCTAGTTAAACCATGTAGTTTTTGTAACCGACCAGTAGCCAAGGGCTCAGGCACAATGCTTGTAAAAAATGACGGTACTGTATTTTGGTTCTGTTCTTCCAAATGCAAAAAGAACATGCTTGTTCTCAAAAGAGATCCTAGAAGACTCAAGTGGACAAACAAGTATGTAAAAGGCGGAATTAGGGTCAAAAAGTAAAATGACTGAACAAACATTGTTCATAGTAAAGCCTGATGGTGTAGAAAGAAAGATTGCTGGCGAAATTATTGCGAGATTCGAAAAGAAGGGCTTTAAAATTGTAAAACTAAAGATGCTTACCTTTACAAAACAGATGGCTGAAGAATTTTATTCTGTACACAATACCAAACCGTTCTTTGGAGAACTCGTATCTTTTATCACATCGGGAAGAGTTATCGCTGCAGTGATTGAAGGAAACAACGCAATTGCAACAACCAGACTGATGATAGGCTCCACCAAATCCTATGAAGCTGCTCCTGGTACAATTAGGGGTGACTATGGACTTGGAATATCAGACAACATAATTCATGCCTCCGATTCCAAGGAAAGTTTTGAAAAAGAGGTAGCTGTAATATTCAAGTGAAAGTGGTTGCAAATACGACAGCCAATAGTGGCAGTTCTAGGTCATGTAGACTCTGGTAAGACTTCGCTATTAGACAAGATTAGGGGAACAGGAGTGCAGGCCCGAGAAGCGGGTGGAATTACGCAACACATAGGGGCAAGCTTTCTTCCAACCGAGGCAATCAAGAAGGCATGTGGACCACTGTTTGCAAAGATGGCAGGTGACAAACAAGAGATTCCAGGCCTATTAGTTATTGATACACCAGGACACGAAATCTTTACAAACCTTAGGGCAAGGGGAGGTTCTGCTGCAGACATTGCTATTTTGGTAGTTGACGTAAACCGAGGTTTTCAACCACAAACCAATGAAAGCCTGAAGATATTGCAGAGCAGAAAGGTGCCGTTTGTTGTCGCGCTCAACAAGGTTGACATGATAGGAGGCTGGAAAAAGACTTCAACTCAATTTATCAGTCAATCAATAAAAGAACAGGATCCGTCAGTTCAAACAGCTCTTGACGAGCTGCTCTATAATGTTGTGGGAACTCTATCTATACTTGGCTTCCAATCTGAAGCGTTTTACAGAATTAAAGACTTTTCAAGGGAAGTCTCTATTGTCCCGGTTAGTGCAAGATCTGGGGAAGGAATTCCTGAATTGCTTGCAGTACTTGTAGGATTAACACAACAATACTTGCAAAAGAAACTAGACCAGACAGAAAAGCCGACACGAGGCATAGTTCTTGAGGTAAAAGAAGAGGTTGGCCTTGGCGTTACTGCCAACATAATACTAATTGATGGCACACTTCGAAAAACTGATTCTATAGTTCTTGCCAAAAGGGATTCTACAGTAATTACAAAACCAAAGGCGATACTTTTACCAAAACCATTAGATGAGATGCGCGACCCACGTGACAAGTTTAGGCCAGTAAATGAAGTCTATGCGGCTGCAGGAATAAAAATTGCATCGCCAGATCTAGAAGGAGTTCTGCCTGGCAGTCCAGTCTATGCAGCCTCTGGCGAGTCAAAGATTGATGAGTATAAAAAATTGATCGAGTCTGAAATGAAATCAGTCTTTGTAAAGACTGACAAAAAGGGCGTGATTCTAAAATGTGATACCATTGGCTCACTTGAGGCCATGACTGATATGCTGAAGAGGCAAAGCGTACCAGTCTCGATGGCTGATATAGGGCCAGTCACAAGACGTGACGTCGTTGAAGCCCAGGCAATAAAAGAAAATGACAGGCATCTTGGGGTTGTCATCGCGTTCAATGTAAAAATATTGCAAGATGCGCAAGAAGAGGCAGAGTCAAACCATGTCCGAATTTTCCATGATCAAGTAATCTACAGCCTCATTGACAATTACCTGAAGTGGGTTCAAGAGGATACTGCAAACGAAGAAAATGCAATATTTCAAGAACTCACTCCTATATGTAAAGTGACATTTCTGAAAGGATATGTATTTAGAAAAAGCAACCCGGCAGTCTTTGGAGTAAGAGTAGACATAGGAACGCTCAAACAAAAAATTGCCATAATGAATGCAGATGGAAGAAAAGTAGGAATCGTTCACCAACTTCAAGACAGTGGAAAAAATTTGGATTACGCAAAAAAAGGTCAAGAAGTAGCCATGTCAATACAAAATGTTACTGTTGGAAGGCAGGTCTCTGAAGAAGAAGTGTTCTATTCGCTACCTCCATCTCATGAGGCCAAACTCTTACTCAAGCAGTTTGCGCACAAGTTGACTCCTGAAGAATCTCAGATCCTCAAAGAAATTATAGAAATTCAGAGAAAAACAAATCCAGCCTATGGCTACTGAGAATATTTCTGGGCAAGCATGTGTAGTCCAGGTTCTCCGACTGCACCTACGGCCTTGTCAACGAGTTTGCTATTCTTGAAAACCAAGAATGTGGGAATGGCATACACTTGATATCTCTGCGAAATTCCTTGTGCATCATCTACGTTTACACGGGCAAACTTGATGCCCTTGTATTTTTTTGCAATTTTGGTAAATATTGGCAACATAAACTGACAGGGTCCGCACCATGTAGCCCAAAAATCTACTATTACTGGTGTATCACCAGCTATGGCTTTGTCAAAATTCATATCATTTAGTTCTAAAATTTCTTGTTCCTTTTGAGAAGTCATCTCAGTCAACTTCCTTTTCATTATCTTCTCAATTTCTTCGTCTACCAACTTGATAAAATTAATTTGAACAGTATTTAATAATTTATACTAAAGATCAAGCAGAAATCTCATCACAACTGGTTTTTCTTCTCTTATCTCCATTAAATGAAAAGTGGGTGCTTTGATCTCTAGCTTGAAATGATGTTTTTCAAAATTAATTTCTTCTCCACTAATTGTTGCTTCAAGTTCATATTGCTCTGTCTTAGTTATGCGAACCTGAAAGCCGGCACCCGCAAATCCTTCTGTTATTGTAAGTATGATTATTTCTTCAAGCCAACTGTAAAGAAGATTGTTCAAATCCTTTGATTTTATCTCGATCTTTCTTTCTGTCTTTTTCTCAACTGATTTAATATCAAGAATTGTATCAACTACTGCTATTCCAGCAGTCTCAAAGGCCTCTTCCAAAGTCCGTCCTGTTACTTCTATGAACGCATCAGTCATGTGTTCCAAGTTTCTATATGTCATCGTAGATATCTGCTAGGTTCATTTGTGTTATTAATTTATTACAATTGAAACTTTACAAAATCAGAAAGTCTAAATGCATTAGAAAAAGAGGAGTCTTGAGTTTGGAC
The DNA here is from genome assembly GCA_021323705.1 of Nitrososphaerota archaeon. Classification (GTDB taxonomy): domain Archaea; phylum Thermoproteota; class Nitrososphaeria; order Nitrososphaerales; family Nitrosopumilaceae; genus Nitrosotalea. The sequence continues at coordinate 5,455 of JAJPKL010000030.1, forward strand.
TTACCACGTGGGATGAGAGACATAGAGACAAAGGAATGTGCCACAATAGAATATGTGAGACAGAAATTCATAGAGACATCAAATCTATTTGGATTTCAATTCATGGAGCCTTCTCCAATTGAACTTGTCTCAGTAATTGAAACTAAGAGTGGACCCTCTATAAAAAATGAAATCTACTACTTTAAAGACAAGGGAGACAGGGAAGTTGCGCTACGATTTGATTTCACTATAGGTCTTACCAGATATGCAGTGTCACAAAAATCGATGAGACTTCCAGCAAAATTTTCCACCTTCGGAGGTGTATGGAGATATGACGAACCGCAAAAAGGTCGCTATAGATTCTTCCATCAATGGGATATTGAGATATATGGCGAACCAAACACCGAGTCTGATGCAGAGATAATTGATTTTGCGTCCAAGTTTTTCTCGAATCTAAAACTACAAAATATTACAATTGACATATGTGACAGAGTCTTAATAGAATCATATGTAAAAGATATATTCAAGACAGACTCGGCTGAGGAAATTGGCGACATTCTAAGGGCAGTAGATAAGGTGCAAAAGAAAAGAAGATCGGAAATAATCAAAGAATATCAAGAAAAAGGATATTCTACAAATGATCTGGAACAAATTCTGGATTTTTCTCAAATCAAGGGAACACCACAAGAAATTGAAAAGCAAATTGATACTACCAAGCTCAAGAATTGGAGCAAAATCTTGCAATTGTTTGAATCACTAAAGAACAGAAGAGTAGAAAATGTTAGAGTAAACTTTGGCATTGTACGTGGACTTGATTATTACTCAGGAATTGTCTTTGAAATATTTGATAACAGTTCAGATCTTGGAGCACTTGTTGGAGGAGGACGATACGATACTCTGACAAAGGCATTTGGAAGAAATGACATGGGTGCCACCGGGGCAGCAGGTGGAATAGAACGCATCGTTCATTCCATTGAGATGCAAGGAATCGCAGATTTGACAAACAAAGATCAGATATGGGTAGTATATGTAAACGATGAAATGAAAAAAATTGCCATTAATACAGCATCTGCACTGCGGTTCAAAGGCATATCTGTAGAGGTAGATCTTGGGGGCAAGTCTCTCAGAAAGCAGATGGATATGGCATCAAACTCCAAATATGTTATAATAGTTGCTCCGAAAGAGTACAGTGAAAAATCAGTTCTTGTTCGTAACATGAAAGATGGCTCTGAAAAGCAAGTCAAACTTGAATCAATTTTAAACGATCCAAGAGCTAATCTTCAATTCTGAATGCTTTTGTGAGCATTACAAGTTCAGGACCATTCGTAAGAGTGCCAACTACCAGTGAACTGTTATTTGCCAAGATGCCGGAAGCAACAAAGGGAGAGCCGCCATTTATGGTGGCAGGTTCCAATTCAACTCCAAGCACTTGTGATATTGACCTAATGTCTTCTTCTTCAGTTGCAGGATGTATTATTCCTCCCCGTGATGTTGCTACTGCCATTGCCCCTGCCTGATGGTATCCTGCAATTCTCTTTCTTATCACCTCAATTCCAAGAACATCTTCAACTTTCTTTACGTATTCAGGAGGTATTAGAGGTGACATTATACCTCCCTTATCGTTTACACAAATCAGATTGCCAAGTGCTGTATGTTTTGTGTCAAGAACATCTACATTGAGACCGGTTGATTTTTTCAGATGGATAACTTCTTCTTCTAATGAGTTTCGTGGTAACAATAAACCGTTGTTGTTTACTACCATCAATGCACCAAGGAGTCTAGTGTTAGCAACTGATGCGAATACATGCTTAGTTTTAAGAAACTCGCATAAATTTTCAACCTTTGTTGAGGCAAAGCCATTTGGAACAAAGACAAAACTGTCGTTACACTTTGCATAAATACCTACGTTAGGACTTCGATATACATCATACTTGAAAATTCCCACTGATTAAAGCCAAGTTCTGAAAGATATGAATTTATCTTGTCTGGCTAGTTACCAAGATGTTTTGAAGCTTTAGGATTTTTGTCTTATATCCATATGTTGAAGCATTATACCTGAAAGATTTTGCTAGATAAGAGGAATGTTCGCTAGGGATTGCTTCAAGGCACGCGGGTCGTGCCAGACGGAGCTGCAGGTGAAGCGGTGATGGCAGAACCTGGTAAAGGGAACCAGTAATTTGCCTAGTCGATGCAGTCAAGTTGAGTATTGAGACTTACATCCAATAACTTGACAGCACCTCGACACTTTAAATAACTAACAATATTTCTGCACTATGTGCCAATAGATCCAAATTTTCCTTCAAATTACAAAGTAATAGAGAAATTCAAAGATCCACTAAGTGAAAATTATCATCTGGTATGGGGACCTGGACGACTTGCAGAGGCTGCATCTGATTCAAAAGTAGTAACAGACTACAAATCTACAGGGGAACCAATTGCGCCAATGGGAATACATGGAACATTTGTGGCCGTAGACTGGGATTCGTGCATCGCGGACGGAATATGCCTCTTGAGCTGCCCGGTAAAAGTATTTGAGTGGTACAAAAATCCTGGAGAGACAGGCAGAAACGATAGAAAAGATTTCACCGATAAAGCAAATCCTGTAAAAGAGGCTAATTGTATCTGGTGCATGGCATGTGTTGAAGTTTGTCCTACAAAAGCAATCAAGGTTGATCAAGCAAATCAGGAAATCCATGAAAAAGAGATCGCTAAACTACCTTAGTTTCAACTAACTTTGTCTAGGTTTAAATAACATATCCTGTGACAAAAAACCATGCCAATACCCGAAGACTTTCCAAAAGGATACAAACCAATTGGAAAAATAAACCACGCCGATGGTCACTTTCACTTCAGATGGGGCCCAGGTCGATTGGCCGAAGCTTCTAAAGACGAGAATTGCATCGCTGCATTCAAGACTAGAGGAGAAAAGATCGAACCAGTAGGCGTAAGTGGCACCATGGTCGCAGTGGATTGGGATTCTTGTGTTGCTGATGGTGCATGCATTGAGGCTTGTCCAGTACAAGTCTTTCAGTGGTACAGAACAGAAAAGGATGTTCCAGCTAACAAAGCGGTAAACATTGAGATGGCTGGCACAGGTAGTTCAGTAAAAGAGGAAAGAAAGGACTACACTGACAAAGCCGATCCTATAAGAGAACACGACTGTATCTGGTGCATGGCATGCGTTTCAGTATGTCCTCCACAGGCAATCAAAGTAGATCAATCAAACCTAGAACACCATGAAAAGGCAGCAGGAACTTACACCAAGATGGATGTTGGTTCTGCTAACCCACACGCACACCACTAGAAATCTTTCGTTCTTTTTATTTTTCTTCATTTCCTTAATGGGTATTAAGCGAACAATCATTGTGTAACATTACCTGTCTTAAACAAATTTTAACAAGTATTTCTGAAAAAGAGTCGCAGAGGTCGCCTAGCCCGGCATGGCGTGGGCCTTGAGAGCCTATGTGCGCAAGCACGCGGGGGTTCAAATCCCTCTCTCTGCGTTATTATTTTCCTATCTTTCCAAGTTCTGCCAAAAGAGCAGAGAGCTGAATTTCTGGATTGGCGCCTATAATCAATCTATAATCATATTTGGCTATGGACTCTAAAATTTCTGAAAGGTTGCTAGTCTTTATTTTATAGCACTCTTCATTAAGATATTTTAAAAAGTCCGATTCAGACATGCCGTAGACCTTGATGAGCTCGATCATCTTGTTTCTTGCATCTGTTAATTTTCCTGCCAGTGCAAGTTTTAGTATGTCGCCTACGTCGCTTGTCTTTGAAAGCCCCGCAGACGACTTGACGTTCTCTTCATTTATTGTCCCAAGGCTTGCCGTTGCCTGCAACACGTTAATGGCATGGCGCATATCTCCTTCCGAGTACGAATAAATCGTTTTGAGGCCTTCCTTGGTATACTTGAGTTTCTCTTTTTTACAAATCTCTTCCAAGTAATCGATTATCTCTTCTTCTGATATTCTGGTAAACTTGAATACCGCGCATCTACTTTGGAGAGGCTCTATGATTTTTGATATGTTATTTGCAATCATGATAAACCTACAATGACTTGCAGTATCTTCAATTATCCTCCTGAGTGCAGTCTGTGCATCAGCAGTCATCTCATCTGCTTCATCTAGTATGACAAGCTTAAATGGTATGCTTGTATCCAGCCCAGAAAACCTTGCAAACTTTTTTACTCTATCCCTTACCATGTTTATACCTCTCTCGTCTGATGCGTTCAACTCTAGAGTATATTCTCGCCACGAGTCTCCGAGAATCTCTCTTGCTACACATAGAGCGGTAGTTGTCTTGCCAACTCCTGCAGAGCCAGAAAACATCAGATGTGGCATTTCTAAAGTATTTTTTAAAAGAGCTTTCAAACTACCTATCACGTCTTTTTGATTTACTATATCTGATAATTTCATAGGTCGGTATTTTTCTACCCACATCGATGATTCGGTCATAGGGTCTTACCTTTTTGCCCTCCTAATAAAATTAAGTCTAGGAATATTCTAAATTCCTTGCACAAGCTGGAAAACGTAGGTAATAACAAAAATACCTAGGTATTAAGTTAACAAAAAGCTTATTCGCTATGGGCGATCGGATAATGAATCTTGTATTAAATAGGGAAAATATACACACGAAAGAAAACAAGGCACGAGTACCTAGATCAAATGATCAGAGCAAATGGTTAACAGATTTGATCGATCGATCCCATTAACGTCTTGGGGAGGATCATGACATAATTTGGACATCTCAGAACTGATACAAATCCATAGCATAGGATATCATCTACAGGATGTTAAGGTCAATTTTGGGTATGATGTGAAAATCGAGGCTCCAGAGGTGTCAATCGATGCAAAACATGGTGAGATCTTGAGCATTCCAAGATGGGTAGCACAAGTACTATCGTCAGAAAAACTTGCCGAGGTCCAAGACACTGATATGGTAGTAGCCTTGAAGCAGGCAATTGTAAAAGAAAACGTTCAAGGTGATTTTGATCTTTCTACACTTGAACCAGAGTTTTACATAAAGATGAATTCCTTCATGCAAAGACTACCGCAACAAGATCGTGACAAGCTGGAAAGTATGTTAAATTCTCTTATTCGTAAACGACAGGGAAAGATCGTCAGACTGGCAGACTCGTCAAAGATGAGTGCAGAATTGGCAAAGAAACTAACAGTGGAAGAACACGTCTTGTTTGATTATATTTACAATAATAGTGCTGAATTCAAAAAACAAGTATTAAGTGATAAGAAATGACAGTAGCGACAGAATCTATTTCATCAAGCAAACTTCAAGATCAAGTAAAAGATTTCCTAAGCCAATTCAAGGACAAGTCTGGCTCATACAAATATGTTGATGAAATAGATCAGATGATGGCAAAAAAAATCCAGTACATTGTAGTGGATTACAACGATCTAGTATCATATCCAGAAATTGAATCTGTTTTTAATTTTGATCCTGATGAAATTTTACATGCTTTTAGCGGTGCAATCAAGGACATTCTGAAGGAAAGATTCCCGCAGTATGCAGAAAAAATTCGTCATGACATTAGGGTTAGAATCTCAAACTACCCTGCACAGCGAAGCCTCCGTGAAGTAAACGCCGAGGTAATTGGAAAAATGATAAGCGTTTCGGGAATGGTTGTAAGAGCTTCTGAGATTAAACCGCTTGCAAAAGAACTTATCTATATATGCCCTGAAGGTCACCAGACCAAACGAATCCAAGAAAAAGGTCTTGAATTCAAAGAGCCTCTAAAATGTGATAACGGCAAATGTACTCACAGAGATCTTGAACTAAACCCCGAACAAAGTAAATTCATTGACTTTCAAATGGTAAGACTTCAGGAATTGCCAGAGGACTTGCCTCCAGGTCAATTGCCTCATTATCTAGATGTTACAGTACTTCAAGACCTAGTTGATAACGCAAGGCCTGGAGATCGTGTAATTCTTACGGGAATTGTAAGAATCGAACAAGAACACATACCTTCTATGCGTGGAAAGAGCGGCATTTACAGATTGAGGATTCAGGGAAATAATATTGAATTTCTGGGAGGAAGAGGACATAAGAGTTCTAGAAGCACCGAAAGGGAAGAGATCTCACCTGATGAAGAAAAGATAATCAAGTCTCTTGCAAAAAATCCAGATATTTATGATAGACTCGTGGCATCATTTGCCCCTCATGTCAATGGTCATGATATCATAAAAGAATCAATCATGCTGTTGATTGTAGGTTCTACACAGAAACTGCTTGCAGATGGGGCTAAAATTCGTGGAGACATTAACGTCTTTTTGGTAGGGGATCCAGGTACAGCAAAAAGTGAGATGCTAAAGTTTTGTGCAAGGATTGCCCCTAGAGGACTTTATACATCCGGCAGAGGTTCTACTGCTGCAGGACTCACAGCTGCGGTTGTAAGGGACAAAATCGGAATTATGATGCTAGAAGCAGGTGCTGTAGTTTTGGGCGATCAAGGTCTTGTTTGTATAGACGAGTTTGACAAGATGAAACCAGAAGACCGAAGTGCGCTGCACGAAACAATGGAACAACAGTCTGTAAGCATAGCAAAGGGTGGAATTGTTGCAACACTAAATGCAAGAACATCCATCTTGGCCGCCGCTAACCCCATGTATGGAAAATACGATCCATTCAAAAATATTACAGAAAACGTAAACTTGCCAGTTCCACTACTCACACGTTTTGATCTTATCTTTGTTGTAAGGGACATACCATCAAAGGAAAGAGATACAAGAATTGCGCGGCACATATTGAGTCTGCACAGAACCTCAAGCACTGACACAAAATCATTAATCGACGTAGACATCCTTACAAAATATCTGACGTATGCAAAACGATTCGAACCAATACTAACACAAGAGGCAGAAGAAAAGATTCTACAATACTATATGACAATGAGAAACGTTGAATCTGAAGGGATGATAACTGTAACACCAAGGCAGTTGGAAGGACTTGTGAGACTTGCCACAGCAAGGGCAAGACTCTTGATGAAGACCCAAGTAGAAGCAGAAGATGCTGAAAGAGCAATATTTCTGATACAAAGCATGTTGCAGGACGCAGGAGTAGATGTAAACACCGGGAAAGTAGACCTTGGAGTTTTGCAAGGTAGACCTCACAGCGAGGTCTCAAAGATGCAGCTGTTTATGGATGTGATGAAATCGTTAGAAGGGGACGAGAAAAGACCTGTTGAAGAAAAAACCTTTGTAAAAGAACTGGTCAAGACAGGAAAGTTCAATGAGGAAGAAGCAAGAAAATACATCAAGAAATTGCAGCGAGAGTCAGCTATTTATGAATCAAAACCCGGTCATTATAACCGGGTATGAAAGTAACCGAACTAGATCTCCCAAAAACTATCATTGAATTCCTTCATGAAAGCGGAATTGTAACTCTTTATCCTCCGCAGGAAAAAAGTATCAAGGCTGGCCTACTTGATGGACAAAGCATTCTAGTTTCTGCTCCTACCGCGAGTGGGAAGACGTTAATTGCATTGCTCGCCACGATAAAACATCTGATTGAAAAAAAGGGCAAGATAGTTTACCTCAGTCCTCTCAAGGCACTAGCATCTGAAAAGTACTCGGAATTTAAAAAATTAGAATCCATAGACATTGGAAGAAAAGTCAAGACTCAGATCTCTACAGGAGATTATGATCAAACCGACAAAACCTTGGGTTCAAATGATATTCTTGTCTTAACCAATGAAAAAATGGACTCTGTCATAAGGCAGGGTGCAGAGTGGTTAAATGATATCAGTCTTGTAATCGCTGATGAGGTTCACCTGCTTGGGGATGAAGATAGAGGACCTACACTTGAAATAGTATTAACAAAACTAGGATTGCTTCACAAACCACAGATACTTGCATTGAGCGCAACGGTAACAAATGCTGATGAAATATCAAAATGGCTAGGCTGTAAACTTGTAGAAAGTGACTGGAGACCTGTTCCACTATGGGAGGGTGTTTGCGACCAAGGAACGGTAATAATGCAGAACAGAAAGAACTTTCAAATTGAGACAAGTGTTCGTGGATTGCCAGTTGACTTGGGCTTGGATTCACTCAAAAATGGAGGTCAGGCAATCCTGTTTGCTGAAACCAGAACACGCTCTGTTGCTCTTGCAACAAAGGCATCGGACGCAGTATCAAAATATCTCTCAGAAAAGGAAAAGAAAACCTTGGATAAGGTCTCGCAGAAGATTCTTGAAGACAATGAACATACAGAGCTTGTACGAAATCTTGCAACGCTAGTAAAAAAAGGAGTTGCATTTCATCATGCAGGACTGAATCAGAACTGCCGAGAAATCATAGAATCAGAATTTAGGAACGGCGAAATAAAGATCCTATCTTCCACTCCAACACTTGCTGCTGGTGTGAATCTCCCAGCAAGAAGAGTGGTAATTTCTAGTATCAGTAGATATGATGTAAAATATGGAATTAACAAAGCAATTAGTGTACTAGAATACAAACAGCTTTGTGGAAGAGCTGGAAGACCGCAATACGATGAATATGGGGAATCAATAATTGTCGCAAATTCAAACAGCGACGAACTTTTTGATTACTATATCAACGGTTTACCAGAACCAATTTCTTCAAAACTTACTGATGACAAGGCACTAAGAGTACATGCGCTAAGCTTAATCTCAACTACGCCTGGAATAAAAAGTGAAGAGATAATTGACTTTTTTGCAAAAACGCTTGTTGGATTTCAGGAAAGAAAATCAACTATAAAATTCAAAATTCAGATAACACTACGCTATCTAGAGTCAGAAGAACTTGTAAAGCAGAAAGGAGGACGTTTTATCGCAACAGAATTTGGAAAAAAAACCTCGACCTTGTATATTGATCCACTAACCTCAGTATACTTTAGAAATGCATCACAAAAAATTTCAAAAGGAAGAAAGCACACTATTGGAATAATTCATCTAATAACAAGTTGTGAAGACTTTTTCCCCAAATTCTCACTGAGAAACAAAGATTACGAATCAGTAGGAACACTTCTTGAAAATCATGCAGAACAATTGATCGAAAACATTTCAGAATATGACTGCAACAGAAGCCTCCTTGCGATGGATGCATGGATAAACGAATCAAGCGAGATTTTTCTCTCTGACAACCTAGGGATCGAGTCAGGTGATATGCACAGAATGACAGAAACGTCGGATTGGCTCATTCATGCATTCTATGAGCTTGCAAAACTTGAAAAAATGGACAACGTGATGGAAGAACTTGACATTTTGCAGACGAGGGTGGCTTATGGAATCAAAGAGGAGCTTGTAGACCTTGTCAAGGTACGAGGTATTGGAAGGGTAAGGGCAAGGCTCCTATACAAGAACGGTATCAAGAATTTAGATCAATTGGCGTTAATTCCTGTTGAAAAACTTGCCAAAATTGATAAGATTGGACCCGTAATTGCAGAAAACATAAAGACACAACTCAAAAAGATAAGATAATGCTTGAAAAGACAATTGTTGCTATTATAGTTTCAGCCATAGCGTTTGTTACAGTTTATGCGGTTACGCCGCCGCTCATCAAAACTCTTGAAAAAAGAAAACTTGTAGTCAAAGACTACAATAGAGTTGGAGGCGCAAATGTGGCAAGACCGGGCGGTCCGTCTGTTATTGCAGGAATACTGGCATCAGAAACTGTGCTTTATGCATTCTATTCTTCGCCTGCTGTACTGGCAATAATTCTTACAACTTTTCTGGCATTCCTTGTAGGTTTGGCAGATGACAGAAAAGTCTTGGGAGGGTGGTTCAAGCCACTTGCTCTAGCTGCCAGTGCAGCTCCAATAATCTTGTTAGGATTTTACGCACCGCACACGGTTTATGAGCCCCAACTATCATTTCCACTATTTGGCTATGTCAAGATCCCACTACTGTATTTTGCATTGATTGTCTTTATGATTCCAATTACTGGAAATACAATAAATTCTATCGATGTTCTCAATGGGGTAGCAAGCGGTTTTATGACAATTGCAAGCTTTGCACTTACTATATCATTATTCATAGTACATAATTATGATATAGCAATTGCAAGTCTACCTCTGGGATTTGTATCTCTGGCATTTTACAAATATCATAAATTTCCAAGTAAGATATTTCCTGGTGACTCTGGCGCACTTACGTTGGGTGCAATGTATGGAACGATTGCAATAGTGGGCCATGTTGAAATAATTGCTGCAGTTGCTCTTCTACCTGCAGTGATAAACTCATTTCTGTTTCTCTCTAGCGTAAAGCGAATAATTGAACACAGACAACTAAAAGCAAACCCAGTTGAACACACAGAAGATTTTAAGCTAAAGGCTACTGCAGACAAGAATGCTCCAGTTACACTTGTGCGCCTAATTGTAGCCAATAGGCCCATGACTGAAAAGGAGGTAGGGTTTGCTATATTCAAACTTGCGCTGTTTTCTGCCGCACTTGCAATAATTACTGCATTTATGATGGATGTTCGTCTATGAAAGCATCACTTTATGTTTACATCTTTGTAATGTGGCTGATGATTGTGGTTGGAGGCGGAATACTCATTGCAATACTTGGACCTCTAAAGATAGATGGTTTTGGAAAATATAGCGAACTCTTGGACTCTACTATAAAAGCAGCTATCTCAATCCTACTTGTAGTTCTTTGGATCTTCATCATGTCTAAGATAAAGAACTTGATCTTTCACAAACAGATTAAAAACTAGCTATCTTCCCAGTCTTTCTTCTTTTTGTCGTATTCCTCTCTGGAATACTTGATTCGGGCAGGGATTCCGGCAACTACTGTATTTGGAGGTATGTCTTTAGTGACAACTGCACCCATAGCTACAACACTATTCTTGCCAACTGTAACTCCTGCCTTTATGACTGCTCTTGAACCTATTACTGCACCATCTTCAATGGTAACCCCAATCATTTTTTTGCTTGGTGGATAAGGGTCATTTGTGAGTGAAGCGGCAGGTCCTATGAAAACATTTTTTCCAATTCTTGAGAGAGGTGGAATGTATACCATGCCTTCTATCATGGTGTTTTCTCCAATCTTTACGTTATAATCAACATGGGCAAGAGATCCAATCTTTACATTGTCCCCAATCTCTGCATTGTCGCCAACATAAGCAAAATGCCATATCCTCACATTTTTGCCCAATTTGGCTTTCTCTGACACAAAATTTGTAACCATTTTATCATCACAGGTGCCAGGGTGATCCCTTGTTAACTATTTTTTCAGGCAGGTGGTCTTTGTATTTTTTTAGAAATTCCATGTCTTGTTCTTTGTCTCTTAGTTCATCTGGTAACATGATGGGGATCTCGTCTATTATGGGATAAAATCTGGAGCATTCGGAACAAAATATGGCACCTTCTGAGATTGTTTCATTTTTTGTTGAAATCTCGAAAATGTCAAGTGGAAAATGTTTGTCTATAGGACAGGCAAGAATCTCCATCATTTTCTTGTTCATTTCAGATCTAGATAAATTGGAGTCCCTTTCTGACTAGATAAAAGTGCCGCTTCAGCTATCTTTGTAGTATTTACTGCATGTTCTGGTTTGACCCTGATGTCCTCCTTGCCTTCTGATGCTGAAATGAAATTTTTAATTTCTAAAAGAAGTGGCTCTTCTACATTTTTGCGTGGGATCTCGGTTCCACCGTGTGTCTCAATCTTTACTTCCTGAGTGATAAAGTCAGATGAAATTATTGCATCACTACAGACAGCGTTAAACCTTCTGACCCTGATTGGAGTTATCCAGTTTGATGAAATGATGGCTATTTTGTTTTCTTTAAATCCTAGCATTATGGTGGCAAAATCTTCATGGTCATGTCTTAACTTTCCAGACCTTGCAAAAATTACCTCAGGCACGTCATCGAAAAGCCACATTGCAGTGTCAATGTCGTGAACTGAAGTGTCATAAATTATGCCTACATCTTTGATGTGCAGAGGCATTCTGTTTTCTCGATGAAATTCCAGCATTATCAGTTCGCCATATCTTTTGGTCTTGACGTATTCCTTTACAAGTGAGACTGCTGGGTTGAACCTCTCGATATAGCCTGATGTTAGGACAACTTTATTCTTCTTTGCTAACTCGAATAGTTCTTCACCTTCGCGAGAAAGATATGTCATAGGTTTCTCAACAAAAACATTCTTTCTTTTTTGCAATAGCGTCTTGGCAATTCCAAAGTGGGTTGAAGTTGGTGTGCAAACAAATGCGCCATCAAACTGTTCTGCTTCTAAAAGAGAATTAATACTAGTGTAATGCTTAACGGAATATTTTGTACCGAATTCTTCAGCCCTCGACGAATCTGCATCACAAACTGCCGAAAGGACACCAAGCTGGGATAGAATTCTAGCGTGATTCTTGCCAAAGCCGCCAACTCCTATTTGTACAATCTTCATATCAATACACGGGGGTTATCCAGTGTGAATACTTTTTGTTTCTTCCTATAGTGATATCTGCATAAGTTTGTCTAATTTGTTGAGTGATTTTACCCACCTTGCCAGTGCCAATTTTTTTTCCATCTATTGAAATAATTGGAGTTATTTCAGCCGCTGTGCCAGTCAAAAACACTTCATCAGAGAAATAAATCTCTGTTCTTGGTATCTCACGCTCCACTGTTTTGTAGCCTAGATCTCTTGCTATCTCCATTACAGAATTTTTGGTAATCCCTTCTAACGCAGAAGAACTAGTAGGGGGAGTTATCAATTTCTCATCTCTTAGCATGAAGATATTTTCGCCAGGTGCTTCGCTTATGTTTCCAAGCTGATCTAATAAGACTGCTTCATCATAGCCATTTCGTTTGCATTCTTGAGTGGCCAAGATGGAGTTTAGGTAATTGCCACCCATCTTTGCAAGTGGTGGGGTGGAAGTATCATGAATTCTTCTCCATGATGAGATCCCAGCACTAATTCCATTTTTATTAAACAAGTCTCCAAAGGGAAACATTACAACTGCTGCATGTGTTGGACTCTTCTCAGTCACATGAAGATTTATCCCATAGCGCCCCACAAAATAAAATGGTCTTATGTAACAAGATTCTCTTACATTGTTCTTCCTACAAAGCCCTGTTATTGCATCAGCTATTTGTTTGTCGGTGAACTTTAGTGAAATCGAATAGACTTTTCCAGAATTTCTAAATCGCTTGATATGATCATACAATCTAAAGATGTATAGATTTTTAGAATTCCAATAACCTCTTAGTCCCTCAAAAACAGAAGTTCCATAATGTATTGCATGTGTCATCACAGAAACATTTGCCTCTGTATCCTTTACAAACTTCCCATCGAACCAAACAAACTTGGGAACAAAAGTTTTCATATAAAAAACCAACTCTGACTATAATTAATCTATTTCTCTCTTAGTTGGTGTCCTACCAGAAGCCAGTGCTTGGAAATTTCATTCCAAGTACTCTGTAGGTAAGATCTGGGCCTTTCGCAAATTTCTCTACAATGTCCCAGTTATCATGTATTATCCGTACAATTTCTGGTTCTACATACTGTTCCCAGCCGGTATCCTTTCCGCTTACTGCCTCAAACATCTTTTGTTTTACAAACGAGGCAGATGTCTCTTTTCTTTTACCAACCCTAGGATGCAATCCGTAGAGCCTTAGTACAAAAGCCTCTGCCTTGTCTCCAGTATATGTAAAATAATCTGCTTTGATCCCGTCTAAAATTTGCTTTTTGATATTCCATGAATATGGAGAAAGTAAAGGTGGCATGTATTTTGCAAATGGAGCATAAAACGTATAGTTTGACATTATGGATATAGAATCTCCAAAAATTGCTTCCAACATTTTTTTCCTTAATTCATAGCTAAACGGAAAACTCTTACTGTTGACTTCTTTACCGTCGATTTTGAAGATTACTGGAAGTACTCTTACATTGCTATTGCTTTTTAATTCGTTGATGATCTCTACATGCGCCTTGGTAACGGGGTTTAAATGTGCAAGATAAATTGCCAGCATCAATTGCCTTCCTTATTTATCTGGCATATTTCAATCATTGATTGAAATTGACCAAAAATTGTAATTTTCAGAGTGGGGACGATGGGACTTGAACCCACGACATCCAGCGCCCGAGGCTGGCAGTCTACCAAGCTAACCTACGTCCCCGTAGTTTCGCCAGACTAATAGAATATTATCTTTTCAAATGAAATCTGACTATCCGTATGATTCGTACTTTATCTCGAAGCTCTTGTCTGCCCTTTTGTTTCTTTCAGTAACAAATCCTTTTGGCGTCAGAACATCTAAACAACCGTCTATGGTTCCCTGCCAACCACAAATGAAAAATACTGTATTATCCTTTGTAATCTTCTCCCCAACTAGGTTTTCAAGGGGGGACATTTCATTGTTTTTTGATTGTAAGAAAGTTTCCACTCGTCCCTTTTGACCATTCCAGGTTCTATTGAACCACTCGTCAGGTCTACTGACAGTGGCTCTGTATCTGAAATTCCACTTGTCTTTGCCTCTATCCAAACTCTCTTCTTCAAGGCGACTTAGCTCGTCTCGGTATCCGAGCTCATCCACATAGCTTGCACCATGTAGAACCACAATCTCTCTCTTGCTTCCTATGGCATGTAAGTGACGTGCATAACTTACAAAGGGAGCTAACCCTGTACCTCCGCCAAGACAAACAATTCTTCTATCATCTGGCTCACCGTTTGGTTTCTTTTCTTCAATAGTGAAAGCACCTGTGGGTTTTACCCAAGTAATCTCGTCTCCTTCTTTTGAACTAAACAAGACTGTGGTAAGACGACCTGGTAGTGGTTTTCTAACCCATCTGATGTAAAGCTCGATGTATTTTCTGTTTTCTGGATTTGACGCAATGGAATAAGCTCTCCTTATCACTTTGTTTTCTGATTGTACATGTGCACCAAGAGTCACAAACTGACCTGACTTGTATTGGGGTAGTTCTCCTTCTTTTGGAGTAAACCTGAAAACTGCTAAATCTTCTTTTTGAATTTGGATGTATGAAATTATTGCTTTGTTCTCTATGACCACGCGAAGGATTCAAATCTTGATAGTTAAATATCTTATGCTATTTTGGTCAAGCTAATTTTCAAGTTACACTAAACGTTAATAACCTCACAAAAAAAGTTAATGCAAATCAGATCTAAACTCTGATTAGAGTCGGGCCGGTCGTCTAGCCTAGTAGGATACGCCCTTGGCATGGGTGAGATCGTGGGTTCAAATCCCACCCGGTCCACTTCCTAAAACTCAAGTTACAGTTACGGTAAACGTAGACATTGGAGCAAGTGGATTTATGTCCCGCAAATTATCCCATACAAATACTTGAATCTTGTATGTTCCGCTCGCATGTGGAGTCCATGAAAGAGCGGCGGCAAGGGTTTGGTTTACAACAAGGGAGCCTGTAGCGTAATTTAGATCTGATATCGCGCCATTAGAGTCTACAACTTGGACTACATAAACCCAGTTGACATTCTTCTGACTTACATTTTTCAGCGATGTCTGTAAGTTAAGTTGTTGATCCACCACTGGAGAAGGAACAACCTCATTGAGAGAATTAACTATTCTAAAGTCAGACGTGGAAATTTCGTCATAGCCATAAGCATAATTGATTCCAATTATCACAAGAGAAGAAAATACCGCAAGAAGAAATTTCATTGCAAGTTTTTTTGCAATCTTAGATTTAAATTATCCCAAGAAATAGGATGCACATGTCCGAATCTAGAGAAACTATCTACATCGGAAAGAAGCCTCTGATGGCGTATGTTACTTCTACGCTCATACAGTTGGCAAATCAACCAAAAATATCTATCAAGGCAAGAGGACTAAGCATTGGTCGCGCGGTTGACGTAGCGCAAATAATTGCACGCAAGACCGAAAACGCTGGTTACTCAATAGGCAACATCAAGATTGGATCAGAACAGCTTCAATCACAAGATGGACGCTCTAGGAATGTTTCTACAATAGAAATAGAAGTAAAAAGAAACACCTCTTAAGGAAGCCTTGAAAATTCTTCCTTTTTTGTTATTTCTGTAATTTCGTTGTGTACTTGTTTTCCATTTTCTTAAATTTTGACAATTCTACAATCTCATTGAATTGATCAAAATTAACGAGTTGATTCTTTACCTTTGATGTCGTTCCACTTTTCTTTAATTGTCTTAGAACCTGTAGTGTGGCAAATGTGTTAGCGTACAAAACTGACAGTGGATAAAGAATTAGGTTGAATCCCATTTCGTGTAGCTTGGTAGAAGAAAGCAACGGCGTCGCCCCTCCCTCTATCATATTTGCCACCAGTGGCGCATCTATTGATTTGCCAATCTTTTTCATCTCGTCAATTGACTTGGGAGCTTCTATGAATATGGCATCTGCTCCTATGTCCTTGTACAAGAGACCTCGTCTAATTGCAGCGTCAAGTCCTTCGGTTGCCCGAGAATCTGTTCTTGCAACGACTACAAAGTTTTTGCTTTTTCTAGCATCAAGCGCGGCTCTTAGTTTTTCTCTATATTCTTCTTTAGGAACAACCTCTTTTCCTGACATGTGGCCACATCTTTTTGGCCATTTCTGATCCTCTAGAAATATTCCTGCAGCGCCTATTGCCTCTAACTCATTAACAAGCTTCCATACACTTAGGGGATTTCCATACCCAGTGTCTGCATCAACTATTACGGGGGCTGAAACTGACTTGCAAATCCTTCTCGCATTTTCAATAGTTTCTGTTGCTCCAATAAAGCCATAATCAGGCATCCCAAGTAAAGCAGCTGAGGTTCCATAACCTGTCTGGAACATTGCTTCAAATCCTGCCTTTTGGGCAATTCTGGCAGTTATTGCATCATAAACCCCTGGGAAGACAAGAGGTTTTGACTTGTCATGGACTAATCTTCTAATGCTTGACAACTGCCGCTATACCGCTCTACAATTATTTATGGATTAGTTGATCTTAATTTCCTTACCCTGTGATCTTTTTTCGCTAGCTTCGATCTTTCTTAGCTCTGTTTCTAGGAACCTTTTGTACCTCTGAGCTTCATCTTTGGTCATATGTGAGATATTTGAACTCAACGAGTTACCGATTATACTCATGCGTTCTATTAGATCCATGGCAACAAACTTGCCTACATTACCCATTCTAAAAATTACATCCAATTGGTTCTTGACTATTCTATCCAAAGTTTCAAGATCTGCCGAAATTACTCTTCCTTTCTTGGTGATCTGGTATTTTCCTTCTTTGGTCTCTTCTATTAGTCCATCATCTAGTAGTCTTCCAAGAAGAGGATATATCAGTCCTGGAGAAGGCTTCCACTTTCCTCCGCTCTGAGCTACTGCCACATCAATTATCTCCTTTCCAGTACAGGGTCTTTTTTTCAATGTCTCTAAAATGAAATATCTTGAAAATCCTCTTGGTACTGAACTTCCTACCCTTTGAAACCAGTCCGAAATCATCACTAGTGATATCACTAGCGATATATATTAATGATCCGGACCGAAGCACTGCCCTTCACAAGACATATTTATGAAGTCTGAAAAGGAAGATGTCGAATCATGGTTAACAGCATAGAAAAAGATCTTCTGATCGTAGGTTCAGGCCTTGCTGGTTTAAGAGCCGCTATCCAAGCAGCAAAGGTAGCACCCCACATCAAGATTGCTGTTATCTCAAAACTCCAAGTCATGCGTTCACACTCTGTTTCTGCAGAAGGTGGAACTGCTGCAGTACTTTATCCAGAGGATGGAGACACTATCGAATCCCATGTGTACGATACTGTAAAAGGAAGTGATTTTCTAGGTGATCAAGATGTAATTGAGAAACTTGTCTCTGAAATGCCGTCAGAGGTTTATCAGCTTGAACATTGGGGCATGCCATGGTCAAGAAGAGAAGATGGTAGGATTGGTCAGAGAAACTTTGGTGGGTATAGCTTTCCAAGGGCAACATTTGCTCAGGACAAGGTGGGATTCTACGAAATGCAGACCCTGTATGATACATGCCAAAAATTTGACAACATTGAGTTCTTCAATGAATGGTTTGTTACTTCAATAATCCATGACGGTCAAAGATTTTGTGGCATAACTGCCATTGAGATGTCTACTGGTACTTTTTACACGTTCAAATCAAAGGCACTAATTATTGCTACTGGCGGAGCGGGAAGAGTATACAGCTTTTCAACATATGCATTAGCTTCAACTCCAGATGGTCTTGACATGGCCTATCGAGCAGGAATGGCACTAAAGGACATGGAGTTTGTCCAATTCCATCCTACTGGCATACTGCCATCAGGAATTCTAATCACGGAAGGAGCAAGAGGTGAGGGAGGATATCTGCTTAACAACAAAGGCGAACGTTTTATGAAAAAATATGCACCAACTAAACTAGAGCTTGCATCAAGAGATGTCGTATCTCGCGCAATGATTACTGAGATCAATGAAGGTCGTGGATTCAAACATGATACCGGTGTAGATTGCTTGAAGTTAGACTTGAGGCATTTGGGTAAAGAGCTTATCATAAGAAAATTGCCTGCAATAAGAGAGATATCGTTAAAATTTTCAGGAGTTGACCCTGCTGATGAGCCAATAGACGTTAGACCAGTATGCCATTACATGATGGGTGGTATTCACACTAACATAGATGGTGCCACTGAAATTCAAGGAATATGGGCTGCAGGTGAAGTTGCATGTAACAGTGTTCATGGTGCAAATAGATTGGGAGCAAACTCTACTGCCGAGTGTCTAGTATGGGGAAAAATTACGGGAGAGATTGCTGCTAAATATGTCCTAGAAAGCACATCTCCTCCGCCGTTTCCATTACACCTAGTTGCAAATGAAGAAAAAAGAATCTATGATGGCATATTCAGGGGCACTGGCAGCGTAAATCCATATGAAGTAAGACAGGAATTGACCGAGATAATGAATAACAAAGCCTACGTGTATAGGAATGAAACTGATCTTGTAGAAGGTCTCAAGTTGGTAAGAGAATTAAGACAAAAAACATGGAAACATGTAGACGACAAAGCTAAAGAGTATAATACTAACTTTACAAATGTAATGGAACTCGATTCCATGTTTCGTGTTGCTGAAGTAATTTTAATGGGTGCAATTTGGAGGAAAGAATCTAGAGGCGCGCATGCAAGAACAGACTATCCTGACAGGGATGACAAAAACTTTTTGGCTCACACTCTGGTATACTATGACACAAAAGAACCCATCATCAAGACTCACCCAGTCACTATTACTAAATACAAGCCGGTGGAGAGAAAATACTGATGGCTGAACGACTCTCTAATCGTGAAGGCATCAAAGGGATGGCAAATCCTACTCGTTATGGAATATTGCGAGTTGCATATTGGTTACAGAGACTAAGTGGTCTTGGTCTGCTTGCATACTTGATAGGTCATATTTATGAAACAAGCACGATTCTCAACGGCAAGGCGGCATGGGACAATATGTTGTCGTTAACGGAAACTCCAGGTGGACATATTGTGCTCGTGATTGTAATTGGAATGTGCGTATTTCATACTGGCAACGGTATACGAGTAATGATAAGTGAGGGTGGAAAAGGAGTGGGCAAGCCAGGGCAACCAGAATACCCATACCGAGCGTCTTCTCTGAATTCAAAACAAAGACTTTGTATCTGGGTTTCAATAGCGCTGGCAGCATTAGCAATGATGTATGGCGCCGGAGTATTGTTTGGTAATTAAAATGAGAGAAAGCATAATCATGAAAATACATTATGGAACTGCACTTGGAGCAGTAGCGCTAGTAGCTGTGCACATACTCATGCGAATGTCACAGAAATTTTCTGATTCGTTAGCATACCAGAATGTCTTAGCTAACTATCACTTTCTACCTTATGCGCTTATGTTAGAAGTTATACTTGTCTTGTTGTCAGTACATGGATTTAATGGACTGCGAGTCATCCTACTGGAGCTAAAACAAGGTGCTACCTATGAGCGAGCAATTAACTATGGGTCTATTGCAGCAATGGCAATTTTGATAGCATATGGTTCAAGAACTATATTGATGGCTGGAATGGGGATATCATAAGCATGGCAACAGTAACTGTACCAAAAGAGGAAAAGACAGCGGTGGTTACCTCGCCAGAATCGACACAAAAGACAGTAACACTTCGAATAGCGCGAATAAACCCACCAGAAAGTACTGAAACAAAGTTTGAAGAGTTCAAGGTACCAGTCCAAAAATGGACTACCGTACTAGAATCAATTCTATATGTAAAGCAGAACCTTGATCATTCCATTGCTGTCCGATATTCTTGCAGACAGGCATCATGTGGTTCGTGTGGGATGAAGATTAATGGCAAGCCTCGTCTTGCGTGCTATACCAAGATCTCTGAACTAGAATCAAATGTTATCACAATAGAACCAATGAACAATTTCCCAATAATCCGAGATTTAGCAGTTAACTTTGAGCAGCTCTTCTCCACCCATAAAAAGATGAAGCCATTTATCATAAATGAAGAATCGGAAGTCAACTCTGACACAAAGGAATTTATCCAAACTCCGCAAGATCTGGAGAAATTCCTGCAGTTCTCATATTGCATCAAGTGTGGTTTGTGCAACTCTGCTTGCCCAACCATGGCTACCGACACATCGTTTATTGGGCCTCAGGGTCTTGCACAGGCTTATCGATATACGGCAGACAATAGGGACAAGGGAAAGAAGGATAGGTTGAAAATCGTAGATCAATCCCATGGAATATGGAGATGCCATTTTGCTGGCTCATGCAGTAATGTATGTCCAAAAGGTGTAGATCCTGCAATGGCAATACAATTACTTAGGGGCTATCTGTTAGGATTTGGAAAATAAATTTTCTTTAGGGTTTTTTGGGATTTTTGCTTGAATTTACTTGATTGTTGATTGCCTCTGCCATAAAGTGATTTGAGACATTCACCTTTACGTCATTTATTCCATCAATTTTCAAGAGGTTGTCATGAACGTCTTGGGCAATCTTGAATCCAAATATTGCAGGACAGAAAGGACTTGTCAGATGTAAATCCACCTTGACATCTGAACCCGTAATGTCTATGTTGTCTACCAATTCAAGCTCCATTATTGAGACGTTTATTTCTGGATCAACTATCTTAGTCAACTCGTCAAAAATTTGTCTTCTTAAATCTGTAGATGCCTGCGCCATAAATCGAAAAAGCGTCTATGCTATATATAACCATTTTATTTTCTAAATTGATGTACAGATCTCGATTAGACGGAAAACTAGACGATATAACGCTGGAATTTCTTTCATCAATCTCTGATGATTCTGTGATTGCACAATATGACATTTTGGGAAGCCAAGCTCACACGTTAATGCTATTAGAAAACAAAATCATCAATAAACAAGACGCTGCAAAAATTCTAAATGCACTTGAGAAGATAAAAAAAGAAAACATCTCAGAAGAATCAGATGCTGAAGATGTTCATGAGCTCATAGAGTCTTTGGTGATAAAGAAAGCAGGAAAGGAGGCAGGGGGAAAGATGCATACCGCAAGATCACGAAATGATCAGGTTGCACTAGACATTAGGATGAAAATTCGTGACGACATCAACATGGTATGTTTTTGCTTGAATCAAACAATAGAGACGCTCATCGATCTAGCTGGAAAGAACCACGAGGTCATAATGCCACTTTATACCCATATGCAGCAAGCACAGGTAGGACTCTTTTCTCACTTTCTCCTTGCATATGCAGATGCACTTTTCCGAGATCTTGATAGGTTCTATGTGGCATATGGGCGAGTTAACGAGTCTCCACTAGGGGCAGGACCTGTAGGGGGAACCAGCATTCCAATTGACAGGCAATCTACTGCCAAGATGCTTGGATTTAAGGGACTGGTAGAAAACTCAATTGATGCAACAACTTCCCGTGACTTTGTAGCTGAATACATTGGAAACGCGGCAATATTGATGACAAACCTCAGCAGGATGGCAGAGGACTTTGTAATCTGGTCTACGTCGGAGTTTTCCTTTGTAGAGTTGTCTGACAAGTTTACTTCTAGCTCAAGCGTAATGCCACAAAAGAAAAACCCAGACGTCTTGGAATTGATTCGTGGTAAGACAGCACAAGTAATTGGATATCACATGGCAGTATTGTCTAACTTGAAAGGGTTGCCGTCTGGATATAACCGAGACTTGCAACAGGTCAAGGCATCAATATGGCCAACATCTAAGATAATAATATCATCTCTGCTAGTTGTAAACTCGCTTCTGAAAACCATGGAAGTAAATGAAAAAAAATTACGCCAAGCAATAGACAGTGGATATTCTATATCGCTTGATATTGCAGAGGCCCTAGTACGAAAAGGGATTCCTTTTAGGAATGCGCACAAAATTGTAGGTAATCTGGTTCAGATTGCGTCAAATTCAAAAAAATCTCTCTCAACTCTACCATTAGAGGAGATAAAAACTGTGATTCATGACAATGAAATTGAGGCAAAGGAACTACACAAAATCATCCAGTCCACTACCCCTGAATACTCGCTTGAGATTAGGAAATCACAAGGGTCTGCAGGAAAACATGAGCAGCAACGCATGATAGAAAATAGGAAACGCAAAGTAGAGGCATACATGACAGGAACCAACAAACGAACTAATGAAGTAAGGGCGTCTCTTGAAATACTAAATAATAGTGTGATGTCGCTGATAAAAAATACTAGTTAGATGTAACAATTCTTGTATCTATCGAGGTTCCTTGTTGTTTTTTAATTCCTTTATCTTGTGTGCTGGCCTTATTCTAGCAGATTTTGGATTTGACATTTCTTTAACTGAGTTAAATGCCTGTTTGTTGGGAATGCGTTCTATTGATTTACCTAAATCATTAATCGCTACAAGTGATAATTCAATCCATGATGATATTAGTTCCGCATTAACAAAGGAAGCTGCAAGAGACTTGTAGAGAGTCTTTGTTAATGGATCTGTTTCTCTAGACGATTCAATCAAGAATGCGTCTTTCATACACTTGCAGTCTGCACGCCAGTCTTTTAGATTGGATAAAGTTTCTTTACTGATGATTTGACTATGCATAGATTCCACTCTCTGCCATCTTCTTTTCAAGAGCTTTTGCTTTATCATATGCTTCTTTGATGGGTTCTAGCGTCTCTCTTACCTTCTCATTTGTTTTACGTACTGCTTCCTTGATCTCATCAAACTCAGGTCCTTTTGGTAATTTTTCTATCAAATCAAATAACGTGCTCAAATCTTCTATTTGAGCAAAGGTAATACGACGTTCTATGCCTTGAACTGGGCAGAGATAAATTAACGTAGCCCATGCTAGTCTTTGATAGGGATCCTTTATGGCATCATAGTATTTTTCTAAATTATTTGACTCTTCAAGCAAAAAGTCTCCGCTTTCTTTTAGATGTTTCATGTATTTTCTGAGCTGTGTTACATATGGCAACTAGGTATTCTCCTTTAGTACATTTTTAATCTTCTTTGGATCTTCATCCTCAAGCCAAGTCTTTAATGCAATCTCGACTAGTTGCGATAAATCGATATCCCTGTCTATGGCGTCTTTTTTTGCTTCTTTCCATAGTGATGGATCTATCTTAATGGACGTTGTTTCTCTTTTTACGTCAGGATCAAACTTTACCTTCATACAATAACTATACTATTAATATTATATAAATTTTGTAGTATAAAATTTATGTTGCGATTTCTTTACTGTAATAAGATATAGCAAATGGATAGAAAGTGGATCGCTAGGATCTATATCAACAGGTGGTTATACTATAATCAGAAATTTTGCATCGAAAAAGAAAATGAGGTTCATAACAATTTAGTTGGACATTACCTTTTACTATAGCTAGGTTACCTGCTCTGAGTAGATCGACAAAAAAGATTCTGGTGATTAGAGCTTGGCAGTAACCACCATCTTCAATGTGAAACAACTAGAGAAAACAACCAGGTATTAGACAGTACCGCAAAAAATCGAAAAAACCTAGTTTAATTGAATTTTTTACAATCAGCAGAGTCTAAAGGCACGATTTTAATGGAGTAATCTTGACTTTTTCATTGATTTTACTTCACATGGCTATAGATAACAAATTCTTGCAATGAGATGCAAGTATGTACCAATTCGTACAACCACAATCCGACAAACCTAACTACACTGTAGGTCAAACTTGGGGGGCCTTGAAGAAGGCATGGCGAGGATATAAGATTGCTAAAGTACAAAGTGATCACGCCAAAATGTCAGAATATGCCAAGAAGATCAGAACCCTTCAGAATGACTTGGGAATAAAACAGGCAGAATTTCCAGAACTGAACCTGCATTAGTTAGAATTCCTTTATTTTTAGAGGAATTGCTCATAGTGGCTACTATCCAATAAAATCCAAGTTTTAGGAGTAGGTAAATTTCTCAAATCGGTATAACAGCGGGTTCGCGGGGATTCGGACCCCGGACAGCCGGATTAAAAGTCCGGTACTCTACCTGGCTGAGCTACGAACCCATAGCGAAGGGTCATAGTTGTGTATAATTTA
>JAJPKL010000003.1 GCA_021323705.1 Nitrososphaerota archaeon
ATCCAAAGCACAAAGGCTTTTTATAAACTCTGATGGCATTGCGAACCAATGCCTCGATAGCTCAGCCTGGTAGAGCGAACGCCTCGTAAGCGTTAGGCCGCGGGATCGAATCCCGCTCGAGGCTTATCTTGCTAAATATATCATCATCTTCAAAAAATCTAAAATGTTTTCCGAAATTACTTGGTAAAATTTTTTAAAACTGTTTATTCTTTTCCTGTACTTCATCAATGGACTCTATGTCAAACTCCAATTCTTTTGCAAGTCCTTTCCACCATGCTGCTACTTCTGTCACACTACTCCCCTTAGACATAACCAAACTACGCCTTTATAGATCTGTCGGTTGTTTTATACTCAATCTTTTTGATCTATTCCCCGATCTGAAGATCTGTTGCAGTTGGATTTTTTCAAACGTTTACAAAATGGCAAACAGTTCTAGAGGATCATAGTTTGATATCATTATGTCTCAACCTGTGTAAAAAATTACAAAACAAGATAAAATTAGACGACTTGATTTGAACTTGAAAATTTGGGAGGGGACAGTCTAGAGTTCTAGGCCGAAAGAGTCAGCCAGATTCTGGAACTGAGTATAGGTTTCTAGATACTGTCTACCTTTTGGAGTTATGACAAAAGTGTTTTTGCCATCGTACTCTATTTTGTTTATAAGACCTGCTCCGGTTAGATTTTCGATAAATTTGGACAGTCTTGAATGTGATAAGTTTGCCTTTGTTAATAGTGATGTTACATTGATGCCGTTTGCACCGCTCTCTTCTGTAACAGTGAGCAGATCGCATACTATCTGCATGCTTGTTCTATACGATACCATGTTCGGTACTTATAAGGCGAGGTGATATAAGGGTATTACTCTTTTTTCACCTGTGCTATTCTATAGCACGATCAAATGAATTTTAACTCTTTGATTATGTCAAGACATTATTGGATTTTTCCTGTGTAGAGGGATGTTCTAAATGCTGTATAGAAAGGGAATACTATCCATCAATAAAATTTGGTAAGATAGGAGTACTTGTCTTGCCTGACGAGAAACAAAGAATAGAAAATTTGGCAGAAAAACACTCCATACAGGCAACAATCCTTCCAAGGATTGGAGTTTCAGAAAAAAATGACAAACCCGATAAAATTCTTGCATATCAATTAATGGGAAAGGACCCAAATGGCAATACGTGTCCTTTTCTTGATATGGAAAGCAATGACAGATCTCCGCATGGGGGATACAAGTGTAAAATATACCCAGATAGGCCCCTTGCCTGTAGGGCATATCCATTAGTGGAATCTTCGCCACCAACCTTAGATCCGAAATGTAAATTCTGTGAAAAGTGTTCTGCTGTTGATGGTAACATCCATGCCGAGACTGAATCTCTTGCAGAAATAAAGATCAAGATGGAAACAAGTGCAAAGTACTTGTGGAGATATGCCACTGGAATAGGAGATCCGTCTGACAAAGATAAGATGGAAACTGGTTGGTTTTTAATTTGATTTGTTAACCCTTTCATGAGTGCCTGGATAATGTTCAAAGATCTTTTTAGAGTAGCATTTGCTGCACAAAGATCCCTTTACGTTCCATGTTTCCATTGGTTGGTATACATGGTCTAGTGGGCCATTGCACAATGCACATCTGCTGTTTGGTTCTACCACGTTGTTAAAAATGTCTTTTTTTCGTTATAAAAATCATATTATATACTACCAATTTGGTACAATAAGACAGCGGTAGACTGGATGGCCAGATGCGGACCTCCTGCAAGAGACCTATCGGTCACCCATCTGCCGCCACTTTTGTAAATTTTTTTTAGAAAAGATCCTGCACTATTGTCTGAATATTTGCTATGTCTTCTTCTTCCTGTTTTATCTTCTTCTCGATTACACGTATCATAGAATCTAGCCAGAGGTGATGAGAGAAAAAGTTGTGGTATGTATTTGCTGCAGCCATCTCATCGTCAACAACTGTGTCTTCCAAAAATTTTGTCACTACCGTATCTGTCAGCTTTAGAATCCTTTGGTTTAGTTTAACACTCTTGAAAATCGGTTCCAGCTTTGCAATATCTTCCTTAAAATCACCTTTGGTGGAAAGTATTTTTTCGTGAAGAATTTTGAAATACACTGCAACAAAAAATAGTGTTGCATATCTCTTTGTTTTATGTCCACCCTTCTTTCCATAGTTTAGCGTCTTTTTTGCATATTCTTTTACAAGATACGGATACAGCAGTAATCTGTAATCATCTTTTAGTTTTTCATTGAACACTTCGTCATATTTGCTTCCTCTTGGCAAAAATTGTGCAGGTGAACTGTACGACTCGGTGGGTCTTTGTTCAATTCCAGCTACAAAGGCTTGAATGGCGTCTTTGCCAACTATGACTTTTTTATGATTCTCAGGTAGATACTTGTTGTATATTGAATCGCCAACAAATTCAGATTGTTGCGACTTGGTCTTACTATCAAACGATCCTGCCTGTATCTCGTAAAAATATCCTATGTTTTCCATCTGAGACTTGATTGATTTATGAAAATCCATCAAGGAGACCAAGTCCTTTCCTCTTACTGCATTTTGTGAATTCCTATACTTTGTGATGTTATTCTGATCCATCTCATCTGCCGCTTTGATTATGGTAACTGTAATGCTTCCTTCTAGGTTGTGGGTGCGTTTTGCGTGGTCTAACACTGAATTTGATGTCTGAGCGCCGTTAACTATTTGTGGAGCATGCAAAAGTATGGCATTGTCTTCAAGCTCCTCAAAATCGTTTACAACTATGGTTATGCCATTGTTATAGTAGAAAAATTTGTTGGGCGATTCTTGGAGTGTCTCGCGAAGGCCCTTGTTTACAGTAGTTTTGAACTGCATCCATTGCCTTATGTTTGATTCAAAGACATAATCACGGTTTTTTGTAACAAAATTGGTTAATTCCCTTAACTTCAAGATGCCAAGCAAGGTATTTTGATACCTTAGTTTGCTCTCAAGCCTGATTGTGGCTTTCTTGCCTACTGCGGGTTTTTTGATTCTATCCCAAAGTTTTTGAATTATTGCATCAATATCGTATATCTCAACCCCGTCGTAACTTTCTTCACTAACTTTCTGATCCGTGACGTATACACACTCTACCTTCAGATTTTTTTCCTGAATCTGTGTAACCAAGTGGGCAATCTCGGGTCGCATCTTTGCAATGTCTCTCTCACGTAGACTTTGTACATCGTGCTTAAACTTGGCAATCGCTTCCATTGAATGCGCAGTCCCATATTTTGACTGAAAAAGATAGATCTTGTCCTCAGAAAAATCAACGGGCAGATATGCATCTATGCCTAGATCGTTAGGACCGTCAATAATTGCATCAGTTGCATCGTCTTCTGTTGCCTCAAATACTCTTGTTAATACCCATTGGAGAAAATTATGACCTTTCTCAACTTCATTTTGCGCACTTTCAGCATAATCTCTTACGCTACCACGAATGTTTTCGACAAAACCATCTAATGGCTGGCCATTGGATGATTGTTGCAAAATTGGCTTTGCACCAGGGATGTATTCTAACAACCCATTGCTTCTATCAATCAAATCTATTATGTCTAGAAAGTGGTATATTTAGTAGAGTAGGTTATTATGATATCATCAAAGGTGAGGAAGGGATTCGAACCCCTATAGATTCGCTCTGCAGGCGAACGCATAGCCGCTCTGCCACCTCACCGCAATCAAACAGGTTTCCTATGAACAATTAAATCTTTTAGATCAGAATTTCGAAAACTGTTTTGCAGCTAGCCTAACATCTTCTGCCTTGATTGTTTTTCTGCCTGCATGCGTGGACATTTCCACTGCACTTTTGGCAATAGATGTCCCAACCTCTTCTAGTATTCTTCTCAGCTCATTTGCCGATTCATCGCTTACGCGATCAGCTCCTGCCTTTTTTAGGATTCTATACATTACGGAAAGACCAAATTCAGATGTTGTCATGTTTTAACTTCAAATATCTGTGATAAAAGACTTTTAGAAAAAGGCTTATCGAGAGATCGATTTATACACGCTATTTTTATGATTTAATACATTCATGAGCTGGCTAACCGATGCCCACATACATCTATCCGACAACGAGTTTGCACCGGAAATTCCCTATATCCTCACAGCAATGGACAAGATGCGAATAAGGGCATGCTGTGTCTCAATGGATTACCTGAGCTCAAACGCAACACTTGCATTAGGAGAGAAAAGCAGTCTGGTTCTGCCTTTTCTTGGAATACATCCAGAGAAAGCAAACGACGACTTGGAAGCGGTATCAGACCTGATCGTGGATAATTCAAATATAATCTCAGGCATCGGAGAAATTGGCCTTGACAGGACCTATGTCTCAGATGAGGAGGGATTCAAGCGCCAGATTCGCGTGTTTGAAAAGATGCTGTCTCTGGCAGAAAAGCTTGAAAAGCCGGTATCAATTCATTCAAGAAAAACACTGGAAGAGATATTTTCTATTTTGCCATCATATCGTCTTGGTGGTACTCTGTTGCACTGGTTTGCAGGCAATAAAAAACAATTACAAAAATCCATGGACATCGGATGTTATGTTTCCTACGGGCCTGCCATGGTTTATTCTCAGGACAAGCAGATTCTTTTTTCACAAACTGCACCTGACAAGATCTTACTTGAAACAGACGGCCCAGTAAAATTTTCAAGATGTTTTGGGTACAAGACTGCACAGATAACTTTTCTGCCAAGCGTCCTTTTCTGTGCAGCGCATCTTCTTGGTAAGGGATATGATGAAGCGCTTGAGATGATGGAAAAAAACACAAACTCCTATCTTGGCGTATAGGTATAAAATACCCCTTATGCCAACCGGTAGCGTGAATAGAGTCAGACGAATTTCCACAGAACTAATGGCTACTTATAAAGGAAAATTTGGAACTGACTTTAAACAAAATAAAACGATACTTGATGAAGTTGCTGTTGTCAGATCGAAAGGACTGAAAAATGAGATTGCAGGATATATCACAGCTCATTTGAGAAGAGAACTTGAAGAACAAAAGGAAAAAGAATCGCTAGCCCCTGAAAGCCAGTCTGTTGAAGAAACTGAAGCAATGGAAGAACAACTGGTCAGCTAAATTTTTCCACTAACAAATCACGCAAAACACAAATTCCATATTGGACCAACTAATTTTCTAAATCATGATAACAGTCAAGCTTCTTGGAGGGGCAAAAAGATCTTTTCTATCTGATAAATTGTCTATTGACAAAAACTCAATGTCAGTACGAGATCTTCTCGTTCATCTACAAAACTTGGTTCCAAAAGACATGTCTGCATTTGATGCTCGAAATATACTTGTAGCAATTAACGGAGCTGACTCATCTGCCCTTCAAGGAAATGAGACACTTGTCAAGGACGGTGATGTTGTCAGCATAATTCCGGTCATACATGGGGGCGGAAAATCTAGAATCAACTTTAATATCTCAAATTATTTGGTGGAATTAATCAGAATAGGTAAAACAAGTACTGACCCAATAGAACTTTTAGAAAGCCTTCGAATAAAATTTCCTGATGTGATGGTTCAGGGCATCAGGTCAAAATACGTCTTAGGCGTAAATCATGCAAAAAGGATCATTGAGATCTCCTTGGCAGCAGCCAGAACAGAAACGCTGCTTTCTAACAGAATAGAGACTGATCTTCTTATGAGATTTGCTCAAAGCAGACAGATTAACGAAGCCATTCATAAGGTTGGTTTGAAGAAGGGCGAAGACTCTATTCTGATTGTTATGGGAAAAAAATCTCTAATTGACAAACTTGTTTCTGATATTGCTGAAATCATAAAACCAATTATCCCATTTCCAGATAATGCTAATTTCATAAAAAAAGAATTTACAATAACAAAGAAAGAACTTGATTGTGTGCTGTCAAAAGAACCACTTGAAGATATACTAGTTGAAAGATCCGCAGTCTTATTCCGTTGAATCTCTTTTCAGCTTTAAAGTGCTTACTATGTCATCTTCTTTTAATATGGAAACGCCAGCAATATCTCCAAGGATTTCAACTACTATGTTCCAGTCGTATTCTTCTAAAGACACTTTATTTTTTACAGTTTTAGCAATGGAGTCAATTAGGTCTTTAGTAGATAACTGAGAACCTCTTTTTTCAATTGTAATTCTATAGGAATCGTCTGGCCGCATCTTGCCCAAATGTTTCTGCACTGCTGTTACAATGTTGTCAAGCTCAGCTTTGGTTGATTCTTGCATAGGTATGAATCTGTGGCAATATCTTATACTCCAAGGCTCGTCAAGAATTGTTGCTCTTATCTTATTTACTACTTGAAAAGGGTCTAGAGATGTATCTACTGTGACTATGCCTGAAAATCTACTATGCTCTGCTTTAGCATTAGAATCTCCAAACGTTGAAAGATTTTTTAAAATCTCTGCCGATGCCTCTTCTTCAAGGTGGCGGCTGCATGTCACAATTAGATTCAAACTAGGGACAGTAACTCCTCTTCACTAATCTTCCCTTTGCGTACCATGTGTAGTTTATTTCCAATCACTTCAACAATTGTAGACTCGACGGAGTTTTGTATAGCTCCTCCGTCTAGCAGCACGTCATATCCTTCTAATTTTCCTATTATTTCTGTAGCATCTGCAGGCGAGCGTTGCCCTGAAAGGTTTGCACTTGTACCGACAAGTAGTCCACATTTTTTTAATAACTCCAAGACGCAGGGGTGATTCGGCACTCGCACTGCTATTTTTTTCCCAAGTCCCAATGATTTTGCAATCTTTTTTTCTTTTATGGGAAGAATCAATGTTAATGGTCCTGGCCAGAACTTTGATGCAAGCCTATTTGATAACTCATCAAGAATCGCAATCTTGGATATGTCTATGATTGAAGATCCAAGTACTGGAAGTTGTTTTGATCCTTCTCGCCCTTTGATTCTATAAATTGCCCTTACTGCCTTTTCATTAAATGGATCGCATCCTATGCCATAAACTGTATCTGTTGGAAAAACCACAATGCCTCCATTTTTGACTGCCTCGTATGCAGCAGCGATCCCATCTTGGTCACAGGACACAATCATGACCTACCTGAATATGGGAATGGCAATTATCTCTTGTTGTAAAAACGATATAAGGCAGAATCGCGTATATCTTTCATGGAAGAGGAAATACCTCAATGTCAGTGCCCACCCGGTGGAGAAACATACCTAAACGAAGATGGAATGGACATTTGTGTTTCGTGTGGCGGCTGGGTAGCACCTGCGTGATCTAATTTGCAAATAATGATATTCGGTTGTAAATCTTTTATAGGAAAATATTTTCTGTGATGTCTATGGCCGATGACTATGTAAATGATTTTGAAGATGAATTTGACGATGACATAGAAGAAGATAATGACGTAGAAGACGAGTATGACAGTGATGAAACTGAATCCGATTAGATTCTTAGCCCAAATGAATCCGCAAATTCTCTAAAACCGCGATATGCTTGTAGAAATTCTCTGCCACGTGGACTGATTCTGTATTTGCAGGCCCTGTCTGACGTGCTTTGTTCAAGCAGTCCTTGCTGCACTAGCGTTTCAAGTATTTTTGCCAGCCTTCCATACGAGACGTTGGCTTTTCGAATCAGATAGGTAACACTTGCACCAGTCTCATCTGGAGACTCGTCTCTAGTAGTAGCAAGTATGTCTCCTATGATGCTCATGTGAGTTCTATATGTTGCCGCCAAGCTTTACTCCTCCTCTCAATGGAACCTGTGATATTGGAACAAAAAGTGCACCAAGACCAGCTATCTTGGTAGAAAGCGAAACTAGGTACAGTATGGATTTTGGAAATATGACTGAATACCATCCAAGAAATTCTCCTAAAGCAAGCAATCCAAGCCCTACAGCAACAAAGATGGTGCTAGTCTTCCTATTTTCCATATACGACATTATGGTCTCAATTGTGCCATATACCAATAGGATAAAAGAAATTGACCTTATAATATGCTCAAGTGAATTTCCAGGTATGATGAAAAGGGGTATTGCTATAGATTTGAAATATCGCGACTTGGGAAAAAATGACTTGATTCCATGCGAGAATGCAATGAAAAAATACCCAACTGTCTGGATTCCTATCCCAAGCGTCTGAATCCCCTCATCGACATGATTGAAGTTTAGTACAAACGACTCTATCATGAACCCAAATCCTACTACTCCAAAACCTATGCCAATCGAAAAAAAGGAAATGTTTAGCCTAAACAACGTTGGACTTCCAGTGTTTTTGAATCCTATGTATGAAAAAATTCCTAGCGCTAGTCCTACGACAAACCCTAACAAGTTAAGAACTATTTCAAGAATAAACGGATCTGATACAATTACCAACTAAGCGCACTAGCATTTTGAAATTAATTAAGTCTTGTAGTAGCTTTTTTTCTACCAGTCATCAAGAGTTCCTGCTGTGGTGCCACTTGTGTCCGTGGCATAATCTCCAAGTATGTCAGAATATCTTGCATCCTTGTAGGCTATGAATTTGACATACTCTCCGTAGGTCATATCCAATGAACATTTTGAGCACTTGACATATGAAAAATCATCCCCTAACTCTGCTATCTCGTCGCATTTGGGGCACTTGATCTTCATGTCTTTATTGCTCCTTTTTCCCTAATATCTCTTCTTAAAGAATTAAATTGCTAAATTCTAGCTTCATCCTTATGGCAAGAATCTGTACCAAATGTAAAAAGGAAATTCCTGATAATATGGAATTAGATCCAATTGCCGCTTCCTATCCATGCTGTAATACATGCTGGGAAGAATGGAAGCAATATAGGGTCATGGTCATGAATGAGATGAGGCTGGACATGTCCATGCCGGAACATCGCAAAGTGGTAAAAAGATACGAGAAGGTCTTTGTTGGAGTGATGACGCCTGAAGGCGATGTGATAAATTTTGCAGATGAGAATCAACGAAAACCTGACAAGCCACTCTAAATTCCTATCTCTTTCTTGGCTCTCTCAGGAATTATGAGGCAAATTCTCTTTTTTGAATTGTCATCAAGCAAACTTACAATTCTTTGAACAGTACAAGCTATTACCTTTTTTTGCTCATCTGTAAGTGTGAGGTAAATCTCCAAAATCCCGTCTAGGTTAAATGATATGATCTTTTCTGGGTTGCGTGTGATCTCTGAGATATATGCGCCAAACATTATGGCTCTCTGCTCTTCTGACAAGTTGCACAATATCTCAAGCCAAGTCTTAAACAGGGTGGCAAATTTGTCAAATTGTATTGTAGGCCCTGCCTGCAACGCGTTGTTTATGATTTCTCCCTTATCTGCTTCTGACATTGAAAAAAATTCCGACAATCTCTTTTGTAGTATGGGCTTGCGGAGAAATTCTGGAAGATTTGCCAGAGAAACAATGATGTTTCCAGCATAATTTGGCTCTGACATGAAAAACTGATCTAGTCTTCTTTGCTAAAATTGTATTGTTAAGATTTGGCTTAAATATGTCCCCCTGCGCCCTTCCTTTATGACTTCAACAGTTATTGTTGGCGGTTTTTTCGGAGATGAGGGCAAAGGCAAGATCGTTTCATATCTTGCTATGAAAGATAACCCTGTAATAGCTGTTAGGGGTGGGGTAGGACCCAATGCCGGCCACACTATAGAGCATGGAGGCAAGACCTACAAAGTAAGAATGCTTCCAAGTGCATTTCTAAATCCCGGAACAAGGTTGCTTGTAGGGCCAGGTGTTGTAGTAAGCCAAGAAGTATTGCTAAAAGAGATATCTGAATTTGGCGTGCAAGACAGAACCTTTGTTGACTATCAATGCGGTATAATAGAAGAATCCCACAAGGCAACCGACTCGCAAGGAAGATTGAAAGAGTCTATTGGTAGTACAGGGACCGGAACTGGACCTGCTAATGCAGATAGAGCAATGAGGACACTCAAGCTTGCAAAAGATGTAGACTCGCTTGCATTGTACCTTGATGATATTCCAAACGCTGTTAATTTTGCGTTAGAAAGAAAAGAAAAAGTGATGGTAGAGGGTACTCAAGGCACATTTCTCTCATTGTGGCACGGAACATATCCGTATGTTACCTCAAAAGATGTTACTGCCTCTGGAATATGTGCAGATGTAGGACTAGGTCCAAAGAACGTCGATGATGTAATAATTGTCTTCAAATCATACGTAACTAGGGTTGGACAAGGGCCTCTCAAAAACGAGCTGAGCCCGGAAAATGCCAGCGCAAAAGGATGGAAGGAAGTTGGTACCGTAACAGGAAGGACTAGACGTGCGGCTGAGTTTGATTTTGATCTTGCAAAAAGAGCCATAATGCTAAACAGCGCAACCCAGATTGCAATAACTAAACTTGACGTAGTCTATCCTGAATGTGCCCACATGCAATCATTTTCAGACCTCAGCTCACCTGCCAAATATTTCATAAAAAATATCGAAGATAAACTAAAAGTGCCAGTAACCTTGATTGGCACAGGTCCAGATGTGAACGATACAATAGATAGACGTAACGAGCTGTGAAATAACAATCGACTACTTTTAATGGGGTAGTTTTAGGATGGATCCTATGCCCAAACGTCCGTATTATGTCGAACTAAATGATCTGACTGAATTCTCAAGATTGGTTTGTGCCTTGGAAAGGATTCCTAGGACATGCTTTTCTTTTACGCTTGATGGAAAGGATGTCATCTCAGTACAAATGGATTTGCTAAAAGAAAGGCCGGTGAACTACTACATTCCAAACACAAAATATGGACACTATCTATCATACGGATTCAAAACAGGAAAGGAAGACTGTGATGTGGTAAATACTATAACCAATCCTACCTATCTCTACTCTCCAATTATAAGAATAAAGTCAATGCCAGAATCATTAAAACCTGAAACATCGGCAGATTCTGATCAATCATACGAACCGCTTGAGCTTGAGGATCTTGCAAGTTTGTTAAAACTAAGCTATGGTTTTGAGGAATCACCGTTTCCACTATTTGCATTCTCTGACGGAACAAAATGGCTAGTTGGTGTCTTTATGAACTTCAACGAGTCTGATGAGACATCGTATTTTTGTCACGTAAAGCTTGATTATGAGCCTACCAAACCGTTCTTGAAATACTCTAGCAAGGATGGGATTGAGCCTTCCTTTGTTAGTGGCATAAGCGAACATGGATATTCATACCTCAAAGTAATAAAACTAAAAGGCAAACATCCTCTAGTTAAGCCATGAACGGCTTTAGAAAAAGGATGGAAAAGGCTTCATCCAATAAGAGCAGGATAATACTTGCTAACGACCTTGATGACGTTAATGCAAGCAAGCTAGAAAAGAAAACAATTGCCAACATAAAGTTGCTAAGCAAACATCTTTGTGCAATTAAACTGAATTTTCATGTTATACTGCCACTGAGCGAAGAAAGCTTGTCAAAAATAAATCGATTGGCCCATGATGAGGGCCTTCAGACCATTGCTGACATCAAACTAAATGATATTGGAAATACCAACATGATGACAGTCAAGAGACTTTGGAGATGTGGGTTTGATGCAGTAATAGCAAACCCCATAATGGGACCTGAAAATCTCAAGGAGTTGGTTAAAACAGCACATGAAAAAGGGCGGGGGGTAATAACGCTGGTGCACATGAGTCACCCCGGAGCAAAGTTGGGATATGGTCTTGACATAAAGAATCCTGCAACGGGAAAAACGCAAAAACTTCACGACTTGTTCCTGAAATGGTCGTATTCTGCAAAGGCTGATGGAATAGTGGTGGGAGCAACAGTGCCTGATATCATATCTTATACAAAGAAGATTGTCAAAAACCGCTGTGACATATACTCACCTGGAGTGGGAACGCAAGGTGGCGATGCAACAAAGTCTCTCCAAGCCGGCTCTAGGTATCTTATAGTGGGAAGGACAATTCTCAATTCAAAAAACCCTCTCTTGGAAGCAAAAAAACTCCAATTGCTAAGTACTGAATCCTAATTCGCTTACCTTTTTCATCAAATTCTGAGCAGTTTTGTATGTCAACTTTGCAAGTGCGTCATTGAATTTGAGCCAAATAAATCCCTGATGTTCGTGGGATAACTCTACATGTTCTGTTGATGTCTTGGCTAGGAAGAAAACGACTTCTTTGTGCACAATGCTGCCATCTCGCTGATAATGGTATTGCACCCTGTCCTCAAAACCGTCTATAAAACTCACATCTGTTATACCAGTCTCTTCTCTTATTTCTCGTAAGACTGTTTGTTTGAGAGTCTCGCCCTTCTCTATATTCCCTTTAACAAAATCCCAATGTCCGGAAGGGTAGTTCAAAAGAAGATAGAGTTTTCCAGCAGGTGATTCTCGATATAAAATTGCGCCAGCTGATCTCTCTTCTAGCATGTAGTTGTAACTTTAAAACTAGTATTTCTCTGTTCTACTTGCCGAGCCTTCGACTTCTTTTCTGAAACGTCCTGATGGCTCTCATAAGATCAATCTTCCTAAATTCAGGCCAGTAAACATCCATGAAAACAAGTTCGCTGTATGCGCTTTGCCACATTAGGAAACCGCTGAGCCTTTTCTCTCCAGACGTTCTAAGTATCATATCAGGGGATGATTGCGGCAGATGTGATGTGTAAAGGCACGACTCTATCACATCTTTATCTATTTGGTTTACATCAAGGGACCCTTCCTTGATTCTGGCAGCAATCTTCTTTATGGCGTCAACCAGTTCATTTTGACCTCCATAAGCTATTGCTATGTTGAGATAATGGTTGTCATAGTCTTTTGTAGCAGTTTCCAGCTTGTTTAGTATGTCTTTTAGAAAGTCTGGCAGTAGTTCAGTGCGACCAATTGCCTTTACATGCATACGGTTTTTATGAATTCGGGGGTCATCGTATAGTTTCTGTAGCCTCTGATTGATCAAATCATAAAGATAGTGGAGTTCCTCGTCGTTTCTTGCTAGATTTTCTGCCGACAATACATATAGCGTAATTATCTTGATGTTTAGCTCCTCGCACCAGTCTAGGAGTTTTTCAACAGCGTCTGCCCCTCTGAAATGGCCGTCCATCTTTAAAATCAGGTTTCTCTTAGCCCATCGCCTGTTACCATCAAGTATTATTGCTATGTGTTTTGGAATCTCTCCTGTACGTATCTCTTTTTCTAGTTTTTTAGAATAAAATGTGTAAAGTCCGCCCAGTTGGAAAGCTTTGTCTTTTATTCCGATAGCACCTCACCGCCCTTCTTCTTTCTATACTTGTGGAAGAGCAGCGACGCTGATATCAGTATTACTGCCAAACCTAGGAGCAAAGGAGGAATAAGCGTGAAGGGACTCTCATCCTTCGTTATTACCGTAGTAAACTGTGCAATGATTGGATAGAGAGTCAGCAGTACTATGATTCTCAATATGTCTGTAATTGATCTGATGCTTCCTCGGAACCAACTACTAAGCAACGATCCTCCAAATATGCAGCCGATTCCCATCCATAGAAACGGTAGCATGCCTGAAACAAACATGCCAATTGTTTGCTTGTTGGCAACTATCTTGAGTATCTCGTCTGGTTTAGTAGTTGATATCTGCGGATTGACAGTGCTAACACCAGCTGTAACTGATGCCAAGATGAAGAGAATTCCTGCCACCAATGTGAAAATTCTTATGAATCCGGCAGGAGTTGGCTTTGTCCAGTGCGACCATGCCCTGTCTACATCAAATGCTCTGATAAGAAACGCTCCGCCCAGAACACTTACCATTACGGCAAAAATTTCTTTGGTAAGGCCAAGTACTGTGGCAATTCCACCGATCACTAGTAAAATTCCAGGAACACCCAAAAAGAATTTAGAATACTTTGAATCAAATGCGATAGCTTTTAGATATCTTCCCAACACTGCATAAGAGTATTCAACACTTCTACTAACCCTCATTACAACTCGTTTGACTGATACTATTGGCAAGACATTTTGAATAATTGGAATAACGCTTTCGTCGTCCTCGCCGTCTGATACAATCACTGCACCATTAGCTGAAAACGCCTGCACTATGGTCTTAACTTGCGATACAATTTTTTCATCCCCCTGAACTCCTTTATTCTCTGTTCCAGAAACAACCGCTACTTCTGCTTGGTATCCCTTGCTTACCAAATCCTCAAAGGTTTTAACAGCTGCAAAGATGGAATTGGAATCTGCGTCCTCCGGATCTTCAAGTGCCAATCGTTGCGCTGCTTCGATGCAGGCATTTCTTCCTACAACTGGTGTGGCAACCCCCGCCTTGCTTCCAATGTCATCGTCTCTGTCAACGCATATCACTAGAAGCCTACTGGTCTTTGTCTCTGTATCTCCTTTCTGTAGGTTGGCCTCCTTGGTTGACATGATATACGAAAATCGTATTTCCTATTAATTAATCTAATTTATGTCAAATATTGTCAAAATTGAAGAAAGTTTTGACCATGTGAGAGCATTTTCTATAATCTCAGGGCTTTGCAGCATCAGACTTTGCAATAAACGAATCTGTCTCATTCTTCAATGAATCTAGCTTTGACATCTCACCTGAGATATCACTTGGAGATACGCCGCTCTTTATCTTGTTTGCAAATGAGACGGTCTCTGCAAGATAGTCGTTGTATTTTTTCAAGGCCTCATCATAGTTGAGGTAGCTCTCTCTCCACTCTGTTGGGGGGTTGCTTTCTATCAGTTCGGATATGAGGGAGGTGACTTGAGACGACGATGTTTGAGCCATAACTACAAAGTCGTCAGGTGAGAGAGTCTTGTTTAACATGCTTTTTAGATTAGAATCCATCGCCGACATTATCAGGGCATGTCTTTCTTTGACCCCCTCTATCTCATTTCCAAAGTCTGTAACAACCACTGACGATCCGTGATTCTGTGGAAATATCCACAGCACAGAGCTTCCAGCTGCAATGGCTACAAGTATGATTATGGTAACTATGATGCCTTTTTTGGTAGCCATTTCAAGTGAGTGTCTTTAAGACGTTTAAAAGTATAACGCGTGGGCAACAATTTGATGATTCTGTAGGCGATTTATCAATTTCTTCAAGTTGGATCATTTCAATCTAAGAAATATCAAAAAAGTAGAACTATTTGTATAAATTCTTTACATCAGATCTGAGAAGGACATTGTAAAAATTTAACAGCCTCCAGCGTATAGTGAAATAATTTTTACAGCGCCTTGCTAAATACCACTTCCTTCGTAAGAAGATGAAATGACTCAAGCATACTGCGTCAAATGCAGGAAGAAAGTCGAGATCGCAAATCCAAAAGAAGTTAAGCTAAAGAATGGACGACCTGCGGTAAAGGGCCAATGCCCAAAATGTGGCACTAA
>JAJPKL010000013.1 GCA_021323705.1 Nitrososphaerota archaeon
GAGTTGGGTGATTCCTTTGAGTTCCATAATAAATGCAGAAAGTGTTACATCTAGAAAAGTAAACTTTCTTCGAGTCACATTCAAAGATGAGAAAAACAGGATAAAAAAATACGAGTTTGCAATAACAAGATCCGTTATAAATTATCCCCAGCGACAACCGTTGATGTATTATAGTTTGGACTGGACTGATTGGGTAAACCTGATAAACTCTTACTTGTAGTAACGTCTTTCTATCCTAACTGCCCATTAGGATTGTGAAGTTTCTGCAACGATCGTGCAACTACAAAATCTTGTAGTGCTTCTTCTTCTTTGATGAATTTTACATTTGTGAGCCTTTTTTGATATTTGAATATCTCAAGTTCATTTTCCTTGTCTTTCTTTTTGATGTATAACGCCAATTTGAGAATGGCTGCTCCATCGTAGTCTTCTTTGAATTGCCTATAGTGCTCAGATAGGTTTAACGATTTATAGAAAACCCAAGTACTTTGTAATATGCGTGACTCGCAGTAAAGAACAAAGTTGTATTTAGAATCTGTTTCCACAAATCTTACTTTGATTTCATCATCAGGAAGGTACTTTAAGATTTTATTCCATGTGTTTGCCACCTTTTTTCTTTGATCTATGAGTAGAAGTAGTACTGGCCTTACGTCGTATAGGTGATATCCAAGACCCAGAAAGTCGTCAAACCAATCGATTTTACTGTCGACCATGCAGAGGTTTCAAATAAGATCATATTTAACATTAAACATGGTTGTGAAGATTCCGTATTGTGTCAAGATGTGTTATATACCAGAATTGAATCCTGAACATATTGAGTTCAGGTAGAAAAAAAATCAATGAAATACTTGGAATGTCACAAAAAGAATTGATGAATTACCTAAGAGAAACGGATAACACTTTGCAGCCGACTGATTTGATTCAAATAACATCTTTTGAGCATGGCATTAAAGCATTGTACTATCATAAAGGCTCACCAAAGCCGTTCAAGACTCGTGTTTTTCTAAAGAATGTAGAAAATCCAGACGCGCTCAAATAGTTTGCAGAATACATAACTTCTACTTTGTTCATTATATTCTTGTGAAAGGAAGTCAGTATGCAGAAGATAGATGGTCTTTCATTGAAAATATACAAACGTGGTTCCAGCACAAGAACCAGTTTTGGCTTTTGCTTAGTGTTTTATCTTTTGGTGCAATTTTTGTTTTGCAGATTTTTCTAGTTTTTGCCTCCGAGGCAAATCCATCTGCAAGACAAGAGGCAGAATTTCTCATCGTGCCCATCCTTGCAATATTTATCTTGAGTACTTTTTGGAGGAGTACAGTACACACTTTTCTTTCACTTACAGGATCTTCAATGACCTATGGCGGAATGTTTTTGTTTCATGTTACTAATGCAGCATCGCAGCTAGTTACTCCCTATACAGCTAATCGACTTGGATATGGGATAAAACATGCCCTAGTCGTATCGCCAAGTATGATAGCTGATAGATATTTTATTGTTGGAATGTTTGCACTAGCTTTTTGTCTTGCAATTGCAATCAAGCCAAACTTTTTCAAACCAAGGGATCCTGATGAACTCCCATATCCAGTATGGAAGCATAGTAAAAATTTCGGAATGACCCAAAAATCAGGCCTAGTGAGATTCATTCCTCTTTCTGTGCTGCTGACCTATGAGGAACAACAACTTGTTGCAAGATACAAGTATGTCGTTCTAGTAATTGCAGGCACAAAATACCTAGTTACTCCCTATGACTGGGTTCCAGATAATTCAGTTGTAATAAGAGATGAAGAATCAAATTCTATTATTGGTATTTTATAAAATAAAATTAGAATAAAAAAGTGTAGTTATAGGATGTTTTCTTTTGGTTTGAGTTCGCGCCACTTTCCACGAGCCCAGAATCCCCACTTTTGTTTGTCTTCAGATGTATAGTAGCACTTTTCGTTGTGTGGGCAACTAAGACATCGCTCAGACGGCTCGATGGCAGGAGCTATGTTGTTTTTGAGCAGTGTATTCAATATTCTAGCTCTGCGTTTTGTTTCACCTAGAAGTTTTTCGCTCTTTGGAACTTGGAATTCCATCTCGTTTCCTTCTCTGTCAAAGTAAACGATGACTCCTTCTGGTTTGTCAAACATATGCAGGTAGGAATTTAGTTGTATGAAATGTTCAGCATATGGCATTTCAGGCAATTCCTCCACTGCTTTGAACACCATCACCACATCGTCTTCTACTCTCTCAGCTCTGCCAACTAATTTTACGCCAGAACCAGCATCTAGCTGACCCTCAACAGGTTTTTCCATGATGCTCAATGCACTCTTTTGCATAATTTTTGTCAGCATCTGTTTGTGAGTTTGTTCAGACGGATCTTTTCTATCTAGATATGAAGCTCGGAGGCAACCGCTGATTTCATCTACAGTCACTTTAGTTTGGTCAGCTACCTGTGGATTGATTGCTGCAAATACCTCTTCTATCACATCATAGACATCATATTTTGGTGCGGCGTCACTTGCTGCTCTGTAATTATCTATTCCTTGTTTTAGTTTCTCCTGAACTTTTTCCACTATTCGAACCTTTTTTGTTTTAGATTCGGTCATTCTTTGAAAAAGCGGTTTTTGGTCTATAAAAGGTATTTTATCCCAAAATCATTTTTCTATGATATTATTCTTTCTTTAACATACTTCTAAACAATAATTTTAATAAAAGCATCTCATAGTTGCACTGAATTCAAGCCATGAAAAAAATAGAAGCAGTAATTCCAGAAGACAAGTTAGATCCAGTCTTTAGTGCATTAACGCAACTAGACATTGGTGGCTTCACATACTTCACAGCAAAGGGTAGAGGTAGGAGACCGAGGGAGATGGTTGCATCCGGAAGAGGCGGACGATTTCAATCTGCCTATAACGTGAATGTGAACATCTTCGTTGTGGTACATGATAACATGGTGGACAAAGTCATTGATGCTATAACATCTCATGCAAGTACTGGTATGGCAGGAGAAGGAAAGATATTCATCTACAATGTGGATGACGCCATAGATGTAGGAACCAAAAAACGCGGCGAGTCCTCACTCTAAATTTCTTTTACTATTTTATACAAATACATCCCCCAAAAGCAATTGTCAATGTATATAACTCGAGCAACCTAAGCAAGCTTGTATGATCTGGCCTGGGATGGGAGACCCTTCCAAACGAAGGAAGACAATCAGGTACCTCGCAATTACTGCTGCCATAGGAATAGGAGTGGCATTAGCCAACACTCTAGTCATACAGAAGATAGTAAAGGCAGATGATCCTCTCTACCAGTGCATAAACGACCGCGATATAAAATACCAACTTTCTGCCACTTTGGAGATTTACATAGATGGAGTAAAACAAAACATACCTGCCAATGTAGGAATCACTAAAGACTGTCAACGGTCGCTTTACACATTATCAGACGATGGAGTAATTCATGCAGGCTGGACAAAACAATATCCATTTGAGGTAGGCCAGTTCCTTTGGATAATGGGTTTTGATATACGCAGCGTGGATGATGCCAAATCAAAGATCTATGTAAATGGTATCGAGTCGCCAAACTACATACACACACTTCTACAGGACGGCGCCCATTATAGAGCAGAGTTTGTCTCTATGAACAGTCAAGGCACACCTACTTTCACGCCACCAAAATAGGAAAAATTAGTTTTACCAATAAGTAGCAAGGTAAAAAGAAGGAAAAAGGATGGAATTTACCAGTACTTTCCGTTGTCTGGTATCAGACCAATGCCTTCTCTCTCAAAGTGCTTGTCAAGTTCAGCGACCCATCTTTCTCGGACAGCACCTGAACCCATACCGTGTGCTCTGAGCCAGAAAGCGATGACGCCGAGTAGGAATACTGCGAACATTATGGTTGCAAATATGTAGGTCATGACATCGTAGAATAACGGGTCATAGTTTGGACCTATTTGACCTGCATAATTTGACAGTACGCCTACGAGCATAGCAAATATCGCGCTCATCATTATTCAGAACAATTTATGTACGATATATACATTTCTGTGAGATTTGGCAAAGTGGGATCTAACTAGAGTATAATAAAATAAGAAAAGGAG
The DNA here is from genome assembly GCA_021323705.1 of Nitrososphaerota archaeon. GTDB lineage: Archaea > Thermoproteota > Nitrososphaeria > Nitrososphaerales > Nitrosopumilaceae > Nitrosotalea. The sequence goes on from JAJPKL010000013.1 coordinate 4,085, forward strand.
AAGATCTAGCGTTGTTTTCTTGCTTTTTCCACTTGTTTTGCTCTTATGACGAAAGCGATGAAGATTCCGCCAAAGATCGCGCCGGAAATGATTGTTGCACCAATGACACCGTTGGCGTCAAGATATGGTGTACCAGAACCGGTGTGTGGATTTGCCTGTACATCGGCAATTCTTGAGCGTGCTAGCTTTAATTGATCTTCCAGTGTAATTTGGCCACCGCCACCCACACCTGCGTACTGTGCCGCAGCGAATGGAGCAAACGATGATACTACAAAGAGACCAAGTAGTGCGGCTCCAATAATTATTGGTTTGTTCATTTTAGCACCTATCTCAAAATGACTTGAGTTAGTATTTAACTCTTATGCAAATCAAGACTCTCGATCTCCAAGTAACATTTATGTTTGCTTGAAAAACAAGCGGTTCGTGGGTCGACTCCATTCACATAGACATGGCAAGTCTCATTCTATAAGACCTGTCACACCTAGTGCACCAACATGGGTGAAACAAAGTCCAGATGAGATAGGGGAACTCATAGTAAAATATGCAAAGGAGGGCCTCAGGCCAAGCGAGATCGGAGTAAAGTTACGCGATCAATATGCAATTCCACTGACCAGACAAATTGTCAAAAAGTCAGTTGTACGAATTTTAGAAGAAAAGGGAATCAACCCTGACATGCCTGAAGACCTCAATAACTTGGTCACAAAGGCGCTAGGCCTACAAAAACACTTGAGAGCAAACAAATCTGACAGAAGGAATGTCAGATCGCTTGAGTTGCTAGAGGCCAAAGTACACCGACTCTCTTCCTATTACAAACAGATTGGGCGCATTCCTAAGACTTGGAAATATAAGGCAGTCATTGCTCAACTTGAATAATGGGCAATCGCGACCAAGCACTATCCTATTTTCACGACAAAGTTTCCGATTGTATCAAGTCTGGTAAAAACATCTCAGTGGTAACCCATCTTGATTGTGACGGAATAACATCTGGCAGCATTGTTACAAAATCACTTATCAGATCTGGTGCAAAATGTACAGTAAAAACAGTAAATGAGTTCAGTAAGAACCTTATTGATAAACTCAAAAACGATTCTAGACAGTTTCACATCATAACTGATCTTGGAGGAGGATTTGCTAAAGACTTGGATAATGCCTTAGATGACAACTGGATAGTTGTAGATCATCATCAGATTCCACAGGAAGAGTTCGATAATGAGCGAGTAATCAACGCGTGGAAATATGATGTCGATGGTGGACTAGATGTATCGGCTGGAGGCATGGCATACCTAGTTTCAAAAGCTTTGCACAAAGAAAATACCGACTTGGCATGGATTGCGGTAGTTGCTGCACTAGGAGACAGGCAAGATAGAGGCGAAAAAAAATCATTTACTGGAATCAACGTAGAAATTGCAGCGGAGGCAAAAAAGAATTATCAGCTAGAGATTGATCTTGATGTACTTCTAGTGGGAAGAGAGACAAGACCGCTACCTGATGCGCTTGCTTTTACTTCACAGCCTTTCATAGAAGGTCTTACGTGGAATCGCGACGCGTGCCTTTCGTTGTTAAATTCGTCTGGAATAAAACTGAAAGATGGCGGTAGATGGAGGGTGCCAGCAGAGCTTAGTGAAGATGAAAAAAGAATTCTTTTACAAACCATTTCCAAATTTATTCCAAACAAAAATGCAAGCGATATAATCGATGAACTAGTTGGATACACATATACGTTAGCGGGGGAAGACAGGCGAAGCTTCTTACGCGATGCAAGGGAATTTTCTACAATGCTAAATTCATGTGGCAGAATACGCAAAGCTGGGGTAGGCGTAGCCATATGCATGGGAGACAGAACCAAGATGCTGCAGGAAGGAGAAAACATTCTAGTTGAATACAGAACATTTCTGAGAACGTATATGAACACACTCTCAAGTGAGCGATGGAGAATTACTGATAATGGTTCATATCTTCTGGTAAATGGCGAGGGACTGGTACCTGAAAACATGACCGGAGCAGTGTCTTCGCTCCTTGGTGGATCACAAAAAAATACTGGGAAGATAATAATCCTTAGAACAAATGGTGAGGAAGGCACCATAAAATTCTCTTCACGAAAATCAACAGGATGCAAGTCAGAAGTGAATTTAGGTCTGCTTATGAGAGAATGTGCTTCCAAAGTTTCAGGCGTAGGGGGCGGTCACGATGCTGCTGCAGGAGCTAGAATTACCAAGGATAAATTAGACGAGTTTCTGGATTATTTAGAAGAAAATGTCTCTAGAATGCAAAGTGCAAGTGTTTCTAAATAACATATCAGAAAAAAGAGCGGAGGTAATCAGTAAAGCTTTGGAGCCTGACAATGTGGATTTCCCAAAAGATCTCTCCTTTAAAATTGAAAAGAGTAAAGAATCGCTGGTTTTTACATTTGAGGGGAAAGGAAATATACGAACATTGATCTCTACTATTGATGAAGTTCTTGAACAGACGCAGGTTATTCTCAAAGTGACTGGTTAATGCTTGATCCAAAACTAATCAAGGACAATCCTGAAAAAATAAAGGCAATGCTTAGTGCAAGAGCCCTTGATTTTCCACTAGATGAATTCATAAAAGTCGACAAAGATAGAAGGGAACTGATAGTAAAAACAGACGAGCTGCGAAAGACAAAAAATCAGATATCGCTTGAGATTGCAAAAAAGAAAAAATCAAACGAAGATGCTACAAAACTAATTGAACAAATGCAATCGGCCTCACAAGAACTACAAAGGCTAGAAGAGTCTCAAATCAAAGCAGAGGACACTTACAGAAAACTTTCTTTGACTATGCCAAACATGATTCACGATTCTGTCCCAATAGGAAAGGATGAAACAGCAAACAAGGAAATAAGAAAATGGGGAAACATCCCATCGTTTGACTTTAAGATACATGATCACATAGACTTGACACAGAATCTTGGTCTTGTGGATTTAGAAAGAGCAGCAAAGGTGGCTGGTGCAAGGTTCTACTATCTCAAAAATCAACTTGTTAGATTAAACCACGCTTTAATTCAATTCGCTCTTGATTTTCTATCTGAAAAGAATTACACACCGGTTCAAACGCCATATATGATAAACAAAAATTCTATGGAAGGTGCAATTATAGCCAAAGACTTTGAAGATGTAATTTACAAAGTTGAAGGCGAGGATCTCTATCTAATTGGAACATCAGAACATGCACTTGCTTCTATGCATTCAGATGAAATTATTGAAGGAAAAAGTTTGCCGCTCAGATACGCTGGAGTTAGTCCGTGTTTTAGAAAGGAAGCTGGAGCCCATGGCAGAGACCAAAAAGGAATATTTCGCGTACATCAATTTGAAAAAGTAGAACAATTTGTCTTTTCAAGGCCTGAAGAATCGTGGGCCGAGCACGAAAAAATGCTATCTAATGTTGAGGAGTTTTATCAAAAGATCGAGATACCATACAGAGTCATGTTACTTTCAAGCGGAGACATGGGAAAGATTTCTGCAAAAACTTACGATCTTGAAGCATGGATGGCAGGACAAAACGACTACCGTGAAGTAGCATCGTGTTCTAACTGTCTTGATTTTCAAGCAAGAAGACTCAAGATAAGGTTTCGAGACAGAACAGATGAACAACCCCAATATCTCCATACACTAAACAGCACTCTTGTTGCAACTACAAGAACAATGGTTGCAATACTAGAAAACTTTCAAACAAAGGATGGCCACATATCCATACCCAAATCCATACAGAAGTACGTTGGCTCAAGTACGATCTAAAATGTCGTACAACTTATATTTTGGCTTAAGAGGTTGATTTTAGTTGGCACGCCAAAAGACTACAAGAGTCAAAGATAAGTGGAGAGAGAAAAAATGGGTTACAGTACTTGCTCCTTCAGCATTCAATAACGCACCAATAGCATACATTCCCATAACTGATGATGAGAGTGCAATTGGCAGAGTGGTAGAAGTAACCTTATTTGACATTGTAAAAGGCGATCCTTCTCAACATCAATTCAAACTGTATTTCCAGATAAACAAAGTTGAAGGCGAAACTGCAACTTCAATCTTTAAACGATACGAATACGCTAAAGAGTTCCTAAGAAGTCTTGTAAGGCGCGGCTCATCTTTGATTAATTTCATTGGAGATGTAAGGACCAAGGACGGTTATCTTTTCAGAATTAAGATCATTGCCTTAACGCATAAAAAACTCAATACGTCTAGAAAGCATGCATTAAGGCTTATTGCAAAGGATGTAATGGCAAAAACCATTCCAGAAATGACAATAGATCAGTTCATACAGGCTACTGCATTTGGCAAGATAAATTCCGATATCATGGCATCAGTTAAGAAAGTGATTCACGTAAGACACATAGGAATCGAGAAGGCAAAACTTATCAGAACAGCCGAGGCCGAAACAGTACTGTTGCAGGCCAAATAGATTTAATCGCCACATAAGATACTAGTCTCAAATGGCAAACCAGATCGAAGTCAGTATTGAGATAATATTTCATGCAACAGAAGATAGCAAAAAGATTTTCGAGCCATTTTTCGAGATATTTCAGGTAAAAGAGGAAGAATTCTCAGAGGAGAAAATAATAGGTCATTATGGGAATCCAATCCTATTTTTTAGGACCACAATTACAAAGAAAAGAGCAGAAGAATTTGTACGGGTGTTGGTTTCCAAGATTTCTCAAGTGCAGATAAATGAAGTTTTAGATAACATAGACATGTATTTTGAAAATTCTTCCCTATTTCTCAGAATAGGAAAAGGAGAACTTGTAAACAGGACGATTAGTTTGCAACAAAATAATGCAATAAAGATCAAAATTAAAGTACCGATTTACAAAAAAGATGACATCATAAAAACATATACCGAATTATTAAAAGCATAAATTACAAAAATCATCTGCTTGAAGGATGGTTTAATAGTATTTGCACACCAAAGATAGAAGGGAATGAGGTAATATTTTTGCCGCTCCAGTCTGAGCACGTGCTGTGAGGAAGCCGCGACGAACCGACCCAAAAACCTTGATCCGTATTGATACGGTTCTTTTAAATAGAGTCGATCCTGTTTTGTGGCTGTGAAAACGGATTACGACATCATAGTAGCAGGAGGAGGTCTTGCCGGAATGATCTCTGCCCAATCGGCTGCTTTCTATTCTAAACAAAAACTATCAATTCTTGTAATTGACAGAAATCCGGAACCAACTCTTGGCAAAAAAACGATAAACGGTTGGATATGTGGAGATGCAGTAGGTAAGAATACAGTAGACTACATGACAGAGAGAATAAAGATCAGTTGGGGGAGTCCAGAGATTGAACATCCTGTTAAAGGAGTAATGGCTTTTTCACCAGACAGAGAAACTTCAATTCCTTTTGATGGCGATGGCTACATGCTAAACAGACAACAACTTCCAAAACGTCAACTTAGCGATGCAAAGAAGATGGGAGTCAACATACAATATTCTGTAGCGTTAAGGAACCTCATATACGAAAATGGCACTGTCATAGGAGTTGAAGGAACCAACCTTATCACTAATGAACCATACAAAAAGACAGCAAAGATAGTAATTGATGCCACCGGTGTCACCTCAATGCTAAGAAATGGGCTTTCCATAAAATCAAAAATTGAGAGAAAGATTGACCGCGATGATCTAGAATCTACTGGTAGACACATAATGAAGTTCGAACAAGGTGTTGTCGATAAGACCGATTTTGACCCAGATTATTGTATAATACATCTAGATCAAGATATTGCACCTGGAGGATATGGTTGGGTCTTTCCAAAGGGCCAAAACAAGGTGAATATAGGCCTTGGAGTACAACAAAAAGAACTTCAGAAAAGGAACCAAAGATTAGGAAAGAACGATGATGTTACTAAATTGATAAACGATTATGTGAAGATTAACAAGGCAATGAAAAATCCAAAATTGTCAGACGATCCTAGCGACTCTGTAAATGTTTCTGGCAATTGGCAAGTATCGGTAAGAAGACAAAACGACTGCCTCGTTGCAAACGGCTACATGCTAGTAGGAGATGCTGCATGGATGCCAAAACCGTTAGATGCAGGAGGCATTGGTCCTGCAATAGTTGCAGCTACAATAATTGGGAAGAATGCGGTTGAATCAATTGAGGCAGGAGATGTTAGCGAGGCCGGTCTATGGCAATATAATATTGATTTTATCAACGACTATGGTTACAAAACTGCAGGATTGGAAATTTTCCGAAGACTGCTCCAAACTCTTACAAACGATCAGATAAACTACGGCATGAAGCACTTTTTGTCAAAGTTAGACGTAGAGGCCATCAGCAAAGGAGAGCATCCTGACTTTGGAACTGTCGGAAAACTCGGCATGATAATCAGAGGTGCCCTAAACAAGAAATTGGCTGATGGTCTAAGATATACTGCACAACAAAACAAGCTTTTGACAGAGCACTATTATGATTTCCCAAAGAATCCAGATGGCTACGATGCGTGGCACAAGACTCTACACAATATTTTAGACGAGTCTTACGCAAAACTTGGAAACTAATTTCCCCCCCCCCCAGATAAAATAACAATCTAAGACAGTCTTAAATTAAGGAAACTACACCTACTAGTCGTGCTGGCGGAATCGTTGTACATAGATTGGAATAACTCCTTTGAAGTTTTAGACAAAGCCTACGAATCAGGCTTGTTTGTTCTGATAATAGGCCCAAAAGGCACTGGCAAGACCACTCTTGTAAGAGAGTTTGCTGCAAGAAAAGGAAAAAAATTAGAATCAATTAACTTTAGTTTAAGAACTCGTGAGAGCCATCTGGTTGGTTCAAAAACATTAGAGAGCGGAACAGTTGACTTTGAAGAGGGAATACTAGTGAAATCCATGAAAGAAGGCAACATGCTATATCTTGATGAAATAAATTCAGCAGAGGCAGATGTCTTGCTTAGACTAGATGAAGCGTTGGATGATAGAAGACAGCTAGTACTCAAAGAGGCTGGTGGCGAACTTGTCGAGGCTGCAAAAGGATGGTTTGTGATTGCAACCATAAATCCACTTTCCCATGTAGGCACTAAAGAACTCCCCCCACAACTTCTCAGCAGATTTCCGGTCAGAATTAGACTTGACTATCCACCAGAAGACATTGAGTTGCAAATAGTGAAAAAATACGTACAAGGATCTCATGAAAACGAACTTGTCCAAGGAATAAGACTTGCAAATACATTACGACAAGCGGCGGCAGTTGAAGAGCTCTATTATTCTCCTAGCTTGCGTGAGACTATTGCGTTTGGAAAGATACTTGATTCAGGTCTGAAACCACGACAGGCTGCTGACATTGTATTTGCAAATGTATATGCCCAGTGGGGCAACGTAGAGTATCAAAAGGTAAATGATATCATAACGTCGATGTTTGGAAATTGATGCATTCATTACAATTAAGAAATGACACATTACTTGAGATAGGCACATTCCTAGTTAGACGATGGTCTGGAAGAGAAGAGGTTACCTTAAGCATAAAAGACCAAAAGGAAATCCAGACGAAGCTGCGTGAAAACAAGGTCATAATGTTTCCTTTAGACAAATATCACGGCACAGACTTTCAAAAGTATAGACAGTTTAGGACTGCATTGTGGTATGAATCAATGAGAATAAGATATTCAAACAAAATTCTAAGCAACGACCATGCGTTTGGCTTCATTCTAAACACTTTAGATACAAGAAGGATAGAGACGGTTGGAAGAAACTACTGGCAAGGAATGGATGAAGAAATAATATTCAATTATGGATTTTCGTGGTTGTATAGACCTCTTCTCAATTCATTATACGGACATAGTAGAATTGTAGAAGGGTTTGCACAGTATTTTCTGCTCGGTGACATTAAAGGAGAGATACAGCCAAGTGCATTTGAAAAGATTCAGAAAGCTGTTGGAATAGCAAATGAGGCAATAAAAGAGGCAATAGAAAACAACCATGGAACAGACTGGCTTGAAAAGAAGGCCTCTGAGATTATAAGAGTTTTAGAGATAGATCCGCTTCTTACCATACCTATTTCCTTACCAAAAATCGCTTCAGGCATCGCCATGTCTGAACAAGATTTCATGAAAACGTTGAGCAAGTTTTCAAAATATAGAGAAAATGACTTTGGAGAATTAGATTCTGTAAAAATAATGGGAGGTAAGCAGGTATTTGATGAATTCAAGGTGTTGCTTGAAGAAGCAAAAAGGAGTGAAAACAAGGGCCTCATAACAGAAGTTGTTGGAATTAGCATACCCACCCTAACAAATGTAGACGAGACCAAGATCTACGATATGGATTTGATCAATAATCTAAAGGCCAAATTCAAAGAATGGAAATCAGGATGGAAAGAGCAACATGTCATTGCTGGAGATGAATTTGACCAAGAAACCTACATGGAAGGTCATAAGCCCTTCATTACAGATAAAAAAATAGCAATCAAGACCAGGATGTTCATACTTCTTGATCATTCTTCCAGCATAGCAGAAGAAGAAACGCAGTACAAAAAAGCAACACTTGCCCTTTGCGAAGTTTTAGATTTCTTAAAAGTAAAGTTTTCAGTATATGCGTTTAACACAGAACAGAAACAAGTTACATGTTGGTTGATAAAACCTGAAAATTTACCATGGAATAATTCAGCCACAAAGAGGCTTGCTCAGATAAAAGCAAACGGCAGTACGCCATTGGCCGAGGTTTACAATCTTTTGCTTCCCACTTTACGTTCAAAAAAACCAGACATATTTCTTACATTAACTGATGGAGAGCCGTCAGATCCAGATGCCGTAAGATCGGTAATGATGGATTTCAAGCTTCTTGGAGTGAAGATGGTTGCAATAGGTGTTGGCCCTAACACGGGTGGCGCAATAACCATAGCAAACAACTTGAGGCGGTTAGGCTATGAGCGAACCTTAGCAGTAAGCAGACTAAATGACATTCCAAAACGGGTCTTAAATTTACTTGGAACGGACTAGCATGAAATGTTTGTCTGTCTCTCAACCATATGCAGATCTTATAATCCAAGGAAAGAAAACAATTGAATTAAGAACGTGGAACACTAAATTCAGAGGAGAGTTTCTTGTTCATGCCCCCCTCAAAGTAAAAACAAGCGTTTGCAAAAAGCTAGGTATCAAGATAGATGGACTTGGAACAGGCGTAATAATAGGCAGAGTTGAACTCTACGATGTTAAGACATACAAGAATCAAGAGGAGATAAAGGCTGACTATACTAAACATTTTGCAAGCAAAGAATATTTCGATCACAGATACGGATTCCTACTGAGAAATCCAAGGGAGCTTAAAATACCGATTCCGTATAAAGGAAGCCTAGGTTTTTTTGAAGCCAAGATAGATTCTAAGATAAGTAATAAGGAGCTCAAGACAGAATTATTTGATGAAGAGCATAGGTATCAATGGATTGGAAAACATTGAATGTGCTATTGTTTGCCAGTTAAATTCTGATACTAGGATTTTCTTTCTTGAGTTTTTCCCAATCTGCTAGAAAGTTTTTCAGCCCAATGTCGGTCAATGGGTGTTTTAGCATCTTTCCCAATACATCCGGCGGTAGTGTTACTACATCGGCTCCAATTTTTGCTGCCTCTACAACATGCATTGGATGTCGCACACTTGCAACTAGAATTTGTGTACTGAATTTGTAATTTTGGAATACCTCATGAATCTCTTTTATCAAATGAATTCCATCTTGACCATTATCATCTAGTCTTCCTATGAACGGGCTAACATATTTTGCACCTGCCTTTGCTGCCAATATTGCCTGATTTACAGAAAAACACAAAGTAACATTGACTGGAATTCCCTCTAATGTTAGAGATTTACATGCTTTGAGTCCATCTGCAGTTAACGGACATTTTACAACAACATTGTTTCCATATTTGCGCAGTCGTTTTCCTTCCTCTATCATTCCTGGAGTTTCTGTGCTAACCACTTCAAGGCTAACATCGCCTTTTACTATTCTAACAATTTCTTCCATCGTTTTTTGCGGGTCTCCTCCCTCTTTTGCTAAAAGTGATGGATTAGTTGTAATGCCATCCACAAGACCCATGTCATTGTACATTTTTATCGAAGCAAGATTTGCAGTATCAAGGAATATTTTCATTGTTTCTTACTCCTGATATCCTTAACAGCATTAGATATATGAATTGATGTTATGCCATGTTTTTCTAACAATAGTGAAACTTCACTATCTCTAGCAGATTCTCCAAATTGGTCTCTAACTCCTATTCTTCTCATGGGTACAGGATAATTCTCAGAGACAACCTCAGAGACAGCAGAACCAAGGCCTGCCATAATGTTGTGTTCCTCACATGTAACAATTCCACCCGTCTCGCGAGCGGCTTTTTCCAAGAGTTCAGAATCTATGGGCTTTATTGAGAACATGTCTATTACTCTGCATGAGATTCCTTCCTGCTTCAACAGATTGGCTGCATCAAGAGCCATCTGTACTGTGATTCCACACGCTACAATAGCGCAGTCAGAACCGTCTTGCAATACTATTCCTTTTCCTATTTGAAATTCTTGGGTTTGTGAATGTATAATTGGAGTTTTTGATCTAGCCATCCTCATATAAAATGGACCGTATAGTTGCGAGGATAATCTCACTAGTTTTTCTACCGCAACCGTATCGGCTGGAATTAACACTCTAATATTTGGAATAGAACGCATTATTGCAATGTCTTCAATTTGTTGATGAGAACCTCCATCAGCTCCTACGCTGAGGCCTCCATGGGAAACGATCATTTTTACATTTAGTCCATTTTTGCCATTTCGTGTAGGATAGGCAACGGCATTTCGTATCTGATCTACACATCTACCTGGCAGGAAAGCGGCATAGGTACTGGCAAAAGGAATCTTTCCTTCGTTGGCAAGACCAGCTGCGATGGTAATTAAATTTCCTTCTGCAATACCTACATTGAAGAATCGGTTTGGAAATTTTTTACCAAATGGCTTTGTTTTGAGCGAATCAGTAGTGTCTGCCCCAACTACAACTACGTTTGGATTCTCCTCCCCTACCTTGATTAGAGTCTCTCCATAAACTGTCCTCATATCAGCAAACTCGGTCATAAAAAGCCAGACTCCTTTGCAATTTGGAGAAGTTCAGATTTTTTCTTTCCTACCTCATGCAGATCTATCCATTTGGTTACAAGTTCAGAACTGCCAAGACTGTAAGCTTTATTTATCAAGAGTGTCCTCCTTGCACGCATCAAGCGTTTTCTAAATTCAGATATAACAAAACGCACATCTTTCTGTCCTATTATGGCGCTGCCGCCGACAAATACTCTTGCACCATCTAAAAAGCATGATTCTACGTTTGTCAGATCAACTCCTCCATCGGCTTCTATAAGACCTTGAAAATTCCTTTCAGCAAGGAATTTTGATATCCGACGAGTTTTTTCATGAGTGGTTTCTATGTATTTCTGACCTGATTTTCCAGGAACAACTGACATTATTATTAGCTGATCCAAGTCTGGAATGAATTTTTCAGCCCACGATGGAAACTCTGTTTCTGGATTGATTGCCAGTCCTAGGCTTACTGAACTTGAACGCAATACATCATGAATCTCGCCAAAGCTTGATTCGTCACAGACCTCGGCATGAACTGTAATAATGTCACTGCCAGCATTAACATAATCTCTTACATGTTTTACTGGTTCATTTATCATCAAATGAGTATCAAATGGTATTGGAGTTATTGGCCTGAGTTGTTTAATTTTTTCATGATCGAATGTTTTGTTGGGAACAAACTGCCCATCCATGACATCAAGATGAATAAAGTCAGCCCTTCCATGAGAGGCCCTTTTGACTTCATTTTCTAGATTGGCCATATCGCCTGCGATGATGGATGGAGCTATAAGGAACTGGCAATCAATTTCAAGTTCTATTATAGGAGCAATATGCGGATTTGGAGCAACGCCATGCCATTTTGGATTATCTTCCATGTGTTCTACAGATTTGCCTTTTATGGTACGGGCTACAATTATTGAGGGAGTTCCTTTGGTCTGCAATGCAAAGTTTAGTGCCTTTTCAATCTGTTCTATGCGATGGCCATCTATTTCTAAAACATTCCAGCCAAATGATCTCCATTTATCACCCACTCTCCATCTTGCTGCATTTTTCCACATTTCAGAGATATCATCCCCAATCAGTTCTTCGTCAAGAGGCATAACACGTTCAGTATAATCGTCTTGTTGAATGAAATTTCTGTCTAAAAAGACTGTAAGGTTATCGAGTCTAAATTTAGAGCCTGCCATTGCAGCTTCCCAGACCTGTCCTTCGTCAGATTCACCGTCTCCAATTATAGTGTAAATATGATGACTTTTTCCGTCCATTTTTGCTGCAAGTGCCATACCAATTGAAAACGACAAACCCAATCCAAGGGATCCTCCACAAAATTCCACCCCAGGACACTTGAAGTCTGGATGGCCCTGCAGTTTACTTCCAAATTTTCGCAAGGTTTCAATTTCAGACTTGTCAAAATATCCCGCCACCGCAAGATTAGAAAAGAGTCCGGGAGATGCGTGTCCCTTTGATAAAACCAGTCTGTCCCTGTCTTGCCAAAGAGGGTTTTTTGGATCGTATCGCAGGAACTTGGAATACATGCACCCCATAATTTCTGCCATGGAAAAAGAACCGCCAGGATGGCCAGAACCTGCTGCCGTTGTGCCTTTTATGACAAGTTTCCTGGCTTCTCTTACTCCTTTTAAAATGTGATAGTAATTTAGGCCCATGTCTGTTCAAAAATTTGAATTTTTAGATATTCATTGTATGAACTCAAATTCATGAGTTTTAGCGTATTTGGAGACAATAAAAAGTTATTTTCAAACACTGGTAGGTTAGTGTCTATTGTCACAAAATTTTAATCCCAAGTTCGCCAATTAAAGATATGAATATTCGGGAACTCTCACCCATATTGATTTATGACGATAGTTGCTATCATTGTTCAAAATTTGCCAGCATAGTAAAGTCACTGGCGGGAAAACACATCTTGATTGTAGGCCATTATACTAATTTGGGCAAAGAGATCAAGTCAGAGATCTTCCCAAAAGATTATGATTCAACCAGAATGTTTTGGTTTGTGACAAACAAAGCAGCATATGGGGGAAGAGCAGGGGTCTTTCCATTATTGTTATCCATATTAACAAAAAGATCTAGAAAAACACCCATCAGAGACGTTCCTTTGATATACGGAAATGACTGTAAGACTACAAAGGCATTTTTTACGAGAACAAAAACCCTTCTCTCAAACAGCCAAAAGATACCATTAAAACAATTTCCAAGCTAGTTATAGCATACAGCGCTAGTATCCCCTGCTATTTCTATCAGGTGTTCCCGTGCTTGGATTCCTAAAGCCATGTTTTTCCATCATATGGTTTAGAAATCGTATATCGTCAGAGAACTTTTCTCCACAGATTGCACAGTTGGTCAACAGATCTACAGATAAACAAGATCTTTTTAGGCTTTGTTGCAATATAGATTAGCATGGCAAGACTGCAAAAGTTGCCTAGGCTAACTTTTACTATTACTCCAAATGCCAATGGCTACGTAGTAGGATGTAGCGAAATACCCTATCTTTTTACCGATATAACATCGGTAGAAAAGATTGACCAGACAATACGGACGCTGATATCAGAATATGTAGACAGTTTTCCTGACGATGCTCAAAAAAGAGGAGTAGATAAGAACATTGCTACGCAGACAGTATGGAAAGGATCTCCCAATTCAGTTGCTTTGGAATAGAAAAGGCGCCAGCACTACTGCTTCCCAAGGGCTCTCGCACCTTAGTAGCACAGTAGCGACATTGGGTTTGACTTCCGGGTTCGGAATGGGACCGGGTCGGA
>JAJPKL010000008.1 GCA_021323705.1 Nitrososphaerota archaeon
GATAGCGGTGTACTATAACTGTGTCAGAGGCAGCAAGCATCCAAGATGTGTAAGATACATGCTGGGAAACTAACATTATTTTTGTGTGAAATTATGCCCATCCCTCGCTTAGATAGTATTTGCATTTTGTTCTTGATGTATTTATCATTGAACACTTTGGTATTTCATCATCTATCTGAATATGGGTAGACTCTTCTATAGTTGGTATATGTAGAAAAACTTCCGTTGTCTTTTCTCTCATGATGTGCCAAAAAAAGAATGTAATATACACACTAGGCCACGCCAATGAATAACGTCGCAAACAAGAAAAATAAGAACCGCTCTAACCGCAAGAACAATAAACAAATAACACTAGTTGAAACTAGCACCCTCCAACTCTTCTTTATTTGCAAGAAAATTCTCTAACACTGAAAAGTCAAACAGAGCAATCCTACGCATCTCTTATCTATTAAAAACGAGAAATTCATGCAGTGAAAGGATTAAACAGCGTCTTTCTATTTGTGGTATCCTTTTTGGCATGCATCATCACAACATATCATGCATATGCAGACAATGAGGTGGTAATACCTATTGGGGCATCCCATCAAAACACCGGTGTCTTCTATTCACCTACTGTCATAGACATCAAGGCAGGTGATACCATAACATGGAAAAACGATGACACTTCAGTGCACACAGTATCTACAGGGAAGCCAAATCTTGGGGTTGATGGGAGGATGGATAGCGGCATAATTAATCCCGGAGGTACTTTTTCTTACACCTTTGACAAGATTGGGGTTTATGGTTATTATTGCCTTGTACATCCTTGGATGACAGGAACAGTCAACGTTGGAACTGACTTGCCTCTACAATCGCCAGTTACCCTTTCTATATATACTGACAAACCTTACTATACGGCGGGCGACAACATTACCGTATCAGGACAAGCTTCTCGATTTGTTTCAAATGAAATAGTTACAGTGTGGGTGACTGATCTTTCCGGAAACGGTGTTGCTTCAAACCATGTGTCAACTGAGACATCCAACAAATTTTCTACAACAATCATGCCGACCAATCTGTGGATACCTGGAAATGAATATGTAATTAATGCACAGTATGGAGCACGAGGTACAATTGCTACAACTAACATAATGTATGAACCAAGCCAGCTATCTGTACCAAGCTGGATCAAGGACACTGCAAACCAGTGGACTATGGGTCAGGTGTCTGACAAGACATTTGCAACTGCACTACAATACATGATGAAACAGGGAACTATCCAGGCACCACAAATCTACTTTGTAGTTGATTCTAACTATCATATACCATCATGGGTCAAAAATACCGCTACTTGGTGGTCTCAAGGTCAGATATCAGATAATGACTTTGTAAACGAAATTCAATATCTTATAACATCTGGAGCCATCCAAGTTAATCCCTGATTTGCAGTATGGGATCAAGTTTCCCAGTACCACTTTTGTTTGAACCCGTCATGTTTTGCAGGATGGGCAGCCTTGAAGTGTCTCTCTAGTCTAGTTCTGTCATCAAATTTCATGCCGCATTCTTTGCACTTGAACTCCTTGTGCTCGTCTCCCATTACATCACAATATCTGATATAGCCTAAGTTATAATAAACTTGGTTCTTGTTTTCTAGAGTAACAAAGTTAGTTAATACTGTTCAACAATTGTTTTATGCTAACCAACACAACAACGAGCATGAAAGGCAGAAAGAAAGGGTTTGAGTTTGGAGATACAAAGATTGTATTTTCTCACCCAATTATGATAGAACAATAGATGACAGATTTCACTTCCTGTATAGAATAATGTCTTGTCTATACAATGGAAAACTCTGTCATGATGAAATTTTGATATTGCAACTTTATTCTAAATTTTTAGAATTCATATTTGTTTTCATAACTTGTTGCAATTAGACAAATTAAATATTTGACCGAAATTAGTCTGGCCTAATGCAACGATTAATGATTGCCATGTTCATTGTATTGTCCATTTTTATGATTTCAGGTCTACAGGTTTCAAGAAGCCAGGTATATGGCATAGATGCAAATACCATGTCAATCTCATGGCTAAAGGACAATGCAAAACAGTGGATTGCAGGAAACCTTACCGACATCCAATATGTTGATGATGTACGCCTGTTTGTCCAAAACAGTCTTTTACACGACATACCACATCAAGTAAACTCGACTTTCTCTCAAGCGACACAAAATGCTACGCAAGAACAGGTTTTACCACATTCAAAGAATTGCAGTGACAAAAACTTTCCAAGAGTTGACTGGTCTGGGTGTGACCATTCTAACGCATATCTAAGTCATGCCAATCTCAACAATGCAAATCTTCAAAGGACTAATCTCTCTCATGCTAACCTAGAAAAGGCTTATCTTGTTAGTACTAACTTGGAAAGCGCCAATCTGAGCCAAGCTGAAATGACTAACATGGACTTGCCAGAAGCAAACCTTGTAGGTACCATCCTGGTGGGTGTCCATGCTCCGTTTGTAGACTTTCATTTTGCAAACCTCACAAACGCAAATCTTACAAATGGGAATTTTCATCAAAGTTCTTTCTCATGGGCGTGGCTTAAAGATGCAATTTTCAAGGATGCTGACCTTAATGGTGTTGAAATGCTTCAAGATGACCTCTCTGATGTAGATTTTAGTAATGCTGATCTCTCTAATGCAAGACTTGATGGTGCAAACCTAACAAATGCTAATTTTCATAACGCAAACCTGCACAGCGCGGATCTGTCAGGAGCAATCTTGAATGGCGCAGACTTGAGATGTAAAAACAACCCAGTTTGCGTTTCAGACGGTAAATAAAAATGGACATTTTCAACTCTTGATACTTGGCGCAATAGCAGAATTTGGACTGATCTGATAGTTTCACTTGGAGGCGCATAAATTCATGAATTACAAGACAGTCATCACCTTTAACATATGGCCTCAAGGACGATATCTGACGCTCTCGTAAAGGATATTCCGTATCTTGTGACTAAATAGTTAAGGTCTAATAGGTGTCTTGATTATTCCAAATCGGAGTTTTTTGTTTACATCTTTACTCATGGTATGCCTCCTCTGGCTATTGCCTCTAGGTGGATTTGATGTATCATATGCAACCGCCAGCAATGCTTTGATATTTACAAGCAGCAACGGTACATCGATTTCTAGTGTGATGGATACAACATCCTTGACAATCTCTTCAAGCTCATCTATAGAAGATTCTCAATCAAACACAACTTTTGTTCCTGGACATCCAATTACTCTTGCTGTACATGTTGCAGACATCTCTAACCCTACCACATCCCTGATAGGAATTGTATCATGGAATGATAATCGTGCAGGAGGCATATTCAATCCAGATAACTGTCTATTAATAAACAACAAATGTGCAATAACATACACACCACCTAATAACTTGAGCAGTGTGACAATAACTGCAACATATGGGGGAGACTCTAGTCATTCTGGAATCTACGACACAACAATATTGTCTGCAATCACACCTTCAACCAAATCTTCAACTGTGCAATCTATGCCTACAAATTCTATGCTGAACAATACTGTATCGACATCATCTTTTCCTCCATCACAATCTCCTCCTTCGCAGCCTTCAGCCATGAAATCTACTGTTCAAGCCTCTCCTCCAAAATCTGTGCAAGTCAATACCACAAGTCCGACTCCTACCCAGTCAATCACCTTACAAGCTAATCTATCAAAATCAACTCAAACTACATCTACCTCAACATCATCATCTCCTACAACTACATCACCTGCAACAATAAACCATATTGCAACAACACCGCACAATACCTCTGCCAGTCCCACCGTCTCCACAGTTAATCAAGTAGTGAATGCACCAGAAACTATTTTTGACAAAATAATAGCGATAATTACAAGCATATTGAAGAAAATCTAACATCATCTATTCGTAAAGTCAGTTGCACAATTAAAAATTATTTACTCATTAACAATGTTCCTTAACAAAGTGTCGCAATTTTTTATAAATAATTTGCATATTGAAATCTATGCCATTAATACGAGGAATGATTGTGGCCTCTTTTCTCATGGCTGTAACTCCATTTTATGAAAACCTATTTTCTGCAGTTGTGCAGTTCTCCGCTAAATCATTAATGCCAATGTTGCTGTCTACTCTGGGAATCTCAAGCTAAAATTACACTTTTTGAAAACGAAAACTAGATTTTTTATCAAATTAATTTTGAAATGTTTTGTGATAAGAAGATTTGATGGAAACACTACACCATCTATGTCTCAGGCCAGTTAGTATAACATTTAGGACAGCGTCCTCTATACCCATTATATCTTGGCTCCCAGTAAAACTCTACCGCCTCTTTGCAGTTCATGCACTTTGTAATGCTTTTCTGTTCTCTATGCAACGGATCCTGTTATGAGACTTCTTTCTATTATCCAAATGTGTGTTAAAACTAAACATACCTATCATCATCTGCTCTTTTTGTAATTGCTACAAACTTGCTGAATAATGGATGGTGCTATGACAAAAAGAGGGCGAGTAGCCTCTAGAGGACATTAAAGAAGCAAATTTTGACAATTGCTATTCATTCAAAAATTAATTAATTTTAAGTAATTGCTTAAATACAAGCAAAGAAACTCGTCTCTAGTGAGAATTAACGCTAAAGGGTTAACATTACTGAGCATCTTGGTTAGCGCGGCTGGTATAGTTCCAGCATTTGCTGATGCTGGCTCTATGAATATGACAAATTCTACTGTTCAAACCAATCTGCCACCGCCCTCATACATGATAACCAATTCATCAGGTAATTCAGGTAAAATAGTAAGTATGGGCACATCCACTCCTGCAATCGCAGTTGCAACTGACAAATCGTCATACAATGATGGCGATAAGATTATGATATCTGGTACAACACATGATTATCTTGGCGACACTCCTCTTACACTAATTTTGAGAAATCCAGTAGGAAACGTAGTTACAGTAAACCAAGTACCAGTTAATACGGACAAGACGTTTTCAATTACTCTAACGGCTGGCGGTGCCTTGTGGCAAGCCGCTGGCACTTATTCGGTATATGTACAGTTTGGCGGGCAAGACAGGTCCGCTACAACAACATTCCAATTTTCAGGGTCGCACATTACTGGTCCTGGAAACACAATACAAGTGGATGGTACCAATTCTTCAGTAACATATACTATAACAAATGGCAAAGTTCTTGATGTAAAAGCCGATACCAACTCAAAGTCACTGATAGTTTCTATTCAAACAACCGGTGATGGCGTATTGACAATCACAATGCCTAGGACATTAATTGATGCAAAGAAGATTGATGGTACTGATGACCAGTACTTTGTACTAAACGATGGCCAAGAAAATGATCAATTCCAAGAGACAGGCACCACTGCAGCTGATCGAACCCTCCAAATACCATTCTCAAACGGAACATCTCAAATAGAGATAATTGGAACATTTGTAGTTCCAGAGTTTGGTGCAATCGCAGCACTAGTGTTAGCAATTGCAATCATATCGATAGTCGCGATTTCAGCCAAGACTGGCTTGAGATTTACACCTAGAGTGTAGAATCGCCACAATATTTTTCAAAACCGCATCTCTAGCTGTGTGCAGTGCGTTCGTTTTGAGGCTTGGATGCGCGTTCTATAATTGAAGGAATTATTGATGCTATGAGTAAAGCAGCAGACAAGAAAAAGACTATGTGAATAGAGTTGACAAAACTTGCACCGCTTGAAAAATTCATGGTTTTACCGATAAAGACCATCTCAAGCTCAGAGATTGGAACGTATCTTGCAACTATAAGAAAAGACAAACCAAGGCTTATGGTGTTCCCAAGGGTTACAAGGGTAGTAGTCATTCCAGATGCAATGCCTCTTCTCTGAGCAGGAACGGAATTCATGACTGCAGTTCTATTGGGTGCTGCAAACATGCCCATTCCTGCACCCACTAACACTAATGGTACCAACAACTGCACAAAACTTTCATGTTCTTGTAGATGCGTAAGGATGAGAAATCCTACTGTGGAGGTCAATAATCCTCCAATGATGAAAATTTTGTAACCATACTTGTCAGAAAGCCAACCGCTGATAGGACCAAACGTTGCCATTGTAAATGATATTGGAATAAGGTATAGGCCAGATTCTAGTGTACTGAGTTTCATTGTAGGTCCTTGCAGGTAAAGCGACATCATCAAGATTAACGCGCCTCTTGCAATTGCATTGAAAAAGACACCGAGATTTCCTGTGTTAAACACACGTATTCTAAACAGCTTGACATCAAACATCGGATCTTCTATTTTAGATTCGACATAGACAAACAAAACCAATGTTGCCAAGCCGCCGACAATCATCAATAATTCTTCTATGGTGGATAAAATCTGAAGCGATCCAAGTGTCAAGCCAAGGAAAACAGAAACAAGACCCAGCGCCAAAACACAATTTCCAACGTAATCCACTTTGCCCCCGGTCCTTGTGCCAAGCTCTCTGAGCTTTGTATACGACCAAATGGCGCCAAATATGCCAATTGGCACATTTACCCAAAATATTGATCTCCAACCAAAGGTATCTGTAAGTAATCCACCTAGGACAAGTCCTGCTACGGAGCCCACTACTATGGAAACTTGGTTCAATCCTAGTGCCTTTCCGCGTTCCTTTACATCAAAAGCGTCGGTAAGTATTGCCGCACTATTTGAAAATAGGAAAGCTGCACCCAACGCTTGAATAGACCTGAACAAAATCAATTCTTGGCCAGATCTGGAAAAACCGCAAAGTGCAGAACCCGCTGTAAATACTATAAGACCAAGATTGTACAATTTGACCCGACCGAACATGTCTGCTAGTCTCCCAAAGCTCAATAGAACAATGGTGGTTACCAGACCAAAACACAAAACAATCCACATTGTTTCAAGAATTGAGGCATGGAGGTCAGCCGAGATCTTTGGCAGTGCAATAATCACAATATTTGTGTCAAGTGAGGCCATGAGGATTGTAATAGTAGTATTTGTTAATGCGATCCACTTGTATTCCATCTTCCTTCGCCTGTGTTCCGTATTTTTTAAATTTAATTATAATTTGAATGAAATGTTGATTCTTAGTTTAAGAAAATCAATAAGCAGATAATTTAAAAAATAAAAAAGAAAGGCGATTCTAAGATTTATTCTTGGAATCCGCTTGGAGTTGTTGTGCTAGGAGCAGTGCTTCCAGGTGTCTGGGATTTCATCCAGCCTCCTGCATGCATGCCAAAGTGTCCATGCAGTCGCATTCCAGGACCGCCCATGCCGCCAAAGACGCCCATGTTTAATGGATGTCCCTGCGATGTCTTGAGCACTGTACCATTTCCTGCGTCTACTATTACAGAGTAGATGTTTGTGCCATCGGTTATCTTGAAGGCATAAACTGCATAACCCTGCTGTACGGTGAGAGCTCCGGCCAAGATTTTGCCATTTGTCACATGACCTGCAGCAGTATTTGCAGCAGTGGTAAAGTCAACCTTTACGCTAGATAAGATCATCTGCGGAAGATTGATTGAACCCTGTATTGGTGTTGGTGCCTGACCTGTACCAGATCCTGGTGCAGTCTGTGCATATGCAAGCGAGCCTCCAACTGTAGCAATTACTGCCACGCCGAGAATCACTGCAAGCAGTCTTTGGTTTGTCTTCAATGCTTGTATGTTCATTCTACCCTGAATTAGCTACACAGTTTATAATGGATTGTGCCACCTTGTTAAGGAACAAGGTTAGTGATTACACCATAAACATAATTATGAGATAATACACAATGAGATCTGAATTAGCAATTTCAGTCTAGGATACATGTTCCCGTTTATGTGTAAAATTCAAAATGGTATCAGTCTTTCCCTAACTCGTCATCTATCTTGTCCTGTGTAGTCTTATATTTTTGGTATCTCATATTCCATTTCGAAAAGAATCTGTATTCTTTAACTGCTATATACAAAAGTACAGCAGCAAATATTATGCATATGAAGATGAATGCCTGTATGCCAATGAAAATTGGTATATCTTGACGTGGTGGGTGTGGTGGAGGATGTATTGGCATCTCTCTAACAATAGAACTTCCGTTCTTTTCAATTATGAAGAACTGAGTACCGCTTGGCGACATGTAATTGCCTGATGTCATGTTGTCACCATATTCTTCATGATTTTCTTCAAGACGAAATACACTGTAACGTGGATGTCCAATCAATATTCCTCCCATTACAAGTGCAACAGGAGCAAAAATTAGTGCAGATGCAATAAAGATGAGAAATATGCGTCTTGAACTATTTGTATGAGCAAGAAGATCGTCTATCATCCTGAACATGTTTTCAGGAGCCTCGTCACTTTTGTTACCCTTGTTTGATTCCTTATCTTTGTTTTCTGTAGGTTCAGACATTTAGATGATTAACCTCCTTGTGTATGAATAAAACATTTCGCTAACTTTGTTCCCGATCATTTTTTTCATTCCTTGGAAAGATTTCTTCATAGGGTTCCAAAACCATGCGACAAAACTGTCTTCCTTTCTCCGTAACTGAATATTTTATCACTTTCTTATTTCCCCATGGTATTTCTGTCCTTTTTATGAACCCTTTTCGTTCTAGACTCTCTAGTATATCTCTATGTTTCATTAAATTTAGACCGCAATAACTTAACAGGTTTGTCTGATTAAGCTCTCCGTATTCCGTTAGTTTCAAAAGAATATCCTTTCTAATGTAAACTCGATCACGGTACTCATGTGACACGGAAATCATCTTTGCTGGGTGCAAAATTCTGTATTAAGCTTTTACATGATTTTACAAATTTACTTTTAGGTATGGGTTATACAGTAACAATGTTCATGAACAAAGTTTGACAATTATTTAATTCGTCTCTGGCTAATGGGAAACGTGGGCATAATTTTGAGTTCTACAGAGGAGAAGATGAGAGTTTTTCACAACCCCTTCGATCTTAGTGCATACTCCAGAAGTGGACATGCCCACAAATCCGTACTCCTCACAAACTCATATCGATACGGTAGATGCGGTGTTCCCATGCAATTCATATGGGATTTATTTTTTTACAACCTTGATAAATTTTTCACAAAGTCTGCCACTCATATCCGAAAAACAGCTGGAGTGTAATATCTTTGAATAGGGATAAATCAGGTACCAAACAAAACTCCGTTACCATGGTGGAAGAGTCCACAAAGATTGATAATATTGATTTGAAGGAAACTGCGCTTGCAGTAAAAAATTTGTCAAAGATTTACGATTCTTCAGCAGGAAGGGTTGTAGCATTAGACAACCTAAGTTTTTCTGTAAAAAAGGGTGAATTTGTTTCCATCGCGGGTCCTTCTGGAAGTGGCAAATCTACACTCCTTAACATGGTTGGAGCCTTGGACAGGCCTACTTCTGGACATGTCTACATAAACGGAATCGACATTTTTGCCTTGAACGATTCGATGATAGCTACTATGCGAAATAACCTAATTGGATTCATTTTCCAATCTTTCAATCTGATTAACAGAACCACGGTTCTCAAGAACGTAAAGCTACCGGGTACAATTTCTGGCATGTCTCCATCTGACGCCAATGCACGTGCAATGAAAATTTTGGAGGCTCTAGGAATTGCGGACAAGGCAACACAAAAACCAGTTAACCTAAGTGGTGGTCAGCAACAAAGAGTTGCAATTGCAAGAGCTCTAGTAAACAACCCGGCAATAGTCTTGGCAGATGAACCTACGGGAAATCTTGATACCAAGACTGGGGAGGATGTTTTTGATATGCTAAAGACATTGTCGCACAAATTCAAACGTACCATAATAATGGTCACTCACAATCCTGAGCTTGCCGAGTCAACTGACCGTTCTATACTGATAAGAGATGGGAGAATAGAAAAGGATGTTGTCAATTAGTAGCTTTCAAAAAAATACAGCTCTCAAAATCTGCTCCATTGTTCTGTTTGGCATGTTGTTTGCCCCCTCGTTTAATGTTCCCTCATCAGCGCAGGTAATGCAAGAAAATGACTGCGCGGCCCCCCTGACCACTACAATAGATGCAAATTATCAGGGTCCTGTGGTAATAGACGCTTATTGGGTTGACCAGGGAACATCAGATGCAGCAGCAAGCAACACAATCCCTGTCAAAAAAGAAGTGGGGCCGGGAGAGGGAGCATCAGTACTTGCAGTAGTAATTAACAATAAAGGTAACAATCCGCTGAATTCGGTAACGGCATTTTTGAATTTGCCCTCTGGATTTTCTCCGACCGGCAGTAGTAAAATACCGCAGCTCCTTCAACAGTATAATCCTGCATCAAAAGTTGCAAATCGTTACGCTCTTGCAAGCTATTATGGCCAGGTAGGGCCTGGGAGCACTGTCACTCTTTTCTTTAATGTAAATGTCTTACCAACTGCCAAAGTAGGCACATACAGCACCAACATGGTAATTAATTACAAAATAGGTGTTGGTGCAGCAAATCTCAATGTGCAAAGCTGTACCTCTGCATTACTTCAAGTACCAATAGTTCTTCCAGGTAAAGTGGTACTGGATGTTTCAACAGACACACCAAGTATACTTCCAGTACAAGCAGATCCAATTACAATAACCATTTCAAACAAGGGCTCAGCTAATGCAACCGGCGTAGTTGCTACAATCACAAACCTTGGACAAAAAGGAAATTCTGGCTCTAGCGCATCCTCCGGCACTCTCACGTTATCTTCAACGACGACAAATATTGTTAATTTTGGGGCAAATCAATTCAATCTAGGTAATATTCCTGCAAATGGAACTGCGCAAATTCAAACTACTGTGTTTCCTGCCACCTCTGCAGCAGGACAGACTCAAGATGTGGCTATACAGCTGACTTATAACAACGCATGGGGCAAACAAATTACTACTCAACTGAATACCGGTATAGTAGTTGCTCCAATTCCTCCGCAATCTCTGAGCCTGCATTATCTTGGAAATGCAACCTCTCCTATAATCACCTCTAACATTCTCTCCCCATTGAATTTCACAGTAGCAAACAACAGCACAACCGAGGCATCTGATATAGTGGTCTCACTTGTTCCTCAGTCGACTTCTGTATCGGTTGTCGGGCCTTCCACATGGAACATACCAAAGCTGGAACCGGGACAGGTGCAATCTTTGTCAACCCAAGTATTTGCCGCAAACTCCCTCATTGACACTCCAACCGCTTTTACACTCACTGCAAATTACGTAGCCAATGGGCAGACCCAGACTAACTCCCTAACTCTGGGAGCGTTTGTAGTAGGAGAAGTCAAACTGGAAATATACGGTCTGGCTGTAAACTATGTGGGCAATTCGCCACAGCTAGCTGGTAGCTTGCTAAATCAGGGAAGCACCACTGGACTTTATGGTACAATACAGCTTGCGCCATCTCCACTACTTGATGCCCTAAGACAGGCCAGAATGGCTTACGGTAACAGTTCCAATTACACGTCAACATCATTCCAACAGGCAGATGCTCAATCAACACCAGACCAGAGCGGTGGAAGACAGGGCGGATTTGGAGGAGGCCGTGGAGGATTTGGTGGCGATCAGGGCGGCGGGTTTGGTGGAGGCGGTCGTGGTGGATTTGGAGGAGGCCAAGGCGGGTTCAATGGTGGTCAAGGTAGTGGTACCGGCGGAGGAGGTGCTGGACCAATGTCGCAACAATTCTTAGGAGATCTTTCTGCTGACTCTCCAATTCCCTTTAGCATTCAGCTTAATGGTTTGAACTTGCTAAAACCAGGCGTCTACCCTGTATCATTCAAGGTGGTATATGCAGACGACCTCAAGAACTTCCATACCGTTATTCTTACCCAAAACGTAATGATTGCTAGAAGCCAGCCTGTGCGCACACTTGTACAAGAGTCTCTCACTGACCAGATTTTGGGCAACCCTGTAATTCTGGCTGCAATTGGCGCCTCTGTTGCAGGGGCGATAACTGCTGGAATAATAATCCGAAAGAGAAGGGTGCAGAAAAAACTAAAGATGCTGACTGGAAGTGATACCGACATTGTATCCGTTTTAGAAAACGACAATAAGAAAAATGAACCCAAGTGACATCTTTTCTCTAGCATATGATGCTTTAGTAGACCGAAAAATTAGGACAATACTGACTGTACTCATGGTAGTTTTAGGTGCAAGCCTTGTCGTAGTCATAAACGGACTAAGTGCTGGGCAGTCGGCATTCTTGGAAAAACAACTCAGCTCCTTGGCCACAAATGTGATTTATGCAACATCTGGACAGCGTTCGTATTATGGAGGGGCATCATCACAGTCGTCCCTTATCCTCAACTCTGTTATAATAAACAAACTGAGAGCATTACCATATGTAACAGATGTTGTTCCGCAATATTCTGGTTCTGTGACAATAGATTCGTATGGCAACGTTCAGCGAGTTTCTGTAGTGGGAATGGATCCCAACAAACTTACTGTCATGCTGCCAAATTTGCAGTATGTCGACGGTTCAACACTTTCACCAAATGACAGGTCTGCAGCAGTAGTGGGTGATACGATAGCCAACCCTCCGGGTGCTACCACACCTTTTGTTACAGTTGGCCAAACACTCAAAATTACTTACAGCTATACTGATTCCGCAGGCAAATCACAGCAAGAGGTTAGAAATTTTCTCGTAACCGGAATAATGAAACCCTCTGGAAACACGCGCATTGACAACGCTCTTGTGATAAATCCTGATGCTGCAAACCAACTATTGCGCAAATCGGGAAGATATGACTCACTGCTTATCCAAACTACTGATGATACTTATGTAAATACAGTTCAGCAAGAGATCACTGACATTTATGGAAAAAACATCGGATTGACTGTCCCGCAAGCATTTCTACAGGTAAGGCAGCAGACTGCCCAAGGAAATGCAATGTTTGTAGAGATGATTGGGTTTATTGCGTTAGTTGTGGGCGCAGTGGGAATAGTAACCACACTCTACAATTCAGTAACAGAGAGGATTCGTGAAATTGGTACAATGAAAGCAATAGGTGCGCAGAACTCGTCAATACTTGCACTATTCCTAGTTGAAGCGGCGTTGATTGGAATAATGGGTGCCACATTAGGCTTGGCCATTGGAGTAGTGGGGGGTTATGCTATGACAAGCTTCCCATCTCACACAGGTGGTGCTGGAGGCCCCGGTGGCTTTGGTCCGGGTGGTGGTAGCATCAGCTCTTTCCCGCCCATTTTTCTGCCACAAGACCTAATCAAGGTCTGGCTACTGTCGGTTTCATTGGCTGTAGGAGCTGGAATATTTCCTGCATGGAAAGCATCGAAACTATCTCCAATGGTTGCACTGCGAAGAGAATAATTGCTATCTATTGAAATTTACTAAAAAATAAAATTTAGTATCAACTACACCATGTAGTTATCATGCTGTCTACCTTCAAGACCCCATCCGTTTTTTGCATGGTTTCTTCTACAATCTTGTCTGCTAAACTCGAGACTGTAGGAATTGTAATTGTTGAGGTGGAGTTGGCATCTGGCGTGCTTATGTATAGGTAATCCCACCATTGGTGGCCGTCAAGAACATCCGCACTGAAATCTATGCCTGACAAACTTTGTTTTAATGTGTCTAAGGTCTTCGGTTCATCAAATTTTGTAGGATCCTTGTAGATGATTGTATATGTGGTCTCACATTGAGGCCCAATTGGAATCTGTGCTGTCTGGGTGGATGCATGGGCATGTGGCAGCAATAAAATCAACAATACTGAATATACTGCAAAAACCATAGGTAGTGTAATTGCAAGCTTTTGGTCTCTATTCATATATTTGAATAATAAGGAAAAGACCTTAAGGGGTATGGAATTATGTCGCAAAATGAGGTTCCACTGTGGAAAAATTCGACCTAAATGATTTCACATCTTATTCTAGGCAGACATACAAATTAATTGGAATGGCCTATTTTCAGGAGCTCAAGATTGTGATTCCAGTGATCTTTTTAATCTCCTCGCGGTTCATCCCGCTGGCCGCCAAGAATACTGCAAGTTTTATTGCATCCTGTCCTCCCTCTGGTATCTTCAAGAGATTAATTGTGCCAAGGTCCTTCACGGTTTTAGAAGTATCCTGAGAATCTAACGTTTCAGAATTTTCTATATTTGTCAAATTTCGTTTCTTCCCGTCAAGCAACGTATCTATCTTTACAAGATCAATTTTTGCTAGCTGGTCTTCCAAATCTTTAGTATCAGAAAATTCAATGGTCAGTTCGCCTCCATCTATGTTGATCTTTATCTTTGCCATGTGTTGCCAAATGGTTGGTATCTGCTACATTTAAAATTAAATCATCTGAATAACTTTGGCGCTAACTTGTATGGGGAGGATTATTTGCTACCGTGAATTGAATAGTCGTACAATTTAAGCAAATCATCCGCCATAACCAGAATTTCCTATAAACGGAACACTTGCAGGCTCTCTATATGATTGGGTAATGTTTATTCCTTGATCCGTTGTGACCCTAACTGTTGTAAGATCACTTCCTACAGGTGGAGAAAGTGAGATCTTCTCGCCTGGCTGGAGGAGCGGAATTACATCGGGTCTTGCAGTTCCGCCATAATCTACTCTGATGTTAGTAAGAACGTCCATGCCAGTATTTTTGATAACAACATGTGTCTCTGTGCCCATACTGTCTTTCACAAGAATTGGGTCTACAGCAATGTCGTATTTCTGAGTAGGGGTAACTACAAGAAAATTAAATACAAGAAATATTGTTATTGCGGTAAGGCCTCCACCAATTACCAACGCAAGTATAGGCGCTTTCAACTAATAATGAATTAATTACTAAATATTTCAATGATGCTGTGATGCCTATTTTTGACATACGGAACAGGAAAAATCTTGACGTATATACACGCACATTACCGCCATCGCAAATCATGTAATTGATGTATCCTAGTTTGGTGTGTGCTTCTGCAATCGAATTTATTTTTCAATTAGAACAAAAAAATGAGATTAAACTTTTTTAAAATAGCAGGGGGAACATAGTTCAGTGAACAGCCACAAGTACTACCAAGTATTGGGACTGTATGAAGGTGCGTCTATGTCAGAAATAAAAGCAGCATATAGAAGATTAGCGTTAAGATACCATCCTGATAAAAATGCGTCAAAGCACGATCAAGAAAAGTTCAAGGTTATAACAGAGGCTTATAGGATACTACGTACAGATTATGCTCTAACTAGTTCAAGTTCATCTAAATCAAACTGCAAAGAAAATCTTTCTGGAATGAAAATATCTTACTGGAATGAACTAAACCTTGAGAAAATTTTTGACAAGCATACTTGGTACTATGGTTATACGAAATCTTATAGGCGAGTTTCCAAATATGAGCAAAAATTATGCAGGTATTACAAAGAACTTCGTCATGCCTCAACAGCATTTCCGTCAACTATCAAAGATGTTTATTTAAAACCATTTCTTACTTTGGATGTTCACAACCATCTTTTGAAAAACACACTGCAAAGCCTCAAATCTAAATTCAGATTCCGATAGTTATATTCCGATCATCGTATCATTCAATGCTTGTGTGACAAAATTAATTAAAAATAAAAAGAATGTAGTCTTTTTGACCATCTGCCTTATCTGCGACGTACCGCTGACCAGACTCCAATACCGCTCATGACTGCAGCAACTGCAATACCTGCACCCCATCCAGACATTTGATCTGGACTGGCGTTACCGGTTTCTGATGTTGATGTTGTGGTAGTTGTAGTTGTAGTGCTGCTTGGTTGTTCGCTGGTTGATGGTGCATAAGACGTAGTTGTACTTGAAGGCATACTAGTGCTCTCTGTAGTACTTGATGGGGCACTTGTTGTAGTTGGTGCACTGCTAGCTGTACTAGGTGCGCTTGTACCTGAGGACATGTTCATGCTTGAAGATGTACTAGAAGGCATACTTGTACCTGAAGACATATTCATGCTTGAAGATGTACTAGAAGGTGCGCTTGTGCTAGTGCTTGGTGTAGAAGCTGCGCCAACAATCACTTGGCCTGTCATCCATGGATGGACTTGGCAAAAGTAATTGTATGTACCAGGGTTGTTGAATGTAAAGGTAAAGTCTTTTCCAGCTGCAATAAGACTACTATCAAAGATAGTGCCTGTCTGATTGTCTGATGGACTGCCACTTGTTACAGTGTGGCTGACTTTGTCATTGTTTTTCCATTCTACCGTTGTACCCGGTGTTACATTGATGACGTTCGGATCAAAACAATTGTTTGACTGTGCACATGTTGGACCCGAACCTGCGCCTGCTGAAATGTTTACAGTTGCTTCTGACTCCTGTGCAAAAGCTGATGGAGCTATTGCAAGGATTGCAACTAGCGTCAAAACACCAAATAATGCGCCCATTGGTTTTGACATCATGAGTTCCCTACCACCCTAATCAGTTAATAAATTCTATGAATGTTCATGAATCTGTTTCAAGGCACCTTTCTAATCTGCTTTCCAACTGTTCAAAACGTGTTAAAAAGTGCAAAAGATTGCAAAAAACTGTCAGAAACGACCCTATAGATGCACAAAAATATTGCCACAAATCCAGTCTACATATGACAAGCATGAAATGCGTAGTATGCGGAATAGGGTTCTTTTCTGCCACAGGTTCTGACAAATGTTCCAAATGTGCAGGAAAAGAAAAATCAGACACCATGAGCAGCCATGATTCTTGTGGTTGTGGGCATCACCACCACTAGACCTTCTTTTTATCCTTCTGATCTTCTCTGCAAAGTTGCTTCATACTGTTTTTTGATGTATAATTCAATTCTATACGACATATCAAAAGTAGTTCATTTTCTTAATATTACCACGCATGAGATTTAATGAATCGTGAAAGCCCTCGTATATGAAGAGTATGCTCCCGATGATAATTTTGCAAGAATTCTAAAAATCAAAGAACTGCCTGATCCTACACCCAAACCAAATGAGGTAGTCTTCAAAGTAAAGTTTGCAGGACTAAATTACGATGACATTTGGGCAATGAGAGGAAGGCCAATTCAGATACCAATGCCACATATTTCCGGAACTGACGCCGCAGGCGAAGTGATTGCAGTAGGTAATGATGTGACGACAGTTAAGGTAGGAGATAGAGTTGTATCGCACGGCAACCTCTCGTGCAGAGTTTGTCCGGCGTGCACTGATGGCAGAGAATACGATTGCAGATACAGGAAAATCTGGGGATTTCAGACAGGCCCGTTATGGGGAGGATTCTGTGAGTATGTCCATCTGCCTGAAGTCAACGTGGTAAAAATTCCTGAGAATGTAAGCTATGAGGAAGCTGCCGCCGCATCTATGGTTTTGGTAACTTCGTGGCATATGTTGGTAGGAAGAGCAAGGATCAGGCCAGGGCAGATAGTACTCATAATGGGTGGAACTTCTGGTATTGGAACATTTGGAATACAAATTGCAAAATTGTATGGTTGTGATGTCATTGCCACTGCAAGTCCAAGCAAACTGGACCAATGTCTAAAACTTGGAGCCGACTTTGCAGTGGATCACAGAAAGGAAGATTGGCACAAAGAAGTCTTTGCAATAACAAAAAACCTTGCAAAAGAAAAGGGAACAAACGCAGGTGTAGATGTCATCTTTGAGCATATAGGCGGTTCTCACTGGAACAAGGAACTGACTTTGCTAAAATATGGTGCAACTCTTGTTACTACCGGAGCAACTATTGGGTATGAAGTACAAACTGACCTCCGACACATATTCTTCAAAGGGGTAAATGTTCTGGGCTCAACCCAAGGCACACGCTCAGAACTTGTTGACGGATTGTATTGGATGTCCAAAGGAAAAATAAAATCAATAATTGACTCTGTCTATACTTTTGAGAATGCAGTTGAGGCGCACACAAAGATGCTCAAAGGGGAGTCTGTGGGCAAGATATTGCTGAAACCAAATTGAATCCTTATGAAATCTGATCAATTTCACAAACTCGTTAACTGATGCTCATAGAAAACATGAAAACATCATCTGATCTCAAATGTTCGTGTTTCCCATCTCGTTGAGCATTTGGGGCTGTGTTCCAGAGTTTTCAAAAGGTTGCATTGATATGAGTAATGCGGCCTCTGCATATCTTGGAATTATAGTTGGCGCTATAATTGGGGGTATAGTAAGTTGGTGGGTATACAATAGGCAGAAGAAGACTTCTGACTCGCAAGATCATATATTACATCGAATAAAGGAATTAGATGAAAACCATGATGCAATATTGAAAAAACTTGCTGATTTTGATGACAAGCACGAATCTTCACTTAATGCAATAAATGAGTTGAACAGGAAAGTTGACTCACTTTTCAACCAAAAGGACAATCTCTGAATTGGAAAGAACGTCTCTATTCTAAACGATGAATAGTCTGAGACATTATTATCATTTAATTTTACTACAATGATAATAATTACGGGAATCCAAAATCTGTGACTTTTTCTTAAATAGGAGAAAGGCAAATAATATGATGAAGAAAACCCATTTCCAGACACACACAAGTACCAAGACCTTATGTTTTGGTACTTTGGGTTTTCTTCTTTTACCACAAAGTAATGATTTTTAAGATTTGTCATTTAACCAAGTTCTATACTAGTTTTCAACTGAAAACCTGGTTGAACTATGCGAGTAATTTTCAAAAATTTTTGACAAATACATCTGATCTGAAAATTAACAATTTTTTTACAATTGCTTATATAACGGTTAGATGGTTGGCAATCATTGAATAACAAACTTGGCGGATTGTTGCTACTTGTAATAATATTTGGTTCAAGCGTTGCGGTTCCAGCCTTTGCAGTTACAAATTCTACTAATAGTTCAAGCTCAAATGGAACTGTCACTACAACGGTCCCAGCAGGTCTTACACCGCCCGCCTATATGCTAAATTCTAATACTACAAGTTCACCAACGGGAACTCCATCGTCTGGTTCTCTGGCACTAACCGTTACTACCGATAAAACGTCCTACAATGATGGTGACAAGATAACAATATCTGGCACGGCCAGGGACTATATGGCTGATACTCCACTCACGCTAGAATTAAGAAATCCAATTGGAAATTTAATCCAAACTGCCCAAATTACAGTGGGTACTGACAAGACATATTCCACTACTTTGACAGCTACTGGCCTTTTATGGCAAGCCGCTGGCACTTATACCGTATATGTACAATATGGTAGCCCTGACAGATCTGCAAAAACAGCCTTTACTTTCACAGGAGCTCAAATATCTAAAGGTCCAAGCACAATACCAGTAGACGGCACCAATTACTCTATCACTTATACAATCACTAATGGAAAAGTTCTTGACATCAAAGCAAATCCCCAGTCCAAGTCTTTGATCATATCTATCCAGACTACTGGCGACGGCTTGTTGACAATTACGATGCCAAGGGCAGTGATTGACGCAAAGAAGATTGATGGTACTGATGACCAGTTCATAGTGCTAAACGATGGTCAGCAAAACAGTCAAGCAAATGAAACGGCTACCACAAACACTGACAGAACATTGGCAATTCCCTTCAAGAATGGCACTCAACAAATTGAAATCGTTGGAACATTTGTAATCCCAGAATTTGGTCCAATCGCTGCACTAGTACTTACAATTGCAATCGTATCCATAATTGCAATATCCAAAAGGACCGGACTTAGATTACTGCCACGATATTAGATAAAACGACCTCTTACCTCTCTCCGTAATGCTATATACTAACTAGGATCAGAGTAAATTCATGGAGAATTTACTAACAAACGAAGAGATTGATTGGCTGTGTAAGTTTCTAGAGGGAAAAGGCAGTAACAATGAGATCATAATGAAGATAGTTACCATCACAACCAAGCTTCAAAAGATGAAGCGAAGGTAATCTTATCTGAATCTAAATTCTACTTTATGATATAAATCAGGCCCACGTCAATTGATAAGAAATGGCAAGCTCAAGTATCCTGTATCGTGAAGCGAATTTTTTTTCAAATTCTATAATATGGATTGTTGTTATTTGCATTACCTTTTGTAGCGTCTATTTTGCACTGCCACAGCTTTTTGCCATTGAAAGCGACAAATCTCCTTCAACCGTAATAGTAATTGCATCATCCATCTTTTTGGCAATAGGATTTGCACTGCCAATCATATTGTTTGCAATAAAGCTTAGAATTCAGGTGCGCGACGATGGTCTGTACGTTAAGGTCACTCCATTCCAAATCTCATTTAAGAAAATTTCCCTTGAAGGTCTACAAAACTGTGAGCCATATATGCCGCAGGAAAAGGAAGAAAACAAACTGGGATTGTGGTATGCAATTTCAAAGAAATCTTATTCACTTGGGGGAAAACGTGGAATTCGTCTAGAGTTTAAAGATGGGCGCAGTGTGTTATTAGAGTCAAAGCGCCCAGAAAAAATTATTCAGGCCATAAAGACTGCCTGTAACACAGGTAGATAAGGAGAAAATAATATCTGATTGTCCAAATCCAAGCCTCAAACTTTATTAAATTTGGGTTTATTCATATCGTGTGAACGAAGCATACGTATTACTAAACGTAGATTATAAAAAACAAAAAAATATCATCGAGCAAGCAAAAAAACTCCCTACTGTTAAATCGGTTAAAACCACATATGGAATATATGATATTCTAATAATACTTGAATCAAATAACATGCAAGAAATAAAACAAACTATAGATGTTGACTTGCATGAAATCGACGGCATAAACAACCTCACATCACTCATCTCCATTATCTGAGTTGGTTCAAGAATACGAAGTAATTGTAGTGGGGGGAGGACCTGCCGGACTGAGTGCAGGAATTTTTATCGCAAGACAAAAAACATCATGCCTCTTGATATCGAAAGACTTGGGAGGGCAGATGAATTTGATCCCAAAACTCGAGAATTATCCAGGTATGATGATGTCAAGCGGTCCGCTACTTGCAAAGACGCTTGAGAGCCAATTTCTAGCATTCAATGGAGAGATGATCTATGATACAGTAACAATGATAGAAGAAGCCGAAGAAGGCATGAAGGTCAAAACAAACCGTTCTGAATATATTACAAAAGCCATAGTTCTTGCACCAGGCAAAGTACCAAATAGCTTAGGCGTGGAAAATGAATCCACGCTGTCAAACAAGGGAGTTCACTACTGTACAAAATGCGATGCTCCTTTTTATCAGGGAAGAGTAACTGCAACTGTTGGCGTTGGTGGCTATCTGTTAGAATCTGGAATATTGCTTTCTAGAATGGCATCAAAAGTGTATCTAATTTACAAGGGCGGTACGCTAGGAGGCGACAAAGAGATGATTGCCTCCATTGAAAAGAAGGAAAATGTGCAACTAGTGCCACAATCCTCAGTCAAATCTATTTCGGGCACAAACAATCTACAGTCAGTCACAGTTGTAGATAATTCTGGAAAAGAAACAACACTGCAAGTAGACGGCTTATTCATTGAGATGGGCTCAAAGATAAACTTGGATTTCGTAAAACATCTAGTCAAGATTAACTCAAAAGGTGAGATTGAGATATCCGAAGGTGGCAAGACTTCGCACCCTGCAATATTTGCAGCAGGCGATGCAACCAGCATACCGTACAAACAGATTGTAGCCGCATGTGCAGGCGGCGCAAACGCAGGACTTTCTGCATTCAACTATATAGAGCGCCTAAAGGGAAGGCCTGGAATTCGTGCAGACTGGAAAAAGACAATTGGGGATACAGTCTTTCATTACTAGATTTTTGTATCTTGCCTCATGAAACCAAAATTTGATTTGATTTTTTTGTAGGCAGTAATACAATATGGCGCATTGTAAGATTGAATCAAATCTAGTTGAATTTCGATTTTGGTTAGTTTTACCGAAGATATTATCTATCAGTTAGTGGTAAAAAGTTTGGATGGGATATGACAAATCAAAACCTTGAGGACTATGATTCTACATGTAAAAAGATAATGGATCTTGATTCTAAGATAAGGTTTGTAGGTGTAATCAATGAAAGGGGAAAGCTTCTTGCAGGTGGTCTACGCAACGGTCTCAAGTCACTTGAAGATCCAAAAGACGATGAGATGCTCTTTACCGAGGTCGCACTGCGAGCAAGGATGCGAAAAGAGTTTAACTCACAGCTAGGTAAGGTCAAGTTTGCAATGTCTGTCAGGGAAAAGGTCATTATCATGAGTTTTCCAACTGACGGCAGTGATATATTGTATGTATCTGCAAATACAGATATAGATTATGGCAAAATATCAAAAATGATTTTACAGATGTTCTAACGTTTACTGGTAGTGCTTTACTATTGGAAGGCAGTTGTCTATTATTCTGAGCACTTCGGAGCGGATCACATTTTTGTCAATTGAGACCCAGACTGTATTCTTACCCAGGGCAAATGATATGGTCTGAACCTTGTCGCGTTCTTCCCAGAGGAATTTTACGTTGCCAAGCTGTCTGTTAAACTGTGCTGTCATGCCTCTCTGTTTTGCAAGGTGTGAAAACTGGTTTTTTGTTTTCTTTGTGTTAAGAAGAGGCTTCAAGTCTGCCCTTCGCACGTATGCTGCCAAGGTGCCATTACTGTTTATGACTCCGGCAAATCTGACATAGTGACTTATGCTGCTTATTCTTTCTGCTATTTCTT
The DNA here is from genome assembly GCA_021323705.1 of Nitrososphaerota archaeon. Lineage (GTDB taxonomy): Archaea > Thermoproteota > Nitrososphaeria > Nitrososphaerales > Nitrosopumilaceae > Nitrosotalea. The sequence goes on from JAJPKL010000008.1 coordinate 22,546, forward strand.
GGGCCTCGATTCTGTTCAATACAAAATCTCTGGATTTTCGCTATTTAACTATTCAGAGGCATTTTTGTATCACGCCTATTCCTTAAAGATTTCTGAGCCAATAGAGAAAAAAGTTAGATTTCGCTAATTAACAATGGTTACAAAAAGTATTCGTAGTTGAAAAGAACCCATATGGCATCAATAGCCGCAGTGCTTGTAATCTTCATGATAGGATTATCCAATGTCCAAGTCTCCAATTCGGTACTCACATACAGTATGCTTGTTTCAGTAAAGCCACAGAAAGATCCTATAATGCAGGGAGAATTTCCAGTAATAGTAGGTAATGTCACAGACCAAGCGTACAAACCTGTTGCAAATGCCAACGTGTTTATCATATTTGGGTCTGAGGCAGTCACCACAACCACCGATGACCACGGCAAATTCAAGTATCAGTCTGCCATACCTGCAATCCCTGGAACCTATGAAATAGACGTCACTGTCACAAAGCCTGGATACATAAAGCAACTTGCAAACTCGATATTCACTGTAAACCCGTATCCTACAACAAAGACAACTCCTGCAAATACCACTACTGAGATAACAAACACAGTAACCGGCTTGCCGGTTGTTGCAGGAAATTATACTGTTTATCTTGGCAAGGTTTCCCAGTGGAATCTTGAAACCACTTGCTTTGTAGATTTTAGCGACAAGTACATGAGATTTTTGAAGACGTGCGATCTGTATAATCTAGACCCTGAGGACTTTAAGATAGACCAGAAAGTAATACCGATGGTTACAGTAATAGAGTATAACGGAACCTACAGGCTATTCCCAGACCATGTCTACAACGAGGCATACTATCTGGGAAACGGCACTGCAAGTGACTTTGCAGACGAAACATGGAAAAGCTATGTTGCGCCCAACTAGTTTCAAATAATATTTTTCTAAAAACTCACTTCGTATCAAAAATCTTTGTCTCTCATCTTTTCGGCATCCTTTTTCCATTCGTATGCAAAAAGATTTTCTGGCTCGTCTTCAAGCGCTTTATCAAAATAGGCAATTGCTTCATCGTACCTACCAAGATGCGCAAGCGACAAACCTTTGTTTATGGTTACATTGATGTCGTCTGGCTGCTGCTGTAGCACTACATCAAAACACATTATTGCCTCCCTGTATCTTCCCAAGCTATCAAGGGTGTATCCTTTCAGGGATAGTACTCCAGAATCGTTTGGTACTAGTTGCAGTGCTTCGTCAAAACACAACAGTGCCTCTTCTTTCCTGTTCATGGCGGGGTTTGAAAGACAAAGCCCTTTGTTTACAAGAGCTGCAAAATTTTCTGGTTCTGCATCCAAAACCTTGTCGTAAAAACTTACTGCGTCGACAAACCTTAGGCTCATTTGAAGGGATATTGCCTTGTCGTATAGCAATTCCATATTTTTGGGCTCTATCTCTATTGCTTGGTCAAAATAGGAGATTGCCTCATCCTGTCTTCCTTGCTGCTGTAGCGCAAGGCCTCTTTTATGAAGTGATTTTGTATCTTTTACGTTTCTTGGCTTGTTCATTGGGAATCTTATGCTATGATGATGAATAAAGAGGAGGTATGTAGTGTTTGTGGGAACGTCCTGTCATGATTTAATATGATTTTAGCAAATGTCAAATAGTCATTTCTACAACTTGTCACATATGAAAGAAGAATCTGTACAGTTGAGCAATGTTGAGGTAAACAAGTTAGTCGCTAGCATTAAACAACATCTTGCAGAGCTTGAATTGCAGATAATTCATGAAGATTCGCATGAAGGATACTGGAGTATAAAAGCCCACAAGGGAGGAACACTCTCTGCCGTTACAGGAAGTATAAGAGATGTTGAGATACTGATAACTGGCTCAAACAACCGTTACGACCTCACTCTTAGGACTGGGGCGTGGGGAAGAGATATTGCGATTCCTGCGTTGCTTGCAAGTGCAGTATCGTTTGGAGCAGGCGCGGTAGTGGCAGGAGCCGAGGTCTACCGGGCTCACAAGTTTGAGAAAAATTTCTGGGACTGGCTAAACCAGCAAATAAAATCTCTCAACGCTACAATAAGTGCTCCTGCACCGTCTACAAAGGAAAAAGTTTGTAGCAAATGCAACTTGCCAGTTCAGGCTGATGCCAAATTCTGCATGCACTGCGGCTCACCGCAATGAAAACACCTGCAATCTATATTTGATGTCAAATATGGGATCTAAAATTTAACCTATTTCTAGCAAGAAGCATTGCAAAAAGTGCCGACGCCACAAAGACCAACTCTACGGCGGGGCCAAACTCGGGAACTGTAACGTTACCATTTGACGGATTTATCTCATTGCCAACAATAATCGTGCCTTCCATCCACGGATGGATGGAACAAAAATAGTTGTAAGTGCCTGGACTCATGAAGAGAAACGAGTACGTTCCTCCAGGAGCTATCTGGTCACTGTCAAATACCGAACCGGTCTCATTTTCTGACGGTTTGCCGCTAGTAACGGTATGAGCTACAGTATCCATGTTTGTCCACGCTACTAGTGTGCTTGGCTGAATGGTTATAGTATCCGGAACATAGCAATTCTTTGCAGAAACACAACTCTGGCCTGCCTCACTGCCGCCAACTATGTTTATTGAAACTCCAGATCCTTCTGCAAAAACAGGTACGGCAAACACGGATCCAACAAGTATGGCAAAAATGACTGGAACTATTCTCATCTTTTTATCTGTACTTGAACCCAAAATCAAATGTATCGGTGAATGCCAAAATCTGTTTCAAAAATATCATAAATGATGACACAAAGCAAGAACTGAACCTAACATATTAAAATAGGAGAAAAGGTGAGGTGACGCGTGAAAGGTTCAAGCGCACTAGATAACTATGACCGTAAAAAGGCCGAGAAAGCTCTTACAATGCTTTATGCTGACAAAAGTCACGAGTTTCGCGAACTTGCAGATGCCACAGGATATCCAGTGGGTGGCAAAGATTGGGAGAAGATAATCTTGAACTTTTGCTTGGACTTTGACGACTGTTTCAAGGCATGGTCTGATGAATCTACGCCGTCTGATCACAACAAGGTGCACAAATGCATGACAATGATGAGACAGCTGGCGCGCGGAAAACCAAACATGACCGAAGTTACAAAACTGCAGACCATAGCCTATAGGATTGCCGAAGACTTCAAGTCGATTTATAAAAGAATAGAATAATCCATTTCTGCTGTTTATTGTAAAATCTTGTTTTGATCACACAAGCTGAGCAGGTGCTATGAAAACTCTCACACCTTATCATATTATCAAGCTGTGAAGATAACTTGCGATGCCAAGCCCAGATGTATCAGTAGAGGAAATGTGGAAGACACTGGAACATTGTGGAATAAATCGCAAATCTCTTGAGAAACTTCATCCTTCACCTGAAACTATCTCGCACATCTATTCATCAGTAAAGAACCAAAAGACATCATAACTCTACTAGATGTGGTATATAGGAAATCTTCTGCAAATAGCCCGTCTACTTTATGATGTTTCTAAAACGTGGATTGGCCCTTATCCTGTCTAGATCCTTGTCCTGCACTGCTGCCTCTTTCCATGAGGGGTCAAGACGAGTTGCCTTTTCAAGAGATGTGACTGCGCCATACTCGTCGCCCTTGAGTGAGCAAAGACAGGCCTTGTTGTACAATGCCTCTGCATTGTTATTGTCCAGACGTATTACCTTGTTGTACCACTCAAGTGCCTCTGCATTTTTCCCAAGTCTGTACAATGAATGAGCCTTGAATGTTAGTGCGTTGATATAATTTGCATCAATCTTCAACGCTGCATCAAAACACTCAAGAGCTTGTTGATACTTTTCACTTTTGTATAGTGTAATCCCTTTGTTTGATAGAACATGTACATTTTCTGGCACTTTGTTTAATGCCTCGTTAAAATATTGTAACGCGTTGTCATACTGTCCGTCTGAATCAAGTATGACTCCCTTGTTGTTGAGTGCTGCCATCTTGTTGGGGTTCCTCTTGAGTATATTGTCGTACATGTCAACAGCTTTTTGAGAGTTGCCTGTTATGTGATAAAAATTGGCTACCTTTAACAGATGTTCTTCTTCCTCTACTACCTGCTTGCCTGATTTTTGTAGCAAGTCCTTCAGTTTTTCATTTTCATCCAAAATAGTTTCTATGTCTTGTTTTGGTTCCTCTTCAAGAACTATGCTTTGCTCAGACCTGAGGACAAGTGGCAAGCCTAACGAGGTCAAGGTTTTTACGATGTACCTGCTGTTTTCCTCAAACCTTACACTCTCATCTTTGGGTGGCAGTACAGTTTCTACTGATTGGGGCTCTTCCACAAGTCTTTGTTCTTCCTGCGGGACATCCTCTTGCTTTGTCTCCACTACACTCTCTTTTTCCGGAGGTTTGACTTTGTTTAGCGAAGGAAATCTCAACTATTTGCTTTGGCGCAAGCCCGATTAATAATGCAATCTCTTGAGTTCATTCTTCTTTCTTTAATAAAAGTGGACGCTCATGGTGTTTATGACATGTAGCGCTTGGAGCATTCATTTGATTGGCAAGAGATTTTTATTCTAATTCCTTGCCTGTCATTCGCATATATAATTCCCTTATGCCTGTAATTTTTATCTCAGCCTCTCTCAAAGATAGATTATAGAAATCAAATGGAAATGTAGGGTTATTCTTGTACATGTTCATCATTTCAGTCACCCTGTCTTGAAGTTCTTTTATGGACTGGACACAATTCTCACGTAAAAACGATTGGAATTCTTCTGGCATTGTGGTCTCTCCATCCCCATCCATGATGGTTTAGGACACATGTTTTACTTAACCATTATCTGAAAGGATAATTCGGTATGTTTGATGACTAGATATTCTATAATTGTCTACAATCACATATGGGATTAGATGGAAAAACGTCTAGTGAATGGCAGGAATCAAAGTAGACGGTGAAAACAAGTGGATTACCTTGATACAAAATGCGAGTAAGAAAACTTGAAACATCGTTTTAATACCTGAAACAAATCATCAAATCATCCATGAAATGTATTGATTGCCAATGCATACCTGAAATATGCAGTAAAGTAAGTTTCGAAGATTGTAGGTTATGTATCAAGGATGATTGTTGTTGTATCGAGATTCATCTCAAAGAGGGAAACAAATCAGTAATTGCAAAATTCTTCTTGAACACAAAAAACATGTATGCGTCTGCACTAGGTATTGAGATCCTTTGCATTCTATCTGCGGAAATAGGACAAAATAGCAGTTTCTTTTTGTTTGGTTTCAAAACTCCCTTCGGAATCGCTATGTCCTATATCATGGGTTATGGTCTTGCAGGCTTTACTACATTTGCAACAATACTAGGCAGATACAATTTGGAAAGAGTAGCAGATGGTTGTTGTTCTGTATTAGAACATGACAGTAATGGATTTTTTTCTAATCTCAAAACTACTTTCAAAAACTTTGCAATAGGCATGGATAAGATACCTAAAATATACAAAATGCCAGAATTTAGGATGATAGTTAAAACAAGCCTTTACGTTTTAGTAGCAAGTGAAAGTATCTGTATCCTAACTGCGGAAACGGTCAATTTTGCATTCTTTAGACACGCACTTTGGTTATCTATTCCATTGTCCTTATTTGCAGGGGCTTTGGCAATAACTATGTTAGAAGCTTACAAGAAAACCAAAGTTTCAAACTAAGGCCTCGACTCTTGATACGAAGAAAAATCTAGTCAGGTCTCATAAATTATCCAAAACCCTAAAAGATCATGTTTTTCAATAATCGAGTCGTAATGCTGTATGATGCACCAATCAATAAAAAAGAACGAGTTTTTGACCTTTGTAGAAAGGGAAGCAAAGATACACATTGACAACTACATCGAAAGTGCAATCCACTTGGCAGAAGAGGTCCACTCCGGTGTCAAAAGGGAGGATGGCACTTCGCCGTTTCTTGAAACGCACATCTTTCCTGTTGCAATGGACGTAATCCGACACTACAAGTGGGCAAACAAACCCATGACCACAATTCAGATCGTATCTGCAATACTACATGATGTCATGGAAGACAATGAACGAATATTGGATCTGCATGCTGCAAAGTCATACGGATTTGATGCATACTTTAGCCACCGATTTGGAGAATACGTATACAAGGTAGCCACAACGCTGAAAACAAAGCCGCTTGAGATTTATCCGGGGCATGATGAAAAAGAGCAGGAACTGGAAAGGTTTCGGGAATACTGTAACACTTTAACAAAATCAGATTATGATATCAAGACAATCAAGCTTGCAGACAGACTAAATAACATGAGATTTATCTCAAAGGTTACAGGACATGAAAAAATAAACAGGTACATAAGAGAGGCTGAGGACTTTTACATTGCATATACGATAATAGAGCCCAGAATGGACGACTTTTACCAAGAAATTCGAAAAGCCTATGAAGACTTGAGGCTTCTCTCAAAGGAAAAAACGACCATTGCAGCCTAGAAAAATAACTGCTTTCTAACCATACTGATAATTGATTCCCTTCTCGCCTGCAGGGTGCTTCCAGTCTGTCTCCTCTGAGCACGTGCCGCATTCTATGCACCCTTCGTGTTGTATCATTACACCCTCTTTTTCCATGAAATAGCACTTGGTTGGGCACAGAACTATCATCTTTTTCATAAACTCGCTTGTGGGCTTGAGCACCTTGATATGTGATTTGCTGTCATCATTGTACTTTAGCTTGGCAATTCTTTGTGCAATGGATGGAATGGTTGGAGTGTAAGAAGATGACATGCTTGTTCCAAGTCTTTCTGCAATCTCTGTCGGCACTTTGACATAAGTATCTACAGTCTCAATTATTGGAAGTAATTTTTCATATCCCAAGATGTTTGCAAATCCCACTGCAAAGTTTCGCAGCGTCTTGCTTGACATCATCTTTATCACCATGCCGTATTTTGAGCTGATTATATCCTTTGGAACGTCTTTTGCAGCATCAAGGAATATCTTCAGGTAGTCTTTGTCTATTGACTTCAAGTCATGCGTATAGGGGCTCTGTTCTACTGATTGCAAATAGTATTGGCCCAGATGGTCGTCAGAAAAGTTGTTCCTGTCAAGGGTTCTGGCAACTGCCTCTGCAGCCCTTGCAGCATCATCTATTCCTACGTTGAGCCCTTCTATTCTTGGACCGACAAATACTCCTCGTCCTGCGGCATCTCCTACAAATAGAATGTTCTTAAAGTACGGCTTTTCCATTCTGCAGCGCTTTCCGTCTGGCACAAGTTTTGCGCTGTATTCTTCTTCTATATAGTCAGTCCCAAACTTGATGCCATATTTTGTTGACATCTGGTCTCTAATAGAAGAAAGCTGTGATTCCATCTCTTCTGCAGAACTATACTTTCCTTCCGCGATGATCTTCTCTCTCTTATTTTTGGAGTAATATGCGTCTCTAAGTTCTGTCCATGTTTTTATCATCTTGGTTACCGCAAAACGGATGCGCATCTGTTCTTCTTTTGCAACGTTCTTGTCTATCTCCCCCCTGAGAGGAACCTCATCTTTGATAAACTCGCTTATCATGGGATTTCTCAGCAAAGCATTTACAATCTCGTAAGGCTCGGCCGGGTTCTCTAAAAGCGAATCAAGGTGGTATACGCCACCAACCGACAAGGTATCGCGGTTAGTATAGAGGAATCCTCCGCCAATGTGATTTAGAGTTACATCTCCTGCAAAAAGATGCGCGGCTCCCTCATCAGGACCAATTGAGAACCTCTGGGCCATTATGTCTTCAGGAAGTTTTACAACAACTTTGACCCCCTGATAGATCTGACTTGGAGAAAATTTCTGCCTTGCACCAGTCATGTATGCAATCTCAGAGTTGACGCCGTCAGCTGCAATCACTGCCTTGACTTCGATCTCTTCTAGCTCATCAGTCTGTATGATAGTTTTCTCTCCTTCCCACCGTATAGCACTGACGTGTACCCCTGATACTATGCCTCCGCCTTGTTTTTGAGCCGCCTCCTCTGCTTGTTGTGCAAACCAGTTGTTCAGCTTGTTCATGAGTACAGAGCAACCAAAGTTTGCTTCATAATTGTGTGCTGCAGTGAGGTCAATCGAAAAGACCTTGTCTTTTGAGGTTGCATTCAAAATGTATTTTGTTATCTTTCTTTCATAGGGCGCGTCTGTTAGAAAGTTTTCATAAATATCTTCTACGTTGTATGCCTTGCCTTTTTTTGGTTTTTTGGAATATAGTATTCCGCCTGAAATATTTTTGGAACCGATCTTTTCTCCACCTTCTAAAAGAACTGCCTGTTTCCCAAGAGATGAAAGGCGCTTGAGTGCTGCAAGTCCTGCCGAGCCGCCCCCAATGATTGATACATCGTATTTTTCCAAATCTCTTGCCTGCCTATGCCTGCACTACCTGCTTTTGCTTTCTTATCTCTTCGATAAAGATTGGAATGACGTCTTCCATCCTGCCTTTCACAAACACGTCACACTCGTCTCGAATTGAGGCGTTCTCGTCTGGGTTTATTGCAACGATAAATTCAGAGTCTCGCATGCCCGAAATGTGCTGCATGGCTCCGCTAATTCCTATTGCCATGTACACCTTGGGACTTACCTTTCTTCCACTGATGCCAATCACCCTGTCGGGAATTAGATAGGTCGAGTCTACTGTCTGGCTTACCGAGAACGGTCTTTTGGATAAAGGCAGGGTAATTCCAATCTGTGCATCAAGTTCAGACGCAAGTTCCTCTATCAATTTTATGTTCTGCTCAGGCGAGTCCTTGACTCCTCGGCCAAAACTTACTACCGCCTTGTGGCTGTCAAAATCGATCTCGCTTTTGATTATCTTGCGGTCAATTATCTTGACTCTCAGATCCTGCTCGTCAAATTTTGGCGTGTACTCTATGATCGTACCTTGTCTGGTGGAGTCGGGGTGTATTACTTCAAAGACTCCGGGTATTATGCTGCAGGCCTGCGGGTGGTAATCTTTCTGCATTGCAGGATTTTTGTTGTCAAGACAGAGTATTGTAGTCCATAAAAATCCAGAAAAATCTGGCCTGTACATTTCAAGCGTCTTCTCATATGTAAGGGGCTTGCCACCAGTCTTGTTTTGGTGCGTTATCTGAAGGTCTGCCACAACCAACTTGTTAATGTCTGATGCAAGGCCCGACTCTAGCTGGGCCATGACCGTGGCCGAAAGGTGCCTTCCTATGCTGTCTGCCCCAAAGAACATGTATCTTGGTCTCTTGAATTGTTGCGCATACTCTAGTTCTATCTTTGACGCAATCTCTCTGTCCTGGGCTATCTGAGCTATCACTTTGGTATAAATTGTATTTCTGAGATGATTCAACTCTGGATTGTCGGCGCATACCACTGCATCTGCACCATGCTGGATGAGAACATTTGGTAATTCTTTTACATTGTACCCAAGTAAGACTGCAACAACTTTTTCTTTTGATGAATATTTCTTGTTGAAATCATCCATCATTCTACGTGCTTCGCCTATCATCTCAAGGCTTACCTGCAGTATCTTTCCTTCCTCGTGTTCTACTATGATGTATACGTGCCTGTAATCCCCATCTGTCATTTTATCACCATTGTAGAAAGAGACTGTCTAATCCTTGCGACAACCTTGCGAATCTGTTCTTTGTCTTGACCATCGATTACTTCAGCTTGTCTTGTGGCCTTGCCTTTTGGTATACGCTCCACCTTGTAGACTATGGTTGGAGAGCCAGCAATCCCGATAAGCTTCGGATCTGCTCCTATCTGCAATGCGTTTAGAACCTTGAGGTATTGCTTGAAATTTTGAGAGCGCACTCTTGCCTCCTTTTGATATTTTTCGTAAGCCAATCTTTGTGATACGGTATTAAACTTGGGTTTGTATGAAGGATCTATTGCAATAAAGACAGGTAGGGGGACCTCCATCTCTTCTACTACGTCATAAATCCCTTGTAATCTGACAAACCTTTTGACTCTAACTATCCTCTTTGCTGGGTCTATCTCATAATCAATTACATTTCCAAGAAATGTCATTCCAAGCTTCCATGCTGTCTGAGGGCCCGTCTGTCCCGTCTCTCCATCAGATGCCCTGTGCCCTGAAAACACAATGTCCATTTTCTCTTGCATCTTGAGTATGCCTGATTTGAGAACTTCAGCCGTTGCTAACGTGTCAGCACCAGCAAAAACCCTATCGCTGTAAAGATAAAGTTCGTCTGCGTCTGACATCAACTGAGCCTGCTGTAGCATGGATTCTGCAGTGGGAGGACCCATTGTGGCAATTGAGATCTTTGCACCGTGCTTTACCTTTGCATAAAACGCAGCGTTTACAGCTATAGCACTGTGCGGTCCAAGTATGTTCTTTGTCTCTGCTCTGTTGAGTGTGCCGTCTGGGTTATAACTGACGTTTCCTTCTGAAAAGTCAGGCTCTAATTTTACAATTACTGCTATATTAATCAAGTCCATTATTTCTAGATGATATGCTTTGATTTTATCTATTGTGGTGATTCTTAAATGCAAAAAATAGAATTATTTGTTAACCCCGTTCCTGTCTGTGAGCACTATTTTTTCAAAAATGGTATTTCTTGGCATTGAAATTCAATAGCTCAAATTAAATAGCTGAAATCAAATTAAGTGATAAAATGAATCTCCCTTCTTTTCTGAATGTACATAAGATACGTTCTTCTTATGGATCTCAATCAAAGCCGTGATCTATACGTGATAAGACAGAACAAAAAATCAAACAACGTAAAATTGGTAATTTTCATTGTTATATACGCAGCCTTGGTAGTCTTCTCTCTTGCATGGTACAATGCTCTAACAAGCATTGATTGCGACATTACTCACACTTTGCCGTCAAATCCAGTCAGAGTCGGTTCGTCTCAAGACGTCTCGCATAGTTGCAGTGATGAACTGAATTTCCACTGGATAAAGTTTTACGGTATAAACGGCCTCATTTATGGAGCCTCTCTGTTCATCTTTGTTGCTAATGCAAGAAAGAAAAACAGAAACTAAACCGTCGAAAACACCTGACTATTTTTATAAAAACAGCCATGTGAGAATATGAACAAAATTTATAATCAAGAAAACGTACTTTTTAGCTAAACTGAGATCCGCTTATGAAAAAAATTGTAATTGCGGCAATATCTATAATCTTACTTGTGGCATCTATTTCTGTAGTTTATTCGTTCAAGGCTTCTGCACAAGAAACCTTGATTCCATCCTGGATAAAAAAGACTGCACAGTGGTGGTCGCAGAATCAGACAAGTGATTCTGACTTTTTACTGGCAATACAGTATCTGATTGATCACAATGTGATACATGTATCTTCTATCCGGCAAAACAATGGAACAAGTTACGCTGCTGGAAATGCAAATCAAGGAAGTTCGCTTGAACAAAAGCTAAGTGACCTTCAAAATAGATATGACGCGCTCCAGTCAAAATACAATCTGCTGTTACAGCAGGTAAAAAGTATAAGCGCGCAGCCTTCTGCCGCTTCTGGAGAAAATACTGCTTCAATATTTGCTGTGGCGGTGCGGCCTGTAATACAAAGTGATGGATTTTTTGAAACGACTACCTACCAGGGTTCGATATTAAAAATATTGGTAGAGATTCGCGACGGGTCTGGCCTTGTTCTTGTCAATACTGCAATCCCAACAGGTGTTGACTTTCAGTCTTCTGCACGCACTGCAGTAATGGTGGCGCAAAATGTAACAGGCGTGGACCTCTCAAAAAAAGATGTAATATTTTCAATCAGCTCTGCTAATAATCAAGACCTGCAGGCAGTAGATGGAGGCAGTGCTGGGGGTGCAATGACCGTATTGCTTATTTCCGATCTTCTTGGAAAGCCGATAAACCATAATGTGTTGATGACAGGTACCATACAGCCAGACGGCACTATTGGTCCAATAGGTGCTGCTGCAGACAAGGCAGATGCTGCGGGCCAATTTGGTGCAAAGACATTCCTTGTCCCACAAGGGCAGGCAGTAGTATCTGTCCAAAATTGCAGTGAAAAAACTGAAGGGACTATCACATATCAAACATGCACAATGGAACAAAAACCGCTTTCTCCAATAATGCAAAGCAAGTATGGCATGCAAGTAATTGAGATCAGTACGATTCAAGACGCTCTCAAGTACTTTAATTCTACATGATATCGGTGCAATTAGTTGCAATCACACTTGTCAAGTTTATCTTTATGGATGTGCTAATGCACTATGACACGGCAACTACTACATACAACCAACAAAACTGTGATGAGATCCCAGAACCCCTATTGAAAATATTGTCGGAGACAAGTGCAATTCGGATTTTGCGCTCTGCCACATTGCCCAAAAATGCCTATCAACTAAGTCAAGAGTGTGACGTCTCGCTGACTACGATATACCGTCAGATAAAGAGACTAAATGACAAAAAACTATTGGTGGTATCAGGCTCGATAGACAAGAGCGGAAAAAAACACTTTATTTTCAAGAGCAAGAAAAATGTTTACTGTAAATGTGCCTGTTCACACATAGACCTATCGCCGTTTATAGTGCCTGAAAAATTAGCATAACGTCCGCCACTTTCATAGAATAGTTTCTTATTAGGTTGGTATTCTTGTAACTGCAATTTGGCAAAATTCCAAGTACGAGGTCTGATAGTTGTATCAATTGGCATGGCATTGCTTGTTGTTGGGTCAAGTATCTTTGATGATTCTTACAATATGGTAGAATCCGCGATGAGCGGCAAAAAATATCTAATTCAAAGCAAAACAATATTGCAAGGACAATCAATCAATTCTACAATTACTTGGAATCAACTTGCTGAACACAGCATACTGATAGTTAATTCGACCCCCCTTTCAAATTTGGTGAAACTACAAGTGACAGAGCCTGGAGGTGGAACATTTGAAAAAGAGAACAAAAATGGATATGTGTATCATATCATAGGAAAGAATACTCAGAATCAGGGAAACTACTCAATTACAGTATCTAATGAGGGAACTGGACCGGCTAACATCAATTTGATTTTGGGTGAAGACCCATACCTTAGCGGAAAATGCAGTTCATACAATGAGACATCTTGCTATGCAATCCCTTCTGCAATTGGTCTTGTCATTGCAGGAATGCTTGCGCTGATAGTAGGTTCATTAATTGCCGTAAACGACTTTAGGAAAAAGAAAAAGCCCACTCAGTCTTCATAATTTTACCCATCAATGCGTCAAACCTTGATTATGTCATTGCTGATGAGATACTGTAGACCTTTTACAAAGTCACTGTCTGATATCTCACCGCTTGCCCACCATCCTGCAGAATTTCTTATCCATGATGGAATTTGTTGCTGTGGTTGATTAGAGCTATGGGTTGAAGGAACTACTATGATTCCATTTTTTATCAAGTATTGTATTCCACTCAGAAAGTTCTGGTCGTCAATTGTACCAGATGCCCACCATTTGGCATTGTTTTTTACCCATAGGGGAATCTTGACATCTGCGGGTGGGGCGCCTACATAAAATGTGTAGGCAGACCTTTCAAACTCTGCTGCATTTTGGTAAAAGCCGTTTTGCGATGATGCCAAGACAAGGAAATACTGCCTGCCATCCATTAGCCAAAATGAAAACTCTTCAATCACTGGAGAGTTTTTAGTCTGATTCTCTGCAGCAACGGCTTGGATGACAAAGCCATCAGAAAACCTTTGGATGTTTTCTTGATATATTGTATATTTTGTGCCGGCAAACAGCTTTGCAATTGCCATTTTTAGAATCTCAGAATCTGGAGCTGCCAGTATCGGTTCAGATATTGGCATGCCTTGGTAATAGTAAATCGCAAAATTTGCTTGTCTGTCAGGGTTCTCATTTGCAAATACTGCCAGTGCAGTATCTGACTTGTTGCCCTGACCTACTGAAATCCATCCCTGAGGAGGAAGTATGGAAAAGTTGTACGAAGAATCGTTATAGGTATTGGTATGAATATTTGCAGGGTTGAACATTGAGATCAATCCTTCCGATGCGGTCATATTGCCGTCTGCCCAAGCATGACCTACTAGTAAAGTAAGAGCTAAACCAAGCAGGACAGAGAAAAAAATTACTTTCAACAAACCAATTTTAGAGATCTGTTATAAGAAGTATGACACTGACATGCTGAAATCTTTCAAATGCTTGTCCCAAAATGAGGTTCTGTGTAGTTGTCGTCGGTTCTTATTCTTGTAAAAAAGCGTCGGGTCGAACCTCTTAGAATCTAAAGGATACCAAAAATATCCATCAAAGACCAAGACTAGATCGCCTTGTATTCTATAATCCACAAGTCCTCTACATTCAGCATATCCATTTCAAAGGTGACATGAATAACAACAAAATGGAGAGATTGAATGGAGAGATTAGAGACAGGGAAAAGGTAATGCGAGGTTTAAAGAAAATGGATACGCCAATTCTTACAGGTTATCAGTTATTCCACAATTACATTAGACCTCATATGGGATTAGAAGGTAAAACACCTTCTGAGGTTGCAGGAATCAAGATAGAAGGCTACAACAAATGGATGACTTTGATTCAAAATGCTAGTAGGAAAGAAGCATGACTACTTACGAGTGTCCTTTGTGTAAAATCCAAATTGATATTGACTATGATTATAAAATAAAATATCTATGGTGTGATGATTGTAGGATTAAAGTTACAAAATATTTGTCAGGATCATATTCTTAAACAAGAATCTTTAGAATAATCTTGTAATGGATTCTATCAATCTTATACGAAAGATAAAACGAGATTTAGAAAAAAAGAGAAGTAGAAATGTTAGCATACAAGCTAGTAAACGAATGCAAGATACCTCATTCTTACACACTTCAAAAAATACAACAAAAACGCAACCTAAACGGTCACTGGACGACATAATTGCATCATTAGATAGATTAGAAAAAAAGGCAGAGCGAGATGATGCTTTCAAAAAAAATCTTGAAGTGGCAATTTCAAAGCAAAGGGAAGAATTAGATAATATTGCGGACAAAGTAGATAGTAATACAGAGAAATTAGACCAATTAATTGATGATTGGAATAACCTTTGATATTTTACCCGACGATTTTTCCCAATGATAAAAACCGACGACAACTACACAGAACCCAAAATGATCAAATTTTTATCATATTGTACACAAAATGAATTTTGTGCTAAAATACATCTTGTTGATCTTGCTTTTGGTTCCACTCCAGTCTTTTGCCTTTACTACTGGGCAGAATGCTACTCTTGTTCTAGGTCGAACCAATTTTAATGCTGGAGGGACAATACATGATTCCCCATCTGGTCATGCCTTGTATGTTCCAGAAGGATTAGCATTTGACAACTCTGGAAACCTCTGGGTCGTAGATACTGGTTTTAACCGTGTGCTCATGTTCGCACCTCCATTTACAAATGGCAAGAGTGCCACACTTGTAATTGGGCAGGAAAATCTTACTTCTACAGATCCTGCCTTGTCTGCAACGGGACTTGATCAACCATACGGTATGGCATTTGACAATGACGGTAACATATGGGTTGCCGACACCAACAACAATAGGATTGTGGAATACAGAACACCATTTGTCACAGGAGAAACTGCATCAGTTGTAATCGGCTCTCCTAGTTTTGACAAAGGGGTTTACCCAACCACTGCAAGCTCGCTTGCTGCGCCATATGGTATGGCGTTTGACACCTCTGGAAACCTCTGGGCAGTCGATTATTACGATAACAGGATACTGGAATACAAACAGCCATTCAAAGATCATATGAACGCATCTCTTGTGATAGGACAGCCTGACTTTACAACCAATTCTGATGGCTCAACTCCAAACAGAACGAACCTGCCAAGCTCAATAGCATTTGACAGTACTGGAAATCTGTGGGTGACTGATAGCCTAAACAACAGGGTATTAGAGTTTACAAAACCGTTCTCCACTGACGAGTCTGCGTCATTAGTAATAGGGCAAAAGAACTTTACGGAAAATTTATCAGGAATAACAAACGACTCCCTCAACACTCCATATGGTATTACCTTTGACAAGTCAGGAAATCTTTGGATAACTGATGGAAACAATGCTAGAGTCTTGGAATATGTGCCGCCATTTAGTAATGGGATGGCAGCATCGCTTGTCCTGGGTCAGACAAATTTCGCTGGCATGCACATGGGAACATCATCTAGCATGCTTTCTGAGCCTTATGATGTGAAGATTGACGATAAAGGAAACCTCTGGGTTGCAGACACTGACAACAATAGGGTGCTGGAATTTGCCACAACTGCTGTTCCAGAATTTGGGCCTATCACAAGTGCGGTATTTGCGTTATCAGTAGGAATACTTGTGATTGCTTCTGTACGTAGCAGACTGCGTTCGTTTTAAGATCACATGCATAGTGCAATTAGTTGCAAAATAATGCTATTCTCTTAATAATGAACTGTATCAATTGCTCGGTAGAGACTGTAGGAAAGTTGGAGATATGAACAACCCCATCCATTCAACTTGCCTACAGTTTCCTGCTTGACGTACCTAGTTCTAGGAATGTGAAGAGATTTTGCGAGATCTTATAAATCTTGAAAGATGAACCGCTCCAATAAAAGGCCAGGCCAAAGCCATGAAAACAAAAGTCCAAGAAACAAGTGCGCCTTGGCCAAAACTGTTTGCAAGGGTGTTTAGAGGAAACAAGTATTGAATAGCACCTGACGGGACGTATTGTCCTAATGCAAGCATGACGGAATTTTGGAACGTGTGCCAGCCAACAAACACGGTAGCAAAGAAAAGCACTGTCTTTTTACCCACGTACTTTTCAAAGCCTCGTTTTTCAAATCTTTGGAGTCTGTCATCTAATGTTCTTATTTCATTGTATAACGTGTTAATTGTCTGCTCTGTGTGTTTCTGTAGTGATTCCAAATCTTGGTTGCCAAGATAGAGCGGGATAATGCTCTCAAGATATCTCTGATCTGATAGAGGCAAAGCCCTGCCCCTTGTTATGAGCTCAAGGATGTACTCTAACCTACCCCT
This sequence comes from Nitrososphaerota archaeon, assembly GCA_021323705.1. GTDB lineage: Archaea > Thermoproteota > Nitrososphaeria > Nitrososphaerales > Nitrosopumilaceae > Nitrosotalea. The sequence continues at coordinate 39,490 of JAJPKL010000008.1, forward strand.
GTCTCCTTTTCCAAGTAAAATGAGCTGTTGTATAGAGCTTACCAAGTTTTCAGACAATGCATGATAAACATTTCAGCCCAGATAAAAGCGATAGGATGCAACCTATTGTAGTGATTTGAATTTTTTAATTGCTTCTCTGGCCAATTCTTCTTGCGAATCTTTTGATATCTTGGTAGGGTCGTCTGAGGCCAACGCCTTGTTGTATTCATCCTCTGTATTTGATTTCATCTTTTTTCTCTCTTCTGCCATGGAAAGCACTATGCGGCCACACTTGATATCTCTTACTGTACAACTAACTGTATCTAGTTATAACACAAAAGGCCTTTGGCCATATGTAGCACTTGTCTCATTTATTCCATTTACAATGTTTTGTATTCCGGGGTACTGATATTTGGCCTTGGCCAAGTCCTGCTTCATTATGTTGAGATAATACAATTCTTTTTTTACATATTTTGTTTTTTTGGTCTTTGACCATGTAGCATTTTTCAAATCTTTGAAGGATGTTGACATGTCGCAAAGCTTGATAATCTTAACTTCAACGGGCGATTCTTTTAACTGCTTGACATGCTGCTTTTCTATCTGGTCCTTTGGAATGGTATTGTCTCTAAATGATGCAAGGGCAAGAACTGCTATCTTGCTACCAAATCTCTTATCAATCTCATCAAAGGTTGCCTTGGCTTCATTCATGATTCCGTATAGCCACGCTGATGCAAGTATGTCTTCATCTGATATGCCTAGACTTTTGAGCCTTGTTACTACTCCCTTTAGATGGTCTAGGTGTAGAACACCGTCTGTCCTGGCGGTATTGCTGTACCTCTCTTTTACAAATAATTCTGCAGATTCTATTGTCTGCGTCATTCTTCTGTCCTTTCAAATTCCTGACAGAGAATCTTGTAGTTTTCAACAAGTTCCTTAAATGAGGAAAATATAATGCCGATATTTTTTTGTACAAGCTCAAAACGCATCGTCTTTTCAACAAGATAGGAGGGATCTTTTGGGTCAAGGCCAGTATCTTCCCAAATGTTTTCTGCCTCGCTCATCAATTTCTGGAGGCAAGCCTCGCTCTTCTCTATCTTTTCTTTCAATTGCTTTATACGAACAATGTCTGCCAAGTCTTACATAGGAAAGGTAAACAGGACCTAATAATAACATCAGTTAAAAATTGGCTAATTTTTCATAAATCCCGCATTTCTTGACTGCTTGTCCGTCTGGCGGCAAATGTCATATGCTGTATCTTGAGTCAATTGCTAGCAAAGGAGAAATACAAGTCCATGTCAAACTTCTTGTGCGCTGGGAATTTTCAATTATTCTGACCACAGTGTTGTTATCTCTACTAGGAGTATCATCTTATGCACAGCCTATGGATAGTTATACTGTCAAGAATCCTCAAGGTGGTGAGTCTTACAACGTTAACTATACAATGACTGGTGCAACAATAAATGACATGCAAATCAACATACGTGACACTTCGCTTGTGATCTTGATAAACTCTACAAGTGATGGAAACTTGGCCATTGATCTGCCGCGTAGTCTAATTGATGCAAAGGCTGGAGCAAATGATGACCAATTTATCGTACTGGTTGATGATACATACACCCCCTTTCATGAAACAAAGACTGATACCGATAGGACACTTTCCATTGCATTTACTGGAGGTACATCAAGAATCGAGATAATAGGCACTCAGGTAGTGCCAGAGTTTGTCTCTCTACCAGTTGCAGTGCTTGCCATATCTGTAATATCTATAGTGGTACTCTCTGCCAAGATCAGACTGCGAATTTCCTAGCATTTCGAATGTTTCTTGCCTAGCTAAAACCTGCTCCAAACTCATCGCCGTGCTGGAGTGGATCTAACGAGTCCGAGCTTTTTAGTTTCAAGTACAGGAATGCCTCATTGACTAGTTGTAAAGCAGGCTCTCCTTCAATATGAAAGCGCTCTTTTACAAAATCGTAATATTTTTTCAATTTTGTCTGGTCCTGCTCATCAAGAGGAGTGTGGTCTTTGGTAATCATTTCTGCAACTTTTTCAATTTTAGAATTGTATTCTTCACTCAATATTGTATATTGAAACAGTTGCATCTTTTAAGTGATTGTGACAAACGATTCTTTAATCTAATGCGCTGGATTTGTCAGAAAAATATCATTTGGCAGCATCCAACTCGTCTTCCTCAAATTCGTCATCCAAGTATTCCACCTGATCGTCTTTTTCTACGGTCTCATCAAGAAACTCTTCTTTTGGTTTTTTCTGTTTTTCTGCCATGTTCAAAGTTATTAGACATGGTACATGAAGATTGCGCATTTTAAAACAAAATATGCAAAATAGTTATTTCCGTAAATATTCCTGCAAGAATACTGCATTGTTATGCTCTGTGTCTTTTGCAGCATAAAGGAGGGTTATCCTCTTTTCTTCCTTTTCAAGTGATTTAATTCTTGAAGCCAGTTCTCTTTTTTCATCCAGTTCTTTACTGTATCTCTTTTTAAACTCGTTCCATTTCTTGGGGTCGTGGGAGAACCATTTTCTGAGTTTATCACTTGGCGCTATGTCCTTGAGCCAGAGATCTATTTGCGCAGGCTCTTTTGATAATCCTCGCGGCCAGAGCCTATCTATGAGCACCCTGAAGCCATCCTCATCTGATGGTATCTCATATACACGCTTTATCCGTATCAAGAATAGGTTGAATTGGTTTTACTTGGATAAAAAGTCAAGCACCAGTTTTGAAAATTCCAAAGGATGTTCTTCATATGGTATGTGCCCAAACCCATCCATTATCACAAACTTGCAGTTTGGAATCGATGCTACAAAATCTTTAGAGTACTCGATTGGAATCATCTTGTCCTCGCTTCCCCATATGAGCAGAACTGGAACCTTTATCAGACCTAGTTTTTCTGTTATGGGAGGAGTATTTTTCATCCCTAGAAGTGTGGAAAGAAACACCATCTTGGTATTAGGCCTTGACATATTTGAAATAAAATTTTCAATGGATTGTTCGCTAATCTCTCTGTCTTTTCCAAGCATCATCTGGTATGCCAGCCTAACTGACTCGTGGTTTGGATACAAGGCCGCCATGGTGTATGCGTCAAGTGCAGGAGTAGACTTTTTCATAATCCCTGCAGGTGAGACCATGACTGCCTTTTTGATTAAAGCACTCTGTGTGGCAGCGCACTCTGCTACAATCTCTCCCCCAAGGGACGTGCCTATCATGTAGACGTTTTGTAACGATAGAGTCTCTAAAATACCCAAAGTAATTTTTTTGAAAAGATCCATTGTGTAATCTATCTGTGGCTTGTCGCTCTGTCCATATCCTATCAAGTCTGGCGCAATCACGCGATAGCTTTTACTCAGCAATGGAAATATTGGTATCCATCTTTCTGCCATTCCGCCCAAACCGTGAAGCAGAACGATCGTATCTTTAGAATTCCCTTCTTCAAGATATCTTATCTTGTTCCCATCTACCACGATATGATTTTCTATCATATTTGAGCTGGTGAGATATATTGTGAGATAAGGTTTTGTTAGTGGGGGTGTACTAATATTGGCTGTTTACTGGAACATGATTTCACATTCATGCGATTTTGTAAAGTGATCAGGATCTTTTGAGTGCACTAAGTGTGCCTGCAAGCATCTTTGAGTAATAATCAAGCATTAGATGTATGTATTCGTCCGAGGTCTTGATGGCAGATATCTGGTTTTGTAACAGTGTTTTTTGTATGTTGTTCGCCATTTCAATTTGAGTTATTGCTGACTTTGTTATTATCTTGGTATAATCTCCAAACGACTGTAGGGTTTTCTGACTTATTCCCATCCTGGACAGGATCTCATTTTCTGCTATGTAGCATGCTCCAAAAAGATCTTGCAACGAATGTAGATATTCTGTGTAAAAATCCGAGTACATCTGCATATTTACAGGCAAAAGCGATTCTAGCTTCTCAATTACATTGTTAGCACTATCGTGCATAATGTCGCAGACAGATATGGTGACTGGCAAGCTAGTGGTATCTGCTTTCTCTGATTGGACGCGTTTTTGTGCCATTACTTGATGATAGTACAAGGTTTCTTTTAATGATTTGTAAAAGCACCTCGTTTCATCCAATTAACCAAACTCTCAAACAAAGTCGTCTTGTCTCATCACGACGTATTACTGGACATACAGTTTTTTGCAAGATTTTCATCGTGTTAAAACCGTCTGGTTGAGTAATCTCTATAAGTTGTGAATACTATCAGAATGTACTTTATGGCCTCATCAGAGGATTATAAAAAATCTATAGGATATTACAAGCATGTATCGTTATTTTGGACTGATCTGCTATCTCTCATGTCAAGCCGACCTCACTCGTTGTTATCAACAGGTCCATTAAGAAAATTTGGTGTAAACGCAAAAAAGGTGAATACCGAAATGATAGAAATAAATCAAGAATTGGCAGAATTCAACGCCAGACTTTCGGAATACTATAAACAACTCACTGACACGTGGAATGAGGCCCAAAAACAGTTTAACAAAAAAGTGCCTGAGATACCTACCGACACAGAACATCTTGATTCCACAAAGCGAATCTGGATAGATATATTTGAAAACTATTTTACGCGGCTCTTTGACTCTCCGGAATTTGCAGAAAACTTTGGGAAGATGGTCTCAAGTGAGCTTGAACTTGCAAAACATTGGAACAACATTATCTCACTCATGATGGAATCTGCAAACATGCCTACCAAGAAGGAGATTGATGAGCTGTACAAAGAATTACACTTGTTGCGAAAAAGAGTTGCCAAACTTGAAAAAATAGCCAGTATTGGAGGAAGTGCAAATGGAAAGTGAACTTAAGATAGATCCAAGAATAATCGAAGAGTTTCTCCAGATAAACAAGAACATTCTTGACGCCCCGAAACTTGTTGCGGCACCAGACGAGATAAGTCTGGAGATGACGCCTTATGACGTTGTCTACTCTGAAGGAAAGATGCGCCTTTTACACTTTAATTCTGACAAACAAAAGCAAGTGAGAACTCCATTGCTGATTGCATATGCGTTGATAAACCGATACCACATACTTGACATCCATCCGCAGAAAAGCTGGGTTCGAAACATGCTAGACCAGGGTCTGGATGTATATATGATAGACTGGGGAACCCCGACCAAGATGGATAGATATCTTGGATTTGATGACTATGTGAATAGCTACATGGATAACTGTGTTGATTTTATCCTAAACGAGTCTTCAGTTGAAAAAGTTTCATTGCAGGGCTATTGTACGGGAGGTACACTTGCTACTGTTTATACAGCATTGCACCCTAACAAAATAAAAAACCTGGTTCTTACTGCGCCTGTAATTGACGGCAGCAAGGACAGCACAGTTGTGGCAAACCTTGCAAAGCACATGGATGTTGACAAGATGGTAGATGTCATAGGGAACATGCCGCCGGAGTTCATGTACTATGTATTTTCTATTCTAAAACCATTTGAGCAGGGCCTTGAGAAATACGTCCAGTTTTTCAAAAACATACACAACAAGGAATATGTCGAAAATTTCATCCGGGTGGAAAAATGGCTAAGCGACACTCCGCCTATACCGGGAGAACTCTTCAGGGAATGGGTAAAAAACGTCTATCAAGAAAACCTCTTGATACGAAACCAGATGAACGTGGCAGGCAAAGTGGTTGACCTAAAAAACATCTCGATGCCTGTCTTTACTCAGGTGGCAGTAGGCGATCATCTTGTCTCCCCCGAATGCAGCATGCCTATACACTATGCAGTATCCACCGAAGACAAGACGCTTAGAATCTATGCTACTGGCCATGTTGGAATGATTGCCAGCTCATTTTCCCAAAAACGAGTCTTGCCAGAACTTGGGCAATGGCTAAAAGAAAGATCTGAAAAATAAAAAAAGAGATTAGATTCCAGCTAGTTTCTTGCTGGTGTCCATGCTGAGAACCATGATTGCAGTATGTTTGCATTCATGTCTGAAAACGCTTTTGTGTTCTCGTTGAATGTCTTTACGTTTTGTCTTACTGCATCGATTGTTGCAAGAACTGCTTTGCTTTGAACTGAGGCTGTCTTCACTATCTCCTCCGTTGCATCATTTACTGCTTTGAGGTATGTTGATGGAACGTTTGTGGATAGGCCAGTTTTTGAAGCATATTCTTGTTGCATTGATATTGTATTCTCAATTGTGTTCTTGCATGCTGTTGCGTACTCCTGCTGAAGGTTGGTTACTGCTTGCAGGTACTGTGCAACATTTTTCTCTGTCTCGTCAAAGTATCGGTTGACATTCTGCTTGTACACTGAAAAGATCTCTTTTGTCTCTTGTGCTTTACTCATTGTTTCACCTCCTCTTTTCGTCCTTTTCTTTCGACCGGAATCACTATTACCTGAACCAGGTCGTCCTCTTTGATCCCAAGCGCATCCCGCTCTGCCTCCGGGATCGAGATTCGACCGTTACTTCCAACTGATGTCTTGAAGGTTGCCCAAGATAAGAGCGAGGGTAGAAACTGCGATGGGTTGAATAGGTTAAACATTCCACCGGGGTTGCTCATGTTTGCCATGTTCTGGACAAACTCTGTTTGTGCCTTTGCTGCCTTGTTTGACATCTCTTTTAACATGTCTAGGGGATTGGGTTGGTTGCTCTTGCTCATCATCTCGCCAAACGTCTTCATGAAATCCATCTGCGCCTTTCCGCTCCTCTGTATCCACTCGCGGAACATTTCAGTAGGATCATATTGGTTGTTGTTACCAGTCATTGGTAATTATAACCAATATATGGTATTTAACCTTATTGCTATCTTGCCAAAACTAGTCTTGAGCTGAGAAAATCTAGTATTGAATCGGCGAAAAAGTCTGGCTTTTCCACATGTGGTAGGTGGCCGCAATCATCAATTTCCAAAAACGTACAATTCCTAATTGATGAGACAAATCTGTCGGCATAAGCAATTGGTATTACCTTGTCCTGCCTTCCCCAAATGAGCAACGTAGGAACTGTTATCTTCTGAAGGCTGTCCTCCACTGCAGAATTTTTAATCCCAAGTACCGAGGAGATAAACGCCAGCTTGGCATTTGGGGTGGACATCCTTTTTACAAAGTCATATACAGTAAACTCGTCTACTGTACCAGAGTGAGACATCATCTCAAATGCCTCTTTGGCACTTGCATGGTTGGGGTAGAGTGCAGCCATCATGTATGCGTCAATTGCCGCAGTAGTAGATTTCATGACCCCTGAAGGCGCCACCATGACTATCTTCTCTATGGATCTGCTGGTGCTGGCAAGATGTGCAACAATCTGACCCCCAAGAGAGGTGCCTACAAGTGATGTAGTTTTCAGATTAAGACTCTTGATAAAAGCGGAAAGAAACTTTGCAAAAAACTCTATGGTATAATCTTCTGATGGTTTGTCGCTGTACCCAAAGCCGATCATGTCTGGAGCAATGACTCTATAGTCTGTACTAAGACGGGGGATTACCTTTAGCCATCTTTCAGCTGATCCGCCCAATCCGTGGATTAGGAGAATGGTCTTGTCGGAATCACCGTCCTCAAGATATCTTATCTTATGCCCCCATACCTCTGCAAACTTGGTTTGCAACTAGACTTACGAATAAAACATCTATGTTAAGTCTTTTTCGTTACAATCGTTTGACTGCGTGTAAATTGTCTTTGGCTCACTGATCTATTTCTAGGGTGTTTTTAGCAAGCACTTCTTTTGCATCTTTTTCACCGCTGCTTATAAGATCCTTTATTGTGGTAATGGAAAAATCTGCATCCTCAAAGAGAAAGTGGTGATGTTCCAAGCGTTGGATCTTGATTATCTGATCTATTACTGCACCGCGTTCTGAGGCAAGTCTGTGGTATTCTTGTTCAAGGCGTTCAAACCTTGATTTTGTTTTTTCATCCAACGTGGAAGAGCTGATCATATCATGCATTTCCCGAATCAACTTGAGGTAACGCGTTATTATCCTTGACATGTGGACGTTGTGCTCCGTCTTGTCCGCGTACATGATGTCTCTTGCCCTGTGCCAGACCTCAAACATGTTGTTTGGAATCTCGGCCTGCATTTTTGGGAAGAGGTCTACGACGTAGACCTTTTTGTCGTGTTTTGGTGACGCATTTATCACCTCACGGAGTGGAGTGTTGCTCAAAAGCGTCCCATCCCAGAGATACTTGCCGCTTTTCATTGTCCATGATATTCCGTAGAAGGGGTATCCAGCGCTGGCAAGCACGTGCTCTGCTTCAATCTTGTCATATTTGCTGTCAAAAACAGACGGCTTGGCATTCTGTACATCAGTTGATGTTACTACCAGTCTTGGCCTTTGGGGGTTTCGAATTTTTTGAAAATCGACATACTGGTTTAAGGTGTTTTTGAGCGGGGTTATATCGTAAAGATATTGCCAAAAGTATGGCATGAAATAGTCAGTGCTTGGAAAGAACCATTTTGGAAAAAACACTTTGGGGTTGCCAAAAATTGCAGAGTTCATCGCGGCAAAATAAGGTCTTATGTCGTTTGGGAGCCCAGGAGGAGTGATACCTTCTGCTAAATCTAACCAAAAATCTTCTAGTGCCTTTGCAGGCTCATCACTCTTGCTTCCTACTATGATTGAAGCGTTTACTGCACCAATAGATGTTCCACCAATTATATCAAATTCAATCCCATGTCTGTGCAATGCCTTGTACACTCCACATTCGTATGCGCCAAGGGAGCCCCCGCCTTGTAATATCAGAACCGTTTCAAACTGTAAACTTTGTTTTTCACGAGAAGAAAGCGACTGCATCTGGTAGTAATCCCCAGTCAAAATATTAAAAGCTTCAAGATTGCAAATTATTCATTTGCACCATGGGGACTTGATTATATACTAGGTTTTGTCTTACTCTTGTATGGTAATTACCACAATTAATCCTGCAACAGAAGAAGTTCTTGCGCGATATGACGTAATTACAAAAGACGAATTAGATAAAAAAATAGAAAAAGCAAAAAAGACTTTTAATGACTGGAAAACAAATATCAAAAGAAGATCTGATTTTCTCAACCTCTTTGCAGATGTATTACGAAAGAACAAACAACAGTTAGCGCTTGCTGCAACAAAAGAGATGGGAAAAGCCATTAAAGAATCGCTCTCAGAGGTTGAAAAATGTGCGTGGGTGATGGAGTTTTATGCAGACAATGGCGCAACCTTTCTTCATGATGAATCGATAAACACAGATGCAAGAAAAAGCTTCATTGCATTTGAGCCACTGGGAGTAATTGGTAGTATAATGCCGTGGAACTTTCCGTACTGGCAAGCTCTGAGATTTGCTGCACCATCACTGATGGCAGGAAATACCGTTGTATTAAAACCTGCAAGCGCTACAATGCAGTGCGGAATAGAGATTGAAAACATGTTCAAAAAAGCAGGACTTCCTGATGGTGTCTTCCAGACAGCAATTGCGGATTCTGCTATGGCAGAAAAACTTGTGGACTCTGTCAACGCGGTAACGTTTACGGGTAGCAACGTGGCAGGCTCAAAGGTAGCACAACGTGCAACATCTCAAGTAAAAAAATGTGTTTTGGAACTTGGGGGAAGTGACCCTTTCATAGTTTGCTCTGACGCCGACGTGGAAAAGGCATCTACAGGTGCCGTAAAAGGTCGTTTTATCAACTGCGGACAAAGTTGTATTGCATCAAAGCGATTCTTTGTCACAAAAAATCTTGCAAATGAGTTTATTGAAAAGTTTGTTCAAAAGGCAGAGAAACTAAAGGTGGGAGACCCAACATCTGATGGCACCGATATGGGACCCTTGGTAAATTCTGCCGGTCTTGAAAAAATAGAGGAACTTGTCAAAGACGCTGTAGACAAGGGGGCACAAATACTAACAGGCGGAAAAAGAATTGGAAACAAGGGATACTTTTACACTCCCACCGTACTTGGAAATGTCACGCCAGCGATGCGCATAGCGCAAGAAGAAGCATTTGGACCAATTGCACCAGTTACAATTGTACAAGATGAGATGGAAGCTATACGACTTGCCAACAGCTCGCAGTATGGTCTTGGTGGGAGCAGATGGACGCAAGATCTTGAAAAAGCAGACAAACTGTCAAGACTGGTTGAATCTGGAATCATAACCGTAAACAATGTTGTTGCATCTGATCCTAGAATACCATTTGGCGGAGTAAAGCAAAGTGGCTTTGGCCGTGAACTGTCTAGATATGGAATGCTAGAATTTGTCAACATCAAATCTGTTAGATTCTATGATAATCTTGTAGTGCAGCATCACGTTGAATGATTTGAAAATACAATGTGATGATTTCCCACATTGCAATCAAGTGCGTAATATTGCACCGATCTTTTAGCATAGTATGACATCTATATTCTCATGAAAGAAAAAAATCTAGAGTATTGTCTGAATTCATTGCTAGCGTATGGTCTTGACTATGTAGGTGTGATAAATGCCCAGGGCAGGATAGTGGAGCATGCGTCAAAACTGCTTCATCTCACGCCGCAAAAACTTGAGATGCTTTGCATGGGAATACGATTGCAGCACTCGATGCAGTCTGATTTTGATGAAGATCTAGGGGGTGTGAACTATATAGTAACACAGCGAGGCAACTTGAAATTTGTCTCCATGCCGGTCTCTTCAAATGTAATGCTTGCTATTGCAAAAAAAGATGTGGACCATTCTCCTCTAATCCAGAGGATGCACTCAAAGCAATTTGCAGATGAGTTAAAAAATCATCTTGATATGTACAATATTGTCGCTATTGGTGCAAAAGCACCATAATCTTACTCATACGTGTTATCTGTATTGCAATAAAGTGCTAGTGAACCCCGTTACGCAATATTAATCAGTACGCATACGGAAAAAATGTAACATGGATGATGACGAATCTGTAGGCGAGAAGAACAAGACAGTTACATTTAGGATTGACAAGGAAGTGCTTGACAAGATAAAATCTCATGCTTCATTTGAAAGGATAACACTCAATGCACTGGTAAACCAACTTTTGGCGCATGCGGTAGACTGGGACCTTGTGGCGGCCAAGTCAGGATGGGTACCTGTATCCAAAGTGCTACTCATGGCATGGTTTGATAAACTAGACGACAAGGTAATACAAAACATTGCTGAAGAAAAAGGAAGGATGATCTCAAGAGATATGTTGTATGCAATGAAAGGAAAATACGATGTGTGGGAATGGATATCAATTTTACGTGGCAGAGCAAAGGCCGCAGGATTTAGCTTTACGCAGTTAGAAGATAAAAACGAACTCAAATTTATCATGCGCCATGACATGGGAATTAAATGGTCAAAACATTTCAAATATTTTTACGAGTCTGCCTTCAAGGAACTTGAATGCAACGTAAAATTTGACCTGACCGAAAATACCATTGTTTACAAACTTGACAAAAAATATGCAAATCATGATGAATGATGATCTAGGGCTATGTTGTGATAATAATGACATATGACAGAAACTCAAGGAAGGCAATAGAACTACACAAGAAGCTAAAGGGGAAAATTCTTGTCACGGGAAAGATAAAAAATCTAAAACCAAATGAGATAAAGCTAATCTATACGCCTGGAGTTGCCGCCGTATGTGAGGAAATCTACCATCACCCAGAAAAAAAGTATGACCTTACTTCAAAAGGAAACAATGTTGCAATTGTAACTGATGGTACCAGAATACTTGGACTTGGCAACATAGGCCCGTATGCAGCTCTTCCTGTCATGGAGGGAAAGGCAGTACTGTATCAAGAATTTGGCACTGTGAGCGCATTTCCAATCTGTCTTGATACGACTAAAAAAGATGAGATAATCACAGCAATTCGTGCAATAGAACCGGCATTTGGAGCGATAAACTTGGAGGACATTGAATCTCCAAAGGTGCTTGAGATCTCAGATGATCTTACAAAACTGTTGTCAATACCAATCTTTCATGATGACAGGCATGGCACCTCTGTAGTGGTGCTGTCTGCACTCTTGAACTCCCTAAAACTAGTCCAAAAACAACTCTCATCAATCAAGGTGGTAGTTGCAGGTGCAGGTTCTGCAGGATATGGCATATGCAAGTTGCTTGTTGCTGCAGGATGCAAGAACATACTTGTTACAGATTCTGACGGCATAATTTACAGGGGAAGGCGTGAAAACATGAACAAGTACAAAACTGAACTTGGCTCCATCACAAACCCAAAAAGGGAGAGGGGTTTGCTGTATGACGCACTACGAAACGCCGATGTTTTTATTGGAGTTTCAGGAAAAAACAACCTGATAACTCCGAAGATGATAAAAGAGATGAGTTCTGAACCGATAATTTTTGCCCTAACAAACCCTGACCCAGAGATAAAACCCGATCTTGCAAAGGCAGCCGGTGCAAGGATTGTGGCAACTGGGAGCTATCTGTATCCAAACAAGGTTAATAACGCTCTGGTATTTCCGCATCTGATGAGAATAATCCTTGATAAGAAAATTAAAAAGATAACAATGGAACTACTGCTTGCCACCGCACAAGCAATAGCCATGTCTGTGCCAAACAAGAGGTTGCACTACGATAACATCATGCCTGACATGTATGACAAGAGAATCCAGAAAAACATTGTAAAAGCGGTATCAAAGTTGCTATCAAAATAGTATTTTCTGTACGTTCTTCTATGCATCTTACTGGTTATTTTCAATTACAAGTAAGGTGTTTTGATCCTTCCACGTTATCTTGTCAAGATCATCGTAGTGATTTAGTATGTTTTGAACAAACTTGTGCAGAGCCTCTTTAAACTCGTTTTTCTTGTAGAGCCTGAAAGTAGAATAGTGATGATTCTTTGCTTGTTCCACAAGCCTCTCTAGTGGAAATACTCTGTGATGCTCAAATAGTTTAACCGAGTTGATATTGAGATTAGGATCTTTTTCAAAGGCTGACTTTAGTTCTTCAAGCTCGTACAACCTGTTTTCCTTTTTGGCAAATGATGGAAAATGCATGCCCCAGATAGTTTTAGCATTTTGATCTCGAAGACGTGTATAGACAAACAACTTCCCATTATTCTTTAGTATTCTAGAAGATTCTCTGAGAAAGTTTGATAATGAAAAGTGGTGTATCGCGTTAAATGACATGACACAGTCAAGCAAATCTGTCTGCAACGGTATCTTATGTGAATCACTGCGTATGGGTGTAAAGTTTGTAACATGATGTTCCAAAAAGTACTTTCTTAGATGTGTTAGCATCTCCATGTTGTTATCAACACAAAATAGGTGGCACTTTTCTCCTACATGTTCAATTAATTTGAGTCCATATCGGCCCGTACCGCACCCAATGTCTGCGGCCTGTATGTGTTGAAGGTCTCTTATCTTATTTGCAATGAAAGTAATTGGGCCAATGTCTGTTGTTCTAAGCTTCCCGTATCGTGGTGCGATATGTAGAAAATGATCATGCATTTTGTCTAGTATTGACATTTTACCGCTATGTTTTTCCATTACGCAAATATTGGTCTCATAATTTTAAAATTTTTCCATAACCGATAAAAGCCATGAAGCAAAAATTAATTTTTTTATTTCTATGTTTACTGCTTACTAGTACTGAAATTTGTAGACACGTATTTTTTTCCAAGACAAGACAATGTCATACTTAAGTACAAAAGAAACTTACCATACTCATGATTGATTCAGAAATTCAAAAAATAAGAAAACCGAGATATGAAATTAATCCAAATATACTAAACAGATGGTCGCCGCGGTCATTTAGTGGCGAGGATCTAAGAGATGATGATCTTTATGCACTTTTTGAGGCAGCTCGATGGGCTCCGTCATCGTACAACAACCAGCCGTGGAGGTTTATCTTCGCAAAGAAAAATTCAAAGCACTGGAATTTGTTGTTTAACTTACTAGGAGACTTTAACAAGCAATGGTGCGCAAATGCATCTGTTCTGGCCGTAATCATATCGCACAAGACGTTTGAATATAATGGCAAGCCATCAGTTACGCACCAGTTTGATACCGGCGCTGCATGGGAAAATCTTGCAATACAGGCAACATCACAAGGGCTTGTGACTCATGCAATGCAAGGATTTGATTATGACAAGGCCAAAAAAGATCTACAAATACCAGATGAGTATGAAGTGATGGCAATGGTGGCAATAGGGAAAAAGGCTCCAAAAGAAAGACTCTCGCCAGAGTTACAACAACGTGAGACTCCAAGTGATAGAAAGCCTCTTGACGAGATAATCATGGAGGGAAAGTTTGGAAACCGCGTCAAGATTGGATGACTGAACCTCTCACACACCAAATCTGTCTCATGATTTTCTAAGAAACCGATTAATAGTGGTAAAGTGAGTTAATCTCATCTTGCCGATAGACACTGGAGACTCTGCATGGGTCATGATAGCTTCAAGTTTAGTTTTGCTCATGACTCCTGCACTTGGAATGTTTGAAGCAGGTCTTTTACGAAGAAAAAACGCTGTCTCTGTCTTTATGCAGATCTTCTTTGGTCTTGCACTGTTAAGTGTAATGTGGTTTACATTTGGATTTAGTCTAACGTTTGGACCTGATACGGGTGAGGGAATTACAGGAAATCTAGATTGGGCATTTCTCAAAGGAGTGCCACAAAATGACTCTTTAAAATACGCTCCGATGATTCCAGGTGTTCTCTTTGCCATGTTTCAGATGATGTTTGCAGTGATCACACCACTGATTCTCACTGGTGCCGTTGCAGAACGCATGAAGTTTAGTGCATACATTTTGTTTATCGTGGCATGGAGCGGCTTGATCTACTACCCACTTGTTCACTGGATCTGGGGCAACGGATGGTTGCATAGTCTAGGTGTAGTTGATTTTGCGGGCGGAATAATCATTCACACAACTACCGGAGTTGGCGGAATTGCAGCAGCGCTTGTACTTGGAAGGAGACTAAACTTTGGACCTGGAATAATGGTTCCACACAGCATCCCACTTGCAGTACTCGGCTCTTCACTTCTCTGGCTTGGGTGGTTTGGATTTAATGCAGGAAGTGCATATTCTGCAGGAAGCACCTCTGGTCTTACAATCATAAATACGCAGATTGCTTCTGCTGTTTCTGCACTGATATGGGTAGTAGTCTTTTGGATACGAACAAAGAAATCAAGCGTAATTGCTGCAATTAATGGCGCCGTTGCGGGCCTTGCAGGGATTACTCCTGCATCTGGTTATGTCGGCGTTGAATATGCGTTTGTTATAGGAATAATATGCGGAATTGCATCATCATTTACAGTTCCACTCTTCAAATCAAGATGGAAGATTGACGATGCGTTAGACATAGGTTCTGTGCACGGAGTGGCTGGAATACTTGGCTCTTTGCTTGTAGGTGTGTTTGCAAGCTCGATAGTAAATCACGCTGGCGTAAACGGTGCACTGTTTGGAAATCTGCACCAGCTTGAATCTCAGGCAATAGGAGTGGGGATAGCGGTGCTTATGGGGTTTGGCGGAACATGGGCAATCTTAAAAGTGCTTCAAGTATTAATTCCAATTCGAGTCTCACCCGAAGTGGAGGAGGCAGGACTTGACATCCAAGAACATGCAGAGCGTGCATATTCTGACGAAGATGAGTTTGGGAAATTATAACCTGATAAACTAGAATAACTTAAAATAGAAAAATATCCCACTTTGTGCTAATCTATGACCGGATTTGAGAAGGACTGCCCAGTTTGCAATAAGAAATTTACGAGTCTTTTAGAGTATACGACACATCTTGGAAAGGATCACCGTGATATTCCAACTGAGCGTATACTAAAGGTGGATAAAGAAGACAAGTGGAGCATGTCTGACAGATAGATATCTACTTGTTTATCTTCTCGATAAACGCTTCTATTGGATACTCATACTTGAAATTGGTCAGAAACTCCCTAATGGAGTTTATTACCTCTACATGCGATTTGCCGAACACCTCTTTTAAGATCTCAGTTAGATATTGGGGGTGGTCATAGGCATCCATTATGGTACAGCGGTATTTTTCACGAAACAGGTTCTCCACCTTATCAAAAACTGGTCTGCCTATCTGCAATAGAGTTTTTTCTACGGCTAGACTCACCAGTACTCTTTCTACTTGTGTGTGAGTGCTATCCACACTAATACTTGCTTGGATGCTTACTAAAGAACTGTGGAAGAATCGCATTCGTTTTGATTCCGAATTGGAACATGTCTCAAAAATGATTAGAAAACAGATCTTTGCGATCTGGTGAAAATTAAAAATTGTGTACAACTTGTCAGTGAAACATATCGCCAAGAAATTTTAAGGGGAATTGGAAGGTATAGGTATGTCGGCAAGTGATAAAGAACCTGATCTTACTATAAAGCCTGAGGAGTACCTTGAGGTAATTAGCACTGAAGACGAGAGAATCAAAATAATAGGGGAAGAACTTGCAAATGACACAGGTAGGGCCATATTTGGAAAGATATCTCAAGGAGTGACAAGCTCAAACGAGCTTGCAAAGGCGCTTGAGATATCGCTGCCACTAGTCAACTGGCACGTAAATAGGCTTCTGGATGTAGGGCTCATCAAGGTTGAAAAGGTTGAGATGAGCCAAAAAAACAAACAGATGAAATTCTATGCTCCAGTCAAGACAGCACTTGTAATAATCCCTCCAGAGGACTCGTCTGGAAAAAGCCTGGCAGCTTCAAAAAAAGAAACAGTACTTGAGAGACTGCGTCATTACATGGCAGGCATTGTATCTTTTGTGGTAGGTGCTTCTGGAATCTATGTTGCAGAAAAAAGCCAACTTCCACAAGAAGTGCCGTACGTTCCAGAGACCGCGCCAGAGCCCGCAATGCATGCTGCACTCAAAGCCTCTCCGTTGGTTGGCTCTGCCCCACAACCGGAACAATCTATCTTTACAGGTGAGCCTATGATAGTCTTGGTAGCATTACTTGGTGGTTGGGCTATCTTTTGTACTGTATTTTTTGGAATAAAACTAGCACAAAGGATAAAAAACAAAAAATCAGCACAAAGTGCAAGCTAGATTTTTGTGTTGAATGGAAAGATAAAATCTCACACGTAAAACATCCCAAAGATTTATTGCATAAAATTGTGTTAAATTCAAATTTAATCAAAGCCTATAAGAGCTAGCATTCAATACAGTGCAATGACACATAGAATAACAACAATCTTGACAGCAATTGCCGCAATTGCGATTGTATCAACAACCATGTTTGTGGGAATGCATGGTTCAGCCTACAAAGCATATGCACAGACCACGTATTATTTTCCGCCAGAACAGAATACAACCTCAGTTACTGGAACTGCAACTACAACAGTATCTCCAGATCTTGTAGTGATACAACTAGGGGTTGATACACAAGCAACTAGTGCAAAAGATGCAATGACACAAAATGCCAAAGCAATGAACGCCACGGCAACTGCAATCCAAAAGCTTAACATCACAAACTCTGAAATTAGTACCACTAATTTCACAATACAGCCTGTTTACAACAACACCGGTCAGTATCCTCCATACAACGAATACAAAAGCGTATTTGTTGGATACAAGGTGTCAAACACACTGCTCATCAAAACGACCAAACTTGGACTAGCAGGCAATATACTTGACACCGCAGTTGGAGCAGGAGCAAACAGGGTGGACAGCGTATCGTTTACACTCTCGCCTGCAAAGCAGCAAAGTGTTCAAAACAGCTTGATAGGTGATGCTATATTGGATGCCCAGTCCAAAGCCCAAAAAGCATTGGCTCCGCTTGGGCAGAAAATAATTGGTGTAAAATCCGTAAACTTGTCTGGATTTACCATGCCGCAGGCAATGCCGGTCTACAGCAAGTTGGGACTTGCCGCTCCAATGGTGCAGACACCAATATTCACATCAAACCAAGATATAACAACCAGTGTTGATGTCATTTTCTTGATTGGAGCGCAGTAGCTCCTAACTTTTTTTTATTTTTACGGTACACGGCCTATTGATAAAAATTTCATATACTATAACTGCGTATTATTATGGGTTGGAAACTGCATATGTAATGATAAACTGTGAGATGGGGTCAGAAAGTTCAATCATTGAAAAGATAAAGCCAATTCAAGGAGTCAAAGAAGTAGTAGGCGTATTTGGGAACTATGATGTGCTAGTCAAGATCCAATCGGCAAACGTTGACGAGATACGCCAGACAATAATTGCAAACATTCGTAGGCTGGACAAGATCCGATGTACTACGACGCTAATGTGCGCTAACTAGATGCATACCGATCTTTAGCAGATCCTATATCGGAAGATATCTGGACTAAATAAGAACATCTTTTAAGGCATGGACTGTACACAAGGTCATGGAAATAATGGGAAGGGGTTTTAGGCAAATAATGCAAGAAACCCCTGCCTACTTTCACATATTTACCAAATTTGCAGCGTACAGATTATTTAACAAGCGAAGCCCAATTTACGGTTCTGCTGACATCATAAATGTCTGCAACCTTCATTGCGAACATTGCTACTGGTGGCTAAACAGAAAGGAAAACGAAGAACTCACAGTAGAGCAGTGGAAAAAAGTAATCGATGAAAAATTCAAGAAAAACCATGTTTTCATCATCACGCTTGTAGGTGGAGAGCCAACCATGAGGCCAGACGTGATTGAACTATTCATAAAAGAGTTTCCAAAGAGAATATGCATTGTTTCAAACGGCACGCTTCCGTTGAAGCGATACGAGGATCTTTACTTTTACTGGATATCTATTGACGGAACAAAAGAGATTCATGACAAGATTAGAGGCAACGGTGCTTGGGATAGGACACGAAAGAATGTCGTTGATTATGTGGAAAAAAACGGCAAGCTTGCATACAAAGATATCTGGATCACCATGACCATAAACGCACTAAACTACAAAACTGTAAAAAATGTCATTGAGGAGTGGTCTGACTATTCAAACAAAATTGGATTCCAATTCCACACGCCTTTTATGAAAAACGATCCTCTCTGGCTTCCTTTTGGCGAAGAACGAACTAGGGTAGTTGATGAAATCATATCAATGAAGGAAAAATACAAAGACTATATCATTAACCCTGACAGCCAGCTTGAGCTGATGAAGAGAAACTGGGGCGGAAAGGGCACTACACCTATAGACTGCCCTACCTGGGCAATCATATCAGTAGATCATATGGGGCGAGAAAAGATGCCTTGCTGTATAGGCAGCGCGGAAAACAAATCAATGAAGCCAATATGTGAAGATTGCGGCCTTGGGTGCTATTCTGTCTTGGTTGGCTATGGCATGAAGGGATAATTCTTTACTTGAAGGGCCTGAATTTTGTTATCGATACCATCAATCCAAACACAACTACAAGTATCATGATTGATGCAAACGGAAACTCGGGCACTGTAGACTGGGTGCCTACTTGAGGCGCGGAATTTGTAGCCGGATTGCTTACGGTAGCAGGAAATTCAGTTGACGCAAAGCTACTGCCGTTTAGATTTTCAAACGCAATTGTAATAGAACCTGTATAATTTGCAGGAAACGGGACGCTGATACTATCTCCGTTGCTTGAATCCGTAGTCCTTCCCACCTGGTGGTATATGACGCCATTTCTTCCTTCCAGCACTGAAAAGTCATAGGAGATTGAGCTTACCGTTTTATTTGTGGTATAAGGGTCCATTACCTTAAAGTTGAATTGTGTTGTATTTCCAGCCAGAATTTTTGGTGGATTCCAACTCAGCGCTATTTTGTACTGGGCATTTCTTGTAAACTGTACTATTGGGAAGGTGTTCTCATTGCTTGGCCTCAACGCAAAGCTCATTTGCTGACCTAGGTCTTTCTGGTCTGAGAAGAGCTTTTGCACATCCGGCTTGTATAGTATTAGGTGTACTATCCTGTAGGCATCCATGGAATAGTCGTCAATTGAGATTAGCTTGTCAGGTATCTTGATGTTGTTTACATATGCGTCATATTTGGTAACTACCAAGCTCCCAAGCGTTCTTGGAATTCTTATCTCTTGATGGACTACTGTGAGCTGCCCAATGTTTTTCTGCGACCAATCAAAAGGCATTGTAAAGTTGATGAACTGCTTAGCTGGGTCATACTTGATATTGTGGAGCTGGTCGTAATACCCGATTATCTGAATCTGGTTGGTGCCGTAGTTAGGATCATTTATTGTAAGGTTATCGTACTCTGGAATTGAAATCCCAGCGTTGTACGTCTTGCTGACTTGGTTATTATATGCTCCCATGGTGATTACCTCGATTTTGAATCGATACAGGCCTCCTGAGTTGAAGACTGGGCCCTTTATGTCATAATTTCCGCTAGATTGGCCAAAGAGTCCTGAGAGCACTCCTCCCTGTTCGCTAAACGTGGTATTTCCTGACTGCTGGGGGTAAAAACTCAAAATGAAATTTCCACTATCACTTTTGAATATGTGCCCAAACACAGCAGTCTGACCTTTGAATGAGGAGATTGCAAGAGTTGCGTCTGGAATAGGTTGCTGTGTAGTTGCATCCATGAGTACGAGATTTAGCTGTGTTCCTGCATGGTTATTGTCAATCAAAAAAGGTGTAGAGCCAATAGACAACGTGACATTTATCTTTCCTATCAGTGAAGGGGGAAGAGTCTCACTTGCAAGTCCGTCTCCATAAGCTTTTGTGACAAAGAAAAACAAAGACGCGAATATAACAGCATACAAAAAATAGATTGACTTCACAACGTATCGCTCATTTTACGCATTAGTTAGACACTAAATAAACTCTAAACCTTACTCCCAAGATGTGATTTGTAATGTGGTGGCACATTAGCTGCATTGTATTACAATGATGAGAAAGTATCTGCAAGGCGGTCGGCTGAACTCTCGATCAGATTTGGATGGTATTTGGAGATTATGCTTCTTAATTTAGCTGCATCCCTGACATAGTATTTTTTCTTGAAATTGACAATCTTGCTTTCAACTAGGCTGTCACGTGTGACCTGTGATAGGTATAGGGATACAGTTGCCTGGGACTTGCCTGTCTTTTCTACTAACTCGCTAAACGATAATGCCTCATGATATAGCAAAGAAGCAAGTATCTGCCTTGGAGTCTCTTGTCTGAGGTTTTTTATGAGCAACACTTCCTCATCTGACACGCCAGGTGGGTAGAATCTAGTCTGACCGGGTGTACGCTCTATCCTTGCGGTTCCTTCCCTTTCAAGCTTGGCCGCATAATATCCAAGAACACCATTTTTCATTCCGGTTTCACGCATTATCTCCCGGAATTTGATGCCTGGATTTTTTTCAATAACGCTGATTATCTGAGTGACTCTATCCATCCTAATCTCTCCTAAATACACTTAGCGCAAACATTAGCAATGTACAGAACATCACAAGATGGCCTATCTCTGCAGATGAAAAGTCCCAAAAATAGTACTTGGACTGCCATGCTGCGTCTATTAATGAAAATACCTCTGACAAGATAAAAGTGCCAAATGCAAAGGTGGTAAACAACATTCTACGAGTCTTGATCCTGTGGTATGCTACTGCAGCTACTACTGTAAGAAATGAGGCAAAACCTATACCGCCTATGTGTAAGAGAATATGGAATACTTCGTACTCTTGAAATATGTGTGGTAAAATGACGGGTATTGACAGAGCTGCAATAAGCGAGAATATTATAATACTCAACAGTGTTGACTTGGTTTCAAATAATGTCTGGGGGCGGAACACAATTAAAATTGGCCAAAAAGAGATTTAAATCAAGTGGTACAAATTCTAAACTAATTTGAACCATATGTTGAATTTGCAAGCAAATCTGTGGTTCATCCATGAACCTCTCTTGAATGTTTCATACTTTTCTTCAGATCGATGACGCTTCTAGTATAAAGAAATGCTATGCCGGCAAGACATGCAGCCACGACTGGAGCGACAACATCTGCATAACTAAATCCAAGGTTTGGAATGACTGATTCGGCGGACTGGCTTGACTGTGTTGGTGATGCAGGACTTGCTGTGGTGGTAATTATGCCAAGTCCATTGCCTCTTTGCTCCGATATGATTATGTTTCCTTGACCATCATTCGTTATCCACTGGGTAAAAGAAGAACTGGTCGGTATGTTAAACTCATTTTTATCGCCAGTCCTTGGGTCTAATACTATGATCTTATCTAGCGTGTGTTGTGCAATCCAAAGATCATGATTTTTATCAAAGGCCATTCCAAATGGAAGTCCTTGTGCATCAAGCTTGTATCTGGTAAAACTCTTTAGAAGAGGGTCAAAGACTGCAACGGATGCGCCATCATGCTCTGTAACAAAGATCTTGCCGCTAGACTGATCCATAAACAGGGCAGTTGGACTTGCTAGCGTATCATTTTTGCCAGGAGCGTACTCTGTGATTTTGCTGCTTGTTTGGTTTATTCTTGCTAGTTTGCCCGTGCCACTCTCGGCTAACCATATCTGATCACTTGACTTGTCTACTATGATATTAAGGGGAGTACTACCAATGGCTAGTTTTATGGAAGTAAATTTGTTGGTACTAGGATTGAATTTCAGCACATCGTCAGTGGTCGAGACGGTTAACCACACATTGCCCTCATTGTCCAATGCTAGGCCGGAAAGGCTACCGTTTGTTGGAACACTGTAAATCTTGTTGGAGTTGTCTGTTGGGTTGAAATGTCCTATTATCTTTGATAGGGGATCAACATACCAGAGGTTATCGGATGAATCTAAAACTGAATAAGTGATAATATTGGTTCCGTCGATCTTGTGCTGTGTATATTTTTTTGAATCCAAGTTAAACTCTATTAACTTTCCACTTTTGATTGCACTGTCACCTGCCCACACGACATTTCTTTTTTCATCATAGACTGGATACAACGGCATGCTTTGGTTATCGATCTTGTACTCTTGTACGGTGGCAGAAATCTTACTTGGTTGAGGTTTTACTAAAAGGCTGTAATCTGCAACAAGACTCAGTGAACCGGCTGCACTAGGAACACCTTCAACATGTGCTTGCCAGTTACCAGGTATTGTTAGCGAGTCTGTCCTTGCAGAATACACTCCTTTAGAAACCTGCTTCATATCGACAGTAATGGGGCCAACTGATTTGTCAACCTGAGTAAGCTCCAACAAGACCGATTGTATATCCACTGGGTTTCGATTTGAATCAAGAAATGACACTGTAATGTCGTTTGTCCCCACAAAATAAGGATCGATTCCAAGAACTACTCTGCTACCGTTTTCTACAAACCTTGTATCCGTAAACAAGTTTGGATGGCTGTCTGAGCTTGCAAAGGCAAGAGAGGTGGATTGTTGAACCTGTAAAATGTCTTGATATTCTGTAGCCGGTAGTCCAGAGTTAACTAAAGCCGCCACTGCCACTATCAGAAGTATTCCTGCCACTGACTCGATCTTTGCGCTTATTCCAAACTTTGACAGCACAGATGACCCAGATTGCTTGATTATTGTATTGCCTACCTTAGATGAAATTACATTTCTCAAAGCATGTCTGTGTATTGCAATCTGGTGGTAGGCACCTACGGCAATCATTATTGCGGCAAGTGAAAGTTTGATGATCAGTATCTTTCCATAAATAGATACAAGTGTTAAGGCAAGGTTGCTCTCAAGCAAGAATAACAAAAAGGGGCCTGTGATCACAACTGCACCTAAAATGAATAGAACCACCGTTGAAAATTTTGGTATTACAATTGATAATATGGATGATGAAAGTCCTTCATCCTGGATTTGTTTTAATTTTGTTATTATGATGTAATCGATGTAGATGATGCCACCTATCCAAAATGAGGCCGCCACGTTATGTATGAAATCAAGAAACAGTGTGCCAAATTCTCCCGTCGCTGCTCCATGGCTTATCAAACTGGTGGTCGAAAGTACCGCTATACCGACACCAAGTATTGAGGATGTTTGGAATTTCGAGAGGATGGAATTTGATTTTCTTTGTTGAAAGTAAAAAACAAGTGATAAACCTAACAGTATGGACGAGGCTATCATCCGTACTATCCACATTTGACCAAATTTGGTTGCAACTGCGTCTGCAAATCCTGCATGAATAGAATATGCCACAGCTGCAATCATGCCAAAACCTGAAGAAAAGACGATGATGGCACCTATTAGAATCAATATCGTTGCTCTGTTGTCTATCTTGCGCCTTGTTTCAACAAGCTTCTGCTGAATTCCAGCAATTCTAGAAATAGGGCTCCATAACCAAAGAGTTGAAAACGCAACTCCGACAACTATTACTTGGCCTATGAGTGCAGGAAACCTCGCAATCGTATCCGGTATGGAGATTACGTCAGAATAACTTACACCTGATTTTGCAGTAGGCTGTGGGGCTGCAACTCCCACTGCAAAGACAAACCCGTTTTCTGTAACATGACCATCTGTCTGATCAAGAACTTTGGTGCTCACTGTGTAAACACCATTTGGTAACCCTGCAGGAAGGGTTACACCAAGACCGCTCTGGTCACTGTTGATGTATTTCAGATCATGATTTTCTATCTCCTTCCCATTTGGATCTAGAACCTTTATCTCACTGTACCGTATATCTACTGGGTCAGTAAAGTAGACATCAATCTTTGCAGGTGGTGAAGAAAGTGACTGGGATGGAGTGGGATTGCTCTTTAGTATTAGTGCGTGAGCAGAGGCATCAGGCATATATGAAACAAAAAAAACAACTGAAATCGAAATTGACGCTATGGCAAGTAAAACCTTGAATCCGTTTTTCATGATTTACATTTCTAAAAGATTTGAGTTCCTATTTGTCTCTTGCTCAAAAAATGGTACAATTGACGAACTTGATGCTATATGTAAACGATGAATTATAAATTTCAAGAACATCGGTATTTGTACTAGAAAGTTTTTAAAGTATTGTAAAAAAGATTTGTTATATGAAAAATAAAGTCGCCGCATTATCGTTAGCATTAATTTTAACTGCAGGTTTGGTGTATACACATCCTGCATATGCTCATAATTTTGGGGGAGATGAGAGCTCTCAATTTCTTGGTAAAGTGGCAAACCTGAAAGCAGAACTTCAGGCTTTGCAGATGGATCTATCAAACTCTGATGCAGTATCCTGGCATGTTGACAAGATTGGTGAATACTGGAATGATAATGACACAAAGGAAATGGGTGAGAGAAATCAATTGCTTGCAAAAGAGATCCCCGATAGCTTAAATTCGGTTCTTACAGACGCGCAGAAATCAAATCCAGATGCTAGCACCATTAAACAAGATATCGATACCCTAAACGGTTACCTTGATGAAGGAATTACCGTAAGAATAGACAAAAACCAGATGCAAAATGCTACAGTTCAAGCTCTTGCGGTAACTGACATTATAGGTGAAGCACTAGAATCGTATGGCGATGCCATAAACAGTACGGTGGACCTAAACAACATGTCACAGTTGCAGGGAATGAGTTCAACTAATGTGGGGTCCAACATGTCCGGAATGAAAATGGGTACGTCATACTCTCAAGACACGGGTGTTCCAATACATCTTGTACAAATGTCGGGAATGCAATCTGGTGGGGAGAACATAGTAGAAATTGCTGCATATCACAGTGCCCAGATACATGCACAGGCTGCAAAGGACTACTTTGACAAGAATGTGGTACCAATTGCGCCATCAGGTACATCGGCCTTTGTAACAAAGGCCGATGACAATCTAGCCAAACTAATAGACGAAATAAACAACAAGGCAGATCCTCAAACCGTAATGACAACAGTTCACTTGAATATTCATCCCGCTCTAATCAGCGCATTTAACTTACCTCTAATGACTATGAACACAGGAGCAAATGCAGTTCCAGAATTTCCAATGCCGGTTCTTCTTGCCTTGGTTTCAATAATTGGAGTAGTAGTAATTACTAGGTTCAGAGCCAACTTGAAATAAATATACTCTTGACATGGTGATAATCATTGAATTCTAGGATAATAGTTCTGGTAGTATGCTGCATTCTTGGTCTTTCTGTCTTCTCGTTTTTCCCTATGCATCCTCAGCAAGCCTCTGCACACATCAGTAGATCGTTTGGGCAATACATTGTAGAAGTTGGATGGAATAATGAACCAGCACTTACAGGCCAGATGAATGCAATTCAAGTCACTGTAGTAAAAGGCTCTCATGTTGATACTGGAAAACCAGTGATAAATGCACTGGCAAATCTAAAGACATCGGTTAAATTTGGCACGATAACAAAACCTGTTGATTTTCTTCCAAGCCCGACAACTAACGGACAATACCTATCTTCTATTGTACCGACAAAGACTGGAACATACGCTCTTGTACTAAGTGGTACGGTAGAGGGACAGGCAGTAGATGCCGAAATTCCACTTGATCAAGTGGACAGTATTGATACGATAAGCTTCCCACAAACCGGAGGTAGTTCAGGCGGAGGCGATAACGCCGCAATCAGTGCACAACTTGGCAACATAGTAAACCAACTTACGAATGATATCACTGACGCAAAAAATAGTGTAAATACCGCGGCACAGAGTTATCAGGCAGCAGCCAAATCAATTCAGGATCAGAAGGATGCTACTGACAGATTATACATGATAAGCATGGTTGGAATAGGACTTGGCGCGTCTGGCATAATAATCGCTGTCATGGCATTATCAAGAAAAAATCAGACAACATCTTCTTGACGTGCATGCCAAAACATTCTAAAAGGCAGTAAAGTGAACACCACTAAAATTCAACACAAATCTTTTGAAAGTTATACGGAAATTGCCATTTGCATCTTTTTGTGTATGATATCTAGTACAATTGTCAAATGTACCATGTTGCTTATTATCCGTTGATGCGGAATTTTAGATATTATGAATTTCAAAGTAACACAAATACTTTACATTGTAGTTCTTGGGGTACTAGTTTTGGGTTTTAGTTTGGAGGTCAATTATGCTCATGCTGATACAGAACAAAAAATCCCGCAATGGTTCAAAGATGATGACAACCTATGGCTCTCAGGAAACATGAGCGATGCCCAGTTTATGCAGTCTATACATAAGCTTCTCACCAGCTTGTCATCGAAAGAAAATACAACCACAAGCATGACTGTACCGGCCACTACTGTCACACAACAAGCCAAAAACTGTAATGATAAGAACTTTCCACATGTTGACTGGCATGGATGCGACTACTCTGGCGCATACCTCAGTCACGCAAATCTAAACAACGCAAATCTTGCAGGGACTGATTTGTCACATGCTAACCTATTGAAAGCATATCTGCTCCAAACAAACCTCGAAAATGCTACTTTAAACTATGTTGAGGCCACAAACGTCGACTTTACAAGTGCAGACTTGTCGGGAGCAAGTATGGTAAACACGGATGTTCAGTTTTCTGATTTCAACTACGCAATAATGGAAAACACAAATGCAACTGGAGCAATACTTCATGACAGTACGATGAGATGGGCAGACCTACACAACATCATATTAAAGGGAGCCAATCTTGATCGTGTTCTTTTCATGAATTCTGATTTGTCTGGAGCTGACTTTAGAGGGGCATCACTTCAAGATACGGGATTAGGTGGCGCAAACCTTACTAATGCAAACTTTGATGGGGTGGACTTGAAGAGTGCCGATCTTGGGAGTGCAATTTTAGATGGCGCTCATCTTCACTGCAAAAACAATCCGGTATGTAATTGAATGGCGCCATATCTCTAGAACTAAATTAACTATTCACTGGTTCATTCCGTAAATGTACCAATTTACTTATCTTGTAAAATTACAGATAACATATAACGACGTATCGTTATGACTTCATCCCGATCCGTTTGTTGTATGGTGGTAGATGACATCATACAACAAGACTGGGTTGGATTTTTTCAAAATTCACTACATGTATTTATTACAAATAGTTAGAATATGTTTTGAAGTTGTACCAAAAATGTATTTAATCGAGGGTTGGGCACAATTCCAACCCATTTTACCATAGTGACAAGTTGAGTTAATAGAAAAAGCTAAGGATCACTTCTTGGAAATATATCTACCACAATGCATTCCAC
>JAJPKL010000039.1 GCA_021323705.1 Nitrososphaerota archaeon
ACTTGTAGTAATTTTGTGATAAATGGTGTAGGTGTATACTTCAAACTTAGCAATGGAAGCTCCCTAGATATATTTGAGGACGGCAAAATGTCAAAAGTGGTTGAAGTCAAGGTTGCCCAGAATTTCTCTCATGGGCTGTGAAATAGATAATGATGCTAGGCTTTCAAATTTCTTTTAAAAAAATCAGGGACAGGTGCCCGCTACAACTGTTGTGGCGGTAACCCCCGGGCCCGTAGATTTTATTTTTAAAGAAACTGACGAGTTCAAAGAGACTTGCTACAACTGTTATAGCTGGAACATGCTTGAAAAACTAGAACAAAGATACAACATATTAAGTTCAAGTAGTGTGTCCCATATTACGAAGAATCTACTTTTGCTAGTAGTCGTCGTACTTGGAGTATTAACGTTTAACAGCGCAAGCTCAATAGCAGAACCAGATTCATTTGTAGCAGAAAACAAAAGTGTTACTGTAACACATACAACAATAAAAAACTTGAGCCCTCCGGAATGGCCCCCATGTTGCCCACCTGTAATATTAAGTCAGGTGGAGCTTGCAAGCCAGTTCCAGTTTCTACCAGACAACATGACATGTACGTCGCAGCCTGCGGTTCATCCGGAGCATAGCTGCCTCACAAACCTGATTCCGAACCGCAAAGTTGAATGTTCATATATTTCTGGCAATTCATGTGAGCCGCTTCACCAGTATACCAGCGGTACAAACCAGAACTGCTTTGCAGGTTCGATGGAATCTGTCTCGTCTGGTTCACAATGGTTTGACTTGTATAATACACAAAACAAAACTGTCCAGCTGCAATATTTTGGTTTCAAACTTATCTCGGCGACAGGTACACAGGGAAGCATGGGTGGGAGTCCTTTGCTTGGGCCTCATGCAAAGTGCACACTTGCACTCTCTAACAGCTATTGGCAGGGAACCCTTGCATTTAAACCAGTTAACATGACCATACAAGTTTCATACTATTATGACGGAAAGCCGTACACAACGTCCACCCCCTCGTTGACTGATATCTACAACGATTCCGGAACTTGGCAATTTGACGGTAACAAATGGACCTTTGCAGAACAAAACACGATACCTGTACCTGAATTTCCTTACGCAACCATTGTATTGATAACCAGCATCACATCGCTAATAATTTTTTACAGAATGAAATTTAGATAAAAAATAGTGGCTGGTGCCCACTACAACAGTTCTAACAGTAACCCCCCGGGACCGCTTTAATTTTGAATGAGACATTCTGAATTTCTTACATCATGAAAGATCAAGAACTCTCCATTTTTAGCCTACATGTAAGGCGATCAAATCTATCACTTACCAATAGTTAATTTGCTTTCCAAAAAATCCCTTCTATGGTTATATAGTATAAAGGCGTAAAACGAACATACAAAAATGACAAACCAAAAAGTTGCCATCATTACTGGAAGCTCAAGCGGGATAGGATACGAAACTGCGCTTGCACTTGCAAGAAATGGCTTTCAGACATATGCCACAATGAGGAACCTAGAAAAAGCAAAACCACTTTCAGATGTAGCAAAAAAAGAAAAACTTCCACTGCATATTGTAAAACTAGATGTTACAGATGAAAAATCTGTAAACGATGCAATCAAAACAATCAAGTCTGATGCAGGAAGAATTGACGTTCTGGTAAACAACGCAGGCTATGGTCTGATAGGCTCTCTTGAGGATTTGTCCATGAATGAAATTAAAGCACAGTATGAAACAAACGTCTTTGGTCTGATAAGGGTGACCCAAGCCGTTTTGCCTACAATGCGAGAACAAAAAAGCGGCATTATTGTAAATGTTAGCTCCATAGGTGGGAAAATGGCTTTGCCTTTGTCGTCTCCCTACATAGGAACAAAATTTGCGGTTGAGGGCTTGAGCGAATCTATCTCATATGATCTTGAACAATTTGGAATAAAAGTAGTAATAATAGAACCTGGAGCAATTAAAACCAATTTTGACGCCGGCATGATGGTGGCACAAAAAAGCCGGAATTCAAGTTCGCCATATTATGATAGCATGCAGAAATTTGAAAGTTCCCTGAGCTCAATTGTAAAAAATGGCACCCCTGCTACTAGGGTTGCTGAAGTGATACTAGATGCAGTTACATCACCTAACCCCAATCTGAGATATACCGTAGGTGACGATGCTGCCCTTCTTGCACAAAAAAGAAAGGAACTACCAGATCCAGAATTTCAAAAACTTGTCTCTGATTTTTTAAAATAAATTGATTTTTGGCTAGAGGCCAAAATGATGATCAGAATATGCTATCCATATTGAATAACGTCATTCAAAACTACTGACTGGCTGTGATTCTAAAAGTTGGGATCGATTTTGTTGACTGCAGGTGAGTTCCAAGATGAGTAATCCTTTTAAATCTAGATTCAGTCGATGACTCTTATGGTACATTCTTCTGTATTTCTATTCTCACTTGTCGCGTTAATATTGCTAGGTTCAATCGTTTCAGTTCCAGGTGTCCTTGCAGCTAAGGACCCAAGGGAGATAGACACACACCCGCCAATCCATATCAAGAGATTCTCTGGAACATCGCCCTCTGGATATGATCCACAAATAATCTGGACTGCTTACGGCTTCAAGAACCTTACCTGTACCCACACTACAACAACCGACTGGACTGACCCAAACCTTTGTGGTCATGGACAGATAATTGCCATAGTTGACGCATACGACGATCCAAACATTGCAAGCGACCTTCAAACTTTTAACACGCAGTTTGGCCTTCCATCATGTCCTGTAGGCTCTTGTCTTGTAAAACTTGAACCGCAGGGAAACACAAATACAAACTCTGGGTGGGCGCTTGAGACCTCGCTTGATGTAGAGTGGGCACATGCAGTCGCACCTGGTGCCAAAATAGTACTAGTAGAGGCCAAGAACTCGTTCCTCAACAACCTGCTCAGTGCAGTGGATACGGGTGTAGGGCAGGGAGCACAGCAGCTCTCGATGAGCTGGGGAGGGTCTGAATTTTCATCCGAGTCCAGTTATGATTATCATTTTAACAGCGGCACAACAAGCTTCTTTGCTTCCTCTGGAGACAGTGGTAGCGGTGTCGAGTACCCGGCAGCATCTCCATTCGTTGTATCCGTGGGTGGTACAACACTAACCGTTGACAGCTCTGGCAACTATCTAAATGAAACTGCATGGAGCGGTAGTGGTGGAGGTGTCAGCGTATATGAACCAAAACCAACTTATCAAAATAATTTCAATCCATATAGCGGAAGAGCGGTTCCAGACGTTGCATACGATGCAGATCCAAGTACGGGGGTTGCAGTCTATGACAGTGTTCCCTACAACGGCCAGAGCGGATGGTTCGAGGTTGGTGGAACCAGCGCAGGTGCCCCGCAGTGGACAGCAATCTCTGCGATAGCAAACAGCGGAAACGCAAATCTTGCATCTGCATCATTTGGAACAAGCACTGCCTTGTATGGTGCCGCATCTGGATCTCCCACAGATCCGACCTCTCCATATGGAAGAAATTATCATGATATCACAACGGGCAACAATGGAGCATGTGGCTCTCTATGCAATGCAGGCTCTGGATATGACGAGGTAACAGGACTTGGAAGTGCGCAATCTAACAACCTGATTCCATATCTTACTCCGACTCCAACACCTGACTTTACAATATCTGCAAGTCCGTCATCTCTTTCAGTAGCATCTGGAAGTTCCATATCTTCCACCATCACTGTAACATCGGTTAACGGCTTTGCAGGAATCGTTTCACTAGTTGTATCTCCAAGCGCTGGAACATCGTTTGGCTCATCAGCATTAGAAATTACATCAGGAGGCTCAAACTCTACTGCATTGACAATTACTCCTACCAGTTCTGGAACTTATACTGTTACCGGCACAAGCGGCTCATTATCTCACTCGGCAAACATCTCAGTTACTGTAGAGACTGCACCGTCTGCCCCACAAAACCTGCAGGGAACTGCTGGAAACCAGCAGGCAAGCCTCTCATGGCAAGCCCCCTCATCAACTGGCGGTCTTCCCATAACTTACAGCGTATTTAGAAACGGTACTCAGATAGCACAAAACGTTACAACCACGAGCTACACTGATACGGGTCTGACTAACGGCGACACTGATACCTACTATGTCGAAGCAGTAAACTCTGTAGGGTCGTCAAGTCCGTCTAATTCCGTATCCGTAACTCCGCAGCCAACACCTTCGCTGTCAGTTGCTGTCTCTCCAAACAAGTCATCCTATTCCGCAGGATCCACTGCATACATCACAGTTACAGTTACTTCGGGTTCAACCAATATCGGAGGAGCATCGGTAACTTTGACAATCACCGCACCAAACGGCAGCACATCGCAGTCAAGCGGCACGACCAACTCAAATGGCCAGGTAGTCTTCAGCATTCACATACTCAAGCATGCACAGAAGGGAACCTATACCGCATCTGCAACGGCCTCACATGCAGGATATCTCTCAGGTAGTGGCTCTGCAACATTCCAAGTGACTTGAGCTTCAACGAAATACCTAAACGCCCAGTAATACTTTCTAAAAACTAAACTTGAATCTTGTCTTGGTAGAAAGTATGACTATGGATAAAACAGCTACAGCAAGAACAACAAACGATAAAGTGCCAAACTCTGGAACGACTTGGGTTCCAATCACTTCTATTTTCTCAGTGCCGTCAGGAAAAGATATTGTAAGAGTCCTTGCAGTGTCTGTCTTGGATTCTTGAAAGTCAACCTCTGCACCGTCTTCTAGTACAAAGAATTGGTCATCAGATGAGCCTGCCTTGGCATCAATCAAGGCTCTTGGAAGTGTCAATGTAACACTGCCGTCACTTGTAGTTTGCACTGATACAACAAGCGAGGTTGATTTGGTATCAATAGAAATGTCGTTTATCGTTGCTCCATTTATGTTGTAATTCACATTGTACGATTGACCGCTAGATGGATCCTTTACTGGATATGTGTTGGTGGATTGCGCAAATGCTGGCACACTTAGGAGGGTGATTGCTAAAACAGCAAAAACAGAATATGCAACCCATCTCATGAAAAGGTCTGAGACTGACTAGTATTTTTCCTTTACTTGCATTTTGTCATGTCGTCCTTCTAATGTCGATGACAATTCCTTCTAGAACTTTAAATACAGAAATTATGAAATTCTATCAGTGAAATTCAAGCCCATCGTACTTTCATTTTTGGTAATTACTCTAGCTTTGCCTCTTGGCTTCTATGAAGCACATGCAGACGGGCAGGAAAATGATACTGACAAGAATAACACGCGCCAGACCGAAATTGAAAATCAGACTGAGAACCAATACAATTCAACATCGCAAGAAAATATAGGCCTGCAGGTATCAAATTTTGTCCACAATGCTACTGCGGCATTCCAGCAGCAGAGGGCTGAAACCCTTCAGGCAATCAAAGAGTGTCACCAAAAGATGCAAAATGCAACATCAGAAAACAGGACGCAGATAAGGGACGAGTGTCAGGCAACCCTGACTGCAATACGCGAAAAGTATCACGACGTCAGAAAACAATTCCAAGAACTGTTCAAAGAATTCCGAAATAGTATGATAACGCTAAGACACGACGCAGAAGGTCTCCATGTTTCAGACCAAGATAGGGAAATGGCAATGAAACACATCGATGACGATGTGATAAAAAATGGAACAAAGGGAATCGCGACAGCAATTGAGCACATGAAAGGCATGGGAATGATAGGAATCAAAACAGCATTAGAGCATGTGAACAAAACAAATGAAAACTATGAATACGGTCATAACACGCAAAACCGAACCATGTCTCCAATGATTCCTCAGGAAGGACAACATGGGCCGCCGACTTCGCCAAGCGAGGGTGGCTCTCACGGAAAACGCTAATCGATAATTTCTTTTTCACCAAGCCTGAAAACTGTCAAGATACATTACAGAAACTGTACAAATGTTAGCTGTGTGCCTAGTGGCTCAGAGCTTGTGGAAGACTGGCACCTTGCTGCAGCCGTTTCCCTAGGTAAAACACACCTGTGAGGATGCCCATCTCAATGGGCGCAATACACCACAAGCAGATCAATAGAATCTTCTTCTTTCTAGGGGACAATCCCTTGACCTGTGTGTACCAAGATGATACATACTTCATCTCTTAAACCTCAATCATTCATACTTGCTCTTAAGGTTATACCCAAATTATCGCGGCAGAAAACCGGTTATTTTCAAAGTTGGAAATCAGGCAGTGATTAGATCGGATTAGAAGAATGAATCTCTTGTACGACAAACCAAATCCAACTTATATAGAATGAAAAACATGCTCTCTTATGCCGAGAATAGTTCACTTTGGTCTGCCCGCAGATGATGTCACAAGAGCTCAAAAATTCTACAGTACTGTATTTGGATGGGAGTTTGAAAAGTGGAATGGCCCGTTTGATTACTGGATGGCAAAAACAGGAGACGACAAGTTGCCCGGAATCAACGGCGGCATGATGAAAAGAATGGCAGGACAGATAGGAATGGTAAACACAATTGATGTTCCGTCTATTGAAGAGTATGCAAAGAAGATAGAATCAATGGGAGGCAAAGTAATCGAACAAAAGCACACCATTCCAGGGGTGGGATACATGGCTATATGTGCAGATACTGAAAACAACGGTTTTTGTATAATCCAGTTTGACAAAAATGCAAAGTAGCTACAAAAAATGAGAAGACTAGAATATGGCAGTATACACCAGCGTCCCAAATATTACAAATAAAGAGATAGGCCTCCATCTTGCTAACTGGAACTAGGTAAAATGTCTGACAAGGAACACCAAGAACGGGCCTCAGAACCAAACTTGCCAATTTCAATTCCATCAAATGCCTGGGTTGCACTTGCCATAATAAGCGGACTTGCACTTGTTACCATGTATGGCGAGACAATGGTCCTGCCAGCAATTCCTGACTTTATAAAAGACTTTGATATCTCATACAACACCTCATCGTGGATTCTCTCCACGTATCTAATTGCAGGTGCGGTCATGACTCCAATAGCAGGTAAACTCTCCGACATTTACGGGAAAAAGAAGATACTCCTAATTGTGATGATCATATATTCATCAGGCATGCTAGCGGGAGGCTTTGCCAATACGTTCTGGTTTATGATAGTTGCAAGGATTGCCCAAGGGGTTGGAATGTCAATGTTCCCAATTGGCTTTGGCGTTGTACGCGATATCTTTCCTGTACGAAAACTCGCAATGGCTCAGGGCATATTCACCTCAACATTTTTTGGAGGTGCCGTAGTAGGACTGCTCGCTGGTGCCACAATAATTCTAAACTATGGATGGCACGCCACATTCTTCTCCGTATTTCCTATAGCAGTTGGACTCGCACTGATAATGACAAGGTTCATCAAGGTAACACAGTCAAAACAAGAAAACGATACACAATCAACAAAGATAGATCTAAAGGGAGCAATTGCATTATCGATCACAGTAATTTTGTTTTTGATGGGGCTGTCTTACCTTCAGGACATGGCTTACGGCAATATGGTGCCAATTGTTTTCTTTCCGGCATCTGCCGCATCAATGCTGGTCTTTGTGGCCATTGAAAAAAGAACGACTCATCCATTAATTGACCTCAAACTTCTTACAAACAAGGTACTGCTACCATCGAACATAATCATAATGACGGTTGGAATCTCGACTTTCATGGTATATCAGACAATCCCAATACTGATACGCAGTCCGCAGCCGCTTGGCTTTGGAGGAGATCCTCTATCGATAGCAAATGTCCAGCTCCCCTTTATGATAGTCTCACTTTTGGTCTCTGCCACGTCGGGATTTTTCCTCTCCAAGGTAGGAAACTTTAGGCTCACCGCACTTGGAACAATAATTTGTGCAATCGGGTTTTTCAGCATATTGGCGTTTCATTCTACTGAATTTATGATATCTGCAACACTTACAATAATCTCTGTAGGTCTGTCATTTTCAATTGTAGGCGCATTCAACATTGTTTTGATGCGGTCGCCGCAAGAAGCATCGGGAATCTCGCTTGGTATGACCGTGCTTTTGGCACTTGTGGGAAATTCCATAGGGCCTTCGCTTGCAGGCATGTACCAGCAGATGAATCAGGATACGGTACCAAAATTTACCGGCACATTCCCTACCGCACAGGCATACTATGACATATTTCTCACTGCTGCAATAATCTCCCTGCTCTCAATCGTACTTGTGATTACATTGAGCAAATCAATAAAGTACATGCAAGAGCCTGTTGGAGCAAACTAATAGACATATAACCTTGAGACAAAAACTCTAAAAATCTAGTCTTCCAATATTATGCCAAATTCTTTTTTGAGGCTCTGAATTCTGTTCCGTATAGTTACCGTTGTAACTCCCGCCGCCTTGGCAATGTCAAGTTGAGACTTTCTCTCGCCGTTTAGTACACATGACAAGAAAAGTACGGCAGCTGCTATGCTCATGGGGTTCTTGCCTGCAGATATTCCAAACTCTACCATCTTTGATAACATCTCAAAAGCTCTTCTTTTTGTCTTCTCGCTTATCCCAACCTCGTTTGAAATTCTTGTAATAAACTCAGCCGAGTCAAACGGCCGCAACTTTAAATCAAGATTTTCTACCAAGATGCGATAGGTCCTTGATAGGACCTTTCTTCTTATGTTGCTCGCCTCTGAGATGTCCCTCAATGTCCTTGGGATGTCACATCGCCTGCATGCGGCATAAAGTGCAGCGCAGGCAAGCGCATTTGCATTTCTGCCCTTGGTCAGCTTTGCGGCAAGGGCTTTTCTGTAAATATATGCAGCTTCCTCAATCACAGATCCCGGAATGGAAAGTCTGATTCTGCTGGAATCAAATATGCTCAACGCAGGTCCTAGGCTTCGGCTTATGGTCCTTGACTTGCTGTGCTGGTCCCATTTTCGCAGCCGCTCTATGGTATTTTTCATTGTACCAGAAAGCGGCTTTCCCGTAGCATCTACATTTTGATTGCCGATGTTGGTGTACAGTCCCTTGTCATGCATCGCAAGAGAAAACCCAGCACCTGTCCTGGTCTTGGTCAAAAACTCTCCTAAATCATACGTCGAGCTCTCCTGCTCTCTGTCCACCCCCCTCTCAATTAAGACAAGCCCGCAACTCTCACAGGTAACTTCTCCTGAGACGGTATCTGTCACCAAGGGACCCTTGTAGCATTTACTCTGCTTACAATACTTGAAAATGTCGTCATCGGTATACTGTATTATGGTATATGATAGCACTTTGTTTTAATTATGAATTACGCCCCAATTCTCAGTAGGACAGCGGAGTAGGTTAAGCTAATGTATACTGTCTTATGTAATGCCTGGCTCTGGAATCAGCAAAAATACTAATGGGACACCAATCATATCCAAAGGCAATGCCGTATTTCCAAAAATGGAATTCATATAAAAAATGACAGATCTTTACCGCGTACTGCCAGACGAGATGGATGCACTTGTAACAAGTATGGGGCAGACAAGATATCGCGCAGACCAGCTACTGCTAATGCTATACCACAAGTTTCCAAAGGATATCTCTTCGCTACATCAACTGCCTTCAGAATTTCGGGAGAAGCTAGTTGCGGCAGGATACACAATTGGTTCTGCAACCGAGGTTCACCGAGTCGTAAGCAAGGATGGATACACAACAAAACTTCTTCTCAAGCTTGGAGACGGAACTTTGATTGAGACCGTATTGATGCAGTACAAAAAAGAAAAAGGACATCCAAGGTCAACAGTATGTGTCTCAACACAGGTGGGCTGCCAGATGGGTTGCACATTTTGTGCCACGGGCCAGATGGGATTTGAGAGAAACCTCAAAGCAGAAGAAATTGTTGCTCAGGTGTTACACTTTGCCTTGTTGCTCAAAAAGCGCGGAGAACACGTCACGAACCTTGTCTTCATGGGAATGGGAGAACCGCTTGCAAATTATGCAGAAACAATCAGGGCAGTGCGGCTGCTGACAGATCCTAGAGCGTTTGGCCTAGGACAAAGGCACATCACAATATCCACCGTAGGCGTGATGCAGGGAATTGCTAGTCTAGCAAAAGAGGACCTTCAGGTGGGTCTTGCAATCTCACTTCACGCACCAAACAACGAACTGCGCAAAAGACTTGTGCCTACTGCAAGACCAAACTCTGTAGAAGACTTGATTGCAACTACGCGAAGCTACTTCAAAAAGACAGGTAGGCGAGTTACTATAGAATATGCATTGATAGAAGGCGTCAACGACTCGCCTGAAAATGCAGCAGAGCTTGCCGCACTGCTCAAAGGAAATGGAACGCATGTCAACCTGATTCCAGTAAACCCAACTGCTGGTGGGTTTGAGCGCCCCAAGTGGAAGCGCATAACGGATTTTGAACGCATACTAAAAGAATCCAAGATAAGTTGTACTGTGAGAGTGGAGAAGGGAGTGGAGATATCTGCAGCCTGTGGACAGCTGAGGACCGATGTAATAAGGAACATCAAGACTTCCCCTGTTATGGGAAAATAGACGTTTGACTAATTTGCACTGCAATGGAAATTTATTCTCCACTGTGTAGAACCATGTATGCACAAAGATAGGGGCGTCTGCAAGGGGATTTGCAGGCAATACAAGGCCAGAAAACCGCGAGATGGCTCAAGCCGCTACCTATCAGATCAGGTGAGGTGCCAGATTTGTGGAATCTTCATGTCTCGAGAGGGATGCCACGACAGGGATGACAGGCCTGCAAAAAGCGATACGGTGGACCTGTACTGTAATTGCTGCAACTGTATGGTTCGCTCAAAGCCAAGAAACAAACCTCGCATGAAAAACGAGGAAATCAACTAAATCTTGTCAAGAGAAATCATGGTTTGATTGGTATGAAGCAAATAACTATTTGTGTGATCAAACAGTGCTTGGCGTATCCACTTTGAGGTCTAACACTTTGGTCATGGCTGGGTCTACCGTGATGTGAACCATACCAAGAAACGGAAACGTAGAATTTGATATCTGAAAAGATGCAGTTATCCCTTCCAACTTTGCAGAACACGTGGAAATGTCGGAATCCCAACTATATTTTGTGTTGACCCAATACAGCATGTATTTTTGATTTAATGATTTGAATTCGGTTGTGTTGCCTTCGATGAAATGTATCACCTTGATCGAATTCGTAGCAGACTGGATCTGTTCTTCCAACTGTGTTATCTTCGTTCTGCAGGTGCTTGTTGAATTTGAGCTTGATTGATAGTCAGTCACTGGGACTGGCAATATTGCAAGTACCGATATTCCAAAAATAGGCAACAGCGTCAGGTTCATTCTATATTGTTAACCAATTTTTTATATTTAGTAATTTAGAAGATTTTCTATGATGCTATCTTCTGTATGAGTTTTAGGAATTTATTTGGTGAGAAAAGCATGTCTTTGCAATTGACAGATAATCTTTCAAACCACACATCAACGAAAATGAATTTTAAAACCTCACTAATTTTATGGATTGTACCTAATTAACATTGTAACATACTGCTGCAGCAAGTGAGATGAAATTAGAAAAAACGATCCCTGCTCACATCCCTCATTTTCATTTTTTAGCATCTCTGAGAAATGCATCCTTTGAAAAGCAGCATCAAAATGACGGTTCGATCCAACTAGAACAAAGTCTTATCGCTGAACAATCTTCTAGATTCTTTTCCACACAGGGATGTTCAATCTTGCACACTTTTGGTATAGCAATACAATATAGATGACATCGCACACAAATATCAAAACATAGAATGCAGGCAAGACTAGAGATTGATGCGATATTGGCTGATACAAGTAAAACGCTATGCTTGAAACTGCTGTACCAGCCATCTTGAATAGGCCTATGTAGATGGACTGTCCTCTGGGATGGTTTCTGCTCCGAAGCATCATGATAAAGAAAACCGACATGACAAGATTCTGGCCAAACGCAGCATATGCCCCCTGCCAATCATCTAGTTGATAACATATGAGATAGATTGCAAGAGATGATATTGCCACAGCTGTCATGAACAAAGAGCAAATCTTTCTTGGAGAAAACTTTTGAAACTCTGATGCGCCGTATCTCAAAAATTGTACCACAATTACCAGATCCAGTGAAAACCAAGCGTAGTTTATGTAAAGTTGTGGAGGTAAATGAGGGTGCACAAACGAAAAGATTGTCTCCCATGAAATGTTTGCAGATAGGGCAATAAACGGCATCCCAAAGGTCTTGTCATTGAAGCCGCGTTTTATTATCAAGACATAGGTAAGGGACCAGAAGACTCCTCCGAGCACCATTAGTTCTGTAAACAACTAGAGTGCTCATCGCGCTTCATCTTATTAGTATTGTCCATTGTACGGGATATTTCCACTCATTTTTTAAGACAAAAAGTGATCACCGATCTATACTCTATCGTAGTGGAACCATGAGAGCTGTTAATCTAGAAAGATGTTTCATTACCATACTTTAAAAACGGGTTGATCAGAGCAGTCTTGTTGAAAAAAGTACTGTATCTTCTAATTGTCCTAAGTTTTGTAATTGGTGTAACAGTTGGATCATCTCATGTTGTTGCCCAGCAGGCATCGATTCCAAACTGGGTAAAAAACACGGCTCTGTGGTGGGGCCAAGGACAGGTAGGAGACGCTGACTTTATCAAGGCAATCCAGTGGATGATAGACAACGGCATAATACACCTATCAACCAATGCACAGTCGCAAACACTGCAGTCCCAAACATCCCAACCTGCACAAAATAGCACTCTCTTTTCCCCCTGCACTGCAGTAAATCTAAAAACACCGTCTGACTGCTTGGGACGTTTCCTGCCTGTACCATCTGAAATCAGTTCGCAGTGGTCCACACATAACGGCATAGGTATACCAAGCGGAATTAGTTCGCCAGTGTTGACCCAAATGGTGCGTGAGGATTTTGAGAACCTAAACACAAACCCAATAGAAATCTTTGATGTGTGGATTGAGGAATACCAACCTCCAGAAAAGGGCCAAGCAGTTTTCAAACTAGATGAGCAAACAATGGAAAACGGAGCAACGAAGTTCATTGGAAGTTCAAAATCAAATGATACCAGCTTCATTTGCATTTGTCCTGACGGATCCGGTGTAACAAGCTATCATTCCGAATTTGTGGTAGGCTCAGTTGTTGTAAAGGTAGACGGAATAGGCAACGCCAAGAGCGTCATCACAGACATGGGCACAATTAACAAAATAGTGCTTGGAAAGATAATACAAAGCCAGTAAACCTGAAACAAATTTCCCTATCTAGTATAGTTTTTCATTAGATTGTTTTCAATTATAGATGCTTGTTTCAGGCAGTAAGAACAACCACTACTCTCTTATAGGATTGCAAAGAAACCACGGCGTGGCTGAAAACACGAAATACATTGCAATATTGGGAATATCAATTGCTACTATTGCCATTTCATTGGCGGCAATTGCAATTTCACTGCAAAGCGCAACTCCTGCAAACACACCAAATGCAATGCAAGTAATTGCTCAACCACATTACAGCGGAGAAAAAAAGGAATTCTGGCTGTTCAACAGCGATATTCCTGATCTGAATGAATCAAAAATGGATATGCCGGATGATGTTTACAGCATGCCGGTTATGGCTGTCTTCAAAGGTGACAAGGTGGTGATTCATTTCTTCAATACTGAAGGGCAGGGAGAGGATGACCACTCGTTTACCATCTTTGACAAACCATACAACGTCAACGTCACCTTGAAGCCAGGGGAAAACACAACCATAACGCTTGATGCAAACACAACAGGAACGTTTACCTATTACTGTACGTTCCATCAGCCGACCATGCGAGGCCAGCTCATAGTGCAGTCTCCTCCCTATTGAAATAATTTTTAAAACAATCTACAAAAAGAATGAAATAAAATCATACTGGGAACAAGTCAACACAGTTGCCTATCTAAGGTCGCGTGCACCGTGAAGCTCGCTTTCTATTACCATCAACCTTTTGATGCGTTCTTCTATTGGCGGGTGTGTTGAAAAGAACTTTGCTATGGTCTGTCCTGATACTGCAGGTATGATAAAGAATGCATTCATTCCCTCCATCTTTTGTAATTGTTGAGAGGGAGCTACTTTTACTCTGCCCTCTATCTTCACCAACGCACGGGAGAGGTTCATGGGTTGGCCAGTAAGATAGGCTCCTCCCCTGTCAGCCGCAAACTCCCTATACCTTGAGATTGCTCGGATTATCAGAAAACTTAGGAACCACACGATTGCAGCAACGATTAGAACTGCAAAGATGCCTCCTCCCTGCTGCTGTCTTCCGCCGTATCCTCCTCCCCACATTGAGCCCCACATGGACGACTGCATTACATACCACGCAATGGTAGAAAACAGACTTGCAAGCGTGATGACGGTAACATCCCTGTGTCTAATGTGGGTCAGCTCATGTGACAAGACTCCTTCTAGCTCATCTTTTGAAAGTATTCTCATTATTCCAGATGATACGACAACAACTGAGCTTCTCGGGCTTTTTCCTGTCGCAAATGCATTTGGAGTATCGCTTGGCATGACTCCTATTCTAGGTTTTGGAATCTTTGCCTTTGCTGCAAGTTCCTCAACTATCTCATGCAGTACTGGCTGTTCTTCTCTTGATATAATCTTGGTTCCTGTACTCCACAAGACAATCTTGTCAGAGAAAAACCACTGGGCTCCAATCATCAGCCCTGCAATGACAGCTATTGGCAGAATGCCAAGTCCAAAGTACATCGAAATAAAAGACAAAAATGCCAAGTAGATTAATGTTAGAACAAAAAAACTAACTGCCATTCGGAATGTTAATTGCCAATCTCTCTGCATAACATGGAATCTACATCTTTTCTCAATTTAAAACTTGATACGCGAAAATTTATCTCAAATCATATCTCATGCATTTAATTTATTTTGAAATCTGTGAAAGAACCAAAAAATCCACGCACGTAAGAGACCAAAATCAAAGATTCTTCTATTAAATGGTTTCTTATAAAAGAGAAGTGTCTCCTATATATTTTAAAGCCGAAAGGATATCGTGCCACGTAACTATGTGTACGTGATAATAGGGGCGCTGGCTCTTGCTATGGCATCAGCTGGAGTGTACGGAATGCTAAACGTACATCTCATACAGGCCAATCCGTACTCTGGAAAATTACCTGATTATACTTCCCAACTTGACTCACTGAACACTCAGGTCAACTCGATTAGTTCTCAGGTTGACTCGTTGAAATCTCAGGTTGACTCGATAAGCTCGCAAGTCAATTCCATTAACGATAACATCACCTCGCTGAAGATGCTAAAGACTAATCTTGCAGACATTCATGAGAAGTTGGCCGATCTTCAAAGCTTAAACACCAACATAGCAGATATACAAGATAAACTGACAAACATTGCAAACAAGACAAGTCAGGTACCGTCTGCAAGTTATGGAAAAATTCTAGTCACTCTTGACAAGTCCATCTATGCTCCGGGCAATACGGTACACATAAACGCCATAGGTGCACAGCCTTTGAAAGCAGTCCAAGTACAACTGCTTGACAGCAACGGGTTTGTATTGATGGGGCAAACCACGTGGGCAGACTCTACTGGAAGCGTGCTGTATGGATTGCAGCTTTCCAGTGTCATACTGCCAGGCCAATACCAAATCAAGCTCACCTCAGACCAAACAACAGGGATGCAACCTATGACTGTAAGCACTAGTTCAAGTGCTACATCTTCAGGATCGTACACCTTTACTGCACAGACAGACAAGGGAATCTATCAGGGAGGGGATTTGATTCAGATCACGGGCATTGCCACGCCGGGCAGTGCTGTTACTGCAACCCTGCAAAGCGCATCTGGCATGACTTTGAATTCAGGTGCCACCGCCAACTCTGACGGCACTTATACAATAGTGTTCTCAACGCTGTCTTCATACGAATCAGGAACTTGGACCATAGCAATAACAAATCTATCCCAAACCAAGACCTTGTCAATCTATCTAGAATCTGCAGGCTCGTCAAACTCTAATACATTTACTGCGCAAACAGACAAGACGTCTTATCACCAAGGGGACCTTATCCGAATTACAGGAACAGCTCAGCCAAGCACCACAATTACCGCCGTTCTGACCAGTCCATCGCAAAGCACGTACTCATCTTCAACAACTGCCAACTCTGACGGCACTTATACCATAATCTTTGCTACCTCGTCGTCCTACACTACCGGAAACTGGAACGTAAACGTAAGCAATCTAGGTCAGTCAAA
The DNA here is from genome assembly GCA_021323705.1 of Nitrososphaerota archaeon. Lineage (GTDB taxonomy): Archaea > Thermoproteota > Nitrososphaeria > Nitrososphaerales > Nitrosopumilaceae > Nitrosotalea. The sequence continues at coordinate 16,209 of JAJPKL010000039.1, forward strand.
GATCATATATTTCACAATAGGAACAAGCAACTCTTCAAGCTCTTATCCCTTTACGGCACAGACTGACAAGTCATCATACCAGCGTGGAGACCTAGTCCAAATTTCAGGCTCTGCACAACCAAGCAGCACTGTGAATGCGGTTCTAGTCAGTCCATCTGGAACAACATACAACACTTCGGCAACAGCAAATTCTAATGGCAACTATGTGATGTTCTTTTCAACATTCCAGTCCTATCCTACGGGAAACTGGTATGCCGAAGTAACTAACTCTGGACAAACAAAAATTCTTTCCTTTAATCTGCAATGATGATACGATTTGAAATTTATGACTCAGACCATCTTGTTAATTGTACTTATCACATCAACCATCTCTATTGGCTTTTTCAGAATTGCGCCAACCAAGTTGTCCAGCTTTCCGTTTTCAAAATATGACCCAGATACCAAAACTATTTTTGCATGAGGATCAAACTCTTTTATTTTTGCTGCCCCGTAAAGGCCGTCATACTCTGGCATCAGATAATCTATGAAAACCAGATAAGGACGGTGTATTTTGTATAATTCTAGCGCTTCCCTTCCGTTGGAGCCGGTCGCTACAACATTGACATCATTCATTTGAAGCAGTTCAACAAAGAGGTCACGCACATCTCTGTCATCGTCTATTACGATGGTGTTTATCCTAGGGCGGCCCATACCCATCTGTGACTGTTTACTTATTTCCATTGTATCTAGGGATGCAACATGGGTAAAATAGTGGTAGCTTGTCCGGGACTGGCAAGCTATGTTAATGCGACCTGCTATTCATCCAGACATAAAATGAGGCCAGTAACATGGTGCCTCCTGTCAAAATTGGTATTGTGGATGAAAACTCGGGAGTGGGAAGAGGATTTAGCTCAGGCTCACACCATGCAGGTGGAACCGTTGCATTGTATATTGTGGTATTTCCAACACGTGTATTGTTGTATCCGTCCTCATGCTCATGAATGAATTCCGCTATGCGGCAGTATCCGCTGGTAACATTTTGTGTCGTAGTATGCGGCTGGTATACAGTAAACACGCCGACATTTTGCTTTAACAAGCTGAAATTATCCGAACTAAGAATGACGCTGTGCAGTTCTGCGTTGTCTGGCATGATAAGATCAAACTGCGTATTCATGGAAAAATACGCAACAAGCCCGCTGATTACTGCTATTGCAGAGCCAGAAATCACAGCTATGTGCTTTTTCTGCATGGATTTGATCTTCATGTACGAGTTGTACCGTATAGCATTGTTTAAAAAACTGCCGTAGAAATCTTCTAATTTTTATTTTATGTGGTATTTTGTTCTGTAACATCACTACATTTTATTTTCATGGTAAAACAAATCGTGTAATTTATGCGCAAGATTAATCTTCTATTATTTTTCTTTGACAAAAGATGGCAACTTTTAATTGCGGAGAAAGAGTTCGCATATTGGATTCAGACAAGGGATCTGAAAAGATCTACCGCATTAAAGACATGAAAAAATGCCGAAGCGGAGGAACTCTATATCTCCTAAAATCTCTTGAGCAAAATCCCATACTCAGATTATATCACGAAGACAACAGATCGCTTCTTGAAAGGATCTGTTAAATTCATTTTTCTAAATAAATTCTCTTTTCTTATTACCAACTCTTTGAAATGCTAACAAGAAAATCACTCCTGCAATAAAGATGGGTATTGCAAATGGGAATTCAGGAGCCTTGACATACGCAGTGCTGCCGATAAACGTGGCCCAAGGAGATGAGCTTGAAGCAACAGAATGGAACTCACCTGCAACAAAAACGTTGGTAGTATTGGTCGGATCGAGCGCCGCACCAAAATAATCGCCGTACCTTCCACTGGTATCAGGCGCAGCACCTGTTTTGAGTATCTGAATCGGTTCAGTCTGACCTGTACTGTCTGCTGGAGTCTGTGTCGCAAACATCAACCCTGGATACGATGATGCCGAAGAATAGCCAAAAATCATGTCGAGATCTCCGTTGCCATCGACAGTGATTGCTGGGTAAAAATAGTACATGCCCGAAGTTCCAAGGTCAAAATCTTGGACTATGGAAGACATCCTTGTGTCTATCTCAATTACTCTTACACATGATCTTGCTTCAGAGTCGCCTATGGGGGTACAGCTATCAGTAAGAACAAGCCAAAGATTCCCGTTATGCCACACAGCATCCAAGATTCTGTCGTCATTTGTCTCAAGGTCTATGCTTGTCCCCTTTTGCGCAGCGCCCGGAGGAATGTTGATTGTATGTATGGTGAGATTCTTTGTATGGGGGGTTGCATTGGGAACAGACCCGCCAATTGAATACAACCTTAGCGTGCTAGTGCTTCCGTAAGCGCTTACCATATACAGCGTGGAAGTAGAACCAAGCGATTTTGCAGGCATGATTGAAAACTCTGTGATGTCAGGCCCAAATGACTCCATTGAAGGATTTGGGCTGCCTTGTATGAGTTGAGACTTGTCGATGACAAAGTATTGTGCCCCAACAAGGGTTGGATTTGTCAAACAATTTGCAAAGTCATTTGCACTGACAACCAACTTGTCGTCGTTTACAGCAATTGCTGGCTGGTCCGGACAATTTGCTCCAAAAGAAATGTTGTAGATATTCCAATTTTTTGTAGGATCACTTGTATCAGACACAGCAACCTTTACGCTGTCTGTGGAGACATCTAAAATTGAGGCAAACCAGCGATTGCTTTCAGAATCAAAGAAAATTCTAGGATCGCTTAGAAAATCGCTCTGTGCAACAGAGTAAAAATCATACAAAGAGACTGTGGTTACAGGCTGACTCTGCTTCTGCCATACCTCCTCGGAAGTATTGACCATCTCAACTATGTGATCTGGGCCTACTGCAATCTGAACATCTGGAGGACTGCAATTGCACTGACTTTGGTCTAGCCCGTCAAATTGAGAGATAATCTGTACTTCCTTGATGATGGAAACGGTAGGAGCTAACATCCTTGCAGCTGGCATACTTGTTGTATTATTTAGCTTGATGGATTTTGGCTTGCTCTTGGATTCTATGTATGATGACTGACTCTTTGGAAGAAACGGCATGGTGAAATGATGTGGTTGGTTTTTAGATTTTGGCAGGCTAGATACGTTTACCTTGCCTGTGTATGAAACCTTGTCTTGACTACTGCCGATTGCAGCATATGACGCATTAGCAAACAAATTGGAACCAAAAAGTATTGTTCCAAATAATATTGCCAAAAAAATCTTCTTATTCAATTTGTATGTGAAAAGAAAGACCGAAAAAGCAATCTATTTTGTTTCTATATATCATTAGGGAACTAGCTTCAAATTTGATTAATAGGATTTACGTATGATTTGACTGTAAAATTCTTATTGCATATCATTTCGTGTGTTTTTGTACCGTTCTTACACCTCGATGACAAAATTTATTGCAAAGGAAGCGAAAACCTTGGCGGTACTGTACAGTGTGTGTTCTGGATATGTTGTTGAAAATAAATTTCTTGATTTACTTTAGATTGAGTACTCTGCTGCCAATCCTTCCAGACCTGACATGAAAGTTCAGACAACACCTGCATTCTCTTTCCACGCAGTCTTTTTCCAAATCGTGCCCGCACATGCCGCACTGGCAGTGCCTCAGTATGTTTTCTACACTACTCATTTTCTCGCCATATAATACGCAGAAGTTAGTTAAAAACTACGTGACTTTTTCTGGCTACAAACATGTTGTATCTCGGACACTACATCTCTATCAAGGAAACTTGCTTTCTATGAGAGTCAATGGTGCTGACTATCTTTTTTGCTAGGTTTATTGGACTGTTGTTTTTATTGCATGTTACAAGTATGACGTGGTCCTCTACGGGAAAAGTAATCATCGTGAGATTGGCTCTTTCAGAGATGTGGTAATTAATTGGGCCGTAAACATCATCGAAATCTTTTCCCATCGATATCTGAAGGACACATTGCATAAGCAAGTGCTCGTTTATGTATTCTGCATGTTTTTTTGCAACTTCTGGTTTTGACGCGTTTTCAACGAGCCTGCCCATCTTGTTTATTACGGAAACGGATTGTATGCTCTTGTTAACGCTAAGAATAGTATCGCACAATGCATCAAGGGATGCATAAAAGGACATCACATGCTCAGGTACATGATACTCTTCCTTCCTAAAAAGTCTGGCGATCAAATAAAAATATTTTTCCAAAATTGGCAATGGGCCTCTGATCTCGGGTTTTCTCCGCTTTCTTTTTCATCGACTTTTTGCACTTCTGCTACTATTTTTGTGTTGTTTGCTACAGGTCCGATTTCATTGTCTGGCTCTGTAGAACCTATCATACAATTAATGATTTTGTAAGTTTAGAAACCTTGTTCCTATAGAATGCGGTATCTACACTCCAAATATGAAACTGGCCAAGTGTATCTTTCAATTGCCTCAAGGCATCCATTCTTATAGACGTTAGATTCATTGATAGACAACAAGGGAGGTGCAATGATGAGTTACAACGAAGGCGGTTATGGTCAGTCTAGAGGCTATGGTGGCGGAAGACGATTTGGCGGTAATAGACAGTTCGATGATAGACCAAAACCAGTAGAAACTGGAAAAGAATACGACGTATCTATTACAGAGATCAGTAGAAAAGGAGACGGTATCGCGAGAGTAGAAGGTTTTGTGATATTTGTTAAGAACGGAAAAGCTGGTCAAAACGCGAAAGTAAAGGTTACCGAAGTAGGCCAGCGATTCGCTATTGCTGAAATAGTAGAAACTGCTTCTTAGGAAGAGCAATTACTTGAAAATATCCACATTTTTCATATTTTTATTCTAATTTTATCTTGAATAAATTAAAAACCAAACTGAAACTGACTTATGGTTTCATGATTGCTGATAATCTGACAGATCTGATTATCAGGGTTGATAATCAATTGCGCTCTTAAATATGGTGAGAAGGGATGAGATAAACTTGGTTTGAAAAAGTGCGAAGTTTGCGGAAAGGAAATCCAGGATCCTCTTGCCACCCACTGTTCAGATGAATGTCTTCGTAGAAGCATAGTGCACAGCAAGAAGTTTGATCCAGCATCGGTCAAAAAAACGCAGAATTAGTTCCTATTCTGATAGAGATTTTTGAGAATCAAACTGCATCCACCGACACATACTGGAAAAACCTTAATGCTTTGTCAAGTCGTTTTGCGCAACATCCTGTAAGGTGGTCTTTATGATTGGGTCTGTAACATTTTGTATCTTGTCCCTAATCTGAACTGTCTTATCAAATAGGGCCCCAATTTGTGTAAAATGAAAATAAGACACTAAAAATAATACAACGACACATATGATTATTATTTTGCCTATCATTGGTAAAACTTGGTCATTCCTCTTTTTACATGATGTGGTAAGGAGGTTTATAGTCATATGTTAAATTTTAAATGATTCTAAGCTAGCTTCACTTCGATCATAGACATTAAATCAAAATCGAAAACAGTCTTGTTTACCGCATGCCAAAAATAATAATCGACATCACCAATGCTGATTATTCTGATTTTCTTGCCGAGTGCAACTCGCAGAACATGACGCCCGAAGAAAAGATACGGGAGATAATCACATGTTATGTAATACTGAGAAGAAACAGAAGAAAGCTCCCCCAGAAGGTACTAGATCCTTTCCTGTCTCATGAAAGATAGGTAATATGAAACCAAATTGTCTGTATGGCACTTGGGACTTTACATATGAAAATGACGCGTTCCCATTTGTGAAAATGATAAAGAACTGGACTCTCAGTGTTGCTTTTTAAGACTTGTGGTACAAATTGAGAAAAAGTGTATGCTTGTGAATGAATGTCAGTGAACAAGGTTCGTCATTTCATAAATACTCTGAACTGAAAATAACTATATGATGAATGTGGTCAGCAATTCCAAAAAGACCTCCACCATTACCTTCAGGCTAGATGATGGCACCATAACGAGATTGCGCGATCTGTCAAAGGTGCAAGAGGTAAGCACAAACACGCTGGTAAACCAAGCTCTACGACGATTCATCGATTGGGATGTGTATCTGCCAAAGTCAGGACTTGTAACTCTAACCAAACCTGTCCTGAAAAAAATTTTTGAAAACCTCAACGAGAAATTTGTGGTAGAACTTGCAACCACAATAGGAAAAGAAGAGATGGAGGATATTGTGCTTTTCATGCGTGGCAAAGTAGACCTCAAGTCTTTTCTGTCTTGGTATGAAACCATGATGCTAAACTCGTCCGTGCAGACAAGCCACCTAATTGATGGTGGACTGCATAGCATGGTTCTAAAGCATGATCTTGGCAAGAACTGGGCCCTGTATCAAAAGACAATGCTGGAACTTATCTTCAAAGAGTTGTTGCACATGAACGTAGAATTAGAATACGACAACAACACCATCCAAGTGGTTTTTACAGATGATGGAACCTCAATCTGAGCCCAAACAGCTAAACGACAAACCGACTAGAACAATTACCTTCAGAGTAAACTCTCAGGTACTGGCCAAGCTAAAAGATTATGCAAGACGGGATAAATCCACTGTAAACGCACTTGTAAACAAGATCCTGCTGCAAGCAATAGAGTGGAATGTTATTGCGGCAAAGTCAAGCTTGATGCCAACAGAAAGGGATGTCGTTAAATCAATTCTCGATAATCTGGACGATGAAACAATTGTACATATTGCTCAGAGGAAGGGAAAGACTCTGCCAAGGGATCTATGCCTCTCGATGCATGGAAGTTGTGAAATAAATGATTGGATTGATATCATAAAACTTGGATCGTCTGTGACAGGGTTTGACCTTGCTACAATGAATGATGAAAGTGGAACGGTATTTGTGATGCGACACAACATGGGAAAAAAATATTCATTGCACTCTAGCTCATTTTACAAGCAGGCCTTTAAGGAATTTGACTGTGATGCTATATTCGAAGCTTCTGAGAACACACTTGTGTTCAAGATGCCAAAGTAATCTTTCTAGAACAAACGGCATCTTGCTGTAGACGCTGCACTGGATGGCAAATTTGAGAATCTTATATCACGACATGATGGAAACTGTAGGGATAGAGTCTGGGGGGAAGGGCACGTTCCCATAAAATGACATGCCCTACAGCTTCCAACGCAAAAATAATTTCTGAATCAAATAATACTTGTGTACTATTGTTCGTGAACAATGTTTTCTATGGATGTGACATGTCGGCCAAAACCTGCGAAACGGTATCTGACGCAATACCCAGTTCCAAACTAAACTTGCAGGTATATTTCTTGGAGTTAAAATATGCCTGCCTTTTACACAAATGCCATGGGAGAGGCTGACTCGTGGTACAGACAAGGCAACGAAATGATGATGCGGGAAAAAAGCGAAGAGGCTATAGTAGCGTATGATAGGGCAACAGAGCTTGATCCAAACCATGTAAGTGCATGGAACAACAAAGGAATAGCGCTGTTTAGACTCAAGCGTTATCAAGATGCCATCAATTGCTATGACAAGGCACTCGCACTAAACCCAAATCATGCAAATGCGTGGTACAACAAAGCAAAGGCGCTGAGGGGTCTTGGACAAACAATCCTTGAAAAAGCAAATGAGGATAGAGTATCTGCTGCAAAAGTCATCAACGAATCACTCGCAGTATTCAATTCTGCAGAGGAGTGTTACAGCAAGGCAGAGTCTCTTTCATCTCAAAAACCCTAGCGTTGTTTATTGTCCAATAGCTTTGATTATGGTGTCTCTTATCTCAGATGTTTTCTTAAATATTGTTTTGGCAATCTCATCTATCTCTCCACTGTTTGGCTTTTTCCCCCCATGCGCAACAAAATAGTATGTCTCAAACTTGCCAATGATTGAGCCATGCGTATACCCGTAGACGTATTCTGATTCGTCTTTTATCTGAAAAATGTTGCTGAACTCTGGCAGACGCAGATTCCTCACAAGTCCTGGTATCTTAGAAATCTCCTCATCTATCATAGTCTTGAGTACATCTCTGTCTTTTTCTTTGAGTGCCACGCTTGCCAATCATGAAACTCCAATAAAAGCAGTGATATTGTGATGCCATGACTAGAGGCAACACATCAACTTTTAAAATACCTCAATACAAGAAAAAGACAACCAAAATGGAGCCTATAATTCTTGGATTCCTAAATTCGATAGCTTTGCAGATCCCTGGCATAGGGCAAAGCCAGCTTGGAAGTGTTAATCCATGGGTAAAGGGCTTGGTGCCGTCTGCACTTGGCATAATTGGAATAGCAATCATGCTGAACCTCTTCAGTGCTGGAATAAGAAAAAAGATGGTGGACCAAGATAAGCTGAGAAGGCTGATGAAGGAGACTAGGGCTTGGCAGAAAGAAAGAATGGCCGCCTTTAGGGCAAAGGACCAAGAAAAAATCGATCAGCTCAACAAAAAATCCGCATACATGAACAAGTTAAACATGGAAATAATGCAGTTGAACATGAGGCCAATGGCCCTTACATTTGTGCCGTTTCTGCTTATTTTCTATTTTCTGCTGCCTCACATGTTTGCATATACTGTAGCAGAGTCTCCAATTCCACTCAACGTGTTTCCAGGAAACTTTTTCCATCTGACATGTTCTGCAGAAGACGTAAAAGATGGATCTAAAACTCACTGTGTACATGAGAACGACATGTATTTCTGGGGCTGGTACTTTCTCTCCTCAATCTCCGTCAGTGGGATAATAATGCGAGTAACCAAGACCTCAACTAACATAGACTAGATCTTTTCTTTCGCAAAATCAGCTAGTTTGCTGAATTGTAATAATAAAAGCTGATGAATGTCTATTATTGCGGCCCAAAAATGCATGATATGGACAAACCACGAACAAACTACGGTGAGACTTTTACAAGGAAAGTGCTCATACCATACTGGTTTGAGATTGTATCGGGAATATTTGTAGGAATGAGCATGTTTCTCATCTTTGCAATAAAAGCACCCATTAACTAAAGCTCCAACGGATCCATTAAATGTCAGCAACATGCACATCCATCGTGAGTTCTGGTCAGCTAAAAGACAAGATAAAAAGATGGCTTGAGAACGAGGATTATGCCATCTCAGAGAGGGGAGAAGAGATTTCCGAATTCCATCTAGTAATATCTAATTTTCATGGCAAGGGGACCTTTGCAGATATAGTCAAGCTGAAGAACAAAGATTTTATCATATTGGGTAGCGCACTGCAGAATCCTCCAGAATTTATGAAGGTGCTCTCTACAGTTGCAGAAAATGAAAGATCTGACTTTTTCAACCACGTGCAAAGAGAACTATTAAAGTTTCAAGTGGATCACGAGTTTCATCCAAACAAACTCATGCCTGAACGCATGATAGTAAGAGATGTTGTTTACGATGAAGGCATTACAAGAGCAGATTTCATGGAACGCCTAAAGCGAGTAAAGTTTGCTTCGCTCTATCTGTTATGGTCTATTGGGCACAAGTTCTCAATTGATTCTGCACCCTCATCAACACCGCACCACCTGTCCACCCAAAATTCTCGTCCGCCCTACGGGTAGTTTTCTCAGCTAGTTCCACAATCGTATTTGCCATATTTTCCTTCAAGTCCTGCAACTCTGGTGATGTTCACTGAATCTGAATCATTTTGGATTACTAGGTGGCAGCCAAAGTTTTCAGTGGGATATCCCTTGTCAATCTTGTTAGTCAAGGCAACTGCTGCGTCTACCGATGAGCTTGTAGGATGAGACTTGTCAAAGAGGGTATGACCAACAATTTCAGGCACAAGTATCAAAATTAAGATCAGGACTGCAAATCTATTGATCCTCTTCTTCCGCTTTTGATCCAATCTATCTTTGAGCACCATTTATTATATATTAACCAAAATTACGATTTTCAATTTCTGACAACTCATCTGCCTGTTTTTTTGACTGTTTTTTAATACATTCCTCATATCTTTTGCTGGCGTCGCGATAAGATTCTTCAACTGCTTGTACGGCAGCGTCTATCTGGACCTTGCTTGCTGCAGCGTCGTGGAGTTCGACAAACCCCTCGTGATCCATATCTTCTAGCGAGTTTACAATCTCAGATGCGCTGGCAGATGTTAACCTGACAAGGCCTGTTGCAATGAGATAGTTTTGCGCACTTGATAAAGCGTTAGAGAACGCAAACTCTGCATTTTCCTGCTGATAGTACAGCTCATGAAGCCTTTCTGTTGTCTTTGTAAGCTCGTTGTATTCGTCCTCGCATTCCATGTTTACCACTTGATGCATTACGGGTTCTTATCTTTTAATCGGATGACACGCAGACGACAAATTTACTTTTTTTTGACCCCGAGAATACTATTCATCAATTTGCTGCTTAAATAACAAATCTGAAAGAAACGCATGAAATGCCGTACGAAGAAATCTACTTTCAGAGGCTAAAGGAAGAAGACCCTGAAGAGTATATGGCCGCAACAAGCCAGTAGCATCATATCTAACTGATGCTAACATTTCATCTCTTTTTACTTGAGCATATTGATCCTTGTGAAAGCCACAAGAATCACAATAGATACAGTCAGAGCAAGGAAAGTTACTGCACCAAATTCAGGAACGGTGCTTTGCACAGAATTTGTAGAATTTGAGATTGAAAATTTTTGTACGTTTGGATTGTCATATGATGCATCCGTCACATAGACATTGCCGGAAGAATCAACTGCAACTCCTGACGGAGAATCAAATTTTCCTTTGCCTGTGCCATGTGTTCCAAATTGAGCAATGAACTGACCGGTTCCTGTAAATTTCTCTACTCTGCCATTTTGCAAGTCTGTTACATACACGTGGCCCGTAGAATCAACTGTTATTCCTTGGGGTGAGATGAATTGTCCTTCTCCCGTGCCTTCAGTGCCCCACTTGGTAACAAACACGCCATCGCCTGTAAACTTTTCAATTCGGTTATTTCCCGTGTCTGCCACATATACATAGCCAGAAGAATCAACTGCAATGCCTACCGGTGAATCAAACTGTCCGTCATCGCTTCCAAGACTGCCCCATCTTGCAAGGGTCTGACCGTTGGTTGAAAACTTGACTACCATGTTTTTTGTTGGGTCAACAAAATACAGGTTGCCATAAGAGTCTAGCGCTATTCGAGTTGGATAGTATGGTGCAAGATCAAACTCCTTTATGTACTTCCCAGAACTATCAAATTCTTCTATTCTATTATTAGACTGGTCTGCCACATACACATTTCCTTGACTATCTACGGCAATACCGGTAGGCAAATTAAACTGGCCTTCTGCCTTTCCATAAGTTCCCCACTTGGCAAGAAACTTGCCATCTCCTGAGAACTTTTCAATTCGGTTGTTGTTGGTATCTGTTACGTATACATTTCCAGACAAGTCAAGTGCAATGCTTGCAGGAACGTACAACATGCCATCATAATTTCCAAGTGAACCCCACTTTGTCACAAATGAGTATGTCTCTTCTGCAGATGCTGCTGGCATCTTGGCATGAGTGGTATACACTAAGAACAAAACTAAAAGACAGAAACCCACTATTGTGTGCCGCTTTAACATTTTACAAGCTCTCTCTTGGCTTTCCTTATTTAAGATCACCTAATGTTTCAAAACAGATCTTGCGTTGGCAGAGTTTCTATTTTGTAATCTTACAATGGCCTGAAATTCCTCTTACTGCAAGAAAGTAAGTATAGCCAAGTATTGCAATTGAGACAAGTCTTAAGGGAATCTCATATTGCGTAAGAAATGCTGTTGCTGTGCCACCCACCGATCCTATTGCAGAAGCAGCAGCAAAGCCAACTGAACTACAGCTGCATGCTCCAGCACTTGCTCCAATTATTGTCCCCAAAAACCCTCCTCCCGTCTTCTTCATGCTTTCTCCAAACCACAGCATTCTGTATACACTAAGGCTTGTGACAATGCCTGAGAGCGATGCTACTGCAACTATCAAAACAAAATTTAGAACATTGTCTTTGGAAACATAAAATGAGAACTGCGGTGCAAAGAAAATTATCTGTGACATGTAGGAAAGAAGGACAAAGAGCACGCAAAATATTCCAACTCCTAATGCTGTATATTTACGATTTGAGAAAACAAGTCTCAATACCTGCTTTTGCACTAGTATAAGATCTTTGAGGAATTATTTAATTTCAACCATTAGAGCTGAGAAATCGGCTGTGTATTTTGTTTGGCTTTCATTTCATAACTGCGCAAATGGGTTAAAATAAGGAACAAAAGCATAGCGACCAGAGGCTCAAAGATGGTCAAAAAAACAAAGGATGAAGACAAAAAGATTCCAGAAAAAGGACCATCAAAAAATAAAAATAAACTAATCGCAATAGGAATAATTGCTGCAATAGTTGCAGGGGCGGCCTATTTTCTTAATAAAGCAGACAATACGGTAGACTCTACATATCCTTCAATAGATGGAATTCCGTGTGAAACGCAAGAATACGGTACTTTTCACATACACGCCCACCTTGATGCCTTTGTCAACGGACAGCACGTTACTGTGCCGCAATACATTGGAATAAAGGATAACACCTGCCTCTATTGGCTCCACACGCATGATAATTCTGGCATAATGCACATCGAGTCTCCAAAGCAGCAGAACTTTACTCTGGGGCAGTTCCTTGACATGTGGCGAGCTACCGGTAGTGCAGCACCTCCAAGTGGTGACCCGATCATCTTTGTTAATGGACAGGAAGTATCTACAAAACCATCTGACACAGGACTCAATCAACACGATGAGATTGTAATTGTATACGGGCAATCGCCTGCCAACATACCGTCATTTTACCAATTTCCAGAAGGCCTGTAAGGTATCTGACATATCTGCACTTGATCTAATATGGCAGACTAAAAATGTGAAAAACTATCTTCTAGTCATTCTTTCGTATCCGCATCTTGTACACACAAACTTCTTCCCAATGTCAAAGAGTGGACCGCTACATTTTGAACATTTTTTCATTTTTTATCGTCTGAGTTACTAAAATAAAAAGTATGGAGCTTGATAAACCTCGCATCTTAACTCATTGAGCTAAGATCCTTTGTTGCTGTTACACCTTGATCAGTAGTTACTGTTACCATCTTTGAGCCTTGTGGAGGTGACAACATTATTTTCTGACCTGGGTCTAACTCTAGTATGCTGTCGAAATTTGTTCCATAATCTGCCTTTAGGTTGGTAAGGGGCGAAGATCCTGTATTTGTCACATAAAGACGTATTACCGAACCCACTCCCATCTGCATTTCGCTATTGGCGTCTACAGCCAATCCATACTGGGGCGAACTTGTGTGGAACATGAAAAGGACTACAACTGCGATTACTACTGCAGCTCCTCCTCCAATTCCTCCATAAACCAATGGTTTTGAAGTACCCATCCGACTTTCACAATATTGACTAGTAATTTAAGGATGGTGAATCAAGTCAGATTTTGTGTGCCTGCCGAGTTTTCCAGGCCATCTCATGCTATGAAGAGGATTTCTTTGTCTTGCGTTTCTTTTTCTTGTTTTTGTAGTGCCACAAGAAGATCAAGAATCCTATTACACTTGATACTATGGTTCCGACTCCAACTACGGGGGCAATGAAAAACTGTCCCACCCAAATTCCATTTGCGTCGCCTATCTCAAGCAGGCCTCTCTGTCTCACAAAGACGTTAAACGAATTATCTATGGAATACGTCTTTCCGTTGTCGTCAGAATATGTTCCATTTACATGAATGACAGCATTTACGGGATCGCCTACGTTCTTTTGAGTTTGGACTACAAACTCGAAATCAGTTGATTTGCCTGCATCTAGGTCGGTGATTGCAACAGATTTCTTTCCTGAAATCTGCACCTCTGAGGAAAAGGCAGAAAGTTGTAGGTTGTGTGCGCTGGAGCCTTGATTAATTATCGTGCCCTTGATGGAAAAAGGCTCTCCAGAAAACGCATTGCTTGGAGTCTGAAGGTTAAGCGATAGGGACGGCTTTGATGCTACAAGAAACTGGGTTGTCTGTGTAACGGCATGTCTTATGGGCTGTGAGTCAAAAAACCCCTTGACAAAATAATCCACCTCCACGTTTGCAACAAATGTCCCATCAGGGACTCTGTCCTTTACGGTGGCGTTGAAGTTATTTCCCAGCGTAGAATCTTTTGCCAGCTTGTCTATGTGAAAGCTATTCTGCTGGATTTGAAGTTCTGGGCAGGTTATGGTTACTGTTATGTTTGACACTTGGTCTACTGTTGCCTTGATAACCGATGACAATACAAAATTTTTTCCCTGCATCACTATATCCGGATAGTCCAAGCTCAGCTGAATGTTTGGATCCGTGATGCTGTTTTGTATTGCATGGGTCGGCATGGAAGGAACTGCCAAAAAAAGGATCAAAAAACAACACACTGCAAATTTGCGCGAAACTTTCACTCTCTTGATATGAATTGTACCGTGTATTCAAAATTTCTATCCTAAATGATGTGCAGGCACAGGAACAACACGTGGTCAGTACTTTGTAGGTTTATCTACCCATGACAGTTTAGTATATCATGAAAGCCAAGTTCAAGACGGTATGTTCTGAATGTAAGGCGGAAATCAGTGTAGGAGCTGAAATCTCAAAAACGCCGTCTGGAAAATGGGTTCACAAACACTGTGCACCAGAATCAAGCGAGTTGCCGTGACGCCATATCTCGCATGCATCTAGCTCTCTAGGTGCATGAATAAACAGCATACTGTCCTTCAATTCCTGCAGCTCTGGTTACATTTGTAGCCGAGGTGTCGTTTTTGAGAACAAGATGGCATTTTGTATCCCCGCTTACATACATGCTGTGCTGTCTAGTGGTCAAAGAAAGGGCAGTATCAACAGAAGAAGTGACTGGATGTTTTTGTGTGTCAAAATAAAAATGCGCTACAAGTTCCGGTATTGCTATCATGAGTATGACCAAGATAGCAAACTTGTTTATACGCCTTTTCTGCTTGGAATCCAAACGGTCTTTTGTTTCCTGTACCGCATTATATTAAGATACAAGACAGTTTGCACTAATTTCAAACTCCAAAAAATAAAAAATGGCAATCCTACAGGTGCAGGATTGCCGTCAATATTCCTGCTCCAATCATTGCACCAAGACCAAGAAAGAGAAGGTCAAATGCAATAACTTTCTTAAATGGAGCACGAACTTGCATAGACCACACACTGGGTCTTCTTGATTCAAGTTTGTTTTCCATGCAGTATAATACCTGAAAAAACTAGATAACGTATTTTCAGCTAAATTTCTTAATTGTAAGCTAGATTCTTGAAGATGCATGATATGTACTGGATGAGAATATTACCTATGCGAATAGAATGCAACGGATGTGGTTCAAGAAATGCCTCAGTACACTATGTTGCCAAGTACAAAGGATACAGAGGGTCTTGCCCTAACTGTGGGGCCGACTGGCCAGAGTCATAATTAGTGCTTCCTCCATTCCTGAGGGCCAAGACTGGGCTCACTGCAGGTAAGTCCAATCTTTACTGAACTGTCTTTTCCAATGGATATTGCAGATACGCGGGCGCTGACTCTGGAGCCAATTCTGAGAGGAGTTGGATGTTTGCCTGCATAAATGATTCCCGCTTTTGCATCAACTCGCACAACATCTTGTGCTATCTGTGAGAGGTGCAGTACGGCATCGGTTGGGCCAATTCTTACAAATGCGCCAAAGTCTGTTATCTCAATTACTTCTCCTCTGATGATTTCATGCATCCTTGGATTGAAGACGAGCGCATCAAGTTCTACCTTGTGAAGCGTTTCTCCAGTTGAGGATACAAGTCCGCGCCCCTCAATCTTTATGTCAAAAACCATTATGACAAATCCAAGTGTCGGGTCAATCTTGCTGTGGTATCTTTCATGGAGTATGTCTGCTGCCACTTTTTTTAGTGGCTTTCCAAACATTTTCGGTGGAATTCTTATGGTGTCAACCAGACTGCAAACAAAAAACATGAAAAGGATTCATGAAAAATTAATTTATGAATCTTGCCTGTTTCTTGTACACTCATCCCTCAAACTCGTCCCAGATCAAATCTATCCTATCTCTGAGTTCTTTTACGTCGATTTTTTCCATGAAATCTCTTTCTACCCTATATCCATAAAGTTCGTTCTCGCTGTACGTTGGGTCGACCAGTCTGTCTTCTACATGAGGAATTGCGCCGGACTTCCATTCTCTCATCTCAAACATCCACACAGGATCGTTCAAATCTGTAAAGTCTATGTCATCATGACCTATGAAAAGCACATGGCACTTGGGCAGATTCGCATAAAGTTTTTCATATGCAATCATTTGTGCCTTTGAAATGAGTATTCTGTCATCGTGAAATATTTTGAGCTCGAAGATCATAAACCCTCCATTGTGCTCAATCAACCAGTCGATATCGGTACCGCCTGATGTCTTCATGCGCTTTGATATCAAATTGCCAAGAACCTCTCTTGTTTTTGCAAACAAAAGAGGATTTGCTATCTTGTGCTTTGGTTCGTCGAGTTCATCTTTGATGTGGCTTGACTTTGGTTTACCTGCTGTTTTTGCCCCATTTTGACTGTACAAAATGTCTGCAAGGTTAGGCTTGGCATCAGGCGACATTATGAAGCGTTGGACGTGGCTATCTTATAGATACTCGAAATCAATTTTTGGAAACAAATAGCTATGTCAAGCATACAAAAACACGATTCGATAATGTCTCAAAACGTTATGTGTTGCAGTGTGTACTTACCAAGATTTATGCCAAATCCACTCACATAACATGTGGTCAAAATCAAGGTAAGGCTGCGAATTGACATGCCGCGTGAAATAGTGTGGCAAACGGTTTCTGATATAGACAACGACCCCTACTTTTGGAAAGGGATAACATCTACTAGAAATCTCTTCAAAAATGAAAATACGCTTGTACGCGAAGTGATACTGGGTGAGGACAATATATGCACCCAACTGGTAACGACATGGCCTATAGAAAAAATTCGGGTACAGTGGATAAAGGGAGTTATAAAAGGAGTAAAAGAAATTCTCTTAATTTCTTTAGGAGACAAAACGCTTTTTGAGGTTCAAATGAACTATGAGTTTCCTGGAATAGGAAGATCAGATTCTAGACTACTTGCAAAGCTATTTCAAAACGAGGCAGAACTTGCTGCTGATCTCATAAAAAGAATTTCCGAAACACAAGATTGCGAAACTTACCTGACTGCGAGAAAATTGTGGGTGAACTAATTGGCAAAGACAAACAAAGTCAAGCAGATTCTTTTTGACGATTCATCATCAGGTATTGCATCAAAAAAGATGGAAGTTTTTGACACATCTTCTCAAAAATGCCCCACAGTGGGATGCAAGGGAGAGCCGATAATTACTGACATCTCCTCTGGAGAGATAATCTGCGGCTCTTGCGGATTTGTACTGCTTGAAAGATCCATAGATCCAAACCCAGAACATATTTCTGATGCAACAGAGTTTGTCACAAAAACAAGAACGGGACCTGAGCAGTCTCTTACAATGTACGATATGGGAATGATGACCGTAATATCTGACAAAGATGCTATGGGTCGGGCCTTGTCCAATGACATGAAAAATACTTTCGGCAGACTAAAGGTACTTAACAGCAGAAGCAGGATGGCATCATCTAACCGCACGCTCAGGTTTGCCTTGTTGCTTCTCTACTCACTTAAAACAAAGTTGGGCCTCCCGGACTCGACAGCAGAAAATGCTGCGTATCTTTACCGCAAGTCAATGCAAAAAAAGATAACAATAGGACGAAGCGCAAAAGGATTAATGTCAGCATCTGTCTACTTGGCCTGCAGGCAGACTGATATCCCGCGCTCTCTAGCTGACATATCTGAGGCAGCTAACGTGAGCAAGAAAGAGGTCAGCCGTGCCTACCGAAACCTCGTTGAAAAGCTTGAGATATCTATAGATCCATGCAACCCATCAGAGTTTGTCACAAAGATAGCGCACGAAGCAAACATCAGTGAAAAGACACAAAGGGATGCTCTTAAGATGCTGTTGCAACTGTCTGAGAACGGAACGTCTGCAGGCAAAAATCCGATGGCTCTCGCAGCAGCTGCACTTTACTTGGCATGTGTCTTAAACGGTGAAAAAAAGACCCAGTCTGAGATAGCAAAGGCTTCTGGAATAACCTCTGTTACCATAAGAAACAGATACGCTTCGCTAAAAAAAGAGATCAAACTTAAAACAAGCGATTCCATCTAAACCGGATGGAAAAATTATTTTTTGTTTGTAATTCTCTAGCCTAATGATCTAGAGTGCTTGTGAGTGTGAGGCCTTTCTCCCGGATACTTTCTTCTCATGTGGCCCGAGGGTCTCCCATATAGTAATTCTAAGAACCAAGCTTCATGCTCGATCTCTTCCCTGAGTATGTCTTTTGCCACGTCGTATGTGGCAGGATCTTTGTTGTATGTCATTTTGCACACCTTGTTCCAGTTCACAATTGCTCCCTGTTCTGCTTTTAGACATTTTTCAAGTATTGCCTTGGTATCTGTTGGATTTGGGGGCAACTGCAAGAACTCACAGCCTGACATCTTGATAAAATTTTGAGCATCAATTGGCAGCTTGCCGCCAAGTTCGTAAATTCTTGAAAGGCATGACTCAAAGTGACTGAGGTCCTCAAGCCTTGCATCCTCAATAACTCCCTTCAGCGATTCTCCTTCCATTCCAGTGCAGTGTGCCCTGAGATTTGTAAAATAGTAATAGGCAGTAAATTCAACTGATGCATTGTAAACTAGAGCGTTTATCAATTCCTTTATGTTGACGCCGTTTTGCTCAAGAACTTTGACGCCGACAACGTTTGGTTCCTTCTTAGTCACAGTTACGATTCAGGACTGGTGGAAGATATAAAGAGATCGTTATCCTGCAGCAAGGCTTAAAATAGTTAGATAACTAATGATTAGATACCTAATCTATATGGCCAAATATGATTTTGAAACAAGTGTGGGATTTGTAGTTAACAGTACTGCAAAGGCATTCCAAAAAGTCTTGGACATGGAGTTGAGGAAAAATGTAGGCGTAACAATCAGCCAGTGGCGCGTTATAGTGACCCTAATCCAACATCCGGGTTTGACTCAAAAAGAGATTGCAGACAAGGTTGGGATCGAAGGCGCTACGCTTGTGCCGGTAATTGACAAAATGGAACAGGAAGGACTGTTAAAAAGAAAACCTGACTCAAAAGACAGGCGAGTGAATCGCATATACCTGACCTCCAAGGCTGACTCTCTATGGAATTCTATGATGGAGTGCGCCCTTCACATAAGAAAAACTTCTACCAAAGACATATCGGAAGACGAGCTTGAAACCACACTAGAAACACTGCGCAAAATATCAAAAAACCTGTCAGAGTATTTTGAGGTCGACACTATGCTTGCAGTGCCACGAAAAAAGGTTTGAGATGAAATAAATGGTAATGTCAAAGGGACCAAAAGATATCTCGCCTGATACAATATCTCCACTTGCATGGAAGACGCTTATCATTCTCAGCCTTCTTGCAACGATGGTGATGTATGCTGAAACAATGCTTGTTCCGGCAATACCTGATCTCATCAAGGACTTTCATATTTCTTATAGCACATCATCGTGGATTCTCACCACTTATCTTGTAGCTGGGGCAATCATGACTCCAATTGCAGGCAAGTTGTCTGATGTCTACGGCAAGAAAAAGATGCTGCTTGTCATTATGATAATTTATGCAATAGGAGTATCGCTTGGAGGATTTGTAACAAACATCTACGAAATGTTGATAGTTCGTGTAGTGCAGGGAATCGGGATGTCTATGTTTCCAATTGCATTTGGACTGATAAGGGAACAATTTCCGATACGTAAGCTTGCCATAGGGCAGGGGATAATTTCTTCCATGTTTGCAGCAGGTGCAGTCATTGGGCTGGTTGCAGGTGGACACCTGATTCAAAATTACGGGTGGCAGGCCACTTTCTTCTCAATAATACCTATAGTGATTACACTAATTGCGGTGGTGCAGAAATTCATTCATGTAGGAGAGATACATCCGCACTGGAAGGACGAACCAAACCAGTCAGCCCCAAATCAAAAGCCTAGCATCGATGTCCAAGGTGCCGTGACGCTTGCAATTTCAGTGACTGCATTTCTTATGGCTCTTACCTTTGTTGAGACTGGAGACGCGATAGAATCTTCCACAATGCTAGGCTTGGTTGCAATTGGAGTTGTCTACCTAGTATTCTTTGTCATAATAGAACAGAGATCAAAGTCTCCTCTGATTGATCTCAAAATACTGCTCAACAAAACAATACTGCCATCAAATGTAATGATAATGATTGTTGGAATGTCAATGTTCATGGTATTTCAGACAATACCGGTGCTGATTCGAAGTCCTTTACCGCTTGGTTTTGGAGAAGATCCTGTGGCCACAGCAAACGTGCAGCTGCCGTTTGCGCTAGTCCTACTAATTTTTGGCCCCACTTCCGGCTTTATTATTTCTAAACTAGGCTCTACAAAACCCATAATTGTCGGAAGCATCATTGGCGCAGCCGGATTCTCTAGTCTTCTGATGTACCACTCAACAGAGTTTATGGTTTCTGCAAGTCTTGCAGTGCTATCTACAGGTCTTTCTCTTATCAATGTAGGAGCAATGAATGTAATCATGATTGCAACTCCAAAACAAAATGTCGGCGTCTCACTTGGCATGAGCACGCTGATAAGAATAATTGGTGCATCAGTTGGACCTACAATGGCTGGTATGTTCATGCAGACTCACAAGACATCCCTGCCGGGAGTTGTCGGAACATTTCCTACTGCAGATTCTTACAACTTGATATTTCTCTGCGCTACGCTAGTCTCCATAGCGTCAATCGGCCTTGCCGTATTTTTGAGAAGCTCTGTCTCTAAAACACTGGTTCATACAAAATAAAATCTTAGGATTCGTTAGTCGTATCTGTACTCTCAAGTTTACTTTTGAGAAGGCTTATCTCATTTTTTGCAGCCTCGTATTCTTCTCTTGTGCGCGCAAGAGCCGCCTTTACAATATCCAACTCTTTCTTTGTGGCCTCATACTTTGAGTTGAGCGCCGCAGTCACTGCACCGGCCGCCTCGACTATTTTTTTCGTGTCGTCTTTCCTGCCCACTGCGGCAAGTTCTTTTTCTATAAACTCTAGCTCATTTTTTACTATGAGTGTCTCCTTTTTCTTCATTTCATGTTGTGATTTTAGTGCATCAAGTTCTGATTTTGACTTTTGTACCAGCGTCTTTGCATCCTCTACTTCCTTTCTAGCTTCGTCTATTTTTGATTGTATTTCATCAAGTTCTCTTGTCTTCTCTTCTTTTTGAGATTCTATTGATGAAAGTTCGTCTCTTCTGTGCTGGATCTGTCGCTTGACCTCTTCAATCTCGTTCTGATTGTATTGGGATTTTACCATCTCAAGTTCAGACTTGGCTTTTTTTATCTGGTCTTGCACTGTTTCTCGCTCTTCTCTGATTGAGGAAATCTCTGTCCTCAGGGACTCTAGTTCTTCGCTTGCTGCCTTGGACTCTTTTTTTGCAGCATCAAGTTCAGATTTTACCCCCTCTAGTTCCCGCGTATAAGAGTCAAGCATGAGAGCACTTTCCTGAATATCTTTTTTTATCTGGTCCAGCTCATTTTGTGATTGTATTTTTTGGTCCTGTTCCAGAATGCGTTCTTGCACGCTTTCTTTTGATCCTTCGCTTTCAGATTCCTTCTTTGAGCGGCCAAAAAGTCCCATTAGTAGAACTTGTTGCTTATGGTAAGAAAAGTATTCCTCTTTGAGCAGAGCAACAATCAGCCAGTTCTTTTCTTTCGAACAAAACTGATGTAAAATCCTATCCCGCCTATGGCAAACCCAAATATGATTACTGCCAGCCCTGACGCGGTGTCATTTTTAAAGTAACCTGGCGCAAACACAAAGATCAATATGCCAATTGCAATCAGTACCATCCCGCTGCCCTTTGGCCTGTTGTGCTCACTGTGTGCCATGCTAGATGTGCTCAGATATGGAAGCAGCTACTTTCTTTCTTCCAATGTCAAGTATGAAAGGCCCAAGCTTCGGTCCTCTGTCAGAAGCTAGTATTATCTGATATAGAATCTTGAAAAAGTCTTTTGGTTGTACGCCGTTGCTTTTTGCAATTTGATATATGTCATTTTGCAGATCGGCCGGTTCGTTATCAACAGACAAAACATTTGCAAGCTCTGTCAGAGCTTTCTTTGCCGAGTCGTCTATCTGTACTTCTACCTTTGATGGCCTGTCAAAGTCATCTGCATAATTTCCAGCCAATGCAATCAACTCATCAACATCTTTGGATGTTTCCTTTATGGTTCCGTATTCAATGAGTTTTTTTGTCACCCTTGCAACTCTGTCTTCTCTAAATATTTTTCCCAGCTGGATTAACAGCCTATAATTTACATACGGCGGTTGGGTTTTTGGGGGATTCAGCAAATTCACGTACTCGTACAGGCCTCTTGTCTTGATTGTCTTTGCTTTGTTGTCAAGCTTAATCTTTCCAAAGTAAATGTTCTCAAGCTCATGGTACTCTTCCATCAAGGCAGGAATGTCTTCAAAGCCAACCTCGCGTGTGCCGGTAATTCTCTTGTATAGTAGTAACAAGATAGATTTGGGCGTGCCATATTTTAGCCACGCCTGAGACGTCACCACATTGCCAAGGGACTTGGATATCTTCTTGCCTCCTTTGTCAAGAAACATCTCGTATTTTACATGGGTAGGATGCGGAAAACCAAGAATCTCGTCTGCCACCCAGTCGTTGACCTTGACTGAGTCCATGATGTCTTTTCCATATGCCTCAAACCTAATGTCAAACGCCTGCCATCTTGCTGCAAACTCTACCTTCCAGGCAAGCTTTCCCATGTCTTTTGTAATGTCTGCTATGCCATCGTGGCCGCAGCCGTCAAGAACTCTGGAGCCAATCGTAGTGCTGCCGCACTTGTACTTGATCTTTTTCTCATCAGGAAGGTATTCATACGCAATCGCAGTGTAAAGCCTGCCGCAGTTTGCACAGACAGGAAAGTAAGGCAAGGTCTCCTGGTATTTTTCCTGACCAACAAGCTCAGCAATTTTTTCTCCAATCTTTTTGCTGTTTGTAAGTATTGTGTGAATCTGGTCTTTTAGCAGGCCGTTCTTGTAAGTGTCCACTCCTCGCTGAAACTTGTACTTGATTCCAAGCTTGTCAAGCCCATCAAGAAGCAAACTGCTCATGTGCAGCCCGTATGAATCATGGCAGCCAAAGGGATCGGGAATAAACGATACAGGTTTTGCAATATGGTCTTTTAGCCAATCAGGCAGTCCTTCCGGTATCTTTCTGAGCCCGTCAAGATCATCAGAATACGCAATGAGTTCTGACTTGAATCCCATGTCTTCGAGCGCAAGTTTTACTCCATACGCCCTAACAGCATCCCCCAAACTTCCGATGTGGGGAATACCTGACGCACCAAGACCGCTCTCTACTCGTATGGTACCGGTGCTTCTTCCAAGAGATTTTTCTCTTTGGAGAAGCTCATCTGCAAGCTTGTCTATCCACGTGCCTCTCCCG
Source organism: Nitrososphaerota archaeon (assembly GCA_021323705.1). Lineage (GTDB taxonomy): Archaea > Thermoproteota > Nitrososphaeria > Nitrososphaerales > Nitrosopumilaceae > Nitrosotalea. The sequence goes on from JAJPKL010000039.1 coordinate 39,673, forward strand.
ATTGTTTTTTGCTCTTCCATTATACCAATTCCTTTGACATGTACGGACCGTAAATTGAATATCCTAATTTCTTGTAGTATTCTCGTGTGCCTACTGCACTTATGACCAGCAGCTTCTTTGCATCAAACTCTTCCTTTGAAATTCTTTCCGCTTCTCTCATCAAGTTCTTTCCTAATCCAAGGTGCTGCACGCTGTCTCTGTCACGCTTGCCAAGCTTGAGCGATTTGCCGTACACGTGGAGTTCTCTTACGATGCAGGTGTCGGAAGTAATTTCCTTTCTGTGAGCATACCTGCTTGGCTTTCGAAGCCTCAAAAATCCAAATATCCTGTCTTTAGAGTCGTCATATGACAAAAACACTTCATGGCCATGAGACGACTCGTAATTTTCCCTGTTCATCTTGATGTCATCTACGTCGATTGTTTCCTCTGAGAGGCCTGCCTCCCTGCACCTGATGCACTTGCAGGAAAGGTTTTGCATCTTGAGGTTGTGCTGTACTATCTGGCGCAGGTTTCCAAGGTTGGGTCCTGCAACTATCTGATCAGATGAGATCTCCCTCTGCATTCTCATTATCCTCACCCACCTTGGGATTGTCTTTTTGACCTCCGTCAGTACATTGATCATGTCGTCCCGTGAGTACGGCACATACTGACCTTCCTTGTACGAGTTGTAAAGCGGCGTGTTTTCAAGGACCAACGTGGGATAGATCTTCAACATGTCGGGCCTCAAGGAAGGATCTGAAAACAACCTCTTGAAATCCTCAATGTCTTCTTCCGGAGTCACGGTAGGAAGTCCTGGCATCATGTGTGCCACAATCTTGTAGCCCGTATCTTTTGATACCTGAAATGATTCTACAACATCTTCAAACGTATGTCCCCTGTTGACACTCTGGTAAACTCTTTCATGAAGGCTCTGGACTCCTATCTCAACCCTTGTTATTCCATAGTCAAGCATCCAGTCAACATGCTCCGCTTTGCAGTAATCTGGCTTGGTCTCTATTGTAAACCCAACATTTCTAATGTTTGCATTTTCATTGTTCTTTTTGGCTGATTCCAAACTGTCCGAATCAAATCCATTTAGCGCATCAAAGCATGATTTGATAAAAGATATCTGATATTGGCGTGGCATGAAAAGAAAAGTTCCTCCCACAATTACCAGTTCAAGCTTTGCAATGTCATGACCGTAACCAATCAAATGTTCTATCTTGTCAGTAACTTGTTTTTTGGGATCATAATTGTTTGATATTGCATTTTGTGTGGACGGCTCCCGTCCAGTATAGCTGTTTGGAGTGTTGAACTCAATTCCTCCCGGACAGTAGGTGCACCTTCCATGCGGGCACGCATATGGCTTTGGCATGAGTGCAATGACGGCAACTCCAGATGCAGTCTTTACAGGTTTTCTTATCAGAGCGCGCTGCAGCCTGACAAAATCTTGGCCGCTCACTGATGCAAGGATCTCATAATTCCTTGGTATTCGTTCCAGCGAGTACTTAACACATATGCGCTTGACCTCACGCTTGACGTCTTTGCTTGTAGGCGATGCTATTGCAAGAAGATTTTGTGAAATTTCTTTACATGCATCCTCAAAGCTTATCTCTATCTGCTGCACGCATTGTTTGGACAAGTTTGGGTATTAAATCCTAATCTGAGATAATAACCAAAACCTTTTTGGTATTCAAACATCCAATAACAACTAGGGCTAGTCAGAAATGGCAATTGGATATGTAGCAATTCACTGTGACATTGGACGAGAAGTGCAAACGTACGAACGCATAGTTACGACCCCGAATGTGAGAGAGGCAAGCATAGTGATGGGCCTTTACGATATAATATGCAAAATAGAGACCAAATCTACAAAGGAACTGGAAAACGCAGTCATGCAGATAAGGAAGATTCCACACGTGCAGACTACAATGACGCTGCTGGTGCTGTGACTAGGCTATCTTTAACGAATCGATAAAGACGCCCTTTCTGTCCGTTATCTCTCCTATCTGTCTGCTGTGAAGCCCATGCTTTTTGAATATCTCATCAATTCTTTCTTCCTCTTCTTCTGGTACGATCAAGCAAAATCCAACTCCCATGTTAAACGTCTTGTACATCTCTTCTTTTTCCACGTCCTGGTTCTCTATGACTTGAAATATTTCTGGAGGCTCAGGCAGGCTATCAATCAGATATCCTGTTTTTTTGAGACGCAAAAGTTTGGTAAATGAGCCTCCGGTTATGTGCGCAAGTCCGTGTATGTCGCACTCCCTTATGGCTTCAAGCACCGGCTGCACGTAAATCTCAGTTGGCTCCAAAAGCGCCTCGCCCAAAACTCCAAGCCCTCTTATCTTGTCACGCAGTGAATATTTTGAGAGCAGAACTTTTCTTGCAAGGGAATACCCATTTGAGTGCAGTCCGCTGCTTTTTACCCCAATTATGATATCGCCTGGATTGATCGAGTCTCCAAGGATCAAATTCTGCTTGCTGAGAAGGCCTACCACCATTCCTGCCAAATCAAATGAAAAGTTTTTTCCCGCTATGAGATCCGGCAGTATGGCAGTCTCGCCTCCAACGATTGGAACTCTGGCTTTTTTTGCCCCCCTGACAAGTCCGCGAACAATCTCCTTGAATATGTTTTGATCATTTCTGTTTGCGGCAATGTAATCTACAAAAGAAATCGGCACAGCCCCCGTGCATATGATGTCATTTACATTCATGGCTACGCAGTCTATGCCTACAGTATCGTATTTTTTCATCGTCTGCGCAATTATCACTTTGGTGCCGACCCCATCAGTATGCGTTGCCAGAAGCTTTCCGCCCGGAATCTCTACAATCCCAGCATAGTGCCCAAACCCAGACATTGTCTTTATCCCTTTTTGCAGATTATGCGTGGATGAAATCAGCCTTCCAATGCTTGCCTGGCTCTGCTTTATCTTCTTGATGTCTATGCCAGCGTCTCTGTATGTGACTCCCAATGCATCTTGCTCTTGTTGTTGAGAATAAAAGAATTTTGTGTGCAGGTGCAGTTTGGGTGTTTTCTAGGCCTTTTGAGTGAACAGATCAAGCATTGTCATTCCCTTTTCCGTTATGAAATAAACCATATTTGGTCCAAAGGGCTCTTTTCGGATAAAGTTGTATGCCATGCATAGGTCAAGGTAGTTTAGAAAAGACCTTTTCATTCTAATGTTTGATTTTACATAAAGGTCTGAGAATGTCATCGGACTGCATCTTAGCTGGTATAGCAATTTTAGGATGGATATTGTACTAAAATCACGTGCCCGTGTCTTTACAGCGTCCAGTACCTGCTCGTCCCTTTTTATTATAAAGTCTGAAAACCGATCGGCTACCTCCACTGGAAGGTAGGTCATTCTTGTTCTCATATTACGGTAGTGGTACGGTATTGTACTTTATTAATCTAGCTGATGATTTTTTTGAGCTGTTAAATAGATTTTTTGAACAACTGCCGTGTCCAAAAAATATTGCATAGTATATGCACAATTTTTTGCTGTCAGAGAACGATTTTGACATATGCAATTTGTTTTTATCCTAGAGGTGCTGAGACCCAGCATGCATAGTGCATTTGTTCTCATGAACGCTGAGCTAGGCAAGGAAAACCAGATCGTAAGTGAGATTAAAAAAATAGAACATGTCAAGGAAGTCTATCCCGTCTATGGTGTCTACGATGTCTTGATGGTAATAGAGTCCGACTCTATGGAGGACCTGCGTGAAACCATAACTTCCAAGATCAGAAAATTGGACGGCATAAAATCCACACTTACAATGATTATTGTTAAAGACTAGTCTTTTCTATCGTTTAATAAAAGCCGTCAAAGATCACCATATAGATTGGCAAATGACTTTGTTATGCTTCTTGCATGGCTTGGAGAGCTGTTAATATCAAGCTGGCTGCTTTCCGAAGGGGCAGAACATCTCTCCGAGAGGTGGGGTGGAAGATTTGTCGGGCGCACTTTACTCAGCATAGCTACCACTCTGCCTGAAATTGGAATTGTGGTCGCAGCGGCAAAGGACGGCTCATATGACACGGCTATTGGTTCTGCACTTGGAAGCAATTTGTTCATGATGACGCTCGGATTGGCAGTCATGTTAATAATTGCAACAACGCGACTTTCAAAATCACCACAAAAGTTTGTCGATGTCAAGGAGTTCAAGCTAGACAAAATACTTCTTGTGGTTACTGCTGTTATAGGTGCTATTGCATTTGTAAATGGATATGACGTAACTGACGCAGTATTATTTTCTGGACTGTTTGGCGTGTATCTCTATCTGGCATATCGCGAGATGAAAAAAGAAAAAGAGCAAGAGAGGCTTGAAACCCAACTCCACCAAAACGTCATGCAAAAGACATCAAGAAAACATTTTGCGCGTTCCATGGTGCTCTTTGCAGTTGGTACTGCAGGCATCTTTTTTGGAGCCGAGCCTTTTGTTCACTCGCTTGAGGGGCTCTCAACTGATCTTGGAATATCTGTTGTAGTGCTTGCAATAATTGTAAGTCCAATTGCTGGCGAAATGCCTGAGAAAATCTCTATGATATTGCTGGCAAGAAAGGGAAGCAAGGGCGCATCTATTGCAGTGGCAAACGTGCTTGGCTCTAAGATAGTCAACAACACGCTTTTGCTTGCAGTGGCCATCTTTGCAGCAATGACATACAAGGGATTTGGCGCTGTAATCTCAAACACTTCCCTGCTGGAAAACCAGATGATACTGGTTACTGTCATAACCATAATTGCACTGATCCCCATGTTTAGAAACAAACTTGACCTCAGGGCAGGAATACTGCTGCTTGGGCTCTATGCAGTTGGAATTGGATTCCAATTTTTCATGTCAGGCCACTAAATGGGCAGCGCCTTGATTCCCTCGGCTTTGACTGAGGGCGTAATGCATGGAAGAGCGCTCCATTGTAGCACGTTTCTAGAGTCATTTCCAATGTCTGATATGTTTTGAAGAAGCACCGGCAGGTTGTGTACTATTCTTACAGGCTTGCCTGCACTTACTATCTTGCCGTTCTCTATTATTCTGATTCCGCTTCTTGCAGTGCAGGAAAAATCCCCCCTCTCAGGATTTACAGAATAGGTATACCAAAGTCTTCCAATAAGCAGACCCTTCTTGGTCTCCCTTATCATCTGGTCCCTGCTCGCTCTTCCTTTTTTTATCATCAGGTTGTGGGTGGCAGGACTTGGGATGGGGCTTGATGACCTGCCCATGGGGCTTCCAAGTCTTGATGCATTGCCTGTAGAGTCCGAGCCTTCCTTGAAGGCATGAAACAAATCTGAATAAGTGCTTGAAAAAATTCCTGAATCTATCAGATGTCTTGTTTCTGTGGGAACTCCCTCGTCATCAAAGGGCTTGCTCCCTATCCCGTCTGGAAAGCGGGGATCATCAATCAGAGAAAAATCTTCCACCGCAATCCTTGTGCCAAGTTTTTCTGAAAAACAACTCCTTTTTTCAGAATATGTCTTTAGGCTGAAATTTGAAGAGAAAACAAAGGCAAGCATCTCGCCTATTGCATATGGTTCAAGGATTATGGAATATGTCTCCTGCTTGCAGCTTTGAGGGTTTACCGAGTTTACGCACATTTCCTTTGCATCGGTTCCTATCTGTTCTGCAGAAAATAAATTCATGGTTCTGCATGACATTGCCCCTATTCCGCTGACCGGCACGCTTCCATAGTCCGAGTCTGTATTGATAGTTCCAGCAATGTATGTGGCCTTGTCCGCACAACTCAAACCATTGGTGTTTGCTACCTCAAAATACTCAGAAACAATGTTTAGTGAACCAGAAATTCTCTTTATTTTTTGGTCTGATGAAGACTGTATCATTATTTTTGCAATCTCAACTGCTTCCATTCCTGTAATTTCTTCTAATTTCTTGTCATATGTTTTTTCGATTTTGTCAAACTGTGCCGGATGAGGAAGCGACTTCCAGAAACTTTTTGGTTCAAGGAGAGATTTTGTCTGCAGCGCTCTTTCTACAATACTTGTGTCTTCAATGTCAGTTGAGGCAGCCGACAAGATCTTTTTCTCGTGCACTAGCCGTACGCCAATGCTTTGTTCCGAATTTTGCTTGAGCTCTGCTATCTCAGAATCAGTTATCCTAACCGTGGTTATCTTTTTGCGAACATGCACGGCTTCGCATTCGTCAATGTGGAGTCCTGCTGCTTTGCGAAGAAAAGGCTCGCAATTTGACAACTAGTTTCGCCTATTGTTCTTGAATCTGTACCTGTCAAGCTTTATCAGTTCCTGGTACGAGCCAAAGCGGGCGGTGTCTTCTACCGCATCTAGTGTATCTTCCTCGTTCTCAGACTCGTAAGTCTTGATTATGTCGTACTTGGTGTTTCTCTGCGCAGGAATTCTTCCAATCTCTCTTACAAGATGCCTTATCTTGCGGGGCTTGATGAGCTGGCCATGTCCTGCCCCCGCGGCAGTTGAGATGCTCTCATTGATGAGTGTCCCCCCAAAATCGTTTGCCCCGCATGTGAGGAGCAGTTGTGACATGTTGGCACCTTCTTTTACCCATGATGTCTGGATGTTGCTGATGTGGTTGTTTAGCATGATGCGGGAAATGGCATGTGTCAGCACTGTGTCTTTCCCGTCGGCACCGCCCTTTAGCCCGTGGTGAAGTCTCTCTTTGAACATTGGAGCCTCACTATGAATAAAGTTTAGAGGAACAAATTCCGTAAAACCGCGGGTCTCTTTTTGTATCTCTCGTATGAGGCCAATGTGCCTTGCCCTGTCCTCATGAGTCTCAAGATGCCCAAACATCATGGTGGAGGTGGATGGTATTCCAATACTGTGTGCAGTCTTTATTACTTCAATCCATTTTTTTACGCTGATTCTGCCAGGTGAAATCTTGTCGCGCAAGGGCTGATCTAAAATTTCAGCGGCAGTTCCCGGAAGCGAGTTTACGCCGGCCTCTTTTAGTCTGTGTAGATATTCCTCAACTGATACATTTGATCTGGTAGAACCATACAAGACTTCTTCAGGTGAGAACCCGTGTATGTGTATGTCACCAACCTCCTTTTTTATCGCCCTGCAAATATTTTCATAAATGTCGCCGTCCATGTCTGGCGGAAGTCCTGCCTGCACGCATACCTCCGTTGCTCCAAGAGCACGTGCCTCCTTTGCCCTTTTCACTATTTCTTCAATTGGAAGAAAATATCCTTCCTCTTCTCGAAAATCCCTGCTGAATGCGCAAAAGCCGCACTGCTTGATGCAGACGTTTGTAAAGTTGATGTTTCTGTTGATGACATAGGTTACGATCTCACCTACTCTCCTTCTGCGAAGCTCGTCTGCAACCATTGTCAAAAGATGAAAATCAAGCCCGCTTGCAGAAAAAAGCCTTGTGGCCTCTGCAACTGTCACCTCTTTTTCAGATAATGCCCTGTCTAGCGTATCTGCAATTAGAGGGTCGGCATGCCTGAGAAGCGAATCAATTACTGCAACCTGTGTCTTCATATCAAATATTCCTCATTTACCAAGCCATCCAAGTCTGCTATTTCAAGCATTCTAGATCTTACACCAGAATCTACCATGTGGAAAAATTCCGGATAGGTAGGGAACCTGGCCCGGAGGTCAAAACCTGATTTTTTACAGTTTTCCCGCACCGTGCTTATCTGAGGCCATGAAAATTCCGGGTTGACATAATCAGGTGTTATCGGAGATATTCCGCCCCAGTCGTTTATTCCAGTTTGAAGAAAGTCCTGGTATGAATTGGGCGAAAGGTTTGGGGGAATCTGTATGTTCATTTCCGGCATGACAAGCCTTGTCAGCGCAACTAGGTTTTTGAAGTATTTTTCTTGGGGGGTAGGCGTGTTCTGCATCAACGTATCAGGTTTTGGCTGAAAGTTTTGCAGTATCACTTCTTGTATGTTGCCGTATTTTTGGTGAATGGATTTTATTGTAAATATGGAATCAATTATCTCAAAGGGACTCTCACCTATTCCTACCAGAAGGCCTGTAGTCATTGGTATGGCCAAATCTCCGGCGTTTTCAAGAACGCGTCTTCTTGCCCGGGGATTCTTGCTTGGCGCAAATTCATGCGGCATTCCTTTGCCGGTCAACCTCTCGCTTGCGTTTTCAAGCATCACTCCAAGGCTTGCGTTGGTCTTTTTCAGTTGATTCATCTCAGATTTTGTCAAGTTTCCAGCATTGGTGTGTGGAAACAGTCCCCCCTTTAGGGCCATCTCAGATGTGTGGACAAGAAACTCTGATGTGCTTGAAAAACCGTTTTCCTTTAGCCACTCCATTGCCTTGCTGTATTTCTGCTCCGGCCTTTCGCCGGTAACAAAAAGCGCTTCGGTGCACTTGAATTTTTTTCCTACCTCGATGAGATTTGCAACATCCTGCTTTGACATCATGGAAATCTTGGAATCTCCAGGCTCTGACTTGTAGGTGCAGTAGGAGCATGTGTCCCTGCACAGGTTTACAACATTGAAAAAAACTTTTCTTGAGTAGGTAACTATTCTTCCCTTGTTTTTGTTTCTGAGAATTTCTGCAGCCCTGTAAAGCTCATGCGGGTTGCTTTCGGCATCTTGGTAAATCTGATATGCATCATCAAGCGTAACTTCTCTTCCATCAAATACTTTGTTTAATAATTCAGAGTTTAGAATTATTCTGCTCAACTAGTCTTGTAGCTTAGGGAGTTGTATTTATGCTTGTACTAGAATTGGTTTGGCCTCTGCTGGAGAGTAAGTGTAAACTGCAAGGTCTTGCCGTCGCGAACTACTGTGAGTACCATCTTGTCCCCTACTGATTTTTTGTCCTGCAAGTAGTTGAGCAGATCATCGATCTTCTTGATTGGGTGGCTATCTGCCGCAACGATGATGTCTCCGCCTATTTTGTATTGTGTCCCGTTGATGGTCCTTGTTTCCTTGTATCCATGAAGCCCCGCTTCTGCTGCAGAACTGTTAGGGACTACGGTATTTATCATAAACCCGTAAGGTATTGGCAATTGGAGGGTGCTGGCCAGATCTGAGTTTACGCTTATTCCAGTTATGCCAAGCCATGGGTGGTCATAGTGTCCTGTCTGTATCAAAACCGGAACTATTCTTTTCATTGTATTTGATGGAATTGCAAACCCTACCCCTGAAAACTCTCCTGTCTCTGATTGAATTGCCGTGTTTATTCCAACCACATTGCCCTGCATGTCAAGAAGCGGTCCTCCAGAGTTACCTGGGTTTATTGGAACATCGATTTGAATCACGTCAGGGATTGAAAAGGAACTGTTTGGAGGATCAAGCAGTCTGCCAAGCTGACTTACTATTCCTGATGTTATTGTACCAGTTAGTCCAAATGGATTTCCGATTGCTGCCACTTGGTCACCAATTCTTAGGTTGGCCGAGTCTCCAAGCGGAAGTGGATGTAAAACATAGGAACTGGGTTCCACCTTGACAACTGCTAGATCTGCATATGGGTCTGTACCAATTATTTTTGCTGACATGGACTGGCCGTCATGGAAGACAACTTCCACCTTGGAACCGTCCTGCACAACATGGTTGTTAGTTATGATGTGGCCCATCTTGTCATATACAATTCCTGAGCCAATGTCTTTGTCAACCTTGCTGTCGTTTGCCTTGCTGACTATGATCTGTACAACGCCCTGATCAGATTTGGCAAAAAGGTCCGCCACACTAAGCTGCGAACTTTTCATGATTGACTGATCAAAGGGATTGGTCTGAGTGACCTCGTAAGGAGAGTCTTTGTTTGGTAATACCACAAAGACTGATATCAACACAATTACTACTGCGCAATAAATTCCGCCTAAAACAGCACTGGTCTTATCCAAGGATTGACGTTATGGTTGGTAGTCATATAATATTTTGTTTCACAAAACTCGGTATCAAAATCGTCTATGAGATTTTTTCAAGAAGCGATTCTTCGTTTTCATAGTACAGACGAAAAACATCCTCATCAAGGGATTTTAAGAGATAGAGATTTCCTCCCTTCCTAATCTTTTTGATCTTTTTTATGATGTATACTCGGCCAAACTCTCTTTGCGAATCTGCAATTCTTACAATGTCTCCCAAGTCAAACATCTTCATAGTAAAACCAATGGCAGAATATAGATTAACGTTGCGCATGAATCAGCAGATCGCAGGGGTCGCCACCCGTTCAATTCTGTTTTTAATTGGCTAGCCCTGGTGCATCTTTTCAACATTGTGACTCTCCTTTGTAACAAGGTATATGCCAAGCAGCATGAGCCCTATGGCCAAAATCTGATACGCCCCAATCTTTTCGTGCAAAAATATGAACGCAAAGATCAGGCCAAAGACCGTACCTGTAGAATAAATCAACATTGTCCTTACGGTCCCTATCCTTTTCAGGCTATGCAAAAACAAGTAAAGTGCAATACCAAATCCAACTAGCCCGACAAGGAGCAGATTTGGAATCTCAAACAATGTGATATCAAGCGGGATTTTGACAGCAAGGGCAAAGATAAAGAGAGTGACACCGCCTATGAGGCCCTTGAACTGCACAAGCCTTGAGATGTCGATGCGATGCGACGCTATCTTGCTTATGTTGTTGTCAAGTGCCCAAAGGGCCATCGAGAGTATTATCAAAAGATTGCCTTTCTTTTTTATGTCAAAGACATGGTCTGAAAACTGAAGATCTGTTGTAACTATAAAGACGCCGCTTAGAACAAGTATGGTTGCAAGATATCCCTTGGGCCCAAGTTTTTCTTTAAAAAAGATCAGCGCAAAAAGAACTGTAAATATTGTTTCAGAGTTTGACAGGATTGCAGTATCTGATGCGGTTGTCTGCTCAAGTCCTGTGAAAAACAAGGCCGGTGCAAGTATGGCGCCCGTGGCAGATATTGCAAGCACAAGGGGCCAGTCTCTTGCCTTTATCTGCAGTCCTTTTACCTTGTATGATAACGGAGCAGAAGAGAGCGCTGCAAGCAAGTATACGAGCGAGCCGTACATCAGTGGATTGGTGGTTGCAAGAACGGGCTTGGAAGCCGTCGATATTGACCCAACTAGTATGGCGCACAGTACTGCCGATACATAGCCAATTCTTGTCGACTTGTCTAACTGAACCAAGATAAACTACAAACTACGACGCTATCTAAACTTCTTTCTAAACCATAAAACAAACAAAAGAAATCTCGCCGCACGCCGGTTACAAGCTTATCGAGTCTTGCACCGTATCTGTCATGGAGTACGTCCTGCCTCTCCATGTTACTGCTTTGCTGCTTTTTGCATTTAGGATTCCGCTTGCAAACCCGCCTACAATTATGGCGCTTCCAAGTGGAGTGCCTAGCGCATATCTTGCATCAAGCCCAAGACCTTTTACCGCGTCGATGATGCTTGCAATGTACACAAGTCCAGACGCAACCAAAGATATTCCAAACAGGACCGTAAACGACTGCGACGCAGACTCTAATATCCCAGAATAGACCATGATTGGAAATGGCATGAAAAGCAAAAACAATACTGCCGCAAAAATTCCAGAAGCAATTTTTCCTGATTGTAGATACAGCGGAGTCATCAAGCGCTTTAGCGCGTGCCATAGTGTTACCAAGTCTCTTGCCCATACTGCCTCGACTAGGTGCTCGCCCCTGACCATCTTCATCTTGTATCCTAATTCCTTTACTTTTTTGCCAAGGGCGCCGTCCTCAACAAGTTCGCTTTTTACCCCTTCGTGCGTCCCAACCTTGGAATAGGTCTCGCGCTTTATGATAAAGAAGCTGCCAAAAAAATAGCCGGTCTTTTTCGAAGAGTCGTTTACTCTTAGTGCGGAAAACCTCGTATGCAAAAATGTGGAAAGTACGGGAAGTGTGATCTTTGTCCAAGTGTCAAGGCAGAGCATCTTTGGAATCACTGTCAAGGCGTCCAGCCCTTCGCTTAGAAGATGAGACACCGAAAGTGAAATTGTGTTTTTAGAGTGCGTCGTGTCTGCGTCCGTGAAGAGCAACAGCTCGCCACTGGCTTTTTTGTACCCCTCTACACAGGCCCAGTTTTTGCCCATCCATTTTTCAGGCTTTGGTTCTGCAAGAACATACTTTACTTTTGGATTGTCTTTTGCAATCTTTTTGATTATCTCACCTGTCCTGTCGTCTGACCTGTCATCTATTGCAATTATTTCATAATTTCCATAGTCCTGATTGATTAACGAACTCAGACACTTTTCAATAAAATTTTCTTCATTTCTTGCAGGCAAGATGACGGAGACCTTGGGGTTGTCGTGAATCTTTGGCTCAAACCTGTCCAAGAAAGGCGAGTCGCGAAAGGTTATCCACATTGACCGAATCAAGAGTATCCATGTTATGGCTACTGCAGCAAGGATTGCGACCAGTACGTAATTGAATACATCTACGGCAAAATACATCTAGGGTTATCTCTCGGCTTCTTCTTTGATGCTTTGCAGCGCCTGCTCTGTACCGCTCTGGATGTGCTTTTTTACCATGCCTGTAAACATCCCCATCATGCCTGAAAGCTTGATGTCCCACACAGCTTCAAGCCTGGTCTTCTCTCCCTGCGGAGTCACTGATATGGTCTTTGTTCCGTCAATGACGCCCTTTGTGAACTGGGCATGAATTTTCTCTTTGGGATATATGGTAACAGTCTGCATGCACTTTGAGTCTTTGAAGGCGATTGTAACCTCGCGGTTTACTGTGTTGCCTTCTTTTGATATGTTGCGCACCTCCTTGGTTCCTTTCCAAAATTTGGGCTCCGAGTCAAGGTCTGATATGATGTTCCAGACTTTGTCAAGAGGCGCGTTTATCTCAACTGATGCCTGAACCTGAGCCATGAATTAAAGAATTTTGTATTCCTATTTATTTTGTGAGCTGAAAACAACGCGTACATATGCGTGTTTGAAATCTATTCTGACACTTCGAAATCAATTTTAATGAGGTAGAAAAAGGTTTTCTGTGACTGTAACTTATGACGATTTTGCCAAACTGGAAATCCGTGTGGCAAAAATAGTCGAGGTCGAGAAAATTCCAGGCAAGACAAGGATAGTAAAGGGCGTCATAGATCTGGGAGATGAAAAAAGGCAAGTAATAATCGGCGGTGCAGAATATTATCCGCCTGAAGAACTAGTTAACAAAAAAGTTATAGTGCTTGCAAATCTTGAACCAAGAAAGATTGGTGGGATAGAATCCAACGCCATGCTTTTGGCAGCAGACCTCAACGACAAGCCGTTCTGGCTTACTGTAAACGAAGACGTTCCTCTTGGAACAAAGATAAAGTAACTAAAGCGTCTCTTGTTTGCAAGATTTGGCATCCGTGTTTACCTTGATGAAAAGAGTTGCTTTTAGGTGAGAATGCAGTAACGCCAACCAAATGTCTTACAAGCATTGTATTGCAGAGCCCCCCACCCACATGTTGGACAAATCTGCGAACAAATCTGTCCATTTCTGGCCAAATGGACAACAATTCTGTGCGTCTGACCCTCTATCGTCCAATGTAGAATGTACGGTACACTAATCTGTGAAGATGTGGGTGCATTTCTTGTACGGTCAAATGACTATCTTTCCTGGGTTGAGAATATTGTCTGGGTCAAACAGCCGTTTTATTTTTTTGAAAGCACCATATGTCTTGTTTCCGTATTGCATCTTTACAAATTCAGATCTTGCAAGACCGTCTCCGTGCTCACCAGTTATTGTTCCGCCTATGCTTATCACTCCAGAGAAAAATTCTAGCGCAATCTTTCTCATCAAATGTTTGTCTTTTTTCTTCAGTATGGGTCTTGTGTGAAGGTTTCCGTTGCCGGCATGCCCGTATACGATAACTCTGATGGGGTATCTTGATGTCAAGTATTCTACCAAGTCAAGTAAAAGTGGAAGCCTGTGAACTGGAACTGTAGCGTCTTCCATGGAAGAAAAGATCATCTCATTTCGTGAGGTGTTTCGAAGTGTATGTGATAGTGCAGAGTTCCTATGCGACCACCATCGTGCAATCTGTTTTTCCTTGGTGGTATGGATGACCATCTTGCCAGAAAGCAGACCCGTGCACTTTTTCCTTTTTCTTGATATGCTATCATCAAACTCCACAAAGAGCAAACATTTTGTTCCTTTTGGTAGGCTGACCCTGATGTGGCGGGCTATGTTGTAATCTATCACCTCAACTGCCGACGGCCCAAGCTTTAGTATTTTTGGCACGTCATAGGCTGCCTCCTTGAGAGTCTTGTATGAGGATATAATCAAAACAGTCTGCCTTGGGATTGGTAAGGTCTTGAGCTTGGCAGAGGTAATTATTCCAAGAGTCCCTTCCGAGCCTGCAATGATCTTTTGCACATCTGACTTTTTTGTGATTTTATCGACCCTGTAGCCACATGAATTTTTTGATACACGCGGAAAATGTTTCTGGGTTTCTAAATTTGCAATTTTTAAAATCTTTCTTGCAAGAAATCTCTTCTGGGGTAAACTGACAAGATTTCCTTTCGGTGTAACAACTTGCACACTAATTAGGTTGTCAACCGTGCTGCCATACTTTAGGGAGTGACTCCCACTAGCGTTGGTTCCTACCATTCCTCCAATGGTGCAAAATGGACCAATGGATGGATTTGGTCCAAGAAACCTGCCGTGTTTTTTTAGGATCTTATCTATGTCACCCTTGAAAGCTCCGCTTCCTGCCTGCACAAATCCACGGCCGACTTTGATCTTGTTAAAATGTTTCATGTCAACAATGATGCCGTTCCCAAGGCTGCTGCCAACAAGACCTGTGCCTGCGCCTCTTGGTGTAACTGAAACCTTGTGCAGTGATGCGAATTTGAGAATCTTGATAATGTCTCTTTCATTTTTGGGGTATGCTACGGCTGAAGGTCTTACTGCATAGGAACTTGCATCAACTGAATAAAAATTCAGAGTGTGCTTGTCCCACGATACGTTGCAGGCCGCTTTTTTTGCAAGAGCTTGGCCTACTTGATTCTGTAGCATATAGTTTCTTGTAGTCTTGGGTTAAAAACAATTTAATTTCTTACAAAGATTTAATTTGGATTGCATGGGATTTTTTCATGTTGGATTTTCTAGGGATGAATTTAGACAAGCTTCTCAATTCTAATGATAATTCTAACCCATTGATGTGGCTTGTCTGGATTGTTCCAATCTTTGTCTTCATGCTTTATGGCCAAAAGATTCAGCTGCAAGTCACTTCCTCTGAAATCAACAAATCTCTTGAAAAGCTGAAAACATATCGAGATGATACAAGAAAAGAACTAATTGATTACATCAAAGATACAATGAAGCCAAGCTGGGATGTTCCATCTAGACTTGACAGATACTTTGAGTATTTTACAATAATGCCTGTTGATATGGACCCAAACGGGATTGTTCCAAAAATCAGGCACATGATGAAAAGTCGAGAAGACTTTACACGAGCACAGGTCAAAACATTTGTCTCTGACCTGAGTCCGCTTGAAGAAAGCAAGATAATCAACATACTTGAGATAGTGACAACAATACAACTACTTTACAAAAGCGTAAGACACCTGTTCTTGACTGCAAAAAAACAAAACAATTTCCCGCTCATCCTGCCACTGCAGATGATGATTCCGTTCATCATGGAGGAGGCAGAAGCGCTCAAGACTGCTGTAACTGCGTTCAGGCAAGGCCAGCCAATAGGCGATGGTATAGGGCCAATGATTGTGGGTAAAATGATGCTTGATATGAAAAAAATAAAGGCTGCACAAGAAACAGTCTGGGGGGAAAAAGACTTTGAAGGGCGCAAACTCTTACTCCTAAAGGCAGAGGGGCCTGCAGGGACGGTGGGCAAACCAAGTGAAGCAGTTGAAAAGATAATTTCAGAGAAAAAACCGGACGTAATCATAATGGTGGATGCTGCTTTGAAGCTTGAAGGTGAAGAGACAGGTTCTATAGCGCATGGATTTGGCGCAGCAATTGGTGGCATCGGGACAGAAAGATTCCAAATCGAAGAGATTGCTACAAAGCACAGCATCCCAATTTACGCAATTGTGATAAAACAATCCATTAAAGAGGCCATCACATTAATGAAAAAGGAGATTGCCGATGCTGCAGACAAAGTCACATCGCAGATATACGACTTGGTAAAGGACACCACCAAGACAGGCCAGTCTGCTCTGATAATTGGTGTAGGAAATACTATAGGTGTATCGCAGTGATATTTTTAAGAAAAAAACAAGAAATCATAAATCCATATACTGTTGAACAGTGTACTTCGTGCAATACATCCAAAAAGCGAAAATTTGCCGACGGCGATTATGTCTTCAAGATGGTTGCCAAGTGCACGTCTTGCAACAATGGGCAAGTAATAATATCAAAAATCTACGGCGAAGTTGTCAAATAGTGGTCACGATGACGCCATCTTCTTGCGGTATGAAGGTGTGCTCTGCTTGTGCGACCCTTTGGTTGTTTGCCTCCACAAGAAT
Organism: Nitrososphaerota archaeon; assembly: GCA_021323705.1. Taxonomy (GTDB): domain Archaea; phylum Thermoproteota; class Nitrososphaeria; order Nitrososphaerales; family Nitrosopumilaceae; genus Nitrosotalea. The sequence continues at coordinate 56,019 of JAJPKL010000039.1, forward strand.
GGGGTAAGACCTGACAATTTTATTCTGAATTAGTTTATCCAAAAGTATCCGGGCTGTCTTTTCATCCCACTCTGATATCAACCATCTTAATGCAAACGGAAGCATGTTGAATTTCTGCCATATAAAGTCAATCATCTTGTTGGCGTCATCGTCTTTGGAACGTTTTCTTGTTGCAAGAGAAAATATGTTTCTGGTCTTTCCTTCACGCACAAACCCAAGGCCGTCGGGGGTGGTAACAAACGGTTCGCACGCATACGCCTCTGTTGACTGGAAAGAAAATGATCCTATGGACCATATGTTTGGAACTGACTTGCCTGCATGAATGGTATATTGCTCAAGCGAGTGACCGCTCAGGTTTGCAATTGGTACTCCGCCCATTTGCCTTACTGTGTTTTCGATAGCCTTTCCAACATCACTTGATTTTGTCCCAACACGCATGATGGAAATTGCATCTCGTAATGCCGATTCTGCTGCCTGTACCAGATAATCGTAATTTGGGTCATAGCATACAGTTACAGCAGTATCTGCGATGTAACCATTAATTTGAACCCCTAAATCAATTTTCAAAAGATCAGTTTCTTTGACCACTATACTGTCATTTGGTTCCGCAGTGTAGTGTGCAGCTATTTCGTTTAAACTTGCATTTACGGGAAATGCACACTTGCCTCCTTTCTGTTCTATCTCTTTTTCAATCGATTCGCAAATTTCAAACAAGGTAGAACCAACATGGTATTTTTTTCTTGCATTCTCCCTCACCTCTGATGCAATCTTACCAGCTGTGATGTAATCTTGAATTTGCATTGGTTTATGCTTGAATCTGTTTGTTATTTAAAATCATCATCAGCTGAGAAGCTTAAATTGGGGACTTTTGGGTGCATTCAATATCGGGATCGTGGTCTAGCTTGGCATGATTCGGGTTTTGGGTACCTGAGGTCGTCGGTTCAAATCCGGCCGATCCCACTTTTTTCCGTATCTCTGGAATCGTCCGAATTTCAATGGGTTATTATCTTACTTTGACGAATTCTGATAAGCCAGGCGATGAAGAAGAGTTAGAGACATGATTAAAAGATGAATGCTGATTCAGTGACTCTGAGTACTGGCATACCTATTTATTGAAATTTTTTGTTCAAAGAGCGTCTTGGGATTTGAAAAGCGCGAAATCTTGCTCATCCTAGGAGTCTTATTTTTGATGGTAGGGTTGTTGCCATTTCTAGCTCCAGTCTATGCAGTGGCAATTGCAGTCTCAGCATACTTTGGGATGCGGTTATTTGTCAAGAAAAGAAAACAGCAAATTCAAAAGGACGTCGGGGAAGGAATTTGTGCAGTCTGCGGTTCTAGGATAATACAAAATGCATGTCCAAACTGTGATGGTACACAGTAAATGTGAGACCTGTAAGATGAATTATACGAACAGCTTATAATGAATTTGAGGCCTATCCTACATATGCAACCAAAGGCATATTGGGGATTAACAACTAGCTCAACTTTTCCACAATCAACACCTAAAATTGTAATCTCTACGATGAAATGATAGCACAGATGAGATACTTGAGATCCTACACTATTGTCAGCTTTTTAATTCTAATTTTAATTGGACAAACTTATTCTGCTCTGGGGCAAGTCTCTCCAATAGCAAATCATGTTGTCATAAATGAAGCCAACATCAACCCTGTCGGAGATGATACAAAATACCCAATAGATTGGGTAGAGCTTTACAATCCTACAAGTTCTCCTGTGAACGTTGGCGGGTGGACAGTTAGTGCAACGACTGGACTCAAGCTTGTTTATATGATACCTGGCAATACAATGCTTCAAAGCAAACAGTTTATGGTCCTAACATATGGACCTATGTGGTTTCCACACGCTGGTGCAGTCATACAACTAAAAAATAGCACCGGCTCAGTAATTGATCAAACTCCGCCACTAACTGACTTTCAAGGTAGTGGCAGTTCATGGCAGAGGATGTATGACGGTTATGAAACAGGATCTTCAAGCGACTGGGTCTACAAGACTGCTACTCCTGGATCCTCTAATGGACAACTTGCAACAACAACTACCGCCACTTCTGCAACCATGACATTCTCTACTGATAAGACAAGTTACATTTTTGATGACACTGTAAAAATGAGTGGCAAAGTTTCAAAACTTGTGACCGATATACAGGGTTATCCTTTGCCGGTAATCTTGACTATGGCAGGACCTAGCGGTTTTCAAAAAACGTTTACGGTCTATCCTGATGTCAACATGCTGTTTAGTACATCGATAAAGACAAGCCAAGTTACGGGATTCTCAGAGGGCAACTATACAATTTCGGCGTCATATGGAAGCATCAAAACATCAACAGGTTTTACGCTAAGCGCTACCGCATTTGTTCCTCCGCCGCAAACTGCTCCAGTCACAATGTCGCTTTCTACAGACCAGCCAAGCTATACCGTACTGCAACCAATTACTCTTAATGGAAATGTTTCTAAAGTAATTCCTCTCACCCCAGTAGTCTACAAGGTTTATGATCCAAATAGCACCATGATATATCAAGGAAATCTCTATCCTGACTCTGAAGGACATTTTACAACCTACAGCCCATACCAGTCGCACTCTAGCGCATCTGGAATTATGATAAACAGCATTACTCCGACATACGGTACATATACTATTATTGCAACATACGGCGGCGCAAAAGCTACTGCGACATTTACTGTGGTTACTCAGCAAGCTCAAACTGTTCCATTGATAGTTTCCACCGACAAACAGGCCTATGGACTTGGAGACACAGTGCACATAAGCGGCAGCACACAATTACACGGCCTGCAGAATTCGGGACTTTCTCCAGGCTTGGAAATTGTCCAGTCTTATGCAGCAAGTACTGTTAGAGGAACTGTGCCACAAACTCTTGATATCAAGACATTTGTCAACGTAAAATCAGATAATACCTTTACTTACGATTTTACCATTCCAAGTGATTCGGTCAGACTTGGCAACTATCGAGCAATAATATCTACAGGTTCTGCAAAAGCCGAAGCTGATTTCGTAGTTGTGCAAAACCCCAATACCTATCAGGCGACAGGGCCGGCAGGGCCGTTCACAATGGTTACCGACAAGACATCATATGCATACGGAGACCCAATTGTAATTTCAGGCCAAGTGCAAGCAAGCATGATAATTCAAGGGGTCCAAGTCCAGATCTCAGTTTTCAATTCGACGGGAGGTCCATTGTATTCTCAAACGTCATTTCTCAGCGGTGCCGCAATCAGCCAATCCACACCACTGACATTTTCTGCATATCCTGATAGCAGTGGAAACTATGTCATAAGACAGTCTCTTACACCGGGCATGTTTACTGCAGGTACGTACACCCTCAAAGCTACATACGGCAATCTTAAAGCATCTGCCACATTCTCTGTATACAATCCGTTGGATACTGGCAATCAGGGTCCAATAGTAGCTACTCTTGATAAGCAGGTGTATGGGGTGGGAGAGACCGTACACCTAACTGGAAAACTGTCAAGTTCTGCAGGAAACGCGGTATACGTCCTGACCCTCCTCAAACCTGATGGTGGAGTAATTACTACGCCTTTGACAATAAACAAGGGGCTTTTCTCATGGGATTGGACAGTGCCAAGCCAAGCAGCCTACAACACTGCATCCACATTTACCACTAACAGGGCATCATCATTTAGTGCTACTTCGCAGACAAATCTCTATGGAATCTATACAGTTACCATAAACTCCGACTATGGAAATTCACAATTGTTCTTCCAAGTATCACAAAACCCGCAGAACCAAACTGCCATAACTCCATTTGTCATAGAGACCGACAAGCCAAGTTATCGAAATAGTGATGTAGTAACCATATCTGGGCAGGCACTGCCGCAATCTAATGCTGCTGCCCAATATGCAAACAACCAAGTCCAGATCTCTATTTTCACACAAACCGGACAAGAAACATATCGCTATGGTGCCACACTCAATCAAGGGGGACAGTTCCGTGTTTCACTACCGCTGCAACCTGGGGTATGGGCGGCAGGAACCTACAAGATTTATGCGCAGTATCTCACTTATAGTGCTACAATAACATTTGATGTGACAAATCCATATCAAGTAAGCTCAGGACCACTTCAACTTTTCATAACGACAGATCATGGAAAATATCTGCCCGGTCAGACGGTTTTGATCACTGGCAGAACAAGCTATATCATATCAGTTGACAATGTCTATCTCACATTTGGACTTGCAAATGATACCATAGTAAGTGAGGGACAGGTTGTATCACAAAAAGGTAATACCTTGCAACATGCAACAGCACGTTTTGATTCATATGGCTCATTTAGCTACAACTATCAAGTTCCACAATCTGCCGCTGTTGGAAATTATACCATAGTAGCTCAAGTGCCATTTGGAAACTATAATGCATATTATGAAGTGGTAAAACAACTGCCTCAAGAAAATGTAACGCAAACAGGTGTTCCACCAACTACAAATGCAACCCAGGTTCCGCCTCCTGCAAATGTGACCCAAGCCTTGCCTGAATTGACCGTAATCCCGACAAGCGTTGGCCCAACACAAAAGTTCTCCACCCCTTCCATGATTGTAGACAAAGAGAGCATGATATCAGACTCTACAATTGCAGTAAACCTAAACGAAAAGACTGTGGGCAACCAGACCTACTATCCACGCGAGATAGACGGGTTACTTCGAGTAAATCCTGGAGATGTAAATTCTGTCAGCATGAAAGTAAGCTTGCCTGACGGTACCTGCATGATAGGCTCAAGCGCAGACTGTAAAATATCCCAGTCTACATACCACGCAAACTCACTTTACCAGAATGTGAAAATTGGAAACGAGAACTTTTTGGTTGGCTATTCCGGACCAAATCAAAGGGTTCAGCAGTTCAGCATCCTGCCGACCAACGCCGATGATTCTATGCCGTCTGGCCAGTGGCATGTAGATATAATCAAAAATAATCAAGTGTCTAGATTCTACTATCAAGTAACTTACGCAACAAAATAATCTACATCCAATCAAATAGCATGTAATTTATTCCTCGATGTGCTGCGGTATCATGATGCAAGTCCAGATATTCATGATGCGACAAGATGATCCGACCAAATGCACTGCGGCAAAACTGGTCAAGTTTGGCTTGGCAAAACAAGTACGAAAAACAACCCAAGGCACGCTGGTCCTAGATCCTTTTGCAGAACAGGTAGTTTTGAAGAACGATGAACAACTTGTGAATTCTATCACTGCTGTAGACTGCTCATGGGAACTTGCACAAAAAGAATTTGCGCGGAACTTTTCAGGACTTTCTCGCAAACTGCCCCCACTGCTTGCAGGAAATCCTGTAAACTATGCCAAGATAGGAAAGCTCACCACTGCAGAATCTATTGCTGCAACTCTTTTCATTATGAGGCTTGACAACCAAGCACATGAAATGCTGAACAAATTCAAATGGGGACACACATTTTTTGAGCTCAACGAAGACCTTCTAAAAGACTATTCAAACGCCAAAACTCTCGAAGAGGCATCTAAAATATCTCATGAGTATGGGCTTGTGCCTGTATCTAGGGGCTAAAAGGATCTTATGGTTCGATTTTTGAGATATGTGTTCTAAGAAAGGAACTTTTAAGACACAAATACTATCTGTCCTTCACGGGTAGAGATTTATGCGACCCTTTTTTCTCCACGAATAGGTTTACATGGAATCGGAAAAACAATCAGGACTAATTCGCAGCCTATCACTGCTAGACATTACTATGGTAGGTATTGCTTCAATGATTGCTGGCTCTATCTTTAATTTGATTGGGCCTGCCATGCACGAAGCTGGACCTTCTCTGCTTATTGCATTTGCACTAAGTGGCCTAATTAGCTTCTTTACTGCGCTAACCTACGCCGAGCTTGGTTCTGCATTTCCAGAGGCAGGTGGAGGATATAGATGGGTCAAAGAGGGTCTGCCAAGACCTAATGCGTTTATCAGTGGATGGATAGCCTGGTTCGCCCACATGATTGCAGGTAGCTTGTATGCAGTATCTTTTGGTTCATTTTTTGGCAGTCTGCTTCAAAGCGTAGGTGTATCTTCACACTATGGAGGAATCCCACTCCAGATAATTATTGGTGGAGCAGTGGTAATAATTTTCACCTATGTAAATTACAGGGGAGTATCACTTACAGGTAAAGTAGGAAATGTACTTACATTCACACAACTTGCAATAATTGTATCATTTATTGTTGCAGGCATTTTCGCTTGGGGTTTTGTAAATCACAATTGGTCAGTAAATTTCCAGAACATTGTACCAAAGGGGTTCGGAGGCATGATGCTTGGACTAGGCATCACGTACATTGCATTTGAGGGATATGAGATAATTGTTCAAACTGGAGAAGAAGTTAAAAATCCAAAGAAAAACATTCCAAAAGCGGTCTTCATAACACTTGGAATTGTCACCGCTATTTACATTGTCTTTACTTTCTCCTTTCTTGTAGGGTTAGATCCATCCAAGTTGGGAAGCGAGGCATGGAGATTTATAGGTGATAATCAGGAACTTGGTATTCCAAAAGCTGCGCAATTTCTTCTGCCATTTGGAACCATAATTGCCTTTGCAGGAGGAATGGTGTCAACCGTTGCTGGTCTTAGTGCCACAACATTTTCTTCAAGCAGGGTTTCGTTTGCGATGGGTAGGCAATACAACCTACCCTACATTTTCAGCTCGGTACATTCTAGATATCACACACCACACTTTGCAATAATTGTATCAGGTTTCGTAATGTTGGTCATGGCAGTTTGGCTTCCCATAGAACAACTTGCAATTGCAGCAGGTGTGATGTTCCTGTTTTTGTTCACCCAAGTGAATTGGGCTGGGATACAGATTCGTAGACTTTATGGGCATAAACTTGACTATGGTTTCAAAATTCCTCTCTTTCCTATCATGCCTCTAATTGGAATCTTTGCTAAGGCTGGGCTTGCCATCTTTCTTTTGATATACAATCCTCTCAGCTGGTTAATCGCAATAGTCTGGATACTGATAGGCTTCTCAATCTACAAACTGTATATCTCAAAGAAGGAAATCGAACATTATGCTCCCTTGGTTGCAAACATAGGCCCATCACAAAGAAAGGACTATCGCATAATGGTAGTTTTCAATAAAAAAACAGTTGAAAAACTTGTAACGATTGCATCTGCCATTGCAAAATCCAAGGATGGTGAGATCTCACTCTTGAATGTGGCAACAATCCCAATACAGATTCCGCTCTCTATGGCACATGGGTTTGCTGAGCCTGTGATGAAATCCTTTGACGAATTAAAGAAGATGCCGGGCTTTTCAGACTATAGGTATCTGGTAAGACTCTCGCACGATACAACCGAAGCAATTCTTGCTACTGCTGAAGAACAAGGAATCAATCTTCTTGTAATGGATTTCTATGATCTAAAAAATAATAGAAAATTGCTCTCTCTTACTACATGTGATGTTATCGGAGTAAATATCAAAAAAGAATTTGAACAAGAGATCTCGCGCATAGTTGTAGCATATGACAAAGGGAGACATTCCGATCTAGGTCTTGAAATTGCACATTCATTTTCAAATACGATGAACAGCAAGATACGAATCGTAAGAGGGGTGGTAGAATCACCTGAGGAAGAGCGCGATATACTCAGCAGAATAAACGAAAAGATGTTTGATCTTGATTTGAAGAAAGTTCCAGTTGAAAGGATCTATCCCACAAGTATTGATATCACAAAAGATCTGTTACACAATCTGAACCAAGAACCGGAGGTAGTGATAGTTGGTGCAGGAAATCAACCCGAGCAAGCCTTTAGTCCGACCACCCTGGCCATTGTTGATGAATCAAAATATAGTGTATTTGTGGTGCGAGACTCGAGATTTTCTAACATCAGAGCGCGATACTTTTGGAACGTAATTGCGCCAAGATTGAGGGAAAACCGATTCATTTACAAGATATATCATACGGTGTATGGTCTTGTAAAACCAAGGAAAAAAGCAACACCTCACGAAGACTATTTTGCACCAAAAATGTAATCTCAAGGCTAAAATGTCTCTTTCTTATCTTTAACATGTGCGAGCCGGTGAACGAGGCACTGCTACGGCAGAGGAAACTCCTCCCTCCATGCAGCAAATGTGACCCGGTGACGGGTAGTCAGAGATGATTGCAAGCAGAACAGAAAACAATCCGACCTGGAGTTACTGTGATGGTTATGCCTGAGGTTGCCAGCAAGGAATGAAAAATCTGCACCACTTGGAGAAAGGCCAAATCAAACAATAAGCGCTGCACTTTGTTTAGGTAGGCCGCATAGCGAAATCTCGTAAAACAGAAGGAGGGTTACGGCTGGCGCGCACTTTTTTATTTTAAAACTTGTAAAAATTAGATGGCTGATCTCTTCGGTTTGTCGTCTGGACTTGTTGGTTGACTGCCAGAACTTGCTGCACCGCTTGGTTCGCCATCAAACTTATCTGCCCAGTGCCTTCGTGTTTCATATTCTATAGGACCTGTATCGACTTCGTGTATAGTCTGCTTCATCTTCTTATTGCTCCAGATGAATATTCCTATAGCTATTACACCTGCAAAGCCTGCCATGCCATACACCATCATTGTTGAAGTGCCTCCTGCTGTAGTGGAACTTGTGGTAGATGAGGCTTGTGCAGTACTTACAAACGTCCATCCACCTTGGATTTGGTTTGCATTTGCATGGCCCTCTACATTAATGGTGCCTGCATTTGGCTGCTCTTTTGTTGAGATGTGGTACTTGACACCATCTGAGCCGGTAAAGTCTTGGTCAATGTTGTTTATATGTAATGTTCCGGAAAACGCATTGCTAAGACCTGAAGAATACGTGGTGACTGCAATCTTTTCTCCTTTGTAACCAAACCCGGCCGTCTCAGTTAGTGTGTATGCAGGATCGAAAAGGCTATCCCACTTGTTTACTGGTTGTTGACTGAAAAGTCCTGTAGCATCCATCAAGTTTGGTTGCTGGAAAATTTTGTATGCGTCGGTGCCTTTGAGGGCATTATACAGATCCGGCATCTGAGTTTGGATAACGTCTATTGGATAGTTTATCTCTATTGGACCATATTGCGTGGTAGTTATAGTAATTGGGGTGTTGGCGTTAAAAGCCATCCATGATGCATCAAATGTCTGAGGTACGTCGCCACTGGCTTTGTTAATTACATATCCTGTGACTGTTGGAGTAAGAACTATCTTGTAGTCAAAAGATGCATGGTCCGAATATCCATTTACTAGTAATTGATAATTGACTTCTAGATTGGTTAGGACTGCAGCACTGTGCTCATTTGTCACTATGTCGGTGTTGATCTGCTGCATGAACGTATTGAGTGCAGAATCACTTGTCGAGTTATCCAAGAAAGTTATTGTTAGATTTTTACCTTGAAGTATACTTTGCAACTTGCTTCCTTGTGGATAATTGATGTAGAAGCTCTTTTCAAAATCATAAGTAGGATCAATCGGATTGCCTGCCATTGGCAAGGTAGCACTAAAGTTAACCGTTGCAAAACTAGGCGAAACTGCACCAAACAGTAACAAACCTGTTATCACTGAGGCAATCAGCAGTCTCCTAGTCAACGTTCCGAGTACTCTCTGAGTCGCTAATAAATCTTAGCATTATTTTTTACAACTAAAAATTTTTAAATTTTTATTGGCAAGAGTAATATGTTTGGGATATTAGTAACTCTCGGAGAAGAAAATGATAACGGTTCTTGCTGGTGGAACGGGTTCTGTAAAACTTGTCCGTGGAATAGCTTCACAAACACGCGACCTCTCTGTAATTTCAAACGTTGGAGACAACTATTGGCTGTACGGACTTTACATCTGCCCTGACATTGATACCATGCTCTATGGGCTGGCAGATATTCTTGATACGGAAAAAGGATGGGGAATAAAGAAAGACACCTATGGATTTTTGCGTCAGATGGAAATGCTTGGGGAAGAGACTTGGTTCAAGATAGGGGATAGGGATGCAGCCATACATCTGATGCGAACTAATATGCTAAAAAACGGAAAAAACCTCTCAGACATTACTCAGTGGATGTGCCAAAAATTTGCAGTAGACACAAAGATAATTCCAGTAACTGATAACAGTGTTGAAACTAGAATTGTAACAAACAAGGGTGAACTACACCTTCAAGAATTTTGGGTAAAATACAAAGGTCAAGACAAGGTGGAAGGCATCAAATACCTTGGCGCAGATAAAGCACGAGCAAATCCAGCAGCAGTAAATGCAATTCATGACTCGAAACTAGTAATTATCGCACCAGGAAATCCACTGACCAGCATTGGCCCAATACTATCAATTAAAGGAATTAGAAAAGAGCTGGCAAAATCAAAGAAAAAAGTTGTTGTCGTAAGTCCGCTCATAGGCAACACTGCAGTAAGCGGACCTGCCGCAAAGTACTTGGAAGCTGCAGGAATCGAGGTCTCAGTATATGGCCTTGCCAAGATGTATTCTGAGGTTGCATCTCATATGGTAATAGATTCTGCCGACAAGCTACTTACAAGGAAGATTGAGAACCTAGACATGAAAGTGTATGAGACAAAGATAAAGATGAAGGAAAAGAAAGATGAAGAGTCTCTTGCATCCTTTATTCTAAAACAAATGCATGTCTAAATTACGAACAGGAGCAATAGTTCCAGTAAAAACATTCTCAAGGGCAAAGACTCGTCTTAATCTATCATCTGAGAAAAAAGAAAAAATTTGCAAGATAATGCTTGAATCTGTTTTAGACACACTTTCAAAATCTGAACATATTGAGAAAATTGTTATTGTAAGCAAGGATGAAACGGCTCTTGGAATTGGAAAAAAGTTCGGCGCAGCAGAAATCTATGACGGTGAGGAGCTTGGAGTTAACAATGCAGTAAAACTTGCAGATGAATATCTGCTAAAAGATGGTTTTGACTCTACGCTAGTTTTTCCTCAGGATATACCGCTGATTCAAGTGGAAGACATTCGGACATTATTGAATTTTAGGATGCACAACAGATGTGTACTTGTGGTACCGTCAAGAAAATTTGATGGTACAAATGCATTGTTTAGGATGCCTCTTGACGTCATGGAAACGCATTACGATGAGGACAGCTACAAGATACATCTGAGCACAGCAGAGAAACGAGATGCAACATCTGCTCTTGTGCTCATTCAAAGAATGATGTTGGATGTAGATGATCAGTCTGATCTAAACCTAATAATGAGGTATGACTTACCGGTATCAAAATCTCTAGGCAAAATCTTGTCTTGAATCTGTTTTTTGCATTTTATGCTCCTACTGGAGAATGGATCTTTTCCTGCCTTTCCTTTAGATGTCTAAATATCTTAATGGCAATGGCTAATGCCCCTGTGACTAGAAGCAATTGTTCAAGCATGTCTGAGAAAGGATTTGAAATTTCAGAGGAGAGGGGAACTTGTCCCGACGTTGCTATAAAAAATAGGTAAGAATAGACAAAATAATTTGTAGCCCAGTGAACAAGTATGGCAGGGCCCAAGCCGTATCTTACATAGACCCATCCTATCATGATGCCTGCTATTGTCGCTTGGGTGATTTTTCCTGGACTCCATGGAGTGCCAGAGACTATGTGTGCCGCCCCAAAGAATATACCAACCGTAATTATTATCACTATAGTTTTTTTATAATCCGTGATGTGGAGATATCTTGCAGGATTCCACAAAGATTTGAAGAAAAGTTTCCATGATGCATGATACGAAAAGATAAGGAACAAAGGAACACCTATGAGTAACACTCTGAAACCCATCTCCTCTGTCAGAGGAGATGCAGTCATCTGGAAAAACTGAACCAGTCCATTTTGGAATTGCGGAGGCTCTATCTTTATTCCGAAACCTGTTTGTATGAAATCTATCACTACTGAAGACAATATCAGTATGGAAAACCATGTTATCATGTTCACAAGTCCGTTCTCTCTTACTCCTCTCCATCCTTCAGACATGATATCTGTTAATGTTCTAGTAAAACTGCCAAGCGGGCCTACAAGCGTAACAGAAAATAACACAACGTAAATTGACCAAGCTATGATGAATGCATCGCCCAACTCAAATGAGATTGGCATCTTGTAGCCTATACCAGCTACAAAGAAATTGAGTCCATCTAATGGATACTGATAGTTTATGTTTTTTCCAATATCCGAGTCGAAAACAAGATAGGCTCCTATGGGAAATGATATTATCATTATTCCAAAGATCACGGATATGAATGCAGAATAGGGAATGGATAAAACTCTGATTATCTTATCTGTGTGCACCAAGTTCCAATCAGTGAACTTCTATACTGGATTCTGGAAATCCAAGTTTTACCAGCGTTCCTTTAATTGTGTCTCTATGATCCCCTTGCAGAAAGATATATCCGTCTTTAACTGTTCCACCACAGGCATACCTTGCCTTTAGCTCTCTTACGACCTTTCCAAGATCGTTCATCTTTGGATTGACTCCCTCAATCATAGTACCTTTCTTTTTAAAACGTCGTTCCTCAATTCGAACTACGATTTGAGTTTGATCCTTCTCAAGTTCACCGCAGGCACATAAATCGTTGGGAAGTCCGCAAGTATTGCAGATTACCGCCATTCGAGATAAAAAGCTGGAATCCTACTATTAAGCCTTGTTCAAATGTATCTTTTTTTATCTAGTCTGGATTAATCTAGTGCATGTCAGAATTTACAAAAAAAGCAGTAGAGATGCTCTTAAAGGGCGCCACACTGGTAAGCGACCCCTGCCCCTATTGTAAAGGTGTTAGAATAATGAAAGATGGTAACGCATTTTGTGTAAACTGCGGTAGAGAAGCTAAAGAAGAAAAAGTTTCACAGGGTGAGGAGAAAACAAGCGAGGCAAAAGGACCCTCCCCAACTGACAAACTCGATCAAAAACTAAAGGATCTAACAACTGAATTACAACAGGAGAAGGATTATGCAAAGCAGCAGCAGATACTAAAGTCGATCAATGAGATAATCGCAATTAAGGAGAAACTCAAGAATCTGTAATCGCAAAAGGTATTTATTTAAACAAGGGTGCCAAAACCATATCATGAGTAGCAAGAAATCGGCGCCACTGCCAGCGTCAAGTGCAGGTCTACTAAGATTCTTTGAAGATGAAACAAAGGGATACAAATTAAAGCCAGAAATAGTTGTAGCCATTCCAAGTGCACTCATCGCAATCTCGTGGATTTTGAAAATATTTTTCACACCATGACCGATAGTTCTGATAGTGTATCCCGTATACACAAAAGGTACACGCTTACAACATTTACTCCATCATCGCTATATGCATCGCTCGCAATTTCAATTGTTATTGCATGCGTTATAGTTTCTTTATCCTCAATCTACTATCTAAAATCAACTGACAATCTTGCCGTGAGCATCTCTATTACCATAGCAGTCCTGATGGCAGCTCAATTTGTTGACTTTAAGCTGCTCAAGACAGATTATTCAAAAGCCCTGCACATATCTGCATTTGGAAACCTTCTTTGGCTAGTTACTATAATCGGCGGGCTGATGTCGGTTTATGTATTTTCAAAATCTCACCTGTCTGATGTTTATATCGCAGAGGGAATGCTCCTTTTTGCAAGTTTTCGGATAGGGATATACACATCAGTAATCGGCACAAAAATAAAGACAGCGTTAGCCATATGCTTGGTCCAACCCCTTGCCATGTTCATGACATTCGTTCCGGTGGGACAATGGTTCCAAATACTTTCTGACCCTCGCGCAATTGGATTTGGCCTTGTTTTCATCTTTCTTGGTACTGCATGGACAATACTTACAGACAGAGCCACCGGAAAGCTTTCTCGCACACATACCTTTCTGCAAGCATACGTAGCAGCACTGACAAGAAATGATCCTGTGGAAATGGAAACGATGATGGAAGCTCGTTCCCAACCTTCAAAAGTTTCTACATTTCAGATCTTGTTTAAGACAAAAAACAATAAAGATTGCAGACTTGTTTTACCTGACGTCCATCCGGGACCATTTCATCCTATTGGGGGCAGCAACATTACCTATCTCATTTACAAGAATTTGAATTCATCTGCAATGGTTATGCATAGTGTCTCGGATCACTCACTTAACCTCCCTTCAAAATCTCAAGTAGAACAATATCTTGCAAGTCTGCAAAAAAGTTCCACCGTACAACAAGGATTCAGTTGCACAAAACCTGTAACGGTTCAGGTGAACAAGGCAAGAACTGTAGGATTACTGTTTGACAAGACAGCAGTGCTAATTCTTTCTCTCTCACCGCATGGAATGGAGGATGTTCCAACATCAATAAAAACAGAACTTGAGCAATATGGTACAAATCGAGGATTTGAAAGGGTGCTTGTAGTAGACAGTCATAATGCAATGGGAGAAGAAATCTCCAAACTTGACGCAGATGATCTTCTAAAAGCAGCAAAGTCAAATCTTGATACTTTAATAACAAAGGATGCAATGCCAATTGAGATTGGATTTGCAAACTCGGATGATCTCAAAATTGAAACAGATGATCTTGGACCTGGAAAAATAGCTATTATGTGCATGAAGATAGGTAATGAGACATTCTTTCTAGGGTGGGCAGACGCTAACAACATGCAAAATGGTTTAAGAGAAGAAATTGCAAATCACTTTTCAAGAAATGGATGTAACTTGCTTGAGATCTGTACCTCTGATACTCATTACAAGTCGAGAAATGCCAGGAACAAACATGGATATTTTGAGTTTGGTAGCTTGGCAAAAGCAGATGATGCCAAGTCGTGGTTTTTGCAACTTGCTAGGAAAGCAGAACAAAACCTTGCCGCAGCGTCATTTGAATTACTTGCACAAGAGACTAGTGTGAAGGTGATGGGCGCCAAACAGTTTGAGGATTACTCCAAAGCGCTGGACAGGGCTATGCGCATGACGCAAGGATTTCTTGTAGTGACAACTGCATTTTTCTTCTACACTATGTTTCAAGCATAAAACTTTCCATATTTCCATAGAACTCTTCACAGAATGCATCTAATTGGTGTATAGGAATTATAGGAACATTGTCTATGAATCTTGTTTCATATTGATATAGTGTGACAATAGCAGGTATTGCCGCTCGTACTTTTTCTCTTGATACAAAATATCTGGTTCGTTCGACCTGTTTTTTTACTGCCTGTTGGAGAGAAGACTGGTTCATCCTGCTCCAATGTTTGCAGTCTACCAAAACTGCGATTTCTGACTTTACTCCAACCACATCAATTTGCATTCTGGGCTTTGTAAATATCACATTGCGGGTAGTTTCAAAACCTCTACTTTCTAGTATCTCCGCCGCGAGCGATTCAAAATCCTGCCACCCAAGCAACCTTGAGACCTCATCTATTGGTGCCCCCATGGTAATTGCCAAAATGCTTGTCTTGAGCCTATCGCTTTCTTCAAACTGTATGAGACTGTCTTCATACGTACCTATTCCATTTTGCATCAAATTATCCAAGATCTTGATTGACAAGTCTCTGCTTGTCTGAGTTGCCATTGAAAAATCTGTTACCGACATTCCGCCAGGAATTATTCCAGATATTCCCTTCACAAGTGTCTGTACGTTCAATGGCATACATTCATCTTCTCTTTATAAAATGCTAGTCATGGCACATAAAGATCAGGTCATAGTAACAAGTTTTGTTTTTGCATTTTTGTTTCCTAGTGTGAATGAACCATGGTTATATACAGTTTGTATCAAAGCAATTCATGAAACTAATGCTAGTTGTAATACTAGCACTCTTTATTTTGGGATCGAAGGTTGCCTTTGGGGAAAAAGGAACTTATGCAGACAAGGTGGAATTCATACAGTATTCCGACGCAAACACTGCAATCGAAGAGGTAAAAAATGGAAATTTGGATATTTACTACTCTTCAATACCTTCTAACAGAATAGATTCTCAGATGAGACAGGATCTTAATGTGTACCAATCCACCGGGACTGAATACAGTCTTCTTGTAAATCCAGCTCCATCTGACAAGTTCAACCCTTTTTCAATCAGAGAAGTCCGTTATGCACTAAACTATCTTGTAGATAGGAACATGATTGTAGATGAGATTCTAAATGGATACGGTTCGCAGATGATTTCAGCGTACAAGCCGTATGACCCTGACTATCTTTTAATCCAAGGCACACTCCAATCATTTGATTTTCAGTATAATCCATCTCTTGCAGAGCAGATTATGTCTGACGCACTTGTAAAGGCAGGTGCACAAAAAATTGGTGACAAGTGGTATTACAAATCAAAACCAATTGAGATTACCATATTTATCCGAAATGATGATCAAGTAAGAAAATCAATTGGAGAGATTCTTGTTTCCCAATTGCAAAAGATTGGGTTCACGGTAAAGACAGACTATGGGGATCTATCAAAGGCGTTTTCCATAGTATATGGCTCAAATCCAGAAGACATGCAATGGAGCATATACACAGAAGCATATACAATTGGAGGATTTGTAAGATATGATTCTGTAATCTTGGCTCAAATGTATTCTCCATGGTTTTCAAACATGCCAGGCTTTAACAACCCGCAATATTGGAATTACAACAACGCATCTCTTGACTCTGTATCTAAAGCAATTTTTGTAGGAAATTTCACTTCATCTGAAACGCGAGCTGCATTGCTAAATGAGGGAGTCGCTGGGGGCATTCAAGAGTCAGTCCGAATCTTTCTTGCTGCACAGGTAGATCAGTATGTCGCCAACAAAAAAGTTCAAGGAATAATTAATGACTTTGGTGCCGGTATAACAAGTAGATTTACGCCTATTAATTCCAGAGATGGTTCCGATACCTTGAGGATTGGAGTGGGAAAGATCTATCAAGGAGCTTGGAATCCAATAGCTGGGTTTACCGATACGTACAGCCAAGAGATGTCATCTTCTGTGATGGATCCTGGGGACTTTAAGAATCCGTACACAGGGATTACAATCCCTGTAAGGACTACCTGGGAAGTCAAGACGGCAGGACCGGACGGAAAACTTGATGTGCCAAGCAACACCATCCGCTGGGATCCGCAGCAACAAAAATGGAGCCAGGTAGGAACAGGTATCAAGGCAACAAGCAAGGTGACATTCCACATGATGTTTGGCAACTGGCATAACGGTCGTCCGATGGACATGAACGACGTTCTATACGGGGTATACTTTCTTTATCAGTGGGGGTGGAGCCAAGCGTCCCAGGCCAAGACATTTGATTCTGAATATTCCCCAAAGGCAAACCAAGCGGCAAATACCCTCATAGGAATTCGGATCATCGACAAGGATACAATCGAAGTATATCAGGACTATTGGCATTTTGACGAAAACGAGATAGCAGATTCTGCCCAGCTTTGGCCTGCCATGCCTTGGGAAATAATGTACGCGATGGAAAAGTCTGTCACAGATGGAAAACTTGCATTTTCAAGGTCCGACGCAATAAGCAAAAATGTTGATTGGCTTTCACTAATAGTTCCGAAAGATACTCAAACCATGAAATCAAACCTTGAGGAATTTGAAAAAGAGAGTGACATACCTGTAGCGCTGACAGGGCTTACCAACTCTACATATTGTAACTCGAGATACAACGCTTCAATCTCATGGATAGACAAACACCAAAATGCGGTGATAAGCAACGGGCCATTCTATCTTGACAGCTACTTGCCAGAAGCAAGGACCATCACAATAAAATCATTTGACGATCCATCTTATCCGTTTGGAACAGGATACTGGAAGAAATTTGAACAGGTAAATCTTCCAAAGATAGAAAAAATAGATGTGCCTACTGTTACAACCATTGGAAAGGAACTTGACATTCCTGTATCGGCAACACCAGATTCGGATATCTACTATTATTTTATTAATTCCCAAGGAAAAATGGTGTACAACGGAGTAAAAAATTCCGGCACAGGAAATTTTACCATAATGGTTCCTGCAGAAAAAACTCTTAATTTCACAACTGGTGCAAATGACTTGAAAATCTTTACCGTGTCAAGCAGTGCATACAGGCCCGACACCTATAGTACAAGTTTTCTTGCCACTCAAGGAAGCGAAGCCTTACCTCAAGGCATTAATATCATGCCACAAAATACTGGCAGCGCGGAGAACTACATAGATATCATACCCATAGTGGTTGCAGGTGCTGTAATTGCTCTGCTTTATGCAAGAATAAGAAAAAAACGCGCAAGGGAGGCTGAAAGATAGTATGGGATTTAAGAAATACCTTGCAAAGCGCGCAATTACAATGTTTGGAGTCTTGATGGCCACACTTCTGATAACCATAGCGCTTGTTGGCTCTAACATGGACGTCATTTTGAAACAGAGCGTTTCATTAGAGATAAGGCAACAGATAACAAACAACAAAAGCCTCATGTCAAGCTTCAAAACGCCGGAACAACTCGACCAGTATGTTCAAAACCAAATCACGCAGAGGATTGCGTCTCTTGGACTTGACCAGCCTTGGTATACTCCACAGAGGCTTGGGCTTGCCATGTACAAAATTTTGACACTAGATTTTGGGCACGCCAAGTTTCTTACAAGCGATACAGGTTCTTCTGATGTAAAAGATATCATACTTGAAAAGCTTCCAAGGACAATCTTGCTTTTTACAACTGCTACTGCAATAGTTTCATTGCTTGGTATATTATTGGGCGCCATAGCTGCAAGCAAGGTAAACTCAAAGATTGACAAGATAACATCAGGCTTTGCTATAGTGAGCAGCAGCTTTCCTGTGTGGTGGGTCGGAATAATCATGATATTTCTATTTGCGTTTGTGTATCAGATATTTCCTGCAAGGGCAACACCTGAAATCTCAGTAACAGATCCACGATACATATCCTCCCTTCTATATCACATGATACTACCTTTGGCCACACTTGTCTTAATTGGATTTGGCTCGTGGGCTTATCTTGTCCGCAACTTTTTGGTAGGAGTTCTACAAGAAGACTTTATTCTGGCAAAAAGAGCGGCAGGAATTGACGAGAAAAAGATACTGTACCGACATGCATTGAAGAATGCGGCTCCCCCTATAGTGACCGTCCTTGCCTTGAGTCTTTCTGGCTCTCTTGGGGGTGCAATAATAACAGAAGCCGTGTTTGATTGGCCCGGAATGGGTAGGCTCTACTATGAGGCAATAAGCGTGCTTGATCTGCCTGTAATAATTGGTGCAACCTATGTCCTTACCGCATTCTTTCTTGTCAGCATATTTCTTGCCGATGTATTGTACGGCTATTTCGATCCTAGGGTAAGAAGACAATGAGTCTCTCCCCAAAAGAAATCTGGAAAGAGTTTGCAAGCAATAACATTGCCCTGGTGGGGATGGGGATTATAGCAACATTGTTTTGCATCTCAATCATTGCCTTTATTGCGGTACCTTTTGAAACTTTTAGGGAATGGAATGATCCGTCAAGTTGGCTTGCATATCCAAAATCTGCACTTCCTGCATGGATAAACTATTTTCTTCCAGAAAAGATTCCGGAACATCTGATCCTAAAACCTCAAGAATACAATCAAGAATCGCACGGTATATCTGCTGTGACTGATGTCTTTGTGGTAGACTATGAGTACAATTCTTTCCCAAGTGATTTTATCTATCAATATGCAGCAAGGTATCAGGGAGCACCACTAATACAACTCTCCGTGACACGACCTGATGGTTCAACTTCAATGTTGATGTCAACATCTCTGCCACTGTCTGCCGAAAAGGCAATGTTTGAGGGAATGTTGTTTTCTACCGATGCTTCGATGAAAAAAAACATACAAAACAACCTTAGGTTCCAGTTTTCAACCGGCTCTGTTCCTTCGCAGGAACTGGTTTTCTCGGAACGTGATCAAAACAAGGTCCTAAAGGGAGTCTATGTCTTTAAAGTCACGGCGTACAACGTATCTGGAAACTTTGAATTTCATCAATCAAAATTCATTCTGGGCGGCAAGGTCTACGGACTTATGGGCACAGATGATCTTAGAAGAGATTTGGCAGTAGGAATCATGTGGGGAACCCCGTTGGCTCTCTTTATTGGAATAACTGTCTCAATTGGGTCTGTGGTACTGGGACTTGTCTATGGGGTCTATGCAGGCTTCAAAGGAAAGGCTACAGATGAGGTGATGATGCGTTTCAATGACATCATATATGCAATGCCTGCCCTTCCACTTTTGATAATATTGGCAGTGACAATTGGCAACAGCATATTTTTAATTGTTGGATTTTTGGTAGTCTTTGGATGGGTGGGAATAGCCAAGGTGTCGCGTAGCATGGCTATGCAGATAAAGACACTGCAGTACATCGAGGCCTCAAAACTCATGGGGCAAAAAGATTTTAAGATAATATTCAAACACGTGCTGCCACAACTCCTTCCTTATGCATTTGCAAGCATTGCAATCTCGGTTCCAGCTGCAATTACCACCGAGGCAGGGCTTAGTTTCTTGGGGCTCGGTGATCCTACATTTCCTACATGGGGACAGATACTACATGATGCAAGTGTCTATGGCGCTGCGGAAAGAGGACTCTGGTGGTGGATTCTGCCGCCTGGAATAATGATTGCAATAACCGGACTTGCCTTTGTCTTCATAGGACACGCGATGGATGCAATAGTTAATCCTAAGCTGCGACGCTAGGGTTGAACTGACGAATTATCTTTATTGTTTCATCACTAAGTTTGATGGTATATGCGGCAGCATTGGAATCGGTAGATTGGGCAAGCAACTCTGCAAACTGTGTCTTGTCTTTTCCTCTCTGGTACATTCCGCCGGATTCTTTTATGCAAAGGGGAAACTTTTGCAGCTTAAGCCCTTTTTGAAATAGATGGGAGATAAATCTCTTATAGTTTTCAGGCAAGTACCAATCTGCATTCTTTTCTTCACACAACATTATCCATGTGTCTATCGTATTTTGGAATAATGCTTTCTGTCTCAGCTCTTCTAGAGTCATTTTTTTATCTAAAAGTCTGCTCTTTTCATCTTAGAGCCACATCTTGGGCAGATTCCACCCTTGAACCTATTGTTGCATGCAAGGCAGATGTATCTGACTCCCTGACCTTGACCAAAGAATCCGCCTCCTCCTGCGCCAGTATCTGTTCCCAAGCCTCCCATTCTCTTGAGCGCTCTATTTCTCAAGAATAAGGGGAAGACTATGAAGATTGCAAGCGCTGCTATCAGACCATATGGCCAAGGCAAAAGCATCTGTAGTCCAATGCTTACAGCAAGTGATCCAAAAAGGAAAATAAGATAAGTCTTGTAATTTATCAACATTACGTGTTATAGCAAAAACCTTATAAATTTTTGTTAGAATTTATCCAAAATCACAGTCAATTCTAGCAAATTTCCATCACGATCATACGCAAACATGTCATTGTCTTCATATGGAGATTGCACAATTATGGAAACAAAACCAAAAAAATTGTGCAAATCAGTTACAGAAGGTTTTGCTACGCCG
>JAJPKL010000037.1 GCA_021323705.1 Nitrososphaerota archaeon
ATGAACCCAAACAAACAGTTTTCCAAATTCGAGATTCAAGGCGTCTATGGTGTATATGACATAATTGTAGAGATAGGATGTCCAAATATGGAAGATTTGAGGGACATCCTAGGCAAGATACGAAGGGTGGACAAGGTTATCTCAACTATCACAATGCTTGCCATAGAAGAGCAGGAGATGTAAATCATGCCAAAAGATTATGGTTTAAAGGAAAAGTTGTTTGTTTGATTCGTGTCAAGAAAGAATCTTTTGACGGACTTTAAATTCAACGAGGACGTCTAATATGTGAGGTATGAGTCCTGTCTAGTTCTTATTTGCTATCTTCTGCCTATGAGCGCATAGTCAACCAAAAGAGGTCAGGCTGGATTCTTTCAGTGGGCATTGTAATACTGATAGTTGGGATAGTCGCAGGATTTTCACTAAGAAACGATCTGATTCTTTACGCGGTATCAGCAGGAGGTATTGCAGTTATGATATCTTCATTTCTTATGATAATCCGACAATATGAAAGGGCAATAATTCTAAGACTAGGCAAATACAAAAGGCAAGTGGGTCCCGGAGTTCAGACTAGGTTACCGTTTGCAGATAACATTTTGGTAGTGGATATCAGAGAAAGAGTTAGGGAATTCAAGGCAGAGAGAATGCTGACTAGGGATAATGTCCCTGTTACAATCGATGCCATACTTCGATACAAAATAATTGAACAAAGAGCAAATGATGCAATACTAAACGTAGAAAATTTTAATGAAATGATACAACAGGTATCACAAACCACACTGCGGAACAACATCGGTTCTTCACAATTTCAAGATATATTATCAAAAAGAGAAGAAATAAACCAACATATCAAGACAATAATCACAAGCGAGGCTGCAAGTTGGGGCATCGAAGTAACTGGAGTAGAGATTCGCCAGGTAATAATACCACAAGAACTTGAAGCTGCAATGTCAATGCAAGCTCAAGCAGAGCGTGAAAAAAATGCGCGAGTCACATATGGAGAATCTGAAGTTCTTGTGGCAAAAAAGTTTGAAGAAGCATCACGAGTATATTCTGACAATCCAGTTGCATATGCACTAAGACAGTCCAATATGTTATACGAATCAATTAAAACACAAGGCAACACGATTGTCATGATACCAACAGAGGCGCTTAACCCGATGGGATTTGGAAATTTGGGCATGACAGTAGCGTATCTAGATAGCACAAAAAAGGCCGCTCAAAAAGTTGGTGCTGAAAAGAAAGAACCTGATAAAAAAAAATCGGATAAAAAAGATGCAGGCTCCTAGGTATTCTGAGTGGTTTGTTCCAAAGTTTGGACCAAGAAGTTTCAGACTGTTCTGCGGAATCTTATTTTTACCATACACTGGGATGGTCGTATCCTTTGCAGCATGGGGCTCATTTGCTACAAGTTTCTCTATCGAAAGACTTGGCGCAGTATGCGTTTTGTATTTTCTTGCCCTAGGGGTATCGGCCCACTGCCTAGATGCGTTAGGAAGCAAAAGCAAGCCATGGGGCATCTTGCCCAAAAGAAAGATTCTGCTAGTTTCCTTGTCTTCATTGTTGGTTGCCTGTGCCATTGGTCTTTACTATGCCTTTTTGGACTCACCACTGTTATTTCCCATAGGAATTGCAGAGACTTTCTTTCTTTTTTCATACAATCTAGAATTATTCAAAGGCAAGTTTCATAACAATACAGTCTTTGTAATATCATGGGGAATACTTCCAGTCTTTGCAGGCTCTGCAATTCAAACAAATACAATCTCCTTTGAAGCCTTGATACTGGCAGGCATAGCAGCCACTCTTAGCTTCACTCTCATCAAGACTTCAAGAAAATACAAGAGGTATATGCAAGGCTCCCAAGAGAATACAAATACACCTAGAGAAGAAATTATTTTAAAAGTTCTAAGTGTTGGAGTTATTGCCGCAACACTTGCGTATCTTGTTTTAAGATATACTTAACTCAAACAAAGCCGTTACGATATCATGGAAGCCGAGATGGAAGAGGTAGGAAGGATGCTTCTTGAGGCGCCAGTAGGTTACGTAGAGCAAACAATATCAGACATAATTAGAAAACCGGTTTATCTCAAGGTCATTGAACAAAATTCCATATCAGGTACAAAGTATGGAAGAAAGGTTGTAATTGGTTATGACAAATTCCCCATACTTCGCGCCTTTGTGACATTTGACTCTAAAGATATACCAAAATCAGTTATGGCTGCGCTTTTACAAAAAAAGGAAAGCATAGGAAAAATACTTCGAGATAACAAGATAGTTGTCCAAAGAAGGCCAAAAGCAATTGACGTCGATCCCACAAGAAAAACAATTACAAGAGAATACGAAGTCTTGTACGGAGACTCGGTCTTGTTCCAGATATCAGAAGAGATAAGACTAGATTTTCTTTGTGCCTGCAAGGATAGATGAGCAACCCATAGTAAGATACTGAACCTTTACGCTCAACCCGTTTCTTTCCATGACATGTTTGTATTGTTCAACCCAGTTTGCTGTCCTGATTAGTTTTGGCAGGTGCTTGAACGTGTCTTTCCAGCTTGGCACAAAAAATCCAATCATTCCAAGCATAACAAAATAGAAATTCCACAGGAATCTTACGGCTTTGTTTTTTGGACAAGTAAAATCATGCAAGATTATTTTACCTCCCCCATTGAGGTGACGCAGACACCTTTCTATTAGAATTTGCGGATTACAGTACTTGGGGATGTAAGACGAGGTGATGCAATCAAAGGTGCAATCTAGGTTTAGGTCTTCAGCATCACACAGTAAAAATGAGATTTTATGGCATGATGTTATCTTGCCCTTTGCTAGTTTGAGATACTCTTCTGTGATGTCAACGCCTGTTATCTTTGCCTCTGGAAATTTCGCTGCAATTTTGAGTGTCAGTATTCCAGTGCCGCATGCAAGATCAAGTATGGATTTGCATTCATCGATTCTTTTTATGATTTCTTCTTTCCAATACGAGTCTCTTCCAAAGGTTGTCAAGCGTACCACTTTATCATATGATTTGGCATTATTTCCAAAAAATTGCTTGACCAGCACTTTAGGTGACTCTGATACCAATGGTTTCCTAATCAAGTGGGGTATGTAAAGTATTAGCTAAAGTCGAACAAAAACTTTGAGGGATCAGTGTCAAACTCTGACTTGCAATTTGAACAGCAAAAATAAACATCCCTTCCATCCATGGTTGATTTCAGACTGGTCTGCCCTTCATCTACTTCCATACCACAAACTGGATCAATTGCCAACTTGGGATACAATACGTCGAAGTACAATATAACTAAGATGCAACAGAGCCCCTTGCATCTTGCAGATTATCTAGTCTACTTTTTCGTATGGCTCTAGTGGCTTTTTGGTAGTCTCGTTGTGCCGCAGCCACTCTAGTGTCTTTGCAAACGAGTCTGCCAGTTCCGTAGTTATCAATACAGGAATTCCAAGCTCTACTGCCTTTCTTCTTATCTGATATTCATCATAAAGCATGCCCACATATTTTTCAAGTGTGGATGTGCTGGGTACATTGATTATAAAGTCAATCTTTCGCTCATACAGCAAGTCTGCAATGTTTGGCTTTCGCTGGGGTTCACTTATCTTGTATACCACCTGCACGTCCCCTATCCTCTTGTCAGACAAAAACTCTGCAGTGTGCTCTGTTGCAAGAATCTTGTATCCCAGGCTTTTCAGAAGCAGTGCAGTCTGCAAAAGTTTTTCCTTGTTTTCTGCACCGCCAGCAGTAATCAGTACCGAGCCTTCCTTTGGCAGTGCGTATCCAGCAGACATCAATCCCTTTGCAAGTGCATCGTAGAACGACTCGCCAAAGCATGCTGCTTCTCCCGTTGACTGCATCTCTACTCCAAGTATGATATCTGCGCCTTCAAGCTGCATAAACGAGAACTGCGGCACTTTAATTCCATACGAGTGGATCTTGCGCCACCTGTCCTTTGGCACCTGCGGCAGTTCCTTGCCAAGCACCGCACGTGATGCCAAGCTGATTAGGTTCATCTTGACAAACTTTGATACAAAAGGCATCGAGCGAGAAGCCCTGATGTTAAGCTCTATTACATACACCTGGTCTGCATTTATCAGAAACTGCAGGTTAAAGGGCCCTTTTATCTGAAATGCTTTTGCCACCTTGCTGGTATAATCAAGTATTGTTTCTATCACCTTGTTGCTGAGGCTCCAGGGTGGAATGCACATCATTGAATCCCCAGAGTGCACCCCTGCACCCTCGATGTGTTCAATTACTGCGCCAATTACAACATTTTTGCCATCAGATACACCGTCAACTTCGGCCTCCAATGAGTTTAGCATGAATTTTGTAATCACAACAGGATAGTCAGGCGAGACATTTGTTGCCTCGTCAAGATATTTTTTGAGCTGCTCTTCAGACCAGACAACCTTCATTGCTGCACCGCTTAGCACATACGAAGGCCTGACAAGAACTGGATAGCCAACCTTTAGCGCAAACTTTTTGGCATCAGACAGTTTTGCAAAGGCCTGCCACGGAGGCTGCTTGATGTGAAGATCGTCGAGCACCTTGCTAAAGTTTGACCTGTTCTCTGCTCTGTCTATATCCTCAAATGAAGTTCCGACTATCTTGACTCCGTTTTTTGCAAGCTTTGGTGTGAGGTTGTTTGCAGTCTGACCTCCAACTGCAGTTACAATTCCTGTTAGTTTTTCAAACTCTGCAATGTCAAGGACTCTTTCAAGTGTGAGCTCCTCAAAGTACAGCCTGTCGCAGATGTCATAGTCGGTGGATACAGTTTCAGGGTTGCAGTTTATCACAGAGACTTCCTTGGCTCCATTCTCTTTTAGGCCCCAAACCATGTTTACGGTTCCCCAGTCAAACTCTACGCTGCTTCCTATCCTGTAGGGGCCTGCACCAAGGACTGCAATCTTTTCTGTGCTAGAGTTTATCTCAAAGTCGTTTACCGTCCCTCCATATGTGAGATAAAGATAGTTTGTCTGCGCTGGCCACTCTGCTGCAAGTGTGTCTATTCTTTTTACAACAGGTATAATGCCGGATTCTTTTCGCATCTTTCGAATATCTGATTCTTCTTTTCCAACAAGCCTGCCAATTTGTTTGTCAGAAAATCCAAGTTGCTTTGCTTCATGCAGCAAGTTTTTGTCAAGCGGTTTTTCTTTGAGATCTTTTTCCTTTTTGACAATGTTTTCTATCTTTTCGATAAACCAAGGGTCTATTGCAGAAAGTTTGTAGATTCGCTCAACTGGCATGCCATGACGCAGTGCTGCTGCAACATGGTACAGTATCTTGTCGTCTGCTTTTTGCAGTTTATTTTCAATGTCTTCAACATCAAAGGGTTCGTCCTGCTTTCTGTTTGCAACAAGACCGTCGTTTCCAATCTCAAGCATTCGTATTGCCTTTTGCAACGATTCCTCAAACGTCCTGCCAACTGCCATCACCTCACCTACTGACTTCATTGTGGGCCCAAGGTTGCGGTTTGCAAGCTCAAACTTGCTAAAGTCCCAGCGAGGATGCTTGCATACAATATAGTCAAGCGAGGGCTCAAAGCATGCAGTAGTGGTCTTGGTGATTCGGTTTGCAAGCTCAGGCAACCTGTACCCCATCCCAATTTTGGCAGCCATGTAAGCTATTGGATATCCCGTAGCCTTTGACGCAAGTGCAGATGAGCGTGAGAGTCTTGGGTTCATCTCTATTGCAACATACTTGTCAGAGTGGATATCAAGCGCAAATTGGATGTTGCACTCTCCAACAATGCCCACGTGTTTTGCTGCTCTGAGTGCGGCTGATCGTAGAAGCTGGTACTCGTAGTTGTTTAGTGTCTGCGATGGTGCAACAACGATATTGTCACCTGTGTGAACACGCATTGAAAGGACGTTTTCCATGTTGCAGATTATGACGTTGTTTCCATCATAGTCTGCCATGACCTCATACTCTATCTGCTTCCAGTGTCCAACATATTCCTCAATTAGCACCTGTCCGACAAGGCTTGCATTCAAGCCTCGCGTTACTATCTCGTGTAACTCTATCTCGTTGTGTGCAACGCCTCCTCCCTTTCCTCCAAGCGTATACGCTACACGAATTATTACAGGATATCCAAGTTCGCTTGCAATCTCTTTTGCCTGCTCAAAGTTGTATACGGTCTTACTTTTCAGTACGGGAACATTGCATTCTATCATAGAATCCTTGAAGAGCTGCCTGTCTTCTGTTGCCTTGATTCCCGTGACCTGGGTTCCAAGCACCCGCACTCCGTATTTTTTGAGCACGTCCATCTCGTCAAGTTTTACTCCGCAGTTGAGCGCAGTCTGGCCACCAAACCCAAGCATCAGACCATCAGGCCTCTCAGACTCGATTATAGATGAAACGTACTGTGGGTTCACCGGAATCGAGTAGACCTTGTCTGCAAATCTTGTGTCAGTCTGGATTGTAGCTATGTTTGGATTTACAAGAATGCTCTTGATTCCCTCTTCCTTTATGGCCTTGAGGCATTGAGAACCGGAGTAGTCAAATTGGCGGTCACCTAGTGACTTTCGCCTGCTTCTCCGATTTTTATTGCCCCACTGCCAAGGACTAGAATCTTCTTTAACGACTCATCTTTTGGCATTTTCCTCCCCTATCAGTTTCTTGAGTTCTTCAAAAACAAACATGCAATCAAAAGGTCCAGGCGATGCCTCTGGATGAAATTGTACCGCAATTATCTTTTTTTGCTTGTGTCTTATTCCTTCGACAGTCTTGTCATCAGTATTTGAAAACCATAGTTTGAAATCAGTTTTTTTAAGCGATTCTGGGTCTATGCAGTATCCATGGTTCTGGCTTGTGACATAAACTTGGTTGTTGTCAAGATCTATGCAGGACTTGTTCTGTCCCCTGTGCCCATACTTTAGCTTGTATGTTGTTGTGCCTCCAGCAAGGCCAAGTATTTGTGCGCCAAGGCAGATTCCAAGTGTCGGTATGTTTTTGTCAATTAGCTGACGTGCAGTCTCCATCGTCTTTGCGCACTTGACAGGGTCTCCAGGTCCATTGGATAACACGACGCCCTTTGGATTGTATGAGAGAATTTTTTCAAGAGAATAATTCCAAGGAACGCGTATTACCTTGTAGCCAAGTTGCCTCACGTTTCGAATTATTGCGTTTTTTACGCCAGTGTCTACTATTACTACAGATTCTTTGCCCTCGCCGTAAACTTGGGGCTCTTTTACAGAGACCACATCCATGAATTCTTCGTCACTGTATTTTTTGGCCAAGGCAAGTTTCTTTTTTAGTTCCTGCTCGTCAATCTCTTTTTCTGATACTGCAAGCGCTGCCATCATCACACCGCTTGTACGAAGCTTTGTTGTGAGCGCTCTCGTATCAATCCCTGAGATTCCAGGAATTTTTTCGTTATAGAGCCACTCGTCAAGCGTCATGGCAAGATTCCAGTGGCTTGCAGTCAGCGAGAGCTCGTGTACCACAAGGCCTCGCGCCTGTATCCTGTCAGACTCAAAGTACTTGCGTATACCATCAGGATCTTTTGCAGACGGGTCAGGCACCCCATAGTTTCCCACAAGAGGGTACGTAAGCGTCAGTATCTGTCCGCTGTATGACGGGTCGGTAAGAGCTTCTGTGTATCCTACCATTCCGGTGTTAAACACAGCCTCGCCAAATACCGTAGTTGAATAACCAAAACCTTTTCCGTCAAAAACAGTGCCATCTTCCAAAACAAGCTTACCAAACTTTTCTGCATGTTTGGCTTTCTTTATTGGAATTTCTGTGACCCTCACCAACTGCAGAATAATGAGAATTTAAGTTTTATGACAATAGATGCCCAAAACTTGCGATCGCTTGCAATGGTGTACTGTTTTTGGATTATAACATTTTTGCCAGCCGTTTAGCAACTGCAGCAAGACGGATCCTCGCAAACCATAACCATCTTTTCTCCAGCCTTTACAATGTCATTTATCAGGCGCGATATTTCCTTGTTTGATATAAAATACATCGTTGACTTGCCACTTTCCTTAGAGTTTACAATCTTGCATTGCTTCAACGCCCTTAGGTGATGCGATACCAAAGGCTGGTCCTTTTTTAGTTTCAAGACCAGATCGTTTACAGACATTTCCTTGTTTTTCTGAAGCAGTTCAAGTATGCTAAACCGTGTATCTTCACAGATGCACTTGAGCAAAGTCACTCCATTCATATCAATTAAGATTTATATCAATCTAGATTTATATAAACATTCATGAAATTATTTGGAAAGCCAAAGCCAGAAAAGAAGGTCTTGTTTGTCTGTGTTGAAAATGCCGGGCGCAGCCAGATGGCAGAAGGGTTCTTTAGAAAGTATGCGCCAAAGGGATGGACTCCAATCAGTGCTGGAACAAGACCAACGCCTGAGATTAACCCCCTAGCAGTAGAAGCAATGAAGGAGGTCGGAATCGATATCAGCAGGCAGCGTCCAAAGGAATTGTCTGAAGAGATAATCCGAAGCTCAGTTCTCAATATCAATATGGGATGCATGAATAAAACAGAATGTCCAGCAGTTTTCTTAAACAAGTATCTTGACTGGGATATCGAAGATCCAAAATCAAAGCCAATAGAAAAAGTACGACAAATTCGAAACAACATAGAAGAGAAGATAAAAGAACTTTGCAAAACCCTAGAATAACATCCAAGCTGTCTTTTAACCAAAAGAAGTTTTTTGCCGAGCTTATCGGAACTTTTGTCCTCGTAGTTCTTGCCACAGGCTCTGTAGTGCTTGACGCAAAGTATGAAGGAATGTTTGGACTGTGGTTTGTTGCACTGTGTCCCGCGGTTGCAGTCGCCTTGATGGTATACGCATTTGGCAGGATATCGATGGCGCATTTCAATCCTGCAGTAACGATAGGGTTTTTGATAACACGTCATTTACCGAAAACCCTTTTGCCCCTCTACATATTTGCAGAACTTTTAGGTGCATTTCTTGGCTCCCTCTTTGTAAAATATATCATTGGAACGCAAGCTAACCTTGGAGCCAATGCACCAGACTATACATTTCCCGCTCCATTGATTTTTGGCATCGAGGCCTTGGCGACCGCATTTCTTATGGGCATCATATTGATTGTAGTTCACACAAAGGGACTGCGAGGCTTTAGCGGTATCGCAATAGGAGGCATGGTGGGACTGGACATTTTCTTTTTATCATTTATCTCAGGCGCGTCCATGAATCCCGCAAGATCAGTTGCGCCTGCGATTCTTTCAGGATATGTCAATGATTTGTGGCTGTACCTGACTGCAACCTTTGCAGGCTCGAGCATTGCGGCTCTTGTGTACAGGAAAAAATTTTCAGAGTCTAAAGTCAGGAATTAATTTTGGTTGCTGTTTTCCTTTGAAATCCAGATGAGATGATGCCCTACAATCAGTTCTCTTAACTAGACTGACTGCATTTAACAGGAATACGTTCTGGAAAAGATGTATGCATATGATTGAAATGGCGCCAATATCTCAAATCGTTACCTTTTTTAGTTTACCAGTGATACTCATGCTAGCGGTGAGGGCGGATTTGAACCCACGAGTTCGGGAGGGACTGGGGTACCATCATGGTCGTATTTCTGGGCCCACTTTTGTAAAAAAATTAAACGTCGATCCAATTTTTTCAAATAATTGAGGGATGGGCATAATTTCACACAAAAATAATGTTAGTTTCCCAGCATGTATCTTACACATCTTGGATGCTTGCTGCCTCTGACACAGTTATAGTACACCGCTATC
>JAJPKL010000040.1 GCA_021323705.1 Nitrososphaerota archaeon
ATAGCGGTGTACTATAACTGTGTCAGAGGCAGCAAGCATCCAAGATGTGTAAGATACATGCTGGGAAACTAACATTATTTTTGTGTGAAATTATGCCCATCCCTCATATAGATAATAAAGTGGTAAGGCCTGAAAATTGCTAATCTAGGTCCAAGAGTTTGGATCTTTTTTCCATATGCGAAAACCATCTACAAAAACTTGTTTTTCTTCTTCAAATACAGTATGCCATTTACCGTCGGAAGGAAACAACCTATTCATCTCGCGTACTTTGTCTCTAGTTGGGAACGTGTTAGTCAATGCTCCCCATCTCATGCTTGGAATCTTTGGCATTATCTCGTTTATGTCACGCATGATGTGTATTCATTACAATACCTTCTTTTAATTCCTTTTTTGTAAAAATTGAGCTCAAACATAGTAAAAAATATCATCTTTTGCATACTTTTTACTATAGCGAATTCTGAAAACTCAAGTCGGCTTTCTATTTTTGGTTTTTCTTTTGCAACACAACCAGCTTTATTACTTTGCTTGACCAATTATACCCATGAGAAAAGAGTTTTGCCATATTTGTAAAGAAGGTGGCAAGCAGTGCGTAGACGTCGACACCAAAGGCGAGGTCTACCTCAAGATGTTTCATGTTACATGTTCCAAGTGTGGAGCCCCTTTGGTTTCTTAATTCCCTCATTTTTGTGACTGGTTTACACCATTACTAGTCAATTAATCTCCTGCTGCCGTATAGATATCATGACTACAATAGTAGGAATCAAGACAAAAGATGGAGTTGTCTTGGGCTCTGACAAGAGAGCAAGTAAAGGATTCTTCATCGGATCAAAAATAGTCCAAAAAATTGCAAAGATTGACGAGACCCTAGCGGTTGCAATTGCAGGCCAACTCTCTGATGCAGAATACATCATCAAGGTAGCAAAGGCAGAGAGAAGGCTCATGGAGCTAAGAAGGGGGTTCTCCCTTACTGTAAAGGAGTCCAGCAGATTGATTGCAAATCTGGCCTACTCGGGTTTGAGAAACTACCAGCCATACTACGTAGAGCTGTTGGTGGCAGGAGTTGACCAGCATGGCTCACACGTATATGCAGCTGATATGAGCGGAGCAATCACAGAAGAAGACTTTGCCTCGTCTGGTTCTGGTTCTCCAATTGCATATGGAGTGCTTGAAAGCCTATACAGCAAAGATATCAAAAATGAGCAGGCAAAAGAGATTGCATCTCGTGCAGTCTCCGCAGCCATGGAGCGAGACCCAGGCTCAGGTAATGGCATTGACGTACTTGCAATCCCAATGATATCAAGGGAGGTTGCAGCATAATGTCCGAGTCTTCAAATGCATCAAGGTTTCCATTCTATGGACCGCAAGGCAGGCTGGTTCTAGTTGACAGCGCGCTTGAAGCAGTAAGTCGAGGGTCAACAACCATCGGAATCAAGACACCCAAGTTTGCAATACTTTCAAGCCAGATAAAGCCAACACACCCACTCATAGAACCATCTGAAAAGATTTTTGCAATAGATTACCATGTTGGCGCTACGGGTGCAGGATACATCGGCGACATCTTGCAGTTGATTGACACACTACGACTCGAGGCTCAAAAACACAAGTTGACATACGAGACTCCAATTGACACAGACTCTCTTGCAAAACATCTAAGCACATATCTACACAACTACACAACCTATGCAGTAAGGCCACAAGCTGCATCAATAATAATTGCAGGTGCAGACGAAACAGGCATGCAGTTGTACCAAGTCGATCCAAGCGGCACTTTCTTTCGAGGCTCTGGCTTTGCAATAGGTCAGGCATCAGAGACAGCGCTCGATGTGATAACAAAGGGATACAGTGCTGACATGACCCAGCAACAGGCAGTCGATCTTGCAAAAAAAGCAATGGAAAAAGCGTTAGGTGAAAAACCAATTGTGGAAACCGGCGTCTTGCTTTCAGGCGAGAACAAGTTTCACAAGCTTCCACCAGAGAAGCAAACCTAACTTTTTTATTTTTATAATATTTTTGTTGGATAAACTATCCAATGATTTAAATAAATGCAAAATGTCTCTAAAACAGAAATGGCAAAAACATTTCAACTAACAAAAGCCCAAGTCAAAATTCCGATCATTGCTGCAGCAGTTCTGCTCGCAGTATTTGGAGTCGGGTTCTTCGCAGTAGGCTTTGACCAAGGCCAAATCTTCAGCCTAATACAAGGGCAGGATGCCTACGGTCAGATGTACCTACACGAAATGACTCACGACATGAGACACGCTTCTGGCTTTCCATGCCACTAGCCTAGTTTTATTATGAAAATTTTTCATTTTCTTGCTATCGTTCTAATTTCTGGTTTGTTGGCAGGCCTAATCCATGGTTTTGCAAACATTGTCCTTGTTGAACCATATCTTGATACAGCCATAGGAATTGAGAACCAACGCCTGTTTGCAGAAGGCGAGGCAAAGGACACACCACAGTTTTGGGAAAAGTTTTCAGATTACAGGATTTGGCAAAAACAAGGATCCATTGTTGCCGGTGCAATTCTTGGAGTTTCCACCGGCGCTCTGTTTGGCTTAGTATTTGCATATTCTCGGCATGCACTTCCTTCACAAAACGAGATGAAAAAAGCCCTTTTGCTTGCAGGCATAATGTGGGCAACTATTTTTTTCATTCCATTTCTCAAGTATCCTGCAAATCCCCCTGCCGTAGGAGACCCAAGTACAATAACGCTCAGAACTGAGTTATACATTTCATTTCTTGCCATGTCGGGTTTGGGGGCACTTGGATTCTCAGCGTTATACAAGAAGATGAGAAATAAAAGATATCTAGCATTTCTCGGCTATGCCACATTCATAACAATAGTATTTTTTGCAATGCCCCCCTATCCTGACAAAATTACAATATCAATGGATCTCGTAAATGGATTTAGAATCGTATCTGCAATTACAATGACCATTTACTGGATTGCCAATGCAGTAATACTTGGATGGTTGTGGAAAAGAATACAACCTCACGTAGATGCCTCGCAAGTATTTGAATAATCGGATCTCCGCACTAACACACAGATTAATATTAAATAAAAACCAGATATGATGAAATCACAGATGCACAATGTTGTCAAGTTGCTTGGAAAGGTGGCAGAACGATATTACCCAAGCAGAGTACTGTCGTTTGAACCAGCACACGTTTTCAAGGTGCTTCAGGTAATACACGCAAATACAAAAGCAAGCCGCTCTCTTCTAATAGATGAACTAGGACTAGGCGAGGGGTCTATCAAAACTCTTGTAAAACACATGAAGATGAACGACCTTATTGCCACCTCAAAAGCAGGCATGACGCTAACAAGCAAAGGAAATGCATTGTATTCGAAATTAAACGAGATCATACCAATAGAGACCGATATCAAAGAATGCTCAATTGCAATTGGCAAATGCAATCACGCAATTCTTGTCAAGGAATTAGCCGATGACGTAGGAAGTGGAATAGAGCAGAGAGATGCGGCGATAAAGATAGGAGCACGTGGTGCGACCACGCTGATATTTCGAGACAACAAACTCTTTACCTCAGACAAAAGCTACGACATTCCGATCAAAGATCAGAAGATGACAATAGAAGTGATTGAAAAGCTACGACCTGAAAATGGAGATGTGGTCATAGTGGCAAGCGCAGACAACAGGAAAACTGCAGATTTAGCAGCCAAAAGAGCTGCCCTTGAGACCATATCAAACCATGAAAAACATTCCTGATGGATATCAAGAATTTTTCCATGTTCTAGATTTTATTTTTAAATCTTAATTGATAAAGAACTAGAACCGTAATGCTAGCCAATAAAATTGGAACTGAGAATTGAAATTCTGGTATTGGCACATACTGTGCAAATAGAGGAGCAGTTTTGTTCAATCTTGCAGTATCATAATTGAAAACCTGCTGAGCGTCTTGCGATAGGTGCGCTACGGTCAACGGGTCTATTCCCAGATCTTTGAGGCATTTAGCACTATCAGATGCCTTGTTGAGAAATGGGGTGTACATGTAATCAACCAAAGATTTCATGCCATAATTTGGATGGCTTTGCTTGTAAAGTTGTAATGCGTCATTGATGCCGTCTATGTTTGACTTGTAGAGAAATTTGACATAATCAAGATTGTCTTCAGTACAATTCATGGCTTCAGGCTCAAAACCGAAAACGGGCAAAAACCCACCCAAGATAAAACAAATGACGAGTGACGCACAGAGTGCTTTCAATATAACTCTGTAAGTATTTATTGTAATTATACCAAGTAGCGAAATATCAATTGTGATAATAAGAGTTAGAAGATTACGTCTTATCTGAACAAGTTAGATCAAAGTTTAGTTGTATTGATTGAAAGAGTCTAAGCTGTTTCTTGAGCCAGATTTTGTTCTCTGGAATATCTTGGTTATCTGTTCAAATATTCTATAGGCACTTACCATGGATTCTGCCTTGTCTTTGTCTCCTACTGCGTTGCTTTCAACTATTGCATATCTTGAGACTATCTTGAGGTTTACCTGAAACTTGTCATCGTTGGCCCATTGCAAGACATAGCCGCCATCTCCTTCTACCAATCCAATCCAACGCAGGCTGCCAAACCACTTGCCTACAAGCTTGCTTACAATTTCCTCAACTTTTACAGTAGTAGGAATGTACAGCTGCAACACTTGGACAAATTGCATGTGTTGTTTTGATATCTTTTTTGAGAGATCCTCAAGATCCAACCTCGATTTTTTGACTAGAACTGATCTTAGGTTCCTGCTTAACCTGTAACCTGTTTGGCTTTTTTCTACAAGTCCAGAAGACTCTAGTCTGTGTAGCGACCTGGATAGACTCTGCTGATGCATGCCCAATTTTCTTGCCAAACCATTGAATGTGTATTGGTTATATGCAAGGTCGCTGTCTTGGTTCAAGACTGATAAGATTTTTTTGTCATTTTCTTGAAAATCATCAAGCGAGATTCCAATAGTGTCATCTATGACAACTTGGACTATTTTTTCGTCTAGTGCTATCTCTTTTTCGGTCGTCTTGTCCTCTATTTCAGTCTCAATCTTATCCATCTTATCTAACACCATAATGATCCTTTTACTTATTTAAGGATAGGCAGGATTTCCACCTTGCCTTGCCTCTCCATCAGATTTGTTATAGATCTGTAAAGCATGTTTAGTTTATTTTTTCTAGACTTGGTATTTCTTGAGTTTAATCTCAGCTTGTTATTGCAGCAAGGACAACGCTGTATTGGATATGAATTGATATCAATGAATATTCCACATACAGAACAAGGCCTCTGTCCTGCTACAAATCTATATCCATCAATCGGTTTCTTTGCTGCAAACCTATCGCATATTCCTTTACATCTCAAGGCATACCATCCCTTTCAAGCAGACATGCTGCATGTATAGGATATGAGCACATCATGATATAGTGATTGGGATACGTAAAACCTAGTCACACTTGTTTAATTTGAATCAAAATAAAAAAAAGTGAGGGTTTTACCCACTCAACTGTTTGAGACCTTCTGCAATAGAGAACGTAGAGGTGTTTCTGTCTCCAAAGGTAATTGCGTGTGTACTGTTGTTTATGATGGCAAAGTCAGTTACACCATCAGGAGTCCCTATGTCAAAGTGGTAGAGACAATTCTGTCCCGGCGTAGATAGCTGTGACAGATATTCAGGATCCACTGGAGCCAAGGTGTTGATACCAACATCAACTATTCCCTGCAAGAACTGAACTTGTGGTCGTCCTTGTGTGTCACATGGGATATACATTGCAACATGGCCCTTGGTGGTCATAAACGGAGTTGTGTCCACCATGTCTAAGAATTCGCCCGGTTGCAGAGTGATTCCCTTAAAGGAAAACCATTCCTCGGTTGGTACGTCCATTGTTACCTTTTGGAGCTTTTTCGTTTGCGGTTTTTCTCCATACGCAGAAAACTTTTGCATCGGATCCATCGTAACACCAATTGTAGCTATGATGGCTATTGCAATCACAGATGCCAAGATTTTTTTATGCATTAACTGCGAAATGATTTATGAGTTATTTTACAAATTTGGTATATTCATCAAATGTACTAGCACATTTCCGTAGAACAGAGTTCTCACCCAGATTGCAAATAAAATTTAATTTTCGTGCAGTTTTAATTTGAAAAAAATAGAAACTGTAGGTGCGACAAGAAACAGGGTAGGTACTGCCATTTCAAAATACTCCTACAGTTTCCATGTTAACATCATACTTGCGATTAAATGAGGGATGGGCATAATTTCACACAAAAATAATGTTAGTTTCCCAGCATGTATCTTACACATCTTGGATGCTTGCTGCCTCTGACACAGTTATAGTACACCGCTAT
>JAJPKL010000026.1 GCA_021323705.1 Nitrososphaerota archaeon
GATACAGGAACTGCAACTGAAGGCAGAACTGTATAACAGGTTCATGAGCATGTGAGAGATTAGGATGATACCATTTGCTAAATCATAAGGAGTTAGTCAACAGAGCACGATAGGGAGGAAATCCCCTATATCAATAATTAAATATCCAAGATAATAAAATTAAATTACAAATTAAACTTAAATATTTGGATGCACTTTCATATATATGCACGAGACATTGGTCAAGGCAAGAAAGCTTGGAGGCTCACTTATAGTCAGAATACCCAAGGAGATAGTCGAGGACGAAGATATACACGAAGGTGAAATCGTGAGGGTGAAGGTAAGCAAGGTAAGGAAGAGCTGGTTTGGATCGCTTGAAGGAGTTGGTTCTATGACTAGGGAGGACGAGCTTGATGAGCAGATACGTCATTGATTCTTGGGCATGGATGGAATATCTGGACGGTAGCGAGCTTGGCAGAAAGGCAAAACCAAGTATCGAGAGTGGCAATGCATTTACCAATGTTGTAACCATTGCCGAAGTTGTATCCAGAATAAACAGGGCAGGAAGAGATGCAGGTATTGCATTTGATTCGATCACCTCTCTATCTAAGGTAATTGTAGGAGACAAGAACTTTGCAAAAAACACCGGTCTATTGCATTCCTCTATTAAGAAACGTAGACCAAATTTTAGCCTTGCAGATGCATTTGTCTTGCAGACAGCAAAGTCATTGAACGCACGGGTATTGACGGGAGACTCAGATTTTGAAGGGATTAAAGAAGCAGACATGCTTGGAAAGAAGAAACACAAATGAATCCAGTCTTTACAACAAAGTACAGTAGCATTGTTCCAGCAGAATAGCCATGGGCTCCAAAACATTTTTCATAAAATTGATTTTATTTTGTGATCAAAATGACGAGTCGGATCTGCATACGTCATTTTGTATCTGTCACACAAAAAGTATATTGAAAAGCAAGCAAACTATTACAAGATGACAAAATACAGGAAAAAAGAAGGATGGGAAAACAATGACAGACTAGATGGAAAACTTGAACGCCTATTTGTGGTTGAGACCAAAAAAGCAAGTAAGAGAAAGCAAGAACAAGGAAAAAAGAGGCCAAAAACACTGAACGAACTAGAAGTAGAAAACTATTCACATATTCTATATTCAATCGAGTATGCAATGGCTTTACAATATGCAGAAAATCCTGATATCTCAGATAAAATGCTGTTAAAAGTTATCACATTGCTTATGATGGAATTTAGCGACGGGAAACGTGATGTTGGAAGTGTGGTCTGGAAAAAGATGAAAACAGGAAATCCTGTTAATGCAAACTCGGCAAGCTCAACTACAGTTGCGTTGGAAAGCAAACTCGGCAAGGCGCTTAAACAGGCTGCCATTGAGGGACTCGTAGAAGGTCCTATCACAAGAGAGGAATTCATCCTATGTCTTGGGCATATTGCGTATTGCATAGACAACAGATCCTGGATCCGAGGAGGCAGAGGATATCTTGATTGGATTTCTAATTGGTTTGGTTTGCTTGGCGGTGGTAAAAAGCAAGAGTTTGATATTTTTTATGACAAACTTTCTCGAGTTATTGGAATAGAAAAAAGTTTTCTTAAAGGGGAAACGTTGTACGAAGAGGAATAATAAGGGAAGAATATTATTAATGGAAGAAAAATGTAAAACAGAATTGAAAATGACAGTCATAACTTTTCGTTTGTCAGAAAAAGAAAAGGCAGCCCTTGAAAAGTATGGCAAAATATCAGATGTTGTAAGAGATGCAATAAGGTTATACCTCAACAACAAAAAGGCAAGAGAGGTCCTCAAGACAATGAAAGAATTACAAAACAAGTATATACTGTCAAGTCAACAACTGATGAAATCGTGAGGCTTTTCCGAGAAGACAAGGAAAGCCATTGCGGTAGATAAAAAGTGAGTGTTTACGACTTTTGCTAAAAATCTCCGACTAGATGCAAAACAAGTCAAAATATTCAAGAACTGGCTCTTTCTTTTCGTGAGGGAATCTTTGGAGAATTTTTCTGGTTTCACAAGATAAAAACTAAAACGATCGCTGACAATCTTCAAAACGCTTAAATAGAAAATGAAATCCACGTCAAAACAGCAAATGAAAACTCTCATTGCTGTCTCGATTATTGCGCTAGTTGCATTGGCTCTTGTTTCTCAACTACACTTTGCATATGCCCAGCTTGCACAGCAGGAGAACACCAAGCAGTATCTAAACTTGAGGGCAGAGGTGTGGAACCTGTTCTTCAGAATGACAACGGCTGCATTTACAGTCGGTGCCATAGTATCAGGTACAATGATTTGGCTTGTCTGGAGATTTCGAGAGTCAAACCCAAAGAACAAGGCGCCTACCAAGTGGGAGCATCTTGAAGATCCTACCGCTGGCAGCTACGAAGAGGAGGGGCACTAGATGGGTCACGATACCGCCGAGTGGGTATTTGTAGCTGTAGTTATTGCAGTGTTGGTATACGTTGGTGTAGATTCATGGATAGTTCAAAAAGAAGTCGAGGACGTACCAGCTGACGCCGAAGTAATCAAAGTGACAGGCCAGCAGTGGTTCTGGTCATTTGAACATGCAGACGGCACAAAGGAGATCAGCACTTTGCATCTAAAGAAGGGTCACGCATACAAGTTTGAGATTTATTCCAGAGATGTAATGCACTCCTTTAACATTCCAGACTGGGTAGTCTTTGAAGATGCAGTACCAGGACACACAAACCATGCATGGTTTGCACCAAACGAAGTAGGAACTTATCCAATCCAATGCAGAGAATACTGCGGCTTGCTGCACTATAACATGAGAGGATCGCTTGTAGTGGAGGACGACAAGTCTTGAAAATAATCACAAACATTTTATTTACATCAAAAATATCTGAAAACATAGAGGGAGCAATATGGTATTAGAACTACAAAAGCCCCGTCCAGTTTGGCAGATAATGTTTTCAACGCATCACACTGATGTGGGATATCTGTATACGATAACAGGTCTTACATTCTTGTTCATGGCCGGAGTCTTGGCCATGATTATCAGAACACACTTGTTCTTCCCAGGAGAAGGAGTGTTGGTATCAGATTCTGCAACATTTAACAGGATATTTACAGTTCACGGACTAACTATGCTTTTCTTGTTTGCACTACCAGTCGCAAACGGCATCGGAAACATCTTGGTTCCAATAATGGTGCGATACAAAGACATGGCGTATCCGAAGCTCAACGCAATCGCGTTCTGGATGAACCCAGTAGGCGGTGCACTGCTCTGGCTTGGATTTGCAGATGTTTCATGGGTTTCATATGCTCCTTATTCAATAATCAGAGCGCCAGGACCTGCAGCAGACATGTTCATATTTGGAATGAAGATCCTTGGCATATCGTCTATCTTATCATCGATTAACTTTGTTGTAACAGTTCTCAAATGTAAGCATCCAGACCTCTCACTTAGAAGGGTTCCGTTGTTTGCCTGGTCAATGTTGACCGTATCTCTTATGACATTGATCGCAATGCCAACATATGCAGCAGCACTTATCATGATGCTAACTGACAGACTTGGACTTTCAGGATTCTTCAACCCGTTTGCAGGTGGAGACCCAATTGCATATCTGCACCTCTTCTGGTTTACATTCCATCCTGAAGTGTACATCTTCTTGTTACCAGCTATTGGAATGATGTATGAGATCATTCCGAGATTTTCAAGAAAACCTCTATACAGCCAAGCTTCTGGTGTCTTTGCATTTGTTATGTTAGGTATAATCGGATTTGCATCATGGGGACACCACATGTACTCCACAGGAATGGACTTTACAACAAAGGTCGTATTCATGATTGGTACTCTAGCAGCAGTTCCAGCGTCTGGAATGCATGTCTTTAACTTCCTTGCCACAATGTGGGGAGCACGAATCAGATTTGCAGCTCCAATGAAGTTTGCAGTTGGTGGAATTGCACTCTTCTTCTCTGCAGGTGCAGGTGGTGTGCTAAACTCTGCAATGCCGCTTGACTTTATCTCGCACGGAACCTACTGGGTGGTAGGTCACATGCACTTGTTCCTTACTGGAACAATCGGCTTTGGATTTGTCGCAATGGTATACTACATGTTCCCATACATCACTGGAAGAATGTACAGCGAAAAGTGGGCCAACGTTCACTTTATCGGAATGTTTTGGGGAACTGTCCAAGTATTCTTTACACAACACTTGCTTGGTCTTGAGGGAATGCCAAGAAGAATTTATGATTACCCACCAGAATTTACATCATGGACACAGCTCAACCAAATTGCAACGGTTGGAGCATGGATACTTGGTGCAAGCTTTGCAGTCTTCCTTGCATCACTGATATACTACTCTGCAAAGGGCAAGCCAGCAAACATGGACGACCCATGGGGCCTTGGTGGCAAGTACTATTATCCAGTAGCAGCAAAGAACCCGCACGGTGGACACTCAGGATATTGATATGAGCCACACAGAACACGAAGCACCAATTCATAGGACATCCTCTAGAAGACTAGGGAAGATGTTAGCAATAATCATAGGCGTCCAAGTAATAGGCGGTGCAATATTTTTCACAAATTATTCTTACTGGAACTCTTACTTGCCAGAAGCAGGCAAGCTTCAGGAAGAACAGATGGAAAAACAGGCAGCAGCAAGTGCTGCAGCAGGCCCATCTGCAACACAGGGAACATTTACTGGCAAGGAAATACACGTATCATTAAAGTTTGTAGAATCGCCTGATTTCAAAAATTACGGCTTTAATGCGCCTATAGGCACGTCTGGAGCAAACCCAGAGATTGACGTAAACGTGGGTGACAAGATCGATTTTGATGTAACAAATGGAGGCAAGTCATTTCATGCATTTGCAGTTACTGCGTCCTCTAGCGGTCCAGGACCTGCAATTGACGGCACCACAATTGGAACTGCAGACAGTCCAATGAAGCCAGGAGAGCATGGTACAGTAAGCTTCATCCCGTCATCTGCAGGCACATACTATTACATCTGCGCCGTTCCAGGACACCGTGAACTTGGAATGGAAGGAAAGATTGTTGTAGGTGGAGGCGGTGCAGCTTCTGCAGGAGGAATTCCGGCAGGAACTGGCGGCACAGTACCAGCATCTGGTCAAAAGGCAGAATACAGCCTAAGTTTTGATATCAGTTCTGATTTCTCAAAATATGGATTTAATGGAACAATTGGCTCACCTAGTGCAAATCCAACCATTACAGTCCACTCTGGTGATACCGTTACAATTCACCTGAGCAATCCAAGCAAGTCATTCCACGCATTTGGTGTAGTGACTGATCCTGACAATCCAAGCTCTCTTGTTTGGAACTCGGCCTTTAAGACTGCTGACAACCCAATGAAACCAGGAGAAAAGGGCGACGTGACATTTGTCGCAGGAACTCCAGGATTGTATCATTACATCTGTACGGTTCCAGGGCACGCAGCTCTTGGAATGAATGGCAACTTTGTAGTAGAAAAGTAATGTACTTTAGATATCTGGCACTTGCTTCTCTTGTAATTTTATACATCCTAATGTTCATTGGAGGATATCTCGAATCAAGCGGCCAGGGGCTTGCATGTCCAGAGTGGCCGCTTTGTCCTAGCGGAATCCTGCCTTCTGACGAATATTTAACAGAATGGACCCACAGGCTTATTGCTGCAATGACTGGCGTTATGATAATTGCAACCGCAGTTGGGAGCTGGAAAGTTGCAGGCTCTCACAAGAAGATTAGAATCACAGGTACCTTGGCAGGAATTTTTGCTGTATCGCAAATTGCACTTGGTGCAATTGTAATCAACACGCAGCTCAAGGCAACAATTGTTGCAGTTCACAACGGCATTGGAATCTTGCTTTTTGCAATGACACTTCTTACAGCACTGTACGCATTCAAGTTGCCTCGCGGAAAAACAATCAAGACTAGTGCTTAGGCTTTACCCTTCTTCTAGAAATTACAACCCACCCAAGAAGAACAAAGCAACCTATTCCGCCTGCAGATATAATATACTGGAATATGGGCCCAAATATGTCAAGCACACTTATGTTAAAATCAAAAGTCAAAGGCTTGCCACCCGGTCCTACATCGTACAGGTCGACATACATGACATGGTTGCCAGACTCGTGAAATGTATAGATGGTGGACCATGCGCCTCCGCTATAGTCTTGTACGGGAATAGTATCCACAAGCTGGTCGTTATAGTATATCCTGACTCCCATCCTGAAATGGTTGACCTCGCTTAGTTTTGTATCAAATGAGTTGAGCAGGTTAGAAGCAGACTGGTGGTTGAGTACTCTAAAGCTCAGCTTGAAAGGATGGTTTGCAGAAGGGATCTCAGGATCTGTTGCCACCTGCATCTCATAGTTCCCTATTGACTCATCTCCTGAGTTTAGATTTTCATGTGCACTTGCATAGTGCATCATTGGGGAAAGAACTAGAACAAGAGCAAGCCCCACTACTAGAAACCGAAAATTAATCATCCAATCCTAGTGTGCCATTCTTTAATATAATTTTACGAGCCTTTCGATCACTGGCAATTAGCAAAAGCTTTAAATCAAGTTTGAAAAGATTGCCCAATGATGACCACCGTTACCAAGTCAATCGATATCAAAGAAAAAACCTTGAATGTTTTTACATACTTTGCAAGACCCGAACACATCTCCGACCAGTTCGAAGAACGAGTTGGAATGACCGTAGTTCCAATGGATGTAAAGGCAGGAATGGGCGTAGGCACCACCTTTAGAGTAATAGGTGACTTTGATGGAAAGAGACTAGAGTGGGACTGTGAGACAACAGAATACATCCCAGAACAAAAGATCGCAGCTAAAATGATCAAGGGAC
Organism: Nitrososphaerota archaeon; assembly: GCA_021323705.1. Lineage (GTDB taxonomy): Archaea > Thermoproteota > Nitrososphaeria > Nitrososphaerales > Nitrosopumilaceae > Nitrosotalea. The sequence continues at coordinate 6,826 of JAJPKL010000026.1, forward strand.
CTTTCAAATCTTGGAATATTGCAGTAGAGTTCAAGGAACTGGGCGAAAAATTAACCCGTGTTACCATGACAGTAAACTATGAGATGCCGTTTGGTCCTCTAGGTGGAATTCTCAACAAGGTCAAGTTTGCAAAGACTGCCGAGAAGGGAATGGAAACCGCTCTGTACAGAGTTAGAGGATTGCTTGAAGGCAACGGCTCAATTCCAGTATACATCACACTTGATGCATACAGAAGGCTGTTGGAAGAGAAAGAGAAGATGAACAACGTTCCAGTCTCAACCGTATTGACTACGATACTTGAGAAATATTCTCAAATCGAGACAGTCAAAAACTAGGTTTTATTTTTCAAATCATTTTAATACCGAATTTAGCGTCTGCTATTTTGCGGGTCTATGGCTCAGCCAGGTAGAGCGAGGGACTCTTATGATAATTTCAGAGACATCCCTATGCCGTGGGTTCAAATCCCACTAGACCCGCCTACCATGATATCCGAGACCTGCCTTAAATTGAATGATATCCCTGGTAGCATGAGCCAGAAATTAAAACTGCTAGAGGACGACGATGTCAGGAGATGGTATGAGAACCTCAAGCGAGGAAGCAAGCTAACAGCCGAGGTCAGGCTGCGAAGGGTCGGATTATTTTGCAGGCAGCACGGAATGTCACCAAAAGATCTTGCAAACATTGGAAAAGAGGATGTGAGAAAGCTTGAAGATTTTTTGCATGACTGCGTAACAGAGATGGAGTCAGAAAATTATGCGCCAGGATACATCGACAATACAATCAAGGCAGTCAAGTCATGGCTTGCTCACAACTATGTCGAGCTGAAAAGAAAGATCAAGATTGCAAATGCTACCATTCCTGTGACCATTCAAGACGAGGAGATTCCCTCAAAGCAGGATTTGCGGGACATTCTAAATGCTGCAACACGAAGGGCGCGGGCAAGCATCTCGCTTATGGCATTTGCAGGGCTGCGGCCGCAGGTACTTGGAAGAGATGATGGTTCTGACGCTCTTCGGTTATCTGACATACCAGATCTTGTAGCAGAAAAGGATACAGTGCAATTCAAGAGAATTCCTGCCATGATAGTAGTGCGGCCCGCACTTTCAAAGGCCGGGCACAAGTACATCACATTCCTTACGGGCCAGGGCTGCCAGTACCTCTTGGGATACCTCAAGGGCCGCATCATGGAAGGCGAGATGCTAGAGCCACAATCGCCTGTCATATCAGTAATCAGGGGGCATGACAGGATGGGAGGCAGGACAAGCAACCCGATAATTACGACAAAATCAATCACTGCTGAGATAAGGGATGCAATCCTGTCAGTGAAAAAGGCGAGGCCATACGTTCTGAGATCGTACTTTGATACCCAACTTCTCCTGGCAGAAAGCCATGGAAAGATTGCCCATGCGTATAGGCAGTTCTTCATGGGTCACAAGGGCGACATGGAGGCGCGTTATACAACCAACAAGGGAAGACTCTCTGACGAGATGATTGAGGACATGCGAAGAACATTCCAACAGTCCGAACAGTTTCTCTCAACAGAAGAAATTCAGGAAAAAGATAAGAAGGAATTATTGCTTGAGATGTGGCGCGAACAGGCCAAGATCTACGGAATTAATCCATTGAAGATCAAGATTGAAAAACAGAGAGAGTCGAACGGGTCAAGTCTTGAAAGCGAGATACTTGCAATAAAGGATGCCATAGTCAAATCAAGGGAGGAAAGATACGAAGGGAAGCTTGTAACAGAGAACGAGCTTGTACCGTATATAGAAAAAGGGTGGGATATCGTGCGGGAGCTAAGCAACGGCAAGGTCCTTGTGAGGAGAAGATCCATCTAGGATTCCAAGCACAGATTCTACAATCTCCTCCTTTCTCTTGTATGCCTTCTCAGAGAAGAGGGCAAGAAGCGTGTTTGTCATATCCATGTACGGTCTTATCACACTGCATACAAGATAATCCAAAAACTCGTGCCTCAGCGTCTTGATTGCATCTGAGATGTTGTAAGAATATACAAGGATGGTATCTCCGCATACCTCGCCTTCCTTTTGCGAGTCGGCCCTTGGTATCCATCTCACCTTGAGGCCTTGTCCCTTGCCTGAGAGGCGCTTTAGCCTCTCAAGCTCGCGCTCCAAATCATCTTGTTTTATCAACGTCGATAAAATAGCAAGGTGGTTTTAAGCCGAGGTTTGCAGCCATGTGAAAAATCTTCTGGAACCATTTAGTCATCAATCCGGGGAAAAAAATTCTCCCGCCGATTGATGACTCTGGATACATAGTATTGTGGCATAAAACGACTTCATTGGAATATTTCCTGAACTCATCCTCTAGAAAGAAAAGACATACATCCGCTGGGAAAATTTTTTCCCGTTAGATGTATGTCTTTTTGATATGTAAAAATGCTACTTGATATTGCAAGCCCTCTAGATGACAGTGGAAATGATCCTCTAGAAACAAAAGCTACCCATCCAACGGGAACAAAAACTCCCTCTGGATGGGTAGCTTTCTCTTCTGTAAAAATATCTCATGACATAATTCTGGAATTCGAGGGGGGACAATCCACGGGAGTTTTTTTTCCCGCCGATTGTCCCCCTTTGCTTTCTGTAAAATAGTTCCATGATGAACTCATATTCTAGAATCAAAAGCTAATCAATCCGTGGGAATATTTTTTCCCACAGTATGATTAGCTTTCTTTTCTGTAAATTCATTCCATGACATGATTCTGTAATCCTAGGGTGGACATCTAACGGGAATTTTTTTTCCCGTTAGATGTCCACCTTCGCTTTACAGAACACGCATCCATTTTTGCCAAATTGATCCGTGGATACAAGACAGGCTCGTACCATGAGATTGCGTGTCTTAAAAGGACGCTTTCCTCTTGCTTGCGTTGATCTCAATAGGGCTTGATGTCGGAACCGGCTTTGTAAAATGTGTCTCTGATACCAAGACGGTCAGGTTTCCGTCGCTTTATGCATACAGGCTGCCGCACCTGTGGGACAGAGACCAGAAAAAAACTGAAGGCGTGGGAGACGATGCAGTGGAGATGCTCAGGGACCCAGATACGATATCTATCAGGCCCGTGATGTTTGGCAAACCAGTAAATGAAGATGCGTTTTCCAAGCTTGTCGCAAAAGCGGTACAGTTGTGCTCTGAGAGCAGAGACGCACTGGGCGAGATGTCAGAAATTGCAATTGTAATAGGATTGCCATACGAGGCCAAGGACTCGCGCAACAACCTGCAGAAGATGATATCGAAACTTCTCAAGCCAAAGTTCTGCGATGTTGTACCACAGGCACTGGGCACTCTTGCCTCAGTATCAAAGACTGATGGCATTGTAGTATCGATAGGACAGGGGACTACAGAGATCGTGCCCTTTGTTGGAAGCACTGCAATGAAGGGAATGTCAGTGCATCATGCAGTAGGATACATTTCGTCAAACTTTGGCGAGTACTCGTACCTTGACCATTCCATATTTTCTTCCAAAGAGGCAAGTAAGCTTGTTCTTGCGCTTGCCGACTCTCTAGTCAACAGGATACAGCAGGCAAGGGCAAGCTATCAGCACCTTCCGGTAATAATCTCTGGCGGCGGAATGCTGGTGCCTGGGATGGAGCAAGTCCTGCGCTCAAAGCTAGAGTTTATTGTGCCAGACGACCCTGTAATGTCAAACGCGCAGGGACTGCACAAGATTGCATCCTGGTATTGTGGTCAGATAACATGCTGAGCAAAACTCAGAGAAGATTTCTGCAGGATTCTTCATCGTTTTCAAAAAGACATTCAAGACAATATCGATACACAATACGAAAAAAAGTATTCAGATCGCTTGATGACTTGAATCTTGTGATAACAAACAACGGCATGGTTGGGCTTGATGTGCAAGAGTTGAAGGCAAGGCTTGAGAGTCTTGTTGCTCTGTTTGACTCTGTAGTCGTTGCAGAAACCAAAAAATCATCACATGCTGAGACAAAAGCCAACCCATTCCTAGCTTCAAATTCTGGCTGGGGATAACGATTCTACTACGTGATTGTTGTATGTTACATAGTAAGCCTGAGCATACCTTATATAGGAATGTACCGTACTGAATTCATGTTATGTATTGATGTTCTGGGATTATCAACAAGAATGGAATTCTACATCAAAGAGGGGATCATGACATCAAAAGAGGCATATCCCAATGGAGCACACACGTAACAAGACAATAAGAAAGTCATACAGCATACCTGAGGAACTGGCACTTTTGCTAGAAAGAGAAGCTGATCACCGTGATACAAGCTCAAGCACTCTCCTTACACAACTCATCAAGAAGGGACTTGTATTTGATCTTCCCTTGTCAAAAATAGGCGTGGTTACCATTCCAGGCCCATGCTTTCAGGCCATGATTGAAAAGATGAGGCTTGAAGAGCTGGAAGAGCTTGCAAGGGAACAAGCCCTTAGAAATTTTGGCATAATGCTCTCCACGTTTCATGGCAAGATGGACCTATTATCCATAGTCAGTACGTATTATGAGAAGTTTAGCAAGTATTCTGGTTGGTATACATTCAAGCATGAGATCGATGAGGAAACTCACAGGTTTGTGTTTGAACATACGAGGGGACTGAAATGGTCAAGATATCTGGCAGAGTACAACCACGTAATCCTAGACAAGCTGAGCGAGAAGATAGATTTCCAGATTGACAACAATCTTGTAATCTTTAATGTGATTCCAAGGCAGAAAAAAACAACAATATCTTACAGGCATTATTAGTTGCTAAAAGCAAAAATCTCCTTCAAATTCACATTAATGTTATTTATTCTTTGAGGTGAGAAGATCAGAAAAATGCGCAATTGTATGAGCTTATCACCTCAGACCTTTTCTATCTTTCTTTGATTGTACTGTACAATGACGAAAATCAACATCAAACACAATGAGAGGAAAACTACAATATCTATTCTGACATCTCTGACAATTGGAATACTGTTACTGGCGCCAACAACTGTAATGCCAAATGTTAACGCACAAAGTGTTAGTGTCATACATGGACAGTCTATCCCAAATTCTGAGACTCAGGCACAGTTTGATACACTTCAAAAGGAATTGCCACAAGCTTTGTCAAAAACTGATCTGACAAGAGTAGAAAACATTGCATTATCTGATCAAAAAATACAAGAAATGATTGGAGGCAAAACTGTAACAGTGATGTCGCAAGGTTTTTGGGGCAATATGAAAACAAATCCTGGCATTTGGTATCCGCAGATCAATCTTAATGTCGATAATAAGACACAGTTGGTGATACTTGTGGACGAGCAAAACAACACGGTTTTGAATTCCTTTGTAGGTATCCCTATTGGAATCAAATTTGCAGTGACCAACGCCACTTCTTCAGATACCTATGACAATCCCAGCCCGCCTACTAATGCTGATGGTATTCTCATAAATACACAAGCACCATCATTCACATCCAATTCGAGTTACAACGATACTGGATTCATGGTTAATGGTGCAGAATCTAGTTCTACTGGAAACTTGTGTAGCAAGACCAATACAGGAGGATATTGGATGCAAACTGGATTTGATTTCGGTACAACCCATTCGGTACAAACATTCTGGACAGATACTTTCAAAGGATGTCAAGCACAAAGTACATCTGTTTCCTATGTTTCGGGACATCAGTATACCTTCTGGATACTCCCTCAATCAGGAAGTAGTAATTGGGCTGCGGTAATCCAAGATACTACCAGTGGTAGCAGCAACACCTACACTGATTCTGGAATGAGCAGATATACTCTAGATACAAGTCCAACCGATGACAGTAAAGGATTCCTTTCAGTGTGGTTTGAAAACGACAATACTCGAAAAACCAGTCCTAATTGGGATGGTCAATTCGGCAGCAATCCTAGTGCAAAGTCACAATTGGAACTTGGTAGCACTTGGGGAAGCTGGGGTACTGGAAACGACCAACAACGAGACTTTAACTGCAAGGGATTGATACTAGACGGAACATCGAATGGTGGACCTGGAGTAATTAGCGGAAATCTTCAGAGCAGCACTTCGTCTGCTACTTGGAATCTTTCCACTCTGGCAGCATCTGTTCCTGCATGTTAACTCTCCTCTCTTTTTATTTTTGACTCCATCTCAAAATGAAAAATGTATTAAAGTTATGGAACTTATGGTTTTATTTTACAATCCCACATTAAAATTCATAGATCAACTAACTATTGAAACAAGAATCACAAGGATGTATTTTACAGTTCATCTGTATACTTCGATCATCATAGTTAATTTTTTAAGCTTTGAAAAATAAAGAGTAGTGTAATTTGAAGAGTTATCTCATAACCATTGTTATAATCTCCAGTACATTGGTTTTATTTCCTATGTTAATACTGAATCAATTAAATACGTATGAAAGACAAATCTCAAAAGAACAATGTATGGGGGGACCTGAATGTCAAGGGGCTCAACCAATTCCATCAGCATCGGTAGGAAATAGAAAAGTAGAAGTTGAGCTGAAGTTATATTCAAATTCAACAATACCTAATGTACATTACCTCTGGTTAAGATTTTTTGATGCAAACACTAACCAGACGATACGTCATGTTTCATTCTTTCTTAACATAACTAAAAATAATGTTTCACTTTTGCATGATATGTTTCATACTCATACAGGCATACTTACAATACAAGTAAATTCTATCAATACTCAGTTCAATGGTACTATTCTTGGAATTCAGGAACCTTACTTGAACGCATGGACACCACGTGACAATAGTTCAACTGTAGTTGCATACGCTCCCATTTTTAATGATGCCAATTCGACATATTCCCTAAAACTTACAATGTATGCTATAGACTCGGATAATAACATCTTCTCAGATGAAAGAATTGCACCTAAATTCAATTTCGATCTAAGCTTGAATCAACAGAATCAAATTGTCTCAAGTCAAAACATGGAAATTCCTGAATTTCCGTTCGCAATTCCAATATTGTTTGTAGGTATAACTGCGTTAATTTTGCTCTTCAAAATCGAATTCAAAACTAATATCTGAATCATTTTAGAAATCTACCATTTACAACAGAAACACGAACAGCTGGATTTTGATTTCCACAAGAACATCTACATATTACGGCATAAGCATCTATTTTACAGGAATTTATTGGCAAGGTCCGATGTTTCTCGCAAAGGAAAACGTCATCAAACATGACGACAAAGACAAGCCTACTATTAGTTGCAAGTGCAGAGTGGAAAAATTTAGGGCTTATAAGGAAAGTCAGCTCTGTTATCGAATCTCGAAAGATTCAAAACCAAAAATACGCAAAACCGTGCGCAAAAATGTGCAAACGCATTTCAGGCAACATAGCCCCACCAATTGTAGAATATTTTTTCTTCTCCTACAAAACTGCACAATGAAAACACGACAAAAAATCTTCTGCTCTACCAATAATGTCATCAAATGCTCTGACGCCTGTTCCTAGCCCTTAATGTCTCTACGATATCACAATTGTGATGGAAATAGTATTGCAAAAGCAGAGATCAAGTACATGCAAGGGGACAACCTACTACAAGTATCGAGTCATGATACCTGCGCAGATTGTGGATGATTTCAAGCTCCTAGGAGGAGAGAGATTTGACGTTTGCCTTGAGAATGACAAGATAGTGATCAGGATAGTTGGAGATGGTTAGAATATTGGAAAAATCTGTCAAATCAAGGGATCCATGCCTCCCCATATTATTTACTACCCGTATTCTTTTTTATTTTAAATTCTTTAGACAGTCTAACATCGTCTTTCTTCAACCTGCTTTCAATTTTACACGAATTACATTTTCCATCTTATTTCTGTTCAATCATTCTCCTATACGATAATACAGTTTACCACAACCAATTAATTCCAAATCCAATCATTTTTACCACATGATCTATCTTAGCTTCTCTGTCTCTTCCTTTGAAAGTTTGTGTTTTTCTCTATATTCTACCTTGTTTTCTTTAGTCAAATCTATCCGCCTCTTACCTACAGTCTGCATAGTCCCATCGCCCAATCTCTGCAATGCTTTCTCCTCCTTTGTAAGCGGCTCAACCGGATAACCGTCTTGCATGTAGCACTCCCTCATCTCTTCGATTATCTCCTCCAAGACTTGGACAGTAGTTTTGCATTGTGTACAATAGAAGGTATACCACCTTTCTTTTGAGCTGAACTTGTACTCTAATTCCGTCTCTTTTTCGCAGATCCTGCATTGCCTCTTGAGACAAAGCACCGGATCAAGCACAGACTTTGACTGAGATTGTCTGTCATTTCTGGGGTGATACTCTCTGAATATCGCCTCCCTCTTGCTCAAGCCACGCTGCTCCTCTTGTTCTTCTTTTGTGAGAGGTTCCAAGAGGCAGCCCTTGCGCTCAAGCATTCCTCTTTCCTGTTGTGATATTGCCTCAAATATGCGGACCAGTATGCCGCATCTTGCACAGCAAAAGTCGTACACCCTATCTTCATCATCAAAGTCATAATCAAGACTCATCTCTCTTGCACAGACTCTGCACCATCTTCTCAGACACTTGTCAGGCGAGATCATTTGTTCTCATCTTTGCTTATCTTCAGTATCTTGTTTTTGGTTTGATAGTCTAGCTCTTCTTTCTCTGGCTTTTCTGCAGGATCCACCTTGTGCCATTTTAACGGAGATATGTCATGAATCAAATCTTTATGTCTAATCTCCAAGGACCTTGCGCTACCATGTAATGTGATTTTTGCTGCTGCCAGACAGAGACTACCGTAGGCTCGCCTCTTATTGCCTCATTTATCTGCTCGAGAAACTGCAAGTCCTTCTTGTCCCGTCTCTTCCAAGCTATCTCATCTATCTCAATGGTAATCTTTGATACATCTTTTTTTATTGCGGGTACAAAAGTCAAGAGCAATTTGTTGCACTGTGATCCTTCCTCAGTCCACCGGCTCTCAACCTTTCTTGTCTTGACTTGCTTGTATACGGTTCCGATATCGTCATGTGCTGATATCACTACATGCATTATGTTTTCAAGCCACTCTGTCGGCTCATCAAGAACAACTCTTGTCTCAAGATAGAGCCTCCATTCATCTTCATAGTTCTCAAACGATTCAAGGGAAATACCAAGCCTCTTGTCAGATATCTGCTTTCCTATCTGAAATCTTTTTTTCAGTTTGGATAGTTGAGGTGCAAGGGAATTTCTATAATTATACGAAACAAAATTGAACTTCGTATTTTCAGATATTACCAATATCTCTGAATTAGGCTTTGCATCAACTACGCCAAACTCTGCAAAAGGGAATATCGAGTCTGACTCCTTGATTGCGATTCTTATCCAGTCTCCTTTTGTAAAAGGTGTTCCAATCAGACTTTTCAGGTCGAGACTCTCTGCCTTGTATGTATAGGGCCTCCTTGATGCAAGAGTTATACTCTCTGCTGTCACTACGTCTTCAGCTTTTTCTATCTCTACTAGAGAGAGTACTTCACCACCTGCATTTTGGAAGACCAGATCACTTGGGCGTGTTAGATGTTGGATCCTTTCTGTATTATGCAGAAATTCGAATGTGGGATCGTGTGGTAGTGTCTTGTCTAGTGGCATACACATTGCAGCTGTATCTCTTGAGCCTTTTACACGTACTATATCGCCGCTAGAAACTCCAAGCCTTTCCATTTCTGCCCTAGGAATCCTGATGTATGCCTTGGCAAAATCGTCGGGGTATGGGGGTATTATCCTAAAAAAACTCATCAGCCGTAATCGTAACCGTTGTCAAGATTGTAAACAAGGTTGATCTCAACTGACTGTGTACCTCCGGAGTTGAGATAATAAATCTCAGTGTCTACTGTTACAGGAACTCCTACGGGGGTGCCGCTGTATGGGACGTCTACCGGCCCGGTGGAAGTCCATGTAGTCTCAGTGGAGCACCCAAAGCTTGACGAGCACTGGTCCTGCTGGGCATTGTTAAAGTAATAGACCACTCCGTTGTAGGTAAACGTAGATGGATAGTTGACATAGACATCCTGGGACTCACATGGGTAGTTACATGAGCCTTGTGTGCCGTATGACTTGGGGGTTGTATAAGAGAGGGTGCCATAAGTGGTATCGGTGCCTGAGCATTGGTCTGTCGTGGTGGCATAATGGGTGCAGTCCGGGGGGCTTACTTGGTTGTAGAATACTAGAGAGCTTACAGTCTGGGGTTTTTGCATAAATGTATTCTTGTGGGACCATGTTGCAGGCTTCATTGCATACGCATCAGGCATTAAGATAAAAGGCACGACTAGCAATGTCAACGCAAACGCACACATGAAGATTCTCAGACTAGTTTTCATCTATCGTATCTTCCTCTTGTGAGGTACACGTTAATGTCTGACAGCAATCTAGACAATAACCACATTTCTTGTTTACAAGCATATGGGAAAAATGTACTGTGATCCTAATCCAGTTCTATCATAGGTATAGGTTTCTTTCTGGTTGCAATATTTTTGCGGTACCATTCAATTCCTCTTGTGGTCAATTTTACAATCTTGAAACCGTCTTCCATGTCGTACTTGATAAATTCCATGCTTTCAAGCCAGTTCAGATACATGGGGACACTCCTGTAATTTGCCTGGCATATGGTCTAAAGCGGTGTGTATTTGAGTTTACCATTTTCGAAGAGTGCTGTTATCATGTCCTCTACTAGGTACCAGTCAATCTTGCGTGGCAGGCGCTTGTCCCGTGTGAATTCAGCCCTCTTCTTTAGCACAAGAAAAAAAAAACGCGCATTTTCTATTTAAAAGATCCGTAGATTGTCATCGAAAACGTGTTATACCCAATCAAACTAGAAGATGTCTTCTTTTGCAGATTAAATGTACCGTAAAAAAATTTGTTTGTTCATTTATTGCAATGAACGGTCCAGTACATTATTCTAGAAGATTTTCATTGGCTCTAGGTACACTGCTCCGAGAGCAAGCGCGCCTTATTAGATAATGTTGTGTTGTACCGTGCAATGACAAATAGCAACAAATCAAAAACTGTAACCACCATAATTGCAGCATTGGTGATAGCATCAGTGTTGTCAACACCAACAACCCTAATACCATACGCTAACGCCCAGCCAAAACCGTATCAAATTGCACCACCAATGCCAGATGCAATCGGTTGTTATCACTTTACAAAAGTAACTGGATGGCAGAAGATTGCTTGCGCCTCGGAGGAACAGTTGAGGATGGCAGGGCTTTATCCTCCTACTGAAGGGGGTAGCAGTAAGTTACAAGCGCTGATCCAAACTTCTAACCCGACATTTGGCGAAACTGAGGTCAAATTCTCCACTTACAATGGAGAAACCGATTCTGGAACACAAACATCTAACACATGGAGCATCCAACTTAATACGAATCAGTGGACCTTATCAAACGGAAATTCTTATGAAACTCAATTTACAGAACAAAATCAGCCAAATTCAGCGTTGGAAGAAGCTTGTGTATGGCAGATTAAAACAAACAGTCCCCAAGACTATTCTGATAAGCACTGTGTTTCCGTTCCGCAACAAACATTATCTTCAACTTTCGCTGGTAATGTTCAAGGCTATGTAACATCTAGCGATTCGCTCGAAGCGGAGTACTGTGACGAATCAATAAACCAGTGCTATGGTGTGATCACAACGGATGACTTTCAAACCAAAACAAATTGGTTCGATAGCTCAGGGCAAATTCTCGGAGTAGGAGGTAGCTCAAGCGCAAACTTTGTTAGTTCTGCACAAGAAACTACATCGATTTGGGACAGTCCAGAAACCTCAACCCAGCAAAACCTACAACAATCTACCAATGAGTCAAACAACCTGAACTGGGGCCCAGTTAACTGGTCATGTAACGGTGGTACGTGTACTGAAACTGTCACCTCCAGTATTTGATCCCCTCTTTTTTATTTTTTAACAAAAAGTGTTTCATCGCTAGCGGGATTAAGGACATTTGGCAACGGAAAATTGTTACAACATAATCATACGACAAGTTTTTTTAACAAACTTACTCTGTTATTAATAAAATGCGATCTAATAAAAAATTCATCTCTAAAATAATCTTAGCATTGCTAATAGAATGTATAATGGTATTATCTTTTTATTCAAATAATTATGCATTTTCGACTTCCACAAAAGATGCCTCTGTAGATGGATGCAAGGAATTCTATACTGTTCCTACCTCAACAGTAATTACTAAGGTACCAGTGCTTATGATGAATCAAAATTCCACTGGGTGTGTTAGGCTTACCTTTGCGGTAAAATTCTATTATAATGATTCGAAGATCACAGGAACAAACTTTCCCAGAATAGAAAATCTTACCAAATCTCTTTCTATAGATGATTATAGATATGTTAAGTATGGTGACGGATTCACTATATCTACAAAAGACTATACAAACTTGTTTAATATTACAGCCGTTCCAAAAATAATCGACCTTGCTAACTATCCTATAGGTTCAAACTATACTGTTACATACATCATAAAATCCCTACCAAATGCTACTGGTTTCTACGACCATACCATACCTGAGATTACGTGTGGTGATGGCTATCCACTCGCAGTTGGATTTACCGTAGATCAAGTTAATGCCTCTGATTTTTCACATCTTGGATCTTTTAATTCTCCATGTGCACCTTTGCCAAGCTCACTCAGCAAGGTTGAAATTGCTGGAATCGGATACAAAGTAATCGACATTAATTCAACCCTAGATTCTTTAAAACTGCCGCTGCAACAATTTAGGTCAGGTACGACAGCAAAGGAAGTAACCTGTACGCATGATCTGCAACTAATGATCAAATCAGAAGATGGTTCTCCTGCTTGTGTAACTCCACATATCGCAAATATACTTATTGAACGCGGTTGGGGTCATCTACCCTGAAAATCAAAAAACAAGTACGAAATGTCATAGGACAAGAAATCAAAGGTACATTAAAGAATGAATTACACAATAAAACGACATGTGCAAACCAAATCAGGGTTTGGATTATGGTGGGGATCATCTCATTATTTGCGATTTCAATAGTTTCGACTGTTGAATGGAATGATCTGATACAAATTACTAAGACTAATTACTATAATCATCCAAATCTTGTGGTCGCAACCTTGTCTTTACAGTTGGGAAAAATCAACGTGTACTTGGAACATAAGTTTGAAATTCGAAATTCTGAATGGATAGCAGGCCCTGCCAAGCCTGTACAGTAAGAAATTATTGCACATTCATTTTCTGTAACGGTTAGTCCAGTACAAATCTTCTAGAAAAATCTCATTGGCTCTAGGTACACTGCTCCGAGAGCAAGCGCGCCTTATTAGATAATGTTGTGTTGTACCGTGCAATGACAAAAATTCACTTCAAAGACAAAAAGGCAAAAACTGTAACAACAATCATGGGCGCAGTACTGATTGGATTGTTAATGTTTTCACCTTCGGCAGTACTACCATATGTGAACGCACAGCAAGTCAATCGAGAATCTAATCTACCACCTGTAGCTCAAAAGCTCTTGGATTACATGCACCAACAATTTGAGAAACATCCCGATTGGGTCGGTATGATGAGATGGAACACCACAGCTGCGAGCTTCGATTACCTCGGACCAGCAAATCAAAACCCATATAGAGTTCATGGGATCTTCATGCAACCTACTGGAGTTTTAAACGGAGGCGTAGGCATAGTGAGTGATAGATCAAATGGGGGTACTAGCGAGTGGAAGGAGATCTCCACCTATACAAATCAAGCGTTATCGTCAACCAACACTGACCTATTTCAAGTCTTGAATGCTATGAATTCCAATAGTGCTCACTGGCTTCAAGTGGCTGCGGTTTACGATAATGCCCAATTGATTGGAACTACTGGAGTTGGTTGGAAAGTCACGATCGATTCATTTTCCACATCAGCATGTTCCACTACGGGAGAATGGTTTGTATCAAGCCCTATTCAGACATACATGCAATCAGGCCATTCTATGCAGTCATTTCTCTATGCTGATCAGTCGCAAGCTGGACACTACGATGCAGGAGTAACTGATACTAGTGCAAATAATGGCTACTTGTATGGTTTTGGAATCACTGGAGATAGTGGCTCTACCATAAATTTGGGTGAGACAGATATAGGAAGTTGTCATTTTTCAAGTGGACCGGAGCAAGAAGAACAATCGGATGGATCTACGACAAATCCAACAAAATATAACAATGAGGCATATGCTATGGGCTTCTACGATACTCCTACCTCGTCTGAAACTACCTCGGTCCAGAATTGGGAAACCCCATGGTTATCATCTTGTATGGGTTTAAGTCCTAATCCACCACCAACCAGTCCAGCAGTAGCAACTTTCACCTACACCTGTTAAATGAATTCGAATTAGACGAATTCTTTCCAACTTTTTTAAAATTACCTAACTCAAACTTTAATCGTTGCTACTGAGAAAACATCTGTTCTTTTTTTAACAAATATGGGTGAAATGGTTTGGATATTAGACAGTTGATGATAATTTCATTTTACTTCTGAAAGCAATTACTATTCCTAATACAACCAATGTAATTCCCGTACCGAATGCGATAAATGAGATAGTATCCAGAACATACGGAAATGACCACATTCTCATATCATGAAGCACGGAGGGAATCACAGGAGGACCCATGAATAGCGGTACACTGCCAAGCAGTTTTGAATGAACTATAATTTTAAGCAAAAAACCAAATAACAACAAGCAAGAACCGCTTACCGATAATAATAAACCTCGGTTCATGCTATAATAATGCAAGTTATAACATTAAAATTTATCTATAAAAGTGGAGCGGTTACCTCTCATTGAGAACGTCCTTGTACGAAAGCCACGTCAACGATGTACCAAATCAAATAGTTGAAAAAACAAACTAAATTCTATGTATAGAAATCAACGGTTTCCAAAATAGAAGAAAATTACACATATCTTATTAGCTACCTGTAAAAATAAGAATTAATGATCGAATTAGACAATAAAACCGTGATAGCAATTCCTTTTGTACTTTGTCTGATATCTGGCCTTGCAATTCTATCTCCAACTTCAACATTGCCAGCTAATGTGCAGAATCATTCTACAAAGACTATGCATTCCGATATGCCAAGTTTTATTATGACAAAATTGTCTTTATCGCTAGACAAAACCAATACCTATTTGGAGCAGAAGTTGGGAATTAGAAATTCTGAATGGATTGCAGGACCTGCCAAGCCTGTACCGTAAAATTTTTTAAGGTCAACCTGTATTACATTACCAATGTTAGAAAACCGCCACAAAGTAGGCGGTTTCGTTTGTCATGGTAGTGGAAAACCACTAGACCCGCTTTATTCTAAAACTAGTTTAATGCAAAGTAATCTCTTTTCATAGACACTAATCTCTGAATTACAAAATTAATTACGAGATCAAATCTCTTCGCACAAGTGGATTTTACAAAAATAATCTAGTGAGTGCACTGGCATTCTACAAATTTTGTATCAAAGGTGCAGTCATGTGGTCCTTCTGACATGGCATCTGTTGGAATCTTTCCCATGCATTCTTTATGGCGGCCCTTTTTGCAGAACCAACAAATGGGTCCTGCGTCAGGACTTGAACACTTGTCTCCTAAAATACCGTAACATCTCCTGGTGCGGGAGAATGATCATTTTTATGAAACTCGACAAATTCCTTGTGGTCCACTTCTTGGTGTCTCCTCAACTCTTCCAGATTCTCAAATACATTGCTGCATAGATAACACTTGGGCTTGTGCTGGTCTACCATTGGGAGAACCATGATTCGTTGTACCTTCGAGTCGTAATTGAATCTTTTTCAAATTCTAGATTGGTACAAGCCACTCAGAGAACCTCTCATCCCTGCCGCGAGATACATCATAGAATAAGCTCTGCAGCTTGCGCGTTACCTCACCTGGCTTTCCGTCTCCCACAGGTACGTTATCTATCTCTGTAACAGACTTGATTTCTGCCGCAGTGCCAGTCATGAAGACCTCGTCTGAGATGTACAGTTCGTCTCTATCGATCTCTCTTTCCACAACTGAGATGCCCTCAGATCTTGCTATCTTGATTGTGCTGTCCCGTGTTATTCCATCCAAAATTCCGGCGTTCAGTGGCGGCGTAGCAATCTCGCCCTTGTTTACTGTAAAGATGTTTTCTGCACTTCCCTCTGAAACCTTGCCGTGATAGTTTAACATTATTGCCTCGTCATATCCGTCCTTTAACGCCTCTACTCTTGCAAGGGCGGCGTTTGCATAGTTAGATGCGGCTTTTGCCTGCATCGGCTGGGATCTAGAATCAATTCTAAGCCAGCTTGACACCTTGCATCTTGCTCCGCGAACCTTTCCCGCACTTGACTCGCCAACGTTCCATTCCCAGCAGGCTATTGCAACATCCACCTTGTTTGGAGTTGGCGTAAGGCCAAGAACGCCATAGCTATAGTATGCAATAGGCCTGATATAACACTCCTTCAGCCCACTTGACTGTACTGTCTTGATTATGCCATCAGCTATATCTTTTCTTGAATAAGGAATATTCATTGAATACATCTTTGCAGACTTGAAGAGCCTGTCTACATGTTCTGGAAGCCTGAAAATTGCAGGCCCCTTTGTTGTCTTGTAGCATCGAATTCCTTCAAAGACTGCAGTGGAGTAATGCAACGCATGAGTAAGAACATGTACCTTTGCATTCTTGAATGGTACAAGTTTTCCATTCATCCATATCTTTCCCTGCTCTTTCATAGTGATGTGAGCAGGTTTTGGTAATTTAAAGAATCAAACTCAAAGAAAATCAAGAAAGACCTGCTTTCTTTAAATGGAGTAAATACGATTGTATCTCGTGAATCCATACTTTTCATTTGCAGCAGCTGCTCTGCTAGTCATTGGATTGGCAGGAAACGGCTTTGAGATGAGACGTGCCCGCATGTCTACCATGCGAGACGAGGACATAGCATCAAAGAACATGTTTGCAAACAAGAGGAACTTCAAGTGGTATGCATGCATTGGTGCCGCTATAGCGCTTGCAGCAGTAGGCACGTATACCTGATCTATATAGATCATCTCTAAATATTTCCTCAACGCTATATACATTAGCGCGTGTTTTGGGTAACGCCGGGCTGATTCTAGATAGAGGCCCAAGAACAAACCCACTTTGACTTCCTACAGGTATGGACTTGTAGGGGTCAAATGTACAACTGTGTTTTTATCAAAACCAATGACAGAAAGATACAAAACATCCTGTACTTGCACTACAAGCAAATGGTTGCAAGAAAAAAAGGCAAACACATGCGAGTGGCAGACCAGAGAGCTACGCGTAGAAAGAGAAGAAACTAAGTTTTTTCATTTTTTAGCAAACGACTAGACAAATTTTATTTTTGATCTTTCAGAATGGACTGCACGAATTGCCCGTTCAATGCTGTCACCGCTGTCTTCTATAACTATGATGATGCGTGATGTTTCTTCCTGGGCGTCCATGTTGAGAATGTTAAGTCCTGCCTCTCCTATCCTTGAGCTTGCCTTTGATGCAATCTGCTGCACCCTCCACATCTCGTCTCCTATCAAGGTGATGACTCCCCTGTTGTAAGTAATTGATGCCAGAGGGTCAAAGGCCAAGACATATCGCTCGTTGCGTTTTACATAGTCGCTATCCAAAAAGAGAATCCTGGTAAACTCTATGTCATCCTTTGTAAAAGGGGATAAGACCACAAACTCGCTGTATCTCTTGTCTTTCTCAAGTGATTCAAAGAGGCTCTCAGCTGACTTGGTCTCCATCCGAAGTATTGCGCAGTTTTTCTTTCCAGTAACTATCTTCAAAGGATGGCCGTTCTTGGCACCGGGTCTTCGCTCAATTGTTGTTATTCTATCAGGTCTTCCCATGTCTGTTATTATTATTGGCATATCAACTCCATTCTCAACTATCTCCTTTATTGCAATTGGATCAAGAATCTTCATCCCAAACATTCCTGCAATTCTGGCCTCATTATATGACAGATGCATGATATACTCTAGTTCGTCTTTCACTAGGCGGGGATCTGCAGATAATACGGCACTGTCCTTTTCAAAATCAATCTTGGTGTTGTATTTTTTGCTAAACAATATTCCAAGATCTGCAGCAGTCCTGTCAGATCCGCCGCGTTCATATGTTGTCTCAAGACCGTCTGCAGTCTTGCCGATAAAGCCGCCTATTGATATGACATCATTTTTCTCAAGTAGTGATTCCATTCCTTTTAGGCTCTGCAAAGATTGTGAGGCAAGAAAGTTTGCCGATTCAATATTTTTGTCAGTAATGATGGGCCATGAATCAAAATTTACGACATCAGCAGTAATGCCAGCACTTTTGAGCACATAACTCATAACGTTTGACATTAATATCTCGCCAGAATATGCAAGTGCTCTTGCGCGTACCTCGTTTGCAAATTCTTTTTTTTGCAAAGCTTCCAAAAAGGACTTGGATGCCTTGTCCAAAAAATACTCGATAGTCTTTTTGCATTCGTCTTGATATTTTCTGTCTACCAATTCAAGTATCTTCAGGTACGGCTTGCGCAGCTCCTCAGTGTCAAAACTCTCTCCCTTTTCTGCTTTTTGACCTAGGATAAGGGCAATGTCAGTCAGTGATCTCTGTTTGTTACCGTATATTGTAAGCGGAGCAGAAAAAACTGTGATCACTTTGGCATCTTTTTTTAATTCGTTTATCCTTTTGATGATTGTAGGAATCAGTACACCGTCCACACCTACTGCGCTTCCACCAAACTTTGCAACAATGAGATTCTGCAAAACTTGATTACATCTTGCTCTACCTTCTATAAAGTTTGGGTGGAAGATAAGAACACGGGAAACGATACGAATGCAAATTTCGGACAATTTGTACGCATCCCTTAAAAGCAAAAATCAAACACTTGTTTGTATGGCTAAGATCAGTAGGGGTTCATTATGAGTATAGAGAACGGGGAGCTCTTCAAGGACAAGAATACAAACCACATACTTCAGTACCTGCCTGATGTAGGGCTTGTTCACAACGAAGAGTTGTGCAGGGAAATAACAGGCTGCATCGATTTCCAGAAAAACAACTAGCTACAGAAATTTTTTTATCATCTCTGCAGCTATCTTGGCTCCCTCAAATGGCTGGGGTTCTCTTTTTTTGTCTATTTTTGTTACAATCAATTCCTCGAGCCTGAAAATATCTTCAGAAGAATATCCTACCTCCCTTGCATTTTCTTCCTGTTCAAAATGCCCCTTTATGGGAATGAAGATTCCAGGAGTTCCAAAATGTCTTGATTCATCCATGGTGGATTTTCCTGCAAGCGAAATTATCAGATCTGACGCAAAAATTACTTCGTGCATCTTGGGCACAAAACCCAAGTTTCTGTATGGAGTT
Source organism: Nitrososphaerota archaeon (assembly GCA_021323705.1). Lineage (GTDB taxonomy): Archaea > Thermoproteota > Nitrososphaeria > Nitrososphaerales > Nitrosopumilaceae > Nitrosotalea. Next base: position 26,134 of record JAJPKL010000026.1, read on the forward strand.
TGGTCCATCTGTAGAGTGGGCCCAGAAACTATTACAAGCTCTGCATCAATCCCAGTCTTTTTAAAAACTTGGATGGTCTCTTCAATTAAAAATTTTCCAAGATCAGTTCCTCCTGTGCTTACCACAACTGTTTTTTTGTCAAAAGAATACTTTTTCCTAAGATGTTCGCGTGACTCTGTAACATCTCTTACAATGGGCCCAGTCCTTACTATGTTGCCGCTGTTTTGCCCATTTTCTGGAACCAGAACAAGGTCACACTTTTCTATGATGTTTTTCATCCCGCGGTTCATCATTTTTTCAATCGCAGAACCTATCCCAGTTGCAAACCCAGTCTCCAATATGTCAGTAACAAGAACTGTGCTTATCTTTTGTTTTTGCGCCATGACAAGCGACGCAAAATCCTCATCACTTACTACAAGACGGGGTTCTTCTTTTTCTATTGTTCTAGAAGAGATCTTCTTGCATTCCCTGTAGTACGAAAGATAACTGAAAAGCCACTTGAGAGGGCTTTGCAGCTTGCCGTTTTCAATCCTAAACGGTGGCGGCGTATAAAGATCAACTGCATCACATCCGTATTCCAAAAATAGCTTGTATGCACCACTTCCACTGATAAATTTTTTTGAAACGTTATTCAGATGCTGTGATATTGCTACATCTCTTGTGGCATGTCCAAGTCCTATGGGGCTTGTAAAAAAGACCAAATCTGTCATTTACCTCACAGTTGATAAACTGCCAGTTATAATTGAAATAGAAATGTGAGCCTAAAACTAAATTCAACAGGTCATCTGTTGCAGTTCCTGTTCTTTTTCATTAATTGCCTTTAATGCTGTATATATCTTGAATATTAGTTCGTCGTCCGGTGCCGTTTTCTCTAATGATTCTCTGTCAATTCCGTATTCTTCTATTGTCTTCCATATTTCATCTAGGGATGGCTTTGTTGGCAAGTATCTCAATATGATTCTAAAAATATTTTAGACTTGCGTAACATAGTTACCAGTCTGCCTATGAAATCGTTGTATCATGATACCAAAATTAAAATAAAATCTATATCATAAATTGTGATCTTGTTTTGAAATAACATACAGTGAATAAAATGAAATGTATTGAACAGACTTGAAATGTTTGCTGTTAGACTTATATGCATTTTAAATTGGAGCGTAGATGGGTTCATAGTCCAGTTGGTTATGACGTCGCCCTTACACGGCGAAGATCCAGGGTTCGAATCCCTGTGGACCCATTTCCTTTGTGGGTGCGGATACCACGACCCTGCCGTTTGGCAGAGCCCCGACATAGAGCCAGCCGTCATTTATGAGTCGTTCTGCCTCCTCGGGCCCTACAACACGCTGCTGGTATTGCAGCCTGCCAGTTCACTGACAAGCTTTTGCACCGCGGCAAGCTTTTCAGGCGGGAGACACTGTATTGACTGTCTTATCTGTTCCCTTTTCTCTTCCTGTGGGTCTTCTGCTCCTTTTTCCAGATCCAACAACTCTTCGCTTCTCCTAAACGAGTCCCGCATCGCATCAGTCAGGGCTTTAGGAAGTATTCCCTTGTTTGTCGTGTAGGTTGCCTCTATGCTTCCCTTGTGGCCCATGAAGAAGACACGAAAGTCGTGTGCTATCTTGCCGCGTGACTCTGCAATCAGCAGCTGGGTGTCAAAAAAAGCTCTGAGCACATATGGCCTCCATTGGAAGCGGGGCCTCATGGTATTCTTTATCTCGACCCTTATCCGCTGTGTTGGCAAGAAGGGTTTTGTACTGTTCTGTCCCCTCTGCATTGGATGTTTTGATGCAGGTGCTATCACGGGAGAGTCTGGTGCTAGTGCATCACCGGCAAGTATTCTTGCATTGAGATATGCAAGGAGTCTTTTTGCCCCCATGTCGGTGATGAAGGTAAAGTACTCGTGCCTTGTTTTTGAAAGAGCCTTTCGCACCTTGATTCTCGGAGGAATGCTTGTGAAGATGACAAGTCCCTCCACTATTGCAAGGTCTGGCAGATCCTTTATTCGCAGTCCGTCCGTACCGTTGTGATTGCCAAGAACCTCGGGCCTCAGTCCGGCTTTTGCAATCAGGGACATCATGGCTCCTGACCGCACCTCAGACCTGTTGAAGAGCTCCGTAAGCTCCAGACTCTCTGGGACCTTCTCGTTTTCTAGTGTAGGAGTAGAGCCAAGGTTTGAGATCTTGATTCTCCTTTTGATCTCTACCTCAAAGTGCCGCAGCCATGATTTTACAGCCTTTACGGTATCTCCTATGTATCCCGGGGCATAGCCTTCTTCCTCCATTGATGTTATGTGGTCCTCTATCAGGTCCGTGACTGCTCTAAGATCCCTCATGCCAAGTTCCGCAAGCTCGCTTGGAGTCATGTGGTGAGCTTGGCAGAAAAGACCCAGCCTGCGAACCCTTACATCTGCGGTAAGTTCGCTTCCCCTTGACAGGTTTTCGTACCATCTCTTGACATCGGGATTGGCAAGGAGCCGGTTCTTTTTTGTGTACTTTTGTTTTGTGGCAGTGTTGATGTTTGTGGTTTGTTCTATTTTTCCCATATCAGACTGCCAGCTTGCTTTGTGCAAGCAGTCCTCATCATTCTGTACAGGCGCAGTGGAGGTATTTTTGAATTTCTCATCTGAAAGGACTGGGTCAGAAACCATCTCTCATCATCCTTTGGCAGATTCCAGACAAGTGACAATATACATAGTCATGCTATGCAAGATTATTCTATGAGATGACAACACTATTTTTGTAAACATCACTGTACAGTATGCAAGTACCGTATTTCAAAAAAGATGCACATAAAAATTCAAATACTGTTGTAATATCATGGATCTTCCACCGCTAGACCCTGACGACAGGTTCAGGGGAAGGCCTCCGGACGGGGGCCGCAAGGTTATGAACGTCTCGTTTGCAAAGGACGTGTACGACGGAATCATGAAGGTAAGAGAGGGCAGTCGCTCCTCATTCATCTCTGACTTTCTGAGGATAATCACAAGGCAGTTTGACCCAGGCCCATCATCCTACTTGGCACTTGAGCTCAAGCGCCTCATTGACGAGGCTATTGCAAAGTCAAGAAAAGAAAACGACTATGAGAAGATGGCTGCAGTATCAAGCCTTGCAAACGAGGTGGTTCCAAAGCTAGAGCCATACCTTGACCTCTGCAAGGAAGAAGGACCTGAAGAGAAAGCATCAGACAAGATGCCCGCGGTGGCCGAGATTGGCACTATAATGGAGGGCATCAGGGCTGGGCACGCACTTGAGAGGCTCGGGGCATTGCTTGATGATGCCAAGACCATACACGGTGCAGTACCATCCCTATTCCGCGACGACCAGTACAAAAAACAGGTCGAGCAAACCAGGATGGCATCGACTGCGGTCTCCAAGCTTTTGGCAGCATACAGAAACTACATCACAACCGAGGATGATATTGGGGAAAGGAAGGGCAAGCAAGAAATCCAGTGCATCCGGGGCACAAGGGGCGTGCCAGACTTTCGCAGGGGCCTGCCGATGGGTGACACGGTAAACGGGTGTGCCAGGCTCTCAGAGGACGCAAAGGAGATCTCAGACGAGAAGGTGAGAGCATTCGTAATGGAGACGTGCTCGTTTGTTGACAGGTCAGTGAGGAGGTCTTGGGGCTCGGGCATAGACCTGGTGCTGCATGCCTGCGAGAGGATGGGAGGATACCTCGTGCTTGGTGTATTCAACCGGGGATATTATGGCGTTCTTGTGAGCGGCGCAAGATGCGACGGAGAGGAGGACGTCTCTATATCAGGGAGGAAAGAGCCTTACTATTTACCACCACTGGCACTCTCGGAAGTTGGCATAGTTCCATGCAGCATGGCATACCCTGCTGCAAGGCATACAGTCACACTGGTAATAGGATATCTCGATTTCTCCTTTGAGATCAGGGATGAAAAAGTACAGCACATCTGACTGACTGGTCCCCGTTGAAGGTTTTCTCGTGGGTACAACGAGGTCGGACATGCTGCAAGCCCTGCTATTTGAATTTTTATGCACATCTTTTTTGATATTTCACCGGATGCCATAGTATCATGTGAACGGCAACAGTAATTCTAATGAAAGATGGCATGGTGGTGCGTGGCCTTGATGGCCGATCTTGTCTTCGCATCCATGATGCTTGCAGTACCAGTACTCATTGGCGCCCTCAAGGAGAGATCCGAGAGCGAGACTATGCACGCGCTTGCAAAGGTGCTCGGGCCAGTACTTGGCATATACCCGTTCCTCTACCTCTGCTACATCGCGCTGCCCTATATCGGCCTGCCAGTCTCCTTTGAGCTGTCGCACCCCAATTGGGGCACCTTTATACTGGTCGTATTTGGGATATTCTCGTACTTTCTTTCCTTGCCGCTTGTCTTCCTTGGAGGCTGGATAGGAAAGGGAGTGTACGAACAGGGAAACATAGGGCGCCGTGCAGCAGACACTGCACTTGAGATACTAGAGCCCAAGTTCAAGGGCCATGCGACAAATCTTGAGACAAGACTTGGGGAGCTGCTGGATACCAAGGTCGCGGAGTACATGAAAAACCTTGACTCACTCGCAAGACAGATGATTATGGGATTTGAGAAGCTTGCCAACTCTTACATGCAAGACTCTGAATCGATGGAAGTCCTGAGATCTGTGGCAGAGAAAGGCCAGAGGGCGCAGGCGGCATCAGAGAAGACGTTGCACGCCTTTGAGCAGACTGCATATGATCTTAACTTGGTTCTGGACGGCCTCAGGGAGGACCAGAAGATCTTGGAGGCAAGGCTTGAAGCTCTAGGCCCAAAGGAAGAAGACAACGTGGAAGGTATTGAGGAAGAAATCTTGACTGAGACCAAGCTTACAGCACTTGACGGGAGGGCATCGCGTACGACTGGAATCGAGTTGCAGCATGAGATGGCACGCTACCTTGAGGACCGCGGGTTTACGGTAACAGAATCAAACGGCGCAGGCCAGGCAGACTATGTCATGCGATACGACGGAAAACTAGTCGCAGTAGGCTCCAACAAGGCATTCACCCTAAACGACGAGCCAAAAAGAATGCAGAGGCGGATATCTGCAAAGGATGTAGAGCCTGAGCTTGTACTTGCACGAAAGCTGCAGGTCCCGATGGTACTCTTTGTGACAAACATAAGAAACAGGAGAAGGTGGGCCCTTAGGGTAAATCCTGACGAGCTTGCAGGATGGGAAGGGGTCTCAACTCCGGTCATACTATCAAAGGAAGACGAAGAGTCTTGCAAGAGGCTTGAGGAGGATTTTGCTTCAGTCATTGCATCGTTTGGAGTGGTTGCGTGATGGTAACAATAAATCAAGATGAAGCTACCTTTGCAAACAAGATGAGAACCTCCAGGCGCAAGGTGACATCTATCAAAAAGTCAGTCTATGTCAACATACCGTCAAAGCTTGCAAAGGAACTTGGCATAACAAAGGGTATCGTCCTTGACGTAACGCTTGAGGGAAACAGGATCATATTTTCAAGGGAGAAGGACGAGGTCTTGCCAGCAAGAACAGAGCCGATTCAGGGAGATGGTTTTGCTGAGCGATGTTTGCAGTGACGTCAAAAAGACCTTTTTTGGAATGCATGCAGGCAAAACCTTACTAGTGCCTGCCATTATCTTGCATCAACATGCAAATCAGACGGATGAGAATTCAGAATCTGTATTCCTACAGAGAGGCAGATTTCAATCTTTATGATTACAGCGTAATAGCCGGATCCAATGCAAGTGGTAAAACAAACCTCTTAAGAATACTTGATTTTATACGCGGAGAAAAAACAGGGTACCAAATAAATGACATAAGACTTGAAAAGAAGTACAAACCAGATCCAGACAAAAAAAGTTCTGTCATTCTTGAGCTAGCGCTTTCTGATCCGGAGGCAACCGTACTAAGGCATCTTATTTTCAAGGAAGATAGTGGAGATACAACCGTTCCAGAGATTTTTAAAAAGATAAGCGTCGGTCTTTATTGGGAGGAGACAATTGAGGACGGTACGCAGCCAATAGCGGTACTCAGGTTAGGAAATGGCTTCTCAGTTATCCGTTATAATGCTGATTGGATGTGTATAGTGGGCCAACTACCAACGATAGATCTAAGGAAGAAATTGGAGGTATCGAAGGATATAGCGCAAAGCACCAATAACGATTATCGTGAAAAGTTTATACGACAACATAATTTTGAACCAACTACTCTATTTCAACAAAAATTATTTAGGCAAAAATTATTGAATGGAGATTCTCTCAACGAGTTTTTCACTGTTGATGATACCGAGGTAAAGATGGTGTCCCAAATTCAGGATGTTACATACCGTTCTCCTCTCCAAAGATGGCAAAAAGAAATTTATGATTTTACTCAAATGACTAGCAACCCTAGCTCCCAACTCAGTCTCTGGTCCTTGCTTTCAAAAATCATCGACCAACAAATTATAATCATTAAGGAGATCAGGCCAAATTACAAGGAGCTTGCAAAGATGTTATTTGACTTCAATACGGTGGAAGGATATGAAGAGAGAGGGCCACTTCTTTCCACAAGTTTTTCAGAGATTTTCCCTCGTGTCTCATACGATGTCAGACAACCTGCAGAGGTTCAGCAAGGTGTTCAGAAGGATAGGACTCCCCAGATTTACATAAATGAGAACGCGTCTAGATATCCTATTGAGGAATCTGCTGCAGGATACTTTGAAATTTTGTACCTGTTGGCTAGAATTGCTCATGCAAAAGATAGTTTTCTGATCCTTGACGAACCCGCTTTGCATTTACATCCAACAAAGATCAAGCATTTAGGTGAGGGATGGGCATAATTTCACACAAAAATAATGTTAGTTTCCCAGCATGTATCTTACACATCTTGGATGCTTGCTGCCTCTGACACAGTTATAGTACACCGCTATC
>JAJPKL010000035.1 GCA_021323705.1 Nitrososphaerota archaeon
AACCCTCATTTAGGTAGAGTTTTGCTAAAAATTGTAAGAAATTCCAATAATCAGGTCTTGATAATTACCCACTCTCCCTACTTTGTTGACTATGCCATGGTGTCTTCTAACAAGTCGGCTGGTCTTGTATATGTAAAGAAGGAAGACGGGGCAAGTAGAATATTTTACAAGCCTGATGACTTTCAAGTAGAACTTACGTCACATCTATTCAGGCCAGAAATTTTCTTCTCTAAATGCAACATGCTTGTGGAGGGTGCAGATGAATTGGCAGCATTCGCGGCAATATCCGAAGGTTACGGCAATGTTCTAGACCTAAATGATATTGCCTTGGTAGACACGTGGGGGACTGAGAATATAGAAAAATACATTCCGTTACTAGAAGTCTACAAAATTCCATATGTTGCAATGGCGGATCATGATTACAATGGACCAGTAAACAATGATGTAGTATTGCTAGAAGGGATCCTTGAGGATGAGCTAAGAAAACTGGGTTGGGATAAAGAAAAGAAATACAAAAAGGCAAAGCCCCTTACGGCCTACAAGTTCCTCTCGGAGTTGACAAAGACTGCAGAAGGCAGGCAAAAAATCAAAACCAGTATATTTTTCTCTGTTCTCAAAGCTGCCTTGGATAAAATAGATCCAAAAATCTTTGAATCACTATGATATTTTGAACCAGAGACTGAAAAGCCCTGCAGAGATTTTGCTATTTTGGTGTAACAGAATTTTACCTTGATCATTTCTTGATATCCCGCCAAAACAGGCGGAAGCGCCCAACCTTTTTGACTTTGACATCGTCCTTTTCATTCATGATCTGGAACAGGGCCATCTGGACGGTCTTTTGATGGAGCTTGAGCCGCTGGGCTATCTCATTTGGGGTCTGAGGTTCGGAGGTCAGCGCCTTGTAAACCTGAAGCATGGTCTCCTCGGACATGAAAAGAGTATTTTCATATCGTCTATTAATAATGTCTATCGATACTAATTATACATATTATTCGTACATATTGATCGTAAGGATTGATCAGACTCAAGACTTAATATTTAGTATTAACAATTAATATTAATGGTTAATATCAATCGAAACCAAAGAAGGGCAGAACCACCAACGCATTCAGAAAGAGGGAAAGACCATGCAATACTAACTTCATTATTTTCTTACCATGTACCAAGGTGAAAAGTGGGATGGCATCAAACGAGAAATTCTCCGACGACCTAGTAAACCAGCTCGTGAGGACTGCAATAGATCTAAAGCGGGAGACAACCTTTGTGAAAGGCATTGCGGAGATTGCTTCAGAGACTCAGATACTGGGAGCGATTCTGGCAGAGTTTCTCAAAAAGTCAGGACGCAAGATTGCAGAAACCGCATATGCGGCGCTTGATGCTGCCGGGTTAACTGTAGAGGCCCTTGCATTTTCAGAACTCTGGCGCAGGGGCAACCCGGAACAGAACGACCTTTGGGCAACTGAAGAGGATCATGGTCTCCATCAAGATCATGATGAATGAGTATTCTGGTAAGATTGTAAGTATCTTTTTGTATTCAGGAGGCAGGCTGGTTGAATAGGCAGAGAGCTTCGTTCCAGAAAAGAACATCAGAAGAACCAAATTATTATGAGATGCTTGGAGTTGCCCAAGATGCATCCATTGATGACATCAAGAAAAAATACAAGGCACTTGTACTCAAGTTCCACCCTGACAGGGAGAACTCCGCACTTGCAAAGCAGGCAATGGTATCAATAAACAATGCCTACGAGGTACTCTCTGACCCGCAAAGGAGAATGTCATATGACGCAAGCCTGAACGAGCCGCCTGAGATGCCACAAAATGAAAATCCGCAGGCAAGACGAGCAGGGCCTGGCGTTGTGAGGATCAGCAGGAAGATCCAGGCGTTGGTTACAGCCGTGCTCTTAATCTCCTGTATTGCAGGCTGCCAGACCGAGGAGTTGCAAGGAGGCAACAAGCCAGCCTCAGAAGAGTTTGTAGAGGCAAACTCGCACTATTTCACGGCAATAACACATGAAGCACTTGCCGCCCTGCCGCTTTTCATCCCGGGATTTGGCATGGCATGGGGCGTCCTCGGAGGCTTTACGACGGGATTTGTAGGCAGGGCGGTAATCATGACGGTAAGCCTTCATGCAAATATGTCAGGCCCATTCCTGGCGTATCTTGTCCTGGCCGCGGCAATAAAGTTGGTTGCCTATCACATCGGGATGTGCAGGAGCCTGACTCTTGTGATCTCAATCAGAAGAAGGCGGTTTTCCAAGCTGGACAGTACCTTTACCCAGGGCGAGATTATTCTGGCGGTACTGCTGTCTTGCCTTGCAGGGTTTGTGGAGCATGCCGTGATCACCACCAGATAGTTGGAGGGGGCATCTTGCAGGACTGCGGAGGCGGACAGCAGGCTGGCAGTCTTGATCGTACTGCCAAACAGAACTGGACTGTTGCACGCAAGGCTGTCGTTTGGGGGAGCTTCAGAATCTTGAAACGCCACATGCCAGAAGACTGGAGTCTTTTTGCGGAAATCGTGCGCGGTTTCTGTCCTATGACCATAACCTCTTGTTCTGGCAGCTTCAGAATTCTGAAACGCGTATACGCCTTGCAGAATACTGACAGGACTTGGTACCTAGACTATAGCCTTCAGGCATGATACCATGGTTTTTTGTAAAGACCTGTCAGAATACTGACAGGCCTGTCCAAATGTGAAGAAATACTGCACTAGACTGCAGAGACTGCACGAAACTGCACCTTATTTTATACACACTTTTTACGCACTACACAATCCATTACTACACAAAACCTCTTCTCAAACACATCTTTCCAAAACCTCTCTTCTACTCTTACTTTCAAAATCACTTTTTAACAAACCTTACAATCTCTCTTTTCTTTCTTTTTCCCAATTCCTTGACACTTACTTTCTTCATACTTGTCACCCTCACAATCCCTTTCGTCCTTTATCATCTCATCAATCTCTTCTTTTCTCATGTCTGGTCCAACTTCAGATTCCATACACATATTTTGCACCCTACCCAATCTTCTTCTCACAGCCACTTTATCTCTAATCCTTTCCTTGCATTTGCTATATCCTCTTATACGATTCTCCGTTTTTCATGTCATTGAGTTCTTTCAAGAAATCCTGTTTTTGCACCTTTACTCTAGGATATGTTCCTCTCTATTGGCCTGTCGTCCTTTTGGAAGCGCCTCTCGTATTCGCCCCTTAACATCTTTCTCGTGTCCATGTGAAGGATTGATCATCGGCAAGATTTGGATCTGTCTGTCATCATCTACCTACGCTACATATATCTTAACATAAACTGAACAATCTCCTCAGGATCAAACTTTGAGCTGTGATACAGTATGTCTACAGCCTTTAGCGTGCTTGTATTGCAAAGCATCTCCTCCATCTCAAGCACGCATCTCCTGTAGACTAGGTTTCCAAGAAGAGTGATGGTGTAAATAACCGCACATTCCTTACCTTTCTTTTCCTCAATGATCTCTCTTTTTTCTATCAACTCCAGATCCACAAGCTGCTTAAGCCTCGTGTAATACTGCTTTTTTGAAAGCCCCACCTCTGATGGGGTACCTACGTTGGATCTTAATCCTTTTCTTGCAAAGGAAAAGATCTTCAATGCATCTGGCTTTGACAACAATGACAAGATTTCAAGCATTGTTGGTGTGATGGTATTTACCTTCACAGAAGACGGAAGTGCTTTATGTTCTTGAGCAGGACTGTTCATTAGTTATCCTCACTTAATTCGTCGTTTTCTGTACCGTATAGACTTGAAATTTCTTGTGGTAACAAAGCCGTACAGTGTACATCCTTCAGAAACTACTGATAGTCTAAAATTACCTTCTGCTTTGGTACTATATTGAATACAACGACATTATTATCGACATGGCACTCTACCCTCTCACTTACCTTGTCCAGTATGACATGATTGTACTCTGCGATAAACTGCGACCATTTCAGGCCCTTTGTATGGTGGAATGTTAGCCTGTACAGATTCCTGATACTTTCGCAGCTAAAAGAGTACCATCCACTGTACTTGCCAAAATTGTCATAGTATGATTCTATTATAGAGGATATGCTGAGGTTTCCGTGAAACAAGGATAACAGGGATCCAAAATTACGCATTGCCTGATCCCTTGCTATCTCCCGCAGCGTATCTGTGTCCATTTTTGAGACAAGTGCCTCGACGCAATGCCTTGTAAATGTTACAGGATCTATCTTTTCAAGTGGGGAGTCAAAAGAAAGCCACTTTGCAAGTACTTGGTTGAGCAGTGCGCTTGGATTGGAATTACGCCTGTCAGATTCTTTTTCTAGACCTTGTAGGATGTTTTCATTTATGCTAAACGTTCTCCTGACTGCCTTTTCTCTTCTTGGATCGTTCATAACACTTGTCTCTTTAACAGGATAATTTACAGGATTTTTCACTATTTAAGGGATCCGCATGATAATACAGTAACATACAAGGAAATTATAGACTGAATTTCCTGTAAATTGTTACCGCTAATTTATCAATGATATGACAAAAATTCATTTGTTGCCAACAGGGGAGTACAATACGGTAACGATAAGGAACGAGACCTATGAGAGGTTCATAGGAGCAGTCCACAAGGCAAAGAAGAAGAACAGAAGAATGTACACAAGCGACTTTCTTGAGATGCTACTTGACCTATACGACAAGTATGGGCAGACAAAGTAGGTCACAAATTATACCATTTGTAATACTTTATCACACATTATCATACATCCTCATATCTTCTCATACTTTATCCGATAAGGTACACCCAAAGGTTATCTACTATTTTCTAAAACAAAAACAAGAACCAGAATGCAAAGCAAGACTCTTGCCACTATCCATACCTTAGGTTTGATCGAAAATATCGATATTTACAAAATCAAAACAAGTAAAATAGCAATACGAGAAGATCTTGGAGATATTGGTCAACTTGCCTTGTCTATAAAGGAAAAGGGTCTCTTACAGCCTGTAATCGTCCGAATAATTAAAGATAGATTTGAAATTGTAGCTGGAAATAGGAGATTAGCTGCGTGCAAGAGCATTGGGTGGAGAAAGATTCCTTCTCACTTAGTAGAACTTACTGATGAAGAATCTTTCGAAGTTGCTCTGATGGAGAATATTCAAAGAAAGACAATGAATGCTATTGAAGAAGCCAATGCTTACCGTAGATATGTTAAGGATTATGGGTGGGGAGGCGTTTCTGAGTTGGCAAAGCGCATAGGCAAGAGTCAGGAATATGTCAGCAAGCGTCTGAATTTGCTAGAACTTCCAAAAGCAATTCAGGAAGAGATTATTCGACGTCGAATAAAGCCTAGTATGGCAGAAGAATTGTCATATGTCAAAGATGAAAAAGAACAAACAGAGTTAGCAAAATTAATCGTACAAAGACATGTGACAATCAAAAAATTTAGGCAATCGTTGAAAGAAAATGACACAAGGAGATCGGAAGACGAGTTCATTTGTTATTCCCAAAAAGGAAATGAAGAAAAAATTCTAGATAAATCCATAATTGCTCTCAAGATAGTAGTGAAAAGATTAAACGAGCTGTTGAACCTTGCTCAAGATAATTTTGTAATTTATGAATTTTTATGGTATCAGCAAAAAATTATAAACGAACAGATTGATAAAGCTATAAGGTCAAGAAAGAAATATTCGAAATCATTTTCTTAATGTTTTCATGTGGCCTAGTTTAACATACATTTGTGAGAATTTCTGTGATCAGGAAACCGAATATTTTAACCTTTTACAACTGATTTTTTTTGTTTCAAATTTTTTATCACAAGTTAAATGAATCATTAATTCAATGACTAGTAAAAAAATAGCTGCAGTAGCGTTGTTGGTAGCAACAATGTTAGTGCTAGTAGCAACTCCTGCATTCGCAGAAAAAGGTGCAACATCTTCTCCACGGAACATCAATAATCATCACATCAAGGCAGAAGACAACACACAGACCTTCAATATCACACCTACCCCTTGCGGCCAAGAGTACAGCGCGTGGTGGGATCCGACATCGGTTGCACTTAGCCTAGGACAGACAAGCGATCAGTGGAATATTGCATGGCAGTACCCTTCAGCAGTATGTAGCCTACCATTCGAGGAAGTCAATTCGCTAATAGAAGACAAAACTTACTGGACATCTGAAGATGTGGTTAGCTATAACTATGAAGACACCAGTGGAACTTGGTATACCATATACGATTGCTGCCAACCCGGACAAAATGACTATTACACTGCAGGAGATAGTCTAGAAGCACAAGAGACCGCGTATTGGGCCAGTGGCTCTACAGAGTTTTATCAAAATGCACCAATAGTAGATTGGACCGCATAACTCCCACCTTTTTTATTTTAAAAAACAAATTCTAATTAACTTTCTTTACTGTACAACTAAATTAAGTCATGATTTTTCATGTAAAAAACTATTTGAGTGACAACGTTAATTTGCACGCGTGAAGAAATCAGTCATGATAGTCATTCTATCTATTTCAGCAATTTTGTTTTGTTCGGGATTTGTATGGTTGAATCTTAAATATGAAGATACGTTTGCTATGACCTCTACTGTTAGTAGCCATCCTTACCTTTCGAATCCTAACTTCTCGGTTGGAGACCCAATAATGAACATGAGTACATTTCGGTACGGGCACGCATATGCAAAATTTGTATTGTACGAGGATTTTCCTCTAAAGATTTCAGATAATTTCAATAAAAGTAACATATTAGCAGTTAATCTGCCTGATGAAATTTGGACAAAACTCCTTACTTCCAAAGACGGCAATGAAAAATATATGCGCTTAATGGGATACGTTAAACCTGGTACTCCCAATCCTATGAGCCAATCGCTCTATATAATCGACAAGTCAGATAACGCGAGGTATGAAACCTCGGTTCCAATATTAAGAAATCACATAATAAACGAAATCTCTGCCATTAGAGATTCTACTCCAATAAAATTCAAGAATGAACTTTTCATCCACTCCAATTCGACCACATTTTGCATTTATGGTGTCGTTTATGACCCAACCAGCGATAAATATGCACAGGGAAAACCCCATCAGACAGATTTAAATGCTGACATTGAACCGATTGGAATGTTTGACGGAGGAAAACTAGTCGGATTTCCTTTATGGCTACATGTGAAAACAATCGGGTTGCCAATAACTTTGAAAGAAAATGAGCCAAATTATTATGTACTTGGGTTAACGACAAATAATGCACCGATAGGTTCCTATCAAGTGGCTGTACGTGAACTGATAAACAACCGAGTCTTTATTGAGTCAATCACTTTGACTGTTGTCTAGTCCTAATTGATATGCGGAATCTCTACATTTTACTTTCAGCTATAATTTAAGATTAATGTATTATTAAATTTCTAATTGAAAAATTTTAAAAATCTATTCTATGAATGAACAACCGTCGTGTGGAAAAATACAACAATAACTCTATCCTTTGTATTTCTAATAATACAAAGTAGCATTTTTTTATCAAATGCAAACGCTACTGAACAAGAAACAAACGGTTCGGCTTATGTAGTTGTACTAAAGGACGATGTAAAAAATGCCACCACTGTATCTCATGAGCTTTCATCAAAATACGGGATTTTGATATCTCATGTTTACGAATATGCATTCAAAGGTTTTAGCGCAGAAATACCCCAAGACAAGTTAAATGAACTGGGGAACGATTCATATGTTGAGAATATGGATCCTGACATAGGAGTGCGAGTTTCGGATATTAATGCCGACGAACAAATTGGTGCAAACAAAGTTTGGGAAAATGGTGATGCTGGTAACAATATACCAGTAGCAATTCTTGATACCGGCATTGATATTACTCATCCCGAATTTAATGGCAGGATAATGGCATGTCACAGTGAATTTTTGAAAGCAAATAGTTGTGAAGATGATAATGGGCATGGTACGCATGTGGCCGGGATCTTAGGTTCATCGGGAGAGATAGACATCAATTCAAAGGGAGTAGCACCAAGCAGTTCCTTATATATAGACAAAGTGTTGGATGCAGATGGTTCTGGTTCTATTTCAAAAGTGATTGCAGGAATAGATTGGGCCATTCAAAAACATGTCAAAGTAATAAGTATGAGTTTAGGTACATCTCCAATTGATACCACTGAACCAAACTGTGATAATGAATTCCATGGTCTGACCAAAGCGATTAACAGGGCTGTAAAAGACGGGATAACTGTAGTAGCTGCTGCAGGAAATGATGGTGGTGCTGGGGTGGACGCACCAGCATGTATGGGTAGTGTGATAGCAGTAGGGGCAACTGATAGTATGAATGTGTTAGCAGGGTTCTCAAGTAGAGGAGGACCAATGGCCGATCATGGAGTAGTGGCCCCTGGAATGGGCATTTATTCCACATGGTTAGGCAGCGGATATCAAATATTAAGTGGGACATCAATGGCAACGCCACAGGTCTCTGGTACAATATCTTTAATGTTATCTGCCAACCCAAGTTTGACACCTTCAGAAATTAAGGATATTTTGTTCAATTCAACATGCAATGTTGCTTCAAATTCATCATGCCCCACGGGAAATATTCCAAACCAAGAATATGGCTACGGCCGAGTCGACGCTTTTGATGCTTATAATAAAGTCCTCGTGTATTCTAATTCATTTGTGCCATAGAATTTTCTTATTCTGCCAATAATATGGTGATACCATACAATTAATTGAATCCAAGAAGTATAGAATACTGAGTTCGGATTTTCAGGATCCTTTTTTGGCAGAACGTAAATGGTTACCTTTCCGAAGTTTTCTCCTGTTCTTTGTGCGTCACGCAGTATTCTGCCCAGATTCTTTGTAAAAGTCTGGACTGTCCGTCTGATCCCTTTACCACAGGACCATGCTTGAGAGAAGGGTTAAGGGCTTTGAGAACTAGGTCAAGGGCTAGATGGAGCATCATCCTAAATTAGTGTTAAAGATCTTCTTCCGTCACGTAAAGACAAAGGACCTAACACTACACAGTGTAAAGCTCACTTATCAGAAAAGATTCTATCAACGGTTGATGATCTTGGGGTAAAATTACTTTGGAAAGGTAACCATTTACGTTCTGCCAAAAAAGGATCCTGAAAATCCGAACTCAGTATTCTATCTTCATGTTGTCGAAATAAGCCTCTGTATCATCATTTGTCCACAGTCCAAACTGGCCTGTCTGATAGTACTCATTGTTTGCCTTGATGATCTCAGTGCCATCAAGCCATCCCCCTATGCCTTCCGAAGAGATGGTGGCCTGAAGGGTATGCCATACTCCAGTGCTTACCTGTGCCGCCTTCTCAGGGTTGCAAACTAAATACTGGATTTCGGACTTGCAAAGCGAGATCCTGCTGTTCTGTGGGTCCAGCATAAGGACAAAGTAGTGGCTAGGGTCTACGAACCTGACTATCAGTCCAGCCTGTTCCACCCTGTGACCCGGCAGTATCATCAGCTTCACGCTTATCTTGGCCTCAGATGCGGTAGGAGAGTCTGGCATTATTTGAATGTGATATCCCATGCTATTCTCCTTAGGAACTGTAGCCAGAACATTTGGGGCCGAAGGTGCTGAGCTGTATGTCTTGACCTGCCACAGTCTAGGCGAGGAGTCTGACTGGAATGCAGCAAAATCCTGAGGAAGGGTGTTGTTCTGGTAAGAATCAAAGTTCCACTCCCTTTCATGTGCATAGTTGAAGCTGTTAAGCGAGTTGTAGAGTGCGATTGTAATACCAATTATAGTAATTACTGCAAAAATTGCATACCTTAGCCTTCTGGTAAAACGAACTGGGTTTTCTTTAGACATACTCCTTTACT
The DNA here is from genome assembly GCA_021323705.1 of Nitrososphaerota archaeon. Lineage (GTDB taxonomy): Archaea > Thermoproteota > Nitrososphaeria > Nitrososphaerales > Nitrosopumilaceae > Nitrosotalea. The sequence continues at coordinate 9,812 of JAJPKL010000035.1, forward strand.
ATCCTTGACCGCTGTCTCGAATTGCCGCTTTCAAATCTCGATTCAATTCTATTCGTCAAAATCCAATCTAGTATTGCATCGACTGAGCTACGGCAGTTAGCTCATCCAACGGAATTTCTCCCATGAGTCGTACTTCCACGCCTTTTGCATCATATTCTACCACAGAAGGCTCCTGTCCAGACCATCCCTCAGAATTGTACATATGATTGCTTGCCGCCCATCCAGGGTATCCATTGATTAGTATACTATGAGCATCAGGATATCCGTTTATTTTTTCTCCATTAATGTAACCAGTCCAATTTCCATAGATTGGATCACTCATCCAGTATGGATTATAATCATATCTTATCTGTATTCCTCCACCATTCAAGTACCCCCTCTCTATTGGCATGGCATTTTGATAGGGAGACTTCGAGTAGAAGAGGTAGATATACCTGTGCTGCGGCAAATTTGGACGCATGACAGCTTGTTGTAAGATATAATTGTCTGGCAATCTGGCTGGAAACTTTATCCTGTAACCAGCAAGTGAAGAGGCATCAGCCGCATTATACACCTTAGTATCATTGCCGAAGATAGTATCGATTGCTCGTTCTTTTGAATGGGGATTTACAGAAGATTTGATTGATTCTGTATTGGCATTAGCAGCCATCCCCATATGAGATAGGATAGCAACCAGTACTGCAAGGATTGTAATGCCACTCCCAATTGTTATTGTAATCCGGCGTGAGATCATCGAGGAACAATCTCTCTGACAAGTAATATAGTTTGTGCACAAGTTTTATGAATCTAGGTGATTTGATTACAGGCTGGGCATTGTAAACTCATCTAATTAAAATACGTTGAATGTAACAGTTCTACTCAAACGTTATTTCTTTGAAATGACATTATTTATCGATTTGAAAATCGAAATGAAACAGATTTGCATTTACAGAATTTGGTGTGAATCCACCGAGTCCCGTTGCGGATTACTGTGCCTGTATCAGAAACATGACTGCAGAATATCTGTACTTTGCATCTCTGACCTCAACAGTTTTCTTAATCGTTCTACCCCAGCGAGTAAACGAGTCAAGATTTATACGTTTGTCATCAAAAGCCAAATACTGTAATTTGTGGACCTTCCTCAGCTCTCGCTTTATTGAGAATTTATTTGAAAAAACATGCGTGGTTGTCTAAGAATAACATTGTGTGGAAAAGGCCAGTAGCTTTCTGAAGTTAGGCATGAATTATCGGACATTTTACCATCAAAAATCCTGTACTTTATGCCTAGAAAACCCTTCACTTAGGAAATCTAACATTACATACCATGTTTGATTATCTTTATGCTCATCTTCATACATGATAAAGCTTTTTTCGCAGTACGACAAGGGACCAGATTGCAACACTTGCTATGGCAGCTGCAGGTATTATTGGCCACAACGGACTATTCCAAATCCACATTTGAAGACTCGGCCGCATGACATCAGGAGGTACCTTTGCAAAAGGAATCCAAAACGACCTATTTAGTACAAAGAAGAAGACGTACAAACCTGTAAGAGCCAATACAGGTATTACGGTCCTCTTGGGAGAGTGGAATGCAAAGATGCCAACTATAGTTGCAATACCCAAACTTGCTGCCATGCCAAAGACAGGCTCAAGAAAACTTGTGAGATCGTGACAATAATCAGTATGAAACGTACTGTATTCTCTCTGTGGTTCAAGACATGAAATAAAAAAGTACGACTGGATGAAGACAAGATCAATCAAACAGAAACAGGATATTCCAATGATTATGAATTTGTGTAAAGTATTCACTTTTTACCATTCCTGACGGGCTAGACTTTTAATATATTTGAGACTACTTTTACATGAAAAAAGGCATATTTCTATCATTTGTTCTTCATCTCTCATATCTGGTAAAATCACTTGACCTCTTGTGACATGCAATAAAACTCTTCTCATTTAATTTTTAATAAAAAATCATCACTCATAATGTCGAATCTTGTCGCAATTACAACTACTCATGATTTCGACTTGTCACGTTAAAGCAGAAATCCTTCACTCGACTCTGCAAGTGGGACTCAAACGCTCGTTTTGAAAAAGAAACGTGTAGATTTTGTCTCCCATAAAAAAAATAACTACCACAAAATATTTTACGATCAAAGCATAATCTACTCTTAATGCAAAGAGCCGCTGAGAGAAAGGCGGTTTTGAACTCCGCAGTTGGCGGTAACCATTAGACCCTCCTTTACTGTGGTTTCAAATCCACCTTTTGTACAATAACCATTATATCGTTGATAAGAGAAGGTTAATCCATTCAGACAACAATAAGACTGAGTTCAAAAAGGTCGCAGTTCCTTCAATCAGATTATTGTTTCATGCAGTATTTCCATTCGTCATGCAGCGCAGAAATCCCACACTCTACTCGACAATCTGAGTTCAAACATTATTTTCGCACAGAATCAAATGTACGGATGAAAAAGAGTGAAACATGAACCACAGTCTAAAAAATTTGGGAGGGGGTTTTTGACGCTACCCCGTAGCTTCTGCCGTCACTTTTCAAATGTATCAGAACCGACAGTCCCTTCGGATTCCTGTGGACCCATTTGACAATTAAACTGGTTTCTTTGTTTGTCTAGGCATAAACTAAATTACAAAAATACACATTTTTCCAAAAGGGCAATTTGGAAATTATGATAACTGTTTCTTTAAATCAAATCTTGTAATGGCAATAATTGCAGACATTATGATAGCTACAATTAACAACGGTATTGGAAATTCCGGAACTGATTCCAGATTTACCTTGTATCCTGATACAAAGTTGGGAAATATGCCCATGTACACGTCTGATATCATAATATTTGGGTCAGATTTGTTTTTGAGATCTGAGATGTACTTTGACATGAAACTGCCAATCCTGTCATTGGACCCATGTCCGTCATCATGATGCGTAACGAACTGGCCAAACATCTGAAGTGCTTCATCTGCCAGTTCCTTCGAATTTTCATACGCATATTCATTAACAATCTTTGGTGTTTCAGTTGATGTTATTATATTGGTGTTCTTCATATTACTCATATTCATTGAAGAAATGTTGCTCAGCTCCGATGATGCTATTGAATCACCATATCTTTCAAGAGATTCTTTAAGAACAATAGCTATTGCAGTGGCCTGAATGGTAGAATTATTCAAGGGTATGGGATCTACTCTTACTACCCCAGCTTGTTCCATATAACCTGCAATACTAAAGAAACCTGAATATGCCTTGTCGCCATTACCCGCTCTAGCCTCTGAAACAGTATCATTAATGGTAGACGAGATCAAGTTTGCAAGTTGTGGATTGCGTTCATTCAATTCTTTTGTGTCGTTCAAAGTCCAGTATCTATTCAACAAGTTTTCATAGTAATCAATGGCTTCTTTGTTGCCAGCATGAGTTGCAATCAAGTTGGTCTCAATTTTTACTTCGGTTATTTTTGCAATAAAAGCTGAGCTTTCGTAATCATTGAAACTGTGGGCATAAGCAGGATGAACAAGAATTGAACAAGTAACAAACATTGATGATAAAAAGACAAAAACGGTCTTTTTGAACATAACAATCCCTTTTTTGCTCACTTTAAAAGTCTTCCAATAAAAATACCAAGTAGATTACGGAAAAAATATAGCCTAACTTACATTTTTACAGAAAAATGTATCGGTACTATTGTAAACAAGTCTTAAATTCTAGAGTACCGTACATTGAAAAGATAAAATGTCACAATATGAAAAAACCCCGCTTAAAGGAAGCGAACGCTCACTGTTACATGATTCAAGTCCCATTGGTCCACCCGATCCAAATGAACGCATTCAGGTAACAGTACTTATCCGCAGACCCTTATCAAATGAGGTATCAAGCAAGCTAGAACAAAACGCTTCCCGCTTGCCAAAAAATCGACAACACGTCACACGAGAAGAATTTCATTCTAGATTTGGAGCGTCTCAAGATGATGTTTCTAAGATAGAGTCGTTTGTCAAAAACCATGGCCTTGAGGTAGTAAAGGCAGACTTCTCTCAATGCAAGGTAATACTTTCAGGAACGATTTCAGATTTCTCCAAAGCATTCAATGTTCAAATGACAATGTACGCCCATCCTTCCGGAACATATCGAGGCAGAACAGGTCCAATACATGTACCAAAAGAGATCTCACAAATAGTACAAGGAGTCTTTGGATTGGATAACCGACCGCAGGCCAAGCCTCACTTTCGTCTTCTCAAAGAATCTGGAACATTGAAAGCAAACATTTCTCGTATATCTTATGTTCCAACTACCCTTGCAAATCTATACGACTTTCCGCAGGGCCTTGACGGTACTGGCCAGTCAATTGCTATAATAGAGCTGGGCGGAGGATACAAGATGCCTGATCTGAAATCATATTTCTCAAAACTTGGTCTACCAATGCCAAATGTTTTAGAAGTTTCAGTTGATGGTGCAACAAACAGTCCAACTGGCAGCGCTAACGGACCTGATGGTGAAGTTATGTTGGACATTGAAGTGGCAGGATCTATTGCACCAAAGTCTACCATAGTGGTATATTTTGGTACAAACACAGACATTGGATTTCTTGATGCAATAGATGCAGCCATACATGATACAGTAAACAAGCCGTCTGTTATCTCGATAAGCTGGGGAGGAACCGAGTCTAACTGGACAAAACAGTCTCTTAATGCATTCAACCAGGCATTTCAAAATGCATCCGCTCTTGGAGTCACAGTATGTGTTGCAGCAGGAGATGACGGCTCATCTGATGGCATAAGCGATGGCCGTGCCCATGTAGACTTTCCCGCGTCAAGTCCGTATGTACTTGCTTGTGGAGGGACTCGTGTAAACTCCTCAAAAAATAAAATTACGGGTGAGGTTGTCTGGAACGATCTTCCATTTGGTGGTGCAACCGGAGGGGGGATAAGTGACGCATTTGATCTTCCAAGATGGCAGAGTGGTGCCAATGTTCCACCATCAGTAAACTCAGGCGGGCGGGTTGGCAGAGGAATTCCTGATGTTGCAGGAGATGCGGATCCTGTAACAGGCTATGATGTCCTAGTGGATGGAAAAAATACAGTCATTGGTGGAACAAGTGCCGTTGCACCCCTTTATGCAGGACTTGTGGCAATCATAAACCAAGGATTAGGGTACTCAGTGGGATATCTCAACCCATTGCTTTACACAAAAATTTCTAATTCTATATTTGTGGATATAACAAACGGAAATAACGGCGCATACAAGGCAGGAGTTGGCTGGGATGCATGTACTGGACTTGGAAGGATAGATGGAGCAAAATTCTTCAATGCATTGAAAACAAACTGACAAAATATTGGTAACTTACGAAAGTAACATGTATAAAATTTCTTTGGATAAATTCTATCCAATCCTTATATCATCACTAACATTGTTCCTTAACAAGGTGGCGCAATCCATTATAAATTACTTAAAAACTGGATACCATGGGATCGGGCACTTGTCTCAGATACTCCACCCAATGGAAGAAGGTGTTTAGAAATGGGACTATGTAGAAAATTCATTTGTAATAAAAAATTCATTTGTAATAAAAAATTCATTTGTAATAAAAAAAATCCGGCAAACTCTAATCCCAGTATAATGCCGTATAGAAAAAGTCTTGCCCTGATTGTTTTTACTGCCATTTCAGTCTGTATGATCTTTTTTGTGCCACAGCATGCATTTTCTACGTTGACATTTACCGATTACTCTAACAGCACTTCCACTATAACAAACAGCACTTCCTCTCAGACACAAAACAGTACGTCGACTCAAGGTTCAAGCAACACTAATCAAACTAATACGGGCACAACATCTAATACAAACTCTACCAACACTCAAACCACAAACTCAACACAGTCTAGTACTAACATGACTTCAAATACATCAAACTCTACCAATGTCACCAATACCACAAACCAATCTACGCAACAGTCTAGCGAGTCATCAAGCCCAGTGCAAAGCCAGCCTCCAGTAGAGTCCCAGCCATCTGATTCAGGTTCAACAACAGTACTTTCTCCCAGTTCAAGCGAGTCTTCTTCAAATAATGAAGCCGTGATATCTCCAAGCATTGTTATCTCAGGAGTAAATGACTCTGTTGCAAACTCCAGCTCAGCTGCCTCTACCGTATACACAGGTGCACCAATTCTTCCACCACAGCTGTTGCTAACTAATGACCAGTTATACTATGCCTACGGCGATGTTGTAACCATAAAGGCAGTACTGCCGGGTACGAGTCTGCAAAATATTGCTGTTGTGGTTGCAGACTCGACAGGCAACGACATTGTGTCAAGGACTATAACTACAGATGAGAACGGTACTGCACAACTACAGTTCAAGATTCCATCCAACTTTGAAACGGGTGTCTATCAAGATATTGCAACTGCTATGGTTGAGGGAAAAAATTACACCAACTCAACAAAATTTAACGTCATCAAGACACACGGCATATCAATAGATTCTGTACAGCTAATAGACCAGCAAGGAAACCCGGTATCCATGATAAAGAAAGGCCAGAACAACTTTGTCCAAGTCTCAATCTCATCAGGCGAGACAATGCCAGCACTTCTTACAATGAACTTGTTTGATACCAACCAAAGCAGCATTGGTACTGCATCAATCAAGTCTACCATTACGCCAGGGGACTCTCAAGTAACACTCTCCTTCTTCATACCTCCAAACGCCCAGGTGGGAACGTCTGACATTTTTACCGATGCCTATTCTGACTGGCCTGCCAATGGCGGAACTCCGCTTACAACAGAATTGTGCCTATCTGCCAGCTTGGAAGATGCCGCAACACTACCAGTCTCATACCAACCAACGCCTCCACAGTCTTGCAGTACTCAGCATCCCCAAAATATATCTGGAACAACACTTGTGTCAACCCAGTACAAAATGACAAATGACCAAGCATCAGTCACGTTAGGTATTGCAGTGCAAAATGACAGCATGACGTTTATGAGCCCAACCCAGGCCCAGCTTTTGGCTCTTGCATACAAAAATGGTACGGCATCAAATGTTGGAGACAAATCAATTGCTCTAGTAAACCTAAACCTAAATGACCTCAACTCTACCGTTGCATCAAACACAACAAGCCCTGCTGTTGTGACAAATTTCACTACTCTGGTAGGCCCGGCTCTCCAAAATGACCCGATGGCACAAAAGATTCTTCAAGAGATCGAGGTATCAAAACGTCAAGTGGCAAACATAATTGGAAACGCGACCGCCGCAAAAATTAACGATGATCTAATACAAAAACAACGGGCAGCAGCAGCAAGTCAACTAAAGCAGGACCTTACTGCGCTTGCACAATCAAATATAGCAAATACGCCAAGTGCAGCATATACATCATTTCTTGCCACGGTACCAGACAACAGAACGCAGCAGGTCTTTGAGGGTGAATTTAATTTCATGCAAGAACGAGTTTCTGCAGCAAATGCTGCCATGCAGAACGTGCTTGATGGAGGAGGAAGCTGGGACCAGGCAATTCAGACCTTTAACAACTATGCTGCAGTAACCCATGCGCAAATAGTGCAGATAAATCAAAACCTCAATGTAGCATACGGCCTTGCAGACAGCAATGTTCAGTCATGCTTTGACAGCAATGGTGATCTTACAGTTGTACACGGAACAAATCCATGCATTGCAAATCTTGAAAACAACTCTACCAACTCTACCGGAATCAAGATAGTGTCAGTACAACCGACGGATCAGAACGGAAACAAGGTCTCCCTATTTACAAGAGGGCAGAGTGGATTTGTTCGTGTAGATATTCACTCAAGCTATTCCACTCCTACACTTGTAACAATAAACTTGTTTGACTCAAATCTTGATACCTTGGGAACGACATCTGCAAAATACTCACTAAATCCCGGAGACTCTGAAGTAGTACTTCCATACTACGTACCATCCCAGGCTTCTACAGGGCTTGCCAGCATGTACGCTGACGTACTTACAGACTGGCCAAACAAAGGTGGAACATCGCAATCCCATGAACTATCATATTTCGTTGGGCTCTCGTAGGAGTTGCAAGATGAAGGCTTTGATTGGAGTATTGTTTGCTGTACTAGTTCTTGGCTTGCCAAACTCTTGGGCCCAAGAAGACCAGTCAATTGTTATCATTATCTCCAAGAGTACCTACAGCCCAGGTGATACGGTGAATCTAAGCGGTACAGTAAACGGTGGAACTCCGGGGCAGTTGGTAGCAGTACAGGTAAAGGATCCAAAGGGAAACCTGATTTTGATTCGAACCGTACAGGCTGACCAAAATGGAAACTTTGCACTAGAATTCAAGATCCCTCCAACTGCCTCATCAGGCAACCTCAACATAACGGCAAGTGCAAGAATCAGCGGATTTGTTATCACACAAAGCAAGACAATTACAACACCCGTGCCAGAATTTACATCCTCGGGGCCTGTCTTGGTTGTTGGAATTGTGTTGTTGCTAATTTTTTATACGATGCTTTTGACTCGTAGATCTGCAATAGGTCAAATGTTTGGTGCATGAAAATGAAGACACTTCACATATCAATAATTATAGCTGCGGCAGTTGCTGCGGTTGTAATATTTGGAGTAATGGCTGCATTGACTCCACACCTGTTTCAGTTTAATCAACAGTCAAACTTGGGTGAGGCCGAGTCAGAGCTTGCACTTGTTGTATCAATGAACTCTACAGATGTAAAGGTAGGACAGGGGATGGGAATGAACATCTCCCTTACAAATACGTCACCAAACACTTTGGTTGTGGTTCCAAAGCACGACTGGCCTCTGAGGCAGTGGAGCATGGGCCCCTGCCTTTTTCACCTACCATTTGGTATGGCCTTGTTCCGGGGAGATTATACAATACAAAACATGACAGAGGGCCATCGCCTCCCGCTGTATCCAAGAGGAGTTTACATGTGCAAGACAATCGGCATAGTGGACTATGTCTTTGAGCCGTCAAGCAACAAGGCCACAGTTGAGACCTACAACTCTACAAATTTCCCAGTTACAATGCAATACCGCATTGCATTCAATGGGTTCTATGACGGACCAAAGTTCCAGCCTCTGACACCAGGTGTGTATACAGTAGTGGGAGATGACCAGTGGGGACATGTCATGGTCAACCATTTCACAGTGACAGGCTAGAATGTAAATCTAGAATCCTCTAAAACCGATTGGCCTGCACAATTCTGGGTGTTCTCTGAGATATGAGATCTTCTCTAACATGCTTTCTTTTTCCTGAGGAAATGTTCCGCCTATTGGATATGCATTGGATCCATGATTTGCGCGAAAGACCACAGGTGTTGCAGGCTCCATCTTTCTTACTAGCAACTCTAGCTCATCTAGCGCATCTGTGTCATCAATTGGCAAGAAGGGTTCCCTGAACTTTGTCAAAAACTCATCGCGAATACCCTCCTCAAGCTGTAGTGTCAGTGCACCCACATAGTGAGGCGAGGTGGCGCTTAGAACCTTTGCAGTATCTTCAATGTGCTGCTTGGAGTAGTACTTTCCGCCAAGGCCCAAGATTATCATGCATGATATGGTATATCCTGCATCCTTTGCCTTTTGGCACGACTTGATTATGGTCTGACTTGTTGCCCCTTTTGTTATCTTTTTTAATATGATGTCAGCGCCGGTTTCTATTCCAATGTAAAACATGCCAAGTCCAGCATCATGGAGTCTCTTCAAATCCTCTGGAGATTTTTCCAAGATGTTTTTTGGCATGGCATAGCATGATATTCTTTCAATATTTGAAAACTTGGTTCGTATATAATCTAAAATCTGAATCAATCTCTCAGTTGAAAGGTTGAGCGCATCACCATCTGCAAGAAATATTCTGCGCGTCTCTTGCATGTGTCTTGCAGCAATATCAATTTCCATTTTTATTTCCTCCCAGTGCCTCTCTTGGTATTCTTTTGTTCTGTACATGTTGCAGTATGAACACTTGTTAAACGAGCATCCAAGCGTTACTTGAAAAATAAGCGACTGGGCTTCTGATGGAGGCCTGTAGAGTGGATAATCATAGTTTAACATTAAGGTACGACTGCGCTTTATCCAATTTATCAGTTTGCTGGCGGTTCACTTCAAAATAATGAGATGTTTTAATTAGCAAGTAACACAGCAAGGCATACGATGCCTGCTGACCCTTATGCAAAGCGCTTGCTCTGGTTCGTCTTTGCAGGATCGCGTGGAGGCATAAATAGGATGAGGCTTGTTTCTGCAATACGCCAAAGACCGCTTAATGCAAACCAGCTGGCAAAGGAGCTAGGGCTTGACTACAAGGCAATACAGCACCACATTGGGGTCCTTGAAAAAAACAACCTCATAACTAGAGTTGGCGAAAAGTATGGTGCAACCTACTTTGTCTCTACTTTTTTGGAGGTTAACATGGAAGCCTTTGATGAAATTGTGACCAAATTGGAAAAAAGTAAATAAGCGCAGTAGCGGCAAAGTGTTTTTAAATGGAACCTCTAATGACTGCAAGCACTATTGTCTCTGGCGCCAACATGGTGGTGCTTGGAATTCTTATGAAGGTCTTTGGAGGAATTTATTCCAAGACTCACGCACAGCTCCCGCTTGGAATGATATTTTTTGCAGGCCTGCTCTTTTTGCACAATGTAATTACAGTTTATGCATACTTTTCTATGATGGAACTCTATGCAACAGCTCTTCTGCCCTATCTGCTTGCTATACATGCGGCTGAACTTGCAGGAATCTTGATACTTTTGAAAATAACTCTGGAATAGTTGTTTAGTTTATTTGTGACTTGGCTAAACCAAACTTGTGAAACAACAATACAAAGAATATCTAAATCTTAACAAAAACATTCTTCTTGGGTTCTCTGCCTCACTTGTAATTTCTGCAATTGCATCACAGTTGCTATCGACTCAACAAAACTATGTGAACGCAACGCTTACCTTGGTGGTAGATTATATCGTATACTTTACAACCTTTGGAACGCTATTTTACTTTGACAACAGAAAAAAGTACCTGTTGGATTCAGGAACGGTCAGGAGGCAAGCACTGAAAAGAGACCTTGTAAAAATAATCTCGTCTCTTGGAATAGGGGAAGTCGTATATACCATATCTAGATGGTCTTTGCAATACTATTTGCTTGGAGACTCTCATCCAGCATATGCCTCATCTCTTATCTCACAGTCAATTTCTACCTGCATCTATATGGCAACAGTAAACCTGAGTGCTAGGATAATGAGGTTGTACCGAGATGGCACTTAGCATTTTTGTTGATGGTTCCGGAGGGCAGGAGGGGGGCTTTGGATTTTTTGTCAAGGAGACTGGCGAGTCATTCTACCAAAAGGAAGCTGGGATAACAAACAACCAAGCAGAGTACACAGCAATAATTGCTGCACTAAAAAAATATCTAGGAACTACGCAAGAGATCATAATCTACAGCGACTCCAAAAACACAGTATCTCAGCTAAACCATGAATTTGCAATAAACAACGCTCAGCTAAGATCGCTTGCAATGGAGGCCTGGGAACTCATGGGCAAGTACAAGGATTTGCAGATAAAGTGGATTCCAAGGAAAGAAAACTTGGCAGGAAAAATGCTTGGAAGTTAAAACTAGCCAAGCTTGTGCTCGCGGATAAACTTATTATATATAAAACTTTGAAACCATCTCGTTCAAATGACAGATTCTTTATTTCTCTCTCCAAAATCAATTGCCATAATTGGCGCATCAGACAAGGAAGGAAGCGTAGGTAGAGCAATCACATCAAACATTCTCAAGGGATACACTGGAAAGATCTTTCCGATCAGCCCTACAAGAGAGACTGTATTTGATAAAAAGGCCTTCAAAACTGTCTTGGATGTACCTGAGCCAATTGACCTTGCAGTAATAGTCACAAAAAATGAGGTAGTACCTTCCGTCCTTGAGGAATGTGGAAAGAAAGGAATCAAGGGAGCTGTAGTTATCACTGCAGGCTTTAAGGAAGTAGACGAGGAGGGTGCAAAACTTGAACGAAGGCTAGCCGAGATCTCAAAGCAGTACAACATCAGAATAATTGGTCCAAACTGTCTTGGAGTGATGAACCTTGCTCCACAAACAATGATGAATTCCACTTTTCTAAAGGTAACTCCCAAGTCAGGAGGAATAGCACTTGTCTCACAAAGCGGTGCAATATGTGCCGCACTTGTAGAAGATGCCAGTGCGCAAGGAATTGGTTTTTCTGCTGTGATAAGCATGGGTAACAAGGTTGACCTCAACGAGGTTGATATGCTCAAGATGCTTGCCGAGCATGATCAGACAAAGGTAATTGTCATGTATCTTGAAGACATGACTAGCGGAAGAGAGTTTCTAAGAGTGTGCAAACAAATAACAAGATTGGGACAGCTCAAAAAACCAGTACTTGTGTTAAAATCAGGAAGGAGTCCGGAGGGAGCAAAGGCTGCCATGTCGCACACTGGTGCGCTGATGGGCTCTGACGAGATCTACGACGCGCTACTTACACAGGCTGGTGCAATAAGGGTAGATTCAATGGAAGAGCTATTCGACTATGCTACAGCATTTTCAAAACAACCTCTTCCAACAAAAGGCGACCTAGTTATAGTTTCAAACGCGGGAGGTCCTGCAATCATTTCAACAGATGCATGCTCAAAGCTTGGCATAAAGATGGCAAACATTGAAGACATAAGACCGCAGATAAACGCAGTAATTCCACCGTGGGGCACATCAAGAAACCCAGTGGACATTGTAGGTGACGCAGATTTTAACAGATTTGATCATGTGCTAAATCTAGTTCTTGCACACAAAAACGTGGGCTCTGTAATTGCGATGTGTACCCCATCTGCCACACTTGATTACAACAAACTTGCCGAGGTTATAGTAAACGTCTCAAAAAAGCATGGCAAGACAATTCTTGCAAGCCTTATGGGTCTAGATGAGGGAATAAAGAACAAAGAAATACTTGTAGAGGGAGGAATTCCACACTACAAGTATGCAGAAGGTGCAATTCGAGCACTCAAGGCAATGATAAGATTTGCACAGTGGTCTGAGGCACACGAAGGCAAGATACAAGAGTTTAAGGCAAATAAGAAAAGAGTAGAGCAAATCTTTGCCAAGGTGAGGGCAGAGGGACGAAAGAACCTACTTGAAGAAGAGGGCCAAGAAGTGCTCAAGGCCTATGGCATACCGCTTCCAAAAAGCATCCTTGCTACAAAGGAGAGTGAGGCAACCGTTGCTGCAAAAAAGATTGGTTATCCAGTTGTAATGAAGATTGCATCACCACAAATCATACACAAGTCAGACGCAGGAGGTGTCAGGGTAGGGCTCAAGACTCCGCAAGAGGTGAAAAAGGCATTTAAGGAAATAATCAAAAATGCAAAGAGATACGACAAGAAAGCAACAATCAAGGGAGTCCTAGTACAAGAGATGGTAAAGGGCGGCAAGGAAACAATCATAGGTTCAAAGCAAGAGCCTGGGTTTGGTCCTGTTGTAATGTTTGGAATGGGAGGAATCTACGTCGAGGTACTCAAGGATGTCACTTTTAGAATAGCGCCCATCACAGACTCTGAAGCAGATGATATGATATCGTCCATCAAGACAAACAAGTTGCTGCAGGGTGTAAGGGGAGAAAAACCATCTGATGTACAAAAACTGTCTGAATGTCTCCAAAAAATTTCGCAGCTTGTCACTGACTTTGAAGAGATAAAAGAGCTTGATCTAAATCCAGTTCTTGTATTTGAAAAAAGCAAGGGATGCAAAGTAGTTGATGTGAGAATTGGTCTTGCATAAGACCGCCGATTTCTGTTATAATATTTATATTACTTTGGGAGGGTATAGCAGATATGCCAATTAGAACTGGGGCAGAGTACATACAAAGCCTCAAGGGTAGAAAGATGAAGGTCTATCTTTTTGGCGAACTTGTTAAAGAGCCCGTAGATCATCCAATGATTCGTCCATCTATTAATGCAGTAGCAGAAACATATGATCTGGCAGTTCGAGAAAACGAACTTGCCAGTGCAAAATCATCATTGAGCGGATTGCAAGTAAACAGATTCTTACACATTGCAGAAAGTGCAGAAGACTTGGTCAACCAAAACAAGATGCAAAGAAAATTGGGTCAGCTCACGGGTACGTGTTTCCAGAGATGCGTGGGGATGGATGCTCTCAACTCATTGTATTCCGTTACATATGAGATTGACGAGAAGCACAAGACAAACTATCACAAAAGGTTAGTTGAGTTTATCAAAATGATTCAAAGTGAAAATCTTGTAATTGGTGGTGCCATGACAGATCCAAAAGGAGACAGGAGTAAGGCACCGCACGAACAAGAAGACCCAGATGTCTTTTTGCATATTGCTGAAAAAAATGACAAGGGTATAGTTGTAAGAGGAGCCAAAGCACACCAGACTGGATGCATCAACTCACACTGGATAATATTCATGCCTACTATGAGATTGCAAGAAAATGACATTGACTATGCAGTGGTTGGCGCAGTCCCCGCAGATGCTCCTGGAATCACATACATCTATGGACGACAATCCTGTGATACAAGAAGCATGGAAGAAGGTGACCTTGATGCAGGAAACTCCAAGTTTGCAGGCCAAGAGGCAATGATAATCTTCGATAATGTCTTTGTTCCATGGGAACGCGTCTTTATGAATGGAGAGTATGAGTTTGCATCAATGTTGGTTGAGCGATTCACTTGCTACCACAGACGAAGCTATGTATGCAAGACAGGTCTTGGAGACGTACTCATTGGTGCAGCAGCGGCAATTTCTGATTACAACGGCATACCAAACGTATCACACATCCGAGACAAACTGGTAGAGATGACTCATCTCAATGAGACCATTTACGCCGCAGGCGTGGCCTCGTCATACCAAGCGCATCGCACCAAGTCTGGAAACTGGTTAAATGACGACATGCTTGCAAATGTCTGCAAGCACAACGTCACAAGGTTTCCCTATGAGATTGGGCGACTGGCCCAAGACATTGCAGGAGGTTTGATGGTCACACTGCCATCCGAAAAAGATTTTAGAAATCCAGAGACCGGGCCAATACTGAGAAAATACCTCCGTGGGCGCAAGGGAGTAGACGTTGAAGACAGGATGAGAATCCTGCGCTTGATAGAAAACATGACGCTTGGAAGAAATGCAGTAGGATATCTTACCGAATCTATGCATGGAGCAGGCTCGCCGCAGGCTCAAAGGATTCAGATTGCAAGGCAGATGCAGCTAGAGTACAAAAAACAACTTGCCAAAAACTTGGCAAACGTAAAAGACGACACGCCGTCTTCTCCAGAACAGTCTGATTACTTTCAGCGAGTCTTTAAAATTAGCACTAAAAAATAACTAGTCCTTCTTTTCAGGTTCTTTGTCAAAACCAAGATCAGTTTTCTCTTTTTTATCAGAAGAATTTGTGTCAAGACCAGAAGCGCTGTATTCCTTATCTACCAGATTAGCTGCCTTGTCTGCATCTGGTTTGCTGTCTTGAGGCGAGTCTTTGAAAGCAACATCAGCGTCCGTCTTGGGTTTGCCAAACTGTTTTACAATCATGATGCCAACTATTACAGCAATTATGATGTAGTTGATGGGTGGCGTAAGAATTCTTGTAACGTATCCTATCTGAGGTACCACGTATACAACTCTGCCGATATAGTCCTGTTTTGAAATTGGATAGTCAGTACCTGGTATGGAACCTGGATTTGCATCTCCCTTTGTCCTAATTATGCGTGGATCTTGGCTTAGAAACTCGGCCACCCTGTGAACTATGACCTTGTCGTGTATGACAGGCCTATTGAAAACAATAATGTCTCCTATCTTGAGTTGGTCAAAGGGAATGTTTCCATTGACAACAATTACATCAAAGACGTTAAGGTTTGGAACCATGCTTCCACTTGACACCACATAAAACGGATTCTCAGTTCCAAATGTTACTCTCAGACCAATCCAAATTATTGCAATACCGATGACAACAATTATGATATCTTTTACAAAACCAGATGCAGCACGATTTTTCAATTATATTTTGTCCTCTAACCTCGTAAGATAAATCTTGCTTAACAATGTCTCTTTCTACTTTAGCTTGTTACCACAAATTTCGCAGAATTTCGATGACGGAGCATTGCTGTTTCCGCACTTGGCACATCTAAAGTCATTACTCAGCTGTCCTCCCAACAGAACAATCTCCCCTATCTTTCTTACCTCTTCCCACTTTATTATGGCAGTAGTACCGTCAGTCTTTGTTACCGCAAGAATGATGCCAGACTGTCCTGGCTGTATGCCAATTTCTTTTACAACCCCAACTCTTCTTGCTTCGGCGTCATACACCGAGAGCCCTATGACCGAATTGAATGCAGTAACTCCAGAACTCTCTGCAGTCTGCGGTGACCTCTGCGGTTCAGGGTCTGGCACAACATATGGAACTTCTGTCTTGTCTGATCTTGCAAGGCCAACTTCTGCCTTTTCGTCAGGCTTACTAAAATTTCTGTACTCTGCAAGAACGGAACCGCAGGTAGTGCACAGATACTGGCCTTTTTCCAAAAGAATCAAATTTTCAGCCACCACCTCATTTGGAGACTCGTAGTCAATTCTTGGACTTCCTTCGTACTCTTTCTCGCAAGTGTTGCAGTAATATTTCGAGATCTTTTCAAAGTCTAGGCGACCAACCGGTGCCAGAAACAAATCGGGCCCGCCAAGATTTCCTTTCCTCTGCTGCTCATCATTGACGCTCGCCATTATATATCCTCCAGATCCTCTGAGTTTTTTCAAGCGAAATTCACTGCTCATGGTTCTAGTCTATGAAAAACTCATTTAAGTATGTATATGACACCGATTGGTCAAATCTCTGACACGTATGGCAATGACAGATTATACAATTTTAAAAAATAATCTAGTTTTTTTCAATAATTTGGAAAGAGTTATTAGAGACAAAAGGCAAGTTTAAACAAAAATAATGACGGAAATTTACCAAACAAACTTCTCTGTCATTTTCCATAAAAAGATGATTAATGTTGACAAGATTTGAAGAACTAGGGATAAAGAATCCAATACTTACAGCGCTAAGTGAGATCCATTTTGACGAGCCGTTTCCTATCCAAGCAGCAGCAATTCCAGTATTACTGTCAGGACAGGACGTCATAGGTCAAGCTCATACAGGAACTGGAAAGACTGCGGCGTTTTCACTGCCAATAATTCAGACCATCGTACCAAAGGGTGGCATACAGGCCATCATACTTGCACCAACAAGAGAGCTTGCAGTGCAGATAACAGGTGAGATTCAGAGGTTTTCAAGACATTCCAATATCAGATATGTGACAATCTATGGCGGGCAAAGCATCAATGTACAGTTCAGTGAACTCGAAAGGGGAGTAGAAATTGTAGTTGCAACACCAGGCAGGCTCATTGACCATATCAAGCGCGGATCTATAAGACTAAACAATGTAAAGTATGTTGTACTTGATGAGGCCGACACCATGCTTGACATGGGATTCATCGATGACATCAAGTTCATACTAGACCTTGTTCCAAAGCAGCACATTACAGCATTATTTTCTGCTACCATGCCGCCCGAAATTCTAATGCTTGCAGAAAAATACATGAAAAATCCACAACGAATCTTTATTGATGCTGATGACCTCAGTGGAGAAGGCATAGAGCAAGCCTTCCTTGTTATCAGGGACAGGGAAAAAACAGACTTTTTACTACGATTTATCAGAGAGAATAAAACTGGTCAGACAATTGTCTTTTGCTCAACCAAAGAAAGAACACGAAGAGTAGCACACGAGCTTGAAAAAGCAAGCAAACTCAACGTGGTCTCAATTCAGGGAGACATGTCTCAATTCAGGCGTGACAAGGCCATGTATCTCTTCAGAAAAGGAAAGGCAGACATACTAGTTGCAACCGATGTTGCAGCAAGGGGCATCGATGTTCCAGAAGTTGCGCTTGTCATAAACTATGACGTACCAAGCCACGACATGGTCTACTTCCACAGGATAGGTAGGACTGCAAGAGCTGGAGCAAAGGGCAGGGCAATCACACTCGTATCATATTCTTCGATTGGCGATTTCAAGGCAATATCGAGCCAGACCAAGGTTGCCATGCGTGATCTGAACAAGGAACTTGGTATAGAGGTAAAGATACCAGATCCATTAAAGCGTGAGATGCCGCAAAGGAGAGGCTATGGATCTCACGGCGGAGGAAGAAGACACGATGACAGGAGACATGATGGAAGACGAAGATATGGGAGTGGCGGCGGAAGAAACTATTACGGTCTGAGAAGCCGCTGGTAAAAAAGCGTTCAATATATTTAGGGTTACAATTCTTTGATAAAGTATGGATAAAGCAAAACCTGTTAACCAACAAAATTGGGAGAAAGAAGTAATAAATTCTCAACTTCCTGTGTTTGTAGATTTTTGGGCTGAATGGTGTGGTCCGTGCAGAATGGTTGGACCTGTTATTGAGGAACTTGCAGGCGAATATGCAGGAAAGGTTAACTTTGTGAAGGTAAACGTTGATGAAAACAATGAGCTTGCATCAAAGTACAACGTGTTTAGCATACCGACTCTTGCTCTATTCAATAAAGGCCAGATAGTTGCACAACAGGTAGGAGCCGCATCAAAGTCGTCTTACAAGACAATGATAGACCGGGCCCTTGAGAAAGCCTAGAAACAAAACCTTACCTACCTTTTTTCGATCTAAAATAAATACAGGTCAGAGTGAACTGTCTTCATGTCATTTGGCGAAGTAGACACTCTTACCCTCTTATTTGACAAGCTACAAAATTTACTCAACGATACACAAGGATACTACGAGTCATTTCTTGATGCCAATGGTATGTACAAGCAAGGCAAGTTATCAGAAAAGGAATTTTTTGAGAAACTTGGAGATTATGTTGTTGCCTACTCTGCTCTAGAATTTCTTGCAGTCAAGGTTATCTTTGAGCTAAAAAAATCACTTGATAAATCTGCTGGAGGAAAAACTGTTCCATCAAGTGGTGGTACAATGCCAAGCGGAATGAGTTTTGGAGGACCGCAGGCCTCACAGGTAACGGCAGCTACACTGCCTGGCGCTGGCCGTCCACCGTCGATCATTTCAGCAGCATCGGCATTTTCAACACCGGGAGTACTACCGACACCGGACCCATCGCTTTTGCCAAAAGATGTTCAGCAAACAGGTCCTGTATGCAGTTCTTGTGGTTCGCCTGTTAAACCAACATCCAAATTTTGCACCAAGTGTGGAAACAAGATCTAGTCTTGGTTTGCCCCACATTCTGTACAAAACTTAGCGTTTACAGAAAGTTTTGTACCGCATTCAGAACAAAATTTTGAACTTGAACTTATCTCAGTGTTTATGTTTCCGTAAAGGCCACTAATGGTTTTTACAGCTCCTGTTGGAACAAACTTGTCATCGTCTACAACAGGTGTCGGAACAAAGTCTTTTTCTTCTACAAATGTCATAATTCGTGGCATCTGCTGACCTGGGTTTTTGAGGTCTGGAACCATGTCACCAAGCCAAAAAGCAAATCTCATTAAGGTAAGCTCTGGTGTCGAAAAGGTCAAAGTATGGTTTGACATGTAATCTTCTGCCGCCAATTTTCCGTTGAATACCTTCATCACTTAAACTAGTTGTATTGGGTGTATATTGTTTTTTGTATGACTAGTTTTGATCTGGTTGGGAATCTTTGATTATTCTTGTTTTGCCTTATCTCTGCATTTTGGACATCTCGGTCCATAGTCTCGGTTGACACTCACAATGATCTTCTTACAATCAAGGCAATAGTAATAGTTGGTCAACTATAATGATATACATCTTAGCCTTTTCTATTTCTTGCCTTATGAAATATGTTCTATACCTGGTATATATGAGATTAAAAATCTCACAGGAGATTATAATAAAAAATGTATGGACCGAGGGGGATTTGAACCCCCGACATCCGCGTTGCGAACGCGGCATCACTACCACTAGACTACCGGCCCTTTTGTTATCGAGAATGTCATCTGCTTTTATTTATTTGGTCAAAGAATAATACTGGGATTTTAGCAAAGTTTTCGATGACTTTTGATACAATAATTATAAATTCGCATGTAATACTACCAAATGGAATTATTGACAAAAATATCGTAATCGACGAAGGAAAAATAGTTGGTCTGACAAATGATACTCCGCAGTGCGACAAAAAAATTGACGCAAAAGGCCTTGTCGCACTACCTGGCATGATAGATCCACACGTACATTACGGTGTGTATTCTCCAATAGAACAGGCAGCCGCCACAGAATCTGGAGTTGCGGCAGTTGGAGGAGTAACCACCATGATGAGGATGTTGCGCATGGGCGGTTCATACAAAAAAGATCTTGACCTGCATCTTGACAATAGTGCCAAGTCGCACTACATCGATTATACCATACATGCATCAGTCTTGCATCAAAGCCAGATTGATGAGATGGAGTTTTGCGCAAAAAAAGGAATAACGTCATTTAAGCTCTACATGAATCTTGGAGATGAGGTAGGGCATGTATACATGGACATGGTGCCAGGAAAAAATGAACTTGTAGAAGACAGGGTGGAAATAAATTCAAAGATTGTAGAACGCGTAATTGAAAAGGCCTCCTCACTTGGCTGTCCAGTGCTTATCCATGCAGAAGACTATCAGATGTGTTCTTGCGGTATGCGAGAGGCAAAGGCCAAAAACAAGAATGGGCTTGGCGCTTGGTCGGAGAGCAGGCCTGCAGAGTCAGAAGTGAAATCTATCGAAGTGGCGTCACGGATTGCAAGAAAGGCTGGTTGCACTCTTTATTTTGTACATATTGGTTCTCAAGCAGCAATGGATGCAATATTACAAGAGAGGAAAAATGGAACCAAAATTTTTGTAGAGACCTGCCCTCATTATCTTACGTTATCATACGAATCCCAAAAAGGATACCTTGCAAAAGTAATGCCGCCTATTCGATCATCGAGTGATACAGAAAGGATCTGGAAGGAGGTGAAGAGTGGAACAATAGATACAATTGGAACCGATCATGTAGCAAACCAACTACGACTCAAAATAGGCGGAGATACAGTTTGGGAAGCCCTTGCGGGGTTTCCCGGAATGGGAACGGCATTACCTATTTTGCTCAGCGAAGGGGTAAACAAGGGAAGACTAACTCTGCCACAGCTCTCAAGTCTTACTAGTCTGAATGCGGCAAAAATATTTGGTCTGTATCCAAAAAAAGGGATAATTCAAAAAAACACCGATGCAGACATTGTGCTTGTAGACATGAAAGCAGAAAAAAAGGTCTCAGCCGAGATCTTGAATGGATTTTCTGACTATACTGTATACGAAGGATGGAAACTAACGGGGTGGCCAGTCAAAACTTTGGTGAGGGGAACAGTTGTTGCTGAAGATTCAAAGGTTGTAGTAAAGCAAGGCTTTGGCAAGTTCATCGCAAGACCTGCATCATAATATTTCAAATTTGCCGTTTTCTTTTGCCTTAAAGATCACATCAGGTCTTGTAAATATCCCAACTTCCATGACGCCAGGAATCTCTATTATTTTTGTTGCAAGTAATTTTGGGTTTGAAATATCACCAAACTCACAGTCAAGTATTATGTTACCGTTTTCTGTCACAAACGGATATCCTCTATCAAATAAACGTATCTTGGGTTTTCCTCCGTATGATTTGATCTTCATAGCTGCAGTATTTCTTGCAAAGGGGTGAACCTCAACTGGTACACTCCGAGAGAGTTTCTTTACAAATTTTGTCTCGTCTGCTATGATTACAACTTTTTTTGCTATGCTGATAAGAATTTTTTCACGGAGTAGGGCTCCCCCTCCACCCTTTATCATGTTGCCTTTCGCATCTATCTGGTCAGCTCCATCAAATACTATGTCGATATGATCTATTTGATCGGGTTCGATAATTGGTATGCCTCCTCTTTCTGCTTCCATCTTGATTTGCAAGGATGTTGGAATTGCTTTTATGGAAAAACTGTTTTTTTTCAAGTGTGTTGATAGAAGCTTGACTATCGCAGTTGCAGCTCTTCCGCTGCCAAGACCAACCACGTAATTGTTCTTCACCATCTTTAACGCTTGAGGTGACAATGCCTTTATGGCATCATCTACTGTCAACTATTCTACCTCTACTTGTTCCAGTTTAGAAAGTGCCTTCATTATCTCGCTTTTTATCTTATCTAGATCTTTATCATCATCTTCAATTTTTTCTTCTTCGGGAATCTTGATAGGTGTTGGGATCTGTACCTTCTTTTCTATTGAAGGTTCTGGGCTTGGCGTCTGTATAACTGGAGGTTCTTTAGTAACAAGGGGTGTAGGCTCTACTGGTACAATCAATTGTGGTGTCTCTATCTTTGGTGCCGGTTCTACGCTCTTTGGAGTCTCAATTGTTGCAGTAGGCTTGATAAACTCCACAGGAAATTCCGGCATCTTGCTTGGAATTGTAGTTAACGTACTTAGTTCGACTGACACATGTTTTTCCGGTAAGTGCATGTCTATTGGAGGAAGTGGTTCTGGAATCTTTTCTTTTGGAACCTCCAGTCTTTCTTGCTTGATCTCTACTTTTGGCTCTGTTTTTTCAATTTGTGGTTTTTCTTGAACCACTTGTCTTGTTTCTTGTTTTGTCTGCTGAACTTGTTGTTGTACTGTTGGCTGTACTATCTGTGCTGTCTGTACTGTCTGCACAACAGATGGAGTAGCGTTAACTGTTATCTTTGATGAAATTTCATGCAACCTCTGGTCCATTTTTGACAGCTTGGAGTCCATTAGCGAAATGAGACTGTCACCAATTGGTCCAAGGTCGGCATACTTGCTTGCCATCTCAAGTTTTTCTATCTTGGCTGATATGGCTCCAAGCTGGTGCTGGTATCTAATGAGCAGCTTGTCGCGCTGGATTCTTGAGACGTTTGACTCTTCACTGTGTAGCCTTGTAATTGTCTTGGTTAGAATCTCTCTCTCAATTTTCAATGAATGTAACTGGCTTTCTACTGCAGAACTTATCGTAACTGTCTGTTTGTATCTTCGTCTTGGGATCTTATCTAATGCAACTGCTGTGCATGCGCCCGCTAGAGAACTAAAAACTAGGGCGATCTCTTCCATCTACGTATACCATTTGATCCAAGTATATTTTCTTATTCTTGCGTCAGGATAACCACAACTTGCACACTTCTTATGTCTTACATGCAAGGAATTCTTTCCACACCTTCTACATCTAATATGTGTGTGCTTCTTTGTGTATCCTCCCATGGAGGTTGTGCCTTTAGTCATTGTGTCTTCACTTTGGTGGAGGAGATATGATAACCACGTTATCTCCTCTAACTACAATGGTTCCTAGGCTCTTTGCCTCACCCTCAGAAGGGATCTCTTCTGATGAGTCAAGTAGCAGATTCATGTGCTGATCAAAGCCATGTAGATTACCTCTTATCACTTTGCCGCCTTTGAGCTTGATAAGAACAACCTTGTTGAGGCTTTCATCAAGTACTTTTACTGCCATGTCGACTGACATTTATTTCACTTATTACCCACTCTATCGAGGGTATATATTAAAATTTCATTGGTAGATTCTGTTAAACCAATATATCATCAATAGCTATAAAATCAGATTTGGCAAACTGCATCCGCCTTTTATCTTCAACCCTTCGTAATGGAAATCGGTCTAAGACAGCGAACAAAGGAAGCCTGTGTAATGGTATGGCTTAACTCTGTATCCTCTTGTCTTTGCCATCTGATTGATTCTTTATATGGGCCAGTAAGGCAAGTTTGAAGTTCTACTATTTCATCGGAACATGCCGACAAATAAGTTCGGTGCAATCTGCTCAGCCTCTTTTGACTGCTTCATAACTTCACCTTGCACTGCGTCGGGGACGAACTGCATCCCTCTAGCCAAAATATTTCTGGCCGCATTGACGTCACGGTCAATGTGTAAACCACATCTTGAACAATACAACATTCGGTTCTCTTCGAGGATCATCTTTGCCTCACATATCGAACACTTTGAGCTTGTTCCGCTGGGATTTACAAAAATTACTGGAAATCCGTTTTGCCATTGAGATTTGTAATCTAGCATCTTTTGCCACTTGAATCTGGTCCATGAATTCATTTTAAATCTAAATCTAACACCTTGTCCATTACCCCTCTTGTACAAATTACGCATTCCTTTGAGGTTCTCCACAAAAATTTGTTTTTCCATTGATATGATTTCTTTTGATTTCTGGTGCAAGTATGTATCTTCATAATTCTTTTGTTTCTGACCGTATTTTGACTTGAGTCGCTTCTGTATCCTTACATCGTGTCTGGTAAAATGAGATATAATATCTCGGTATTTTATCTTCCTTGAAATAATACTTGACATATCTACGACAGTAGTCTTTCCCCTCTCGTCAATAGAGGTTGCATTAGCTAGATTCGTATCAATTCCCATATACCCATGAGGTTTCTTTTGATCGATATCTTTCGAAAATGATATTGAAATAGTATCAGATGAGATTGTAGCATTACCAAATTTCAGGTTAGGTTCTGAAAGTATATTTAATGTATATTTATTGAGAGAGATTTTCACAAACTCTCTAGGTCTTGTTGGAATCCTCATATCGCCATCTAATATTCGGTATACAAAAGAATTAACAACAAAAAATTTTTTCTGTACATATGGTTTTTTTGTGTTAGAGTTTTTCTTGAATGACTTTCTGTAAGATTTTAGCAACGCATGGGCTTTGAAAACCGCCATGCTTATGTAGCACGTATGAAACTCATTCTTGAATTTTAGATAGAGTTCATTTCGCAATCTTAATTTTGAGGTAATGTTCTTTTCAATTCCTATCCTAATTGCCTCATTTACCATATGTCTGAATTCTTCCATAAGTCTATCTAGTTGCCGGCAATGATGAGGTTGTTTAACTGACTTTGTTACAATCAATTCAGAAATCAAATAGGCTTTAATAATAAAATCTAGAGGTAATGATAGAATAACCATTCAATTATTATTAAAGCCTAGATATCTTGATCTCTTTTACAATGGATGTGATTATTTCTTTTAGGATTTTTCTCCCATCTTTTGCAGTTGCATGCCTTGGGTCTCCCCAGACACCATTTTTTGTGACAGCGATAAATGACTTGTTTGCGATCCTGCCTAGCCTTTTCAGCTCTTTTTTTGTATGGTCGCTCTCAACTAACCCCTTCTCTGCCTTGTCCATCTCTACCTGTTTTGATATTGCACGCATGATGGACGTCTCTACAAATCCTGCATGGTCAAACCTTTGCTTCATAAAGTGCCAATATGACCAGACAATGACCCGAGGCCCATTCTTCTTATTTTTGGCAACTTTGGATGGGATCCCCTTTAGTGCCTTTTGGTTTCCGTGATGGCCGTTGAGTATTATTATTGTCTTGATCTTGTTTTTCCAAAGCGATATACACATATCTACTAGGTACCTTTGGAGAGCATCCGGACTTGTACTTAGGTTGAAAAATGGATGGTGTTCAAACGATACGCCACACTCTATGGTGGGAAGCAGAAGGAATCCTGTCTTTTCTGAGACCTTTTTTGCAATGTGGTATACAATATCCGTATCTGTAGAGATTGGCAGATGTGGACCATGTTGCTCAATAGAGCCCACCGGGATGATGGCAACAGGATTTTTTCTAATCTCCTTTAGAATGATTGGGTTTGAAAGATTCCTTACTATCATTTAGATCGTCTTGGCCTGACGTGCACCTTCCCCCAATATACTTCAAGTCTTCCCTCAAGGTGCATCTTTACCGCCTCAAGAAGTGTTCTTGCCTCCAACCTCTGACCCTTCTTTTTCAGGGATTCAAGAGTCTCATTTTCATCTATTGCAAAGGCATCTTGGAATATGATTGGTCCCTGATCTAGATCTTCTGTAACATAATGCGCCGTGCAGCCAACAATCTTTGCACCGCGTTCATATGCTTGAACATATGCAAAGGCTCCTGGGAAAGCAGGTAAAAGTGATGGATGTATGTTGATTATTCTGTTTGGATATCTCCACACAAAGTTTGGAGAAAGTATTCTCATGTATCTTGCAAGTACTATGAGATCAACATTGTATTTTTTTGTAATGGAAATTATCTTTTCTTCTGCTCCGGCCTGATCTTTTTCGTTTACCAGCACAAAAGGAATTCCTGCTTTTTTGGAAATCTTTGCCAATGAATTTTCTGTACCGATGATTACCGCGATTTCGCCTCTCAGCTGTCTCTTTGCTCTTGCATCAAGTATGGCCTCAAGACAGTGTGGCTCTTTGGTGACCAAGACCGCAACTCTTTTCCTCTCTGACAACTCATGATGTATGTTTACTTCCATCTTGAGATTCTTTGCAATTTTTTCTGCTTCCGCATTGAATTTTTTTATGTCGATTTTTCTTGTGAAGGAAGCTTCCATATACATCCCAAAAAGGCTCTTGACTACGTTTTGGTTTATTTTCTCAATGTTTCCACCATTTTGAAAAATGAAATTAGTAAAACCTGCAACTACTCCTTCGTGGTCTTTTCCAACTATTGTGAGCTCTACCTTCGTCTTTTCCATTTTGATTGGTACGCATCCTGCGCTTTATTAATGCTTAAATAGCCTTTTGGAATATGGAAAATTATCAAATGCTAGTAGAACTAGATATCTTGACTCTGTAATGAGTGGTTGAATGAACGAGGACGCTTTCTCAATTTTGTATTCCGAGGAAAAATAATGGATAAATCAAAGAATTCTAACAGGAACAGAGGCAGGATAAACAGTTACGATCACAACAATCCAATAAAAACCTGCAAGGTGTGCTCTACTATAGGCGACTGGCATTGCTACGAATGCTCAAACAACTTTTGTAGCACTCACTTTCACAGCCACAAAGAAATGCAGCTTTGTATAATTCATTAAAAGATGCGGGAGGTGGGATTTGAACCCACGAACTCCTAAAAGACAGGGTCCTAAGCCCTGCGCCTTTGACCAGGCTTGGCAACTCCCGCATGCACCATGACTTTTAAGAC
>JAJPKL010000032.1 GCA_021323705.1 Nitrososphaerota archaeon
GCAAGTGCGCCCATGAATGCTACGACGACACCCATGTTGAACATCCAGTGGTTTGGAACTGCAAAGATTTCCTCTACATACCAGAAGTGCCACAGCTCGTTGACACCAATTGTAAACATGGTTGCTAGGTAACCTAGAATTGTCATCTTTAGACCGGTGTTCATTGAGTTGTTTGGACCCCTCAGGATTGGTACCTTTCTGTCATACATTGCCACTGAGGCCCAACCAAGTGGTAAGGCAATAAAGTGGCTGTATAACCACCAATGTGCTGGTGTGAAGGCACTGTCTCTAATTGATGTCTGATGTAGCGAGCCGTCTACAAAGTTATCCACTTCTACAGATGCAGCAATTGATCCCATGGCAATCACTACCATCCAGATCTTCTTCAGTCTCTGGATCTCAACTTCTTTTGGAATCAGAGCGGGCATTTGTGCCATGTTACAATGATGATATCCTTGCAATATGATGATGGACACGATTTCTATTTTTGAAAAACCAGATTTTGTAAGATATATGATCTTCTTTTTTGATTTTTTCTGCGAGTTTTTCTTATTATTTTGTAATATTTATGATCAAAAAATGCACAAGAACTTTGTTACCTGAATTGTTATACATTGATGTACATCTATGTACATCTATGAGGATGAATCAAATTTTTGTGTTGCTCTGTGTACTTGGAATTTAAAAATTTTCAAACCTCAACAGTAATGATGTAGAACTTGCTAGTAACTGGGAAAACAAGCAACGAAGAACTGTCACGTATAGTGGCAGATGAATACTGTATTGCTATTTTGCAAGCAATAGATAAGGTGCCCAAATCTGCTTCTCAGCTAAGCTCTGAATGTGGGATCTTCATGGGCATAGTATATCGAAGACTGAAACTTCTTCAAAAAAATGGCTTGCTGGACGTATCCTATGAAATCAGACCGGATGGAAAAAAATTCTTTCTTTATGAAAGCCTGGTTAAAGACATTACAGTATCATTTAACGGAAATAAACTGGAGGTTGCCGTCTATCTGAAAAGAAACGAAAATTTTCCAGATGCCAGTGACCTGATAAAGCAAGAACCATAAAACCATAATTTTTGTGACAGGATGCAACATTTTTCGATTAATGTATTTGTAAATTTTAACAGCTTTGATACTTTATAGCAAAATTGTAACTTGAATTCCCATGGACGTTAGGAAAATTCCAGAGTTGCTATCTATACGCGAAAACCCTATAGGTTTTGGAGGATGTAGAAATAATGGGGAGAGCCTTGACTGCTGTGAATACAACATAAGTGTATTTGATGACAAGTCAGGAGAGTCTGTTCACGAAATTTCTGGTGACATGATAAAACTGCATCACTGCTCATTGTCTGAAGATAACGTTTCAGTCTTGACTCAGCTGGAAAACTTGACTGTATTACATGATGACCAGTGGACTCTGCGCATGTTTCTTGCAAAGATAAAGGAAAAAAAGGAAAAGATCTCAAACTCATACACTCAAAGTTGTCTTGTAGATGCAGGAATCTTTGCAAATAAAGCTAGGGAGGCAATAAAAACCAACGAGCCATTTGCAGCAGTGTGGACAAAATGTGCCTCTTATTTTCTTGCGGACGCACTGTTTTCATTCAATTCAAAACGGCCTAGCCCTACTCATATGCTGGAAATAACTAGGCGCTTGAAAAAAAATGACATCAATCAGACCTTTTCTCTTGTGCACCAAATACTTGGGGTGGAAAGGGCCTCCACCTCAGTTCTTGCAAGGATGGTCAAGTCCACCATGGGGTTCTCTGATATGGTTGAAAATAACGGTCACTCTAGGATAATCAAAAGAAAATACGATTATCTAGTTGAAAATTCGTTATTATCTGACTGTTACTTTTATCTAGGATACATAAACCGAAACAACATAGTCAAGGTCAAAAATCAAATTCATAAAAACCCGGAATATATCCACGTACTAAAGGTTGCACTTGACATAGAAAGCGATCATACGGTCATAGACAAGCAAGCAAGTGCACTATTGGAAAGAACAAATGAGCTTTTAGCTGATATAAAAGATAGAAAATAACAGATTACCTGCACGAGTTTTTTAATAACCTTTAAAACCCTGTAGGAGATCCCTCAGATATGACAGACGCGGCATGCGGATGCGAATCAGCATCGGAAAATAAGGTAGAATGCGATTGCGCAATGCAAGGCGAATGCTATTGTGATGCTAATTGTACATGCAAAGCATCAGTTTGTAAAGAACAAGTAGCTTCATTCAGATAGGTTTCAGACCTTTTTTTCTTTTATTTTTTAAAAAGCACTACTTTTCTTCCTCGTCCTTGATTCCCCACGTCTTTACAAGCTCTTTTTGAAACTTGTCTACTTGCTTTTCGTTTAGAGAATCTCCACAGTTTTTGTGTGTGGGAACTACTGTCATGCCGTCCAGCTTGAACTCAACTTCATACATGTGAACTTTTTCACATTCGCACATGTGCGAAGTACATATCGTTCCACTATATTTGCTTATTTGAAACCTTTAACTATGCGCTGGCTAGGTAGCTGGATAAGCAAAATGGCAAGCATAAAACTTGTAGCAATTTTTGCTATTGTTATAGTGTCAGCCGTTGTAGGTCTGGTGTGGCCATTTTTTACAAATTTGCATCTCAATCCATTGCCAAGCACTACACACATGTGGCACATGGGAAAAGGCTCACAATATGATCCCGAAATGGTATACCGAGTCTCTTTTAACAATACAAACTTTACTGCAGACATCAAGTTTTTGCCCATTCAAGATAACAATCAAAGCTTGCTTGTGCAGATAAAGCCAATTGACGGCAACAAAATAATAAATCAGACAGTCCAAATTGGCCTCGTCTACGATTATCCCAATGTCTTGCCTGAAGCAAAACCATATTTTGATATTTTAGACCAATCTGTTTTTTCAATGCGTGACTATGCTACCGTTGACCAGTATCTTGCAAAAGGTGCTGAATGGGGAGATCTATACATTGGAGCAAATCATGAAAAACTTACTGTAACCGATGTGGGAACTATGTCTTTTGGCTTTGGTTCTGCAAATGCTTACATGCTGTCTTATAGGATGGGAGCAAATGAAAACAAGTTCTGGATAGTGGATAACCTTCCACTGCCAGTAAAGGCACAAGTATACAATTTTGATGGTACCGTAGATTATACTTTTGAGCTAGTCTCGCTCAAAGCCCCGTCAACTCCTGGTTTAAGTTGATAACAGTTAACCAAGAGCCAGTCGCAAAACTCTGATGTCTTTTTATCAAATTTGCCCCATACATGTAAAGATGCTGGCAATATGTCAAGCCTGATGTTCTCTGATGTTATTCTTACCCCCTCCTTTCCTTCATACATGTATGCGTCATGAATCTGGGAGTTTTCTAGAATTTCAGCGGCTTTTGATTTTATCAACTCCCTTGATATTGGAAAGCTCTTGCTGTTTCTCTGAAACACCATTCCTACATTCTCTGTTCCATATGATTCAAAATCTTCGATCTTCCCCTTCTGCGGAAAATTCAATGAAAGCACGATACCGTGTTTTTTTCCTACATTTGATGCGATATCATTTATTGTTGTAAATGCCATTGCAGGACTTTTTTTCAACAGAATTCTTATTTGCGGCATGTTTGATGTAAGCTCCTTTCTAAGTTCTGCAATAATTGAAGAAAAACTCAACACTTACAATCTTAAAAAAATTCTCATATATTTATTGAGGTTCTGTCGGGTTATCGAGACCTAAATTTTCTCCGAAATTTAATGATTCAAAATTAAAGTAAAAGTTTAGGCGTGATTCTGCTTGTAGAGACTAGCGTTTTGAATGATGGTTTTCCACTTGTTCTTGCCGTCAACTTCTATCATTGCAGACTCGGAAGGGGTCTTGCCCTTCAATGCACCATGTTTCTTGGTATAGTTGTAGTACGCCTTCAAACCTTCAAGAATTGGTGTGTCGTCTTTCTTTAGACCCCTGAATACTTTTTCCCTGTCTCGGATCTCACCGTTTAGCCTCTCCATCTTGTTATTGTTCATATCATCCTGAATGTGAATGTGTCTTGTGTGAGTTGTCTTTTTGCCAAAGACTCGTCTTGAGGATTTCTTGTATGCTGGCAATCCATCCGTTATGAATTGCTTGGGAGTCTTGCCTATAGCATTTTTTGTTAGTTGTAGTAGCTTGTCTGCATTGTGCTGGAATTTGGTATCTGCCAAGTCTGAGGCTAGCCAATATCTTGTATCATCATCCATGCTTGCAAAGAGATACTTTTGTTTCCCAGCCACCTTAATCCAAACTTCGTCTGCTCTTATCCAATTTCCTACTCTTGGAACTATCTGGTTCAGGTATTGAGATGTTAGAGTCGAATATTTGCATATCCAATCATAGATACTTGAATGGTTAACCTTGATTCCTAGCATCTCATAATGGCTCTCAATGTCTCTAACAGACATACCAGAGTAGTACATTTGCAATGCACCTGTGATAATATTGTCATTGTATCGCATCTTCTCAAAGCCAATATTTTCAGAGAATCGCTTTTTGCAATCAAGACATTTGAAGATCTGAATCTTTCCGTCTTTGTTCTTTCTAATGCCTTTCTTTGTTATTCTTCCCGAATCACAGTATTTACAGAGTTTTAGTTTTGCCCTTTCCATAATTCTAAAGGTGTTATTCTGATAACACTTGTTTTTTCTGATTACTTCCAATACAATTTTGATGTGCTTGCAGTCTGCCTTTCTAACTTCATGGTCTTTGCACTCGCAGATAAGACCATTTCCAGTTCTTTGTACAATGTAGAATTTGTCTGGATTTGTCTGTGATCTTACCTTAAACTTGTTTTGCTCAAATTGAGATACATAGCCTGATACCTCCATCATTTGTTTTGCTCGTATTTCTCTTTGGTTCACGTTATACCTTATATGGGTATAACTATTATTAAAGTTATCTCTGAATGTGGGATAACACTTAAGAATGAGTTATTGAAATTTATGTTAGATGCCTACAACTACAAAGACCGTGAAGGGCAAGCAATACCTATACTACTCTTACTATGATACAGATGAGCAGAAAAAGAAAGAGATCTACTGCGGTCAGAGCGATACCAAGGAAGCCAAGAGAAAAGCGTTAGAGGCAGAATTGGAATTTCTAAAAAAGCAGAAACATAAAATTATTGAGAAAATTAATGAGATTGAAGAAAAGTTAAGTAGATTCAATTAGAATTATTTTTTCTTTGGAATTGTCCAAGTATTTTTCTTTGATCTATAATATTTGAAATTTTTACCACATTTACATTGCATGTTAAATACTTTAATTGCTCCATACGTTCCATAATTCCAGCTTTTGAGAATTGTGGTATTAGTTGATTTGCAAAAAGGACATACTATTTCCTTCAACAGGTTCATATCACATGTTATATCTTATTTTACTTTTATGGATAATTATAACATAGAGTCACTAAAGGATTTTAAATGAAATTTAGACAAAACAGAAGAAAAAAGAAATTAGAGAAATTCGTCCAGACTACCTTTGGTAACTGTAGGGCGTTTAACCTGTATTGTCTTAGGTTTTGATTCTTCAACCATTATCTCGGTTGCTATGCCCCCACCTTGTATTCTGATTTCTACTAGATGTTTTACTACCTTTTCAAGTTCTTCTGCTCTTTCTTCCAATCCAAGAGTAACAAGAACAGCTTTGTTGAGTTCACGTTTAATTTCATTTAATTCCTGCTCTGATACCGTTCGAGATTTTGATAGTAGTTTTTCAAAGGCTGACTTGATACGCTTGGATTGTTGAGCAGTAAACTTTCGTGGATCTGGTATTGGTATCTGTTTAGCTTCATATACCATAACTTGATTTCTATTCAACCCTTCACCCATAATCGTTCTCCCATTCAATTCTCTAAACAACGGTAACCAATCAGAGTTTAAAATTCCGCCTAAAACCATTTCATCAATATCTGGTTTCGGTGAAAGTGTATAGAGTTGTTTGTCTATGACTACTTTATCCACATTGTAAGGAACTGATGTTTTCTTCCAATATACATCAGGAAAAATGAACAATGGTCGTGGTAAGTCACCAAGATCAAACCACACATTTCTTGTTTTACAGGTAGGACGTTTATGGTATCTCCTTTCTTCGCCCAGATTTATGTATCGATAAAGGCTTTCATATCCTGCTTCATGTAGTTTTTCTTTAATGAATCCTGCCATAGTTTGATCTTTACGTGGAATCAATTCTTTACCAGATTTATGAAGTGCTTTCTCGATAACATGATGAAGATCTAAGACCAACCATTCTGTTTCATTTTTCTTAAAATCTACAAACTCTGCTTGGGCTATAGCCTTCATCAAAGGACTGAATAATGAACGGTCTAGTCCATGTGCGTCTATATCCTCTTGTTTGAGGTAAAAAAATTCATTAACCCCACTCGTACGACCACGTTCGATGTCAGCTACTTCGATAAGTTGGGTTAGCTTGCTATTCCCCTGTAGTTCAAGATACAGATCTGGTGCGTAAAGGTATCTATTCCATTTTGTATCATTTTTCAAAAACTCTTGTTTTATCGTGAAAATTCTATATGATTTCTCATCATGCATTCTATCTGATTTGTAAGTTGTTTCAGCAATACCTACAATCTCTTCGATGTTCATATGTCCTTTAATTCGGATGAGATTGACCAAATTTTCATCTCTTTCTTTTACAGAGTTATTTTTTTCCAATATTGTTATTGCTGAACCTATAAGGGGCGTTTCAAAAGCTTGTTTGTCAAACTTGATTACAGATTTAATCTTGAAGTTATTTAAGAAGAACTTTTGTAATTGTTCTCCATATCTCGTATCTAACCATCTATCTGATGTGATAAAACCAATCTTACCACCATCCTGCAAAAATTCAAAGGAGTGGGTAAAAAAGTATGCGTAAATATCAGAGGTCTGAGATAGGATGGTTTTCAATTTTTTCAGATGTTTTCTAGTTTTTTGTTTATCGGAAATCTTTTGTTGTTTGATATATGGCGGGTTTGCAACTATCACTCGAACTGTGTTTGGTATTGGGGTTGATTCATCTATCTCTTCACCAGTAATGCTTGCCATCTTACGTGCAAAACGACCTTGACTTACGTTAATGTCAAAGAAATCGGCAATCTCAATAGGAACCTTATTAGTTTTTTTCGTAATTTCCTGTATTGATAGATTAATTGCACTAAGATGTGCTGGAAATTGGTTTATATCAATACCGTAGATCTGATTAAGAATGTCTTGATGGGATTTGTGTGGATTTAGTTCTTTTATTTTTCTATATGCTTTTACAAGAAAGCTACCACTACCACAAGCTGGATCTAATATTGTATCATTTGCATTTTTGATACAAAGATCTGTAATTAGTTCTACTATTACAGGGGGTGTATAATACTGACCTAGATTATGTCGCTCTGTTGAAGGAATCAAATGTTCATAAATCCTACCTATTATGTCGCTGTCAAATGATGTCAGATCATATTTCTCAAATTCACCTAAGAAATCATTTAGTTCTTCAGCCATTTTATTTGAGATTGGTATTCTATTGAATATTGGATCAGGTTCGAAAACTGCCTTGAAGTCCACATCTCTTACTATCTTCCTAAAATACTGGCATAATCGTCTAGGTAAATCCCTTGAGTGTAATACTGGATTTAGTTTTGTGACATCATCTCTATAAGATGGTTCATTTTCGAGTATTTTATAGAATAATACTTGATTTAGAAGAAGGTAGGATCTCTGTCTAGCAAAATTTTCTTCAATTTCTTTGGCTTTATTTTTGACATCAAATCCTTGTCTTTTTACCCATTTTTCATAATCTCTAGTAAAGATTTTTTCTTCGGTTTTTGTACCTAGAAGAATCTTATCTAATACTGGTAAGTAAATTCTGGTTATTCTTTGGTGTAATTGCTTTAAGCGAGAAACAAAAGCATCATCAGGTTTATCCCATTTTGCTTTCTGTTGTTCAAGAAGAATGAGGTCGCTAAGAAATTTTTCCGCAAATGTTGCAACATCAGTTATTCTATAGGATTTTGAAATTGTTTCTAAGAATGGTCTAAACTTTTCATAAGTCTTGAAAAGAACAAGAAAATCACCATTATAGGTTGCAAAGAAAGGCGTGCCAAGTTGTTGTGCATAATTTCGTGCTTGTTCTATCACCTTTGGAGAATATGGATCAAAATCTCTAGTGTATGTATCTCCTGTTAGTTTCTTTTTTGCTTCTATGACAACCCATGCTCTATCTTTATCATCGAATAAAACAAGATCCGCTTTACCATGTGCTAATTTTTCGGTATATTCTGGTTCACAACGAGCAAAAGTTACACCATGTAATGAAAACCCTTTTTCTATTGTGTTTTGTAGATGCCTATGTAACTCAAAATGAATTAGGGCTTCTCGTAGGGAGGTTTTTTTGTCACTAGACTATCCCTCTCAACTTTTAGAGTTGAAATATTGATCGATGTGTGATCTTTTGTTGCCCTTTTGTTAAAAATAATTTGCCTCAAAATGGTTCTATGGGTTTGACGGAGGATTACTCTAGTTGGGTTGTGTTGTTTTGAGAGATGCCTTTTTTGTTTCATTCAAATCACCTCATAGGTCTCGATAACCCGACAGAACCTTTATTGAGTTTCTTTAATTACTAGCTTCTCATTAGATATTCATGCTCCCTCTTGACAAAGGTGGTGCACCATACGATGAGGGTTCTGAAAGAGCTTCAAGTGTAGAGGACTATAAGGTTACTTGTATACAGTTCATCAAGGACATTTGCAACGACTATCTTGCATGGGTTGATTATTACAAACTTCCACCCGATGAGGACAGAAAGAGGAGAGATAGGATACATGCAATAGTGGAACGCACAAATGACTGGATTGCCAAAGTTGCAACCACAATTAAGGGAGTAGACGTTGTCATGAATGACGGGATTCAAAAAATGGCTGAAAATACAGCAGGATATCCTTTCCAGATAGGAGTTTTTGTAAACAATACGTCTGGATATACACTTGCAAAGCCAGGGATTGTGGACATTAACATCAAGGCAGTTGGCAGAGAAGGGTCTAAGGTAAAACTTGGCTGGCATCAAAAAGAAAAACGATTTCTCATAAGTTCTACAAGCCCTGTCTCAATTGACGAGTCAAATATTGATGAGCAAGATGCGGAAATGCTAGACCTGCATCTGAACATGGATGCTAGAACGTGCCTCCAAAGAGACGTCGTATCATTTACGGTTATAGTGGCTGAAACAAAAGACGGGCAAGAAATCGAAAGAAGAGGCGTTACTACAATCATCCACATGGTGTGACCTCAAGCACTATTCGCGATTCTTCTGAACTCTTATCTGCATATTTCATGCTTGATATCTTCTTTGCGAGGACTTCATCTTTGACAAGCGATGCCCTGCCCAAAAAGGAACTACCGCTCATTGTTACGCTGACCTCCGGATTTGCTATGGCATTTTTTAGCCAGTCGCTATCTGGATTTCTTCTTGAAAAATAGATCTTACCGCTATAAAACACTGCCCTGAGCTCTACGGCATGAGCCTTTCCAGTTTTTCTGCCCTTGGTAGATAAAATGGCTCTTATGGGGCCGTCTTTGAACTGCACAAGCTTATTTTCCGTTCTAAAGAATTTAACCCATTAGATTGAAAACTCTGATACCTGATTCAATAAACTGACTTGGAAACGCTCTCTCATGGCAACTTCGCTAGAATTTAACAGAAATCAGATAAAGGCAGACGAATTCAAAGGAAAAAAGGTCATTGACAGAGAAGGAATCGAATACGGCAAGGTAAAGCACGTGCACATAAACTCAGATACGCTGGAAGTGGTGGGTGTGACGGTCCATGAAGGACTCAACAAGAACTACTTTTTGTCTAGAGATTATGTAGACAGATTTACTGAAGAATCGGTTCTACTATCTTCAGCACCAATAAGGACAGACGTAGCCGTAGTTGACATTGACGGCAGGAAGATTGGGAAGGTAAAGCGACTTCACATGAACAAAAACACAAACGAGCTTGAATCCATCGAAGTAACTGAAGGCCTTACTGGATCAAGAATATTCCATACATCAGAAATTTGGGGGGTTGGAGAAAAGATAATTCTCAGACTCACAAAAGACGAATACAAAAAACCCTAAAACTTTTCTATATTTTTCTTATTTCCTAACAACTTTGTTTCATGATGCGTCTCCAAGTTGGTAGCAATTTATAATCGGACACATTCTCCTTTGATATTGTATGCAATAGAAACAGACTTGCTTTCTAAAATTTACAAGAACGGTCTAAAGGCTGTAGATGAAGTTTCAATAAAAATAGAAAACGGAGAGATCTTCGGCTTTCTTGGACCAAACGGGGCTGGCAAAAGCACAACAATAATGATCCTGACCACGCTGCTAAAACCAAGTTCGGGAAAAGCATTCGTAGCCGGCTTTGACGTTGCGTCGCAGGCAAAGAAGGTACGAGAAAACATTGGATACGTCCAGCAGGATTCCACTGTAGACGAATATCTCACTGGCAGAGAGAACCTAATTCTTCAGGCCAAGCTTAACCACTTGCCAAAAGAATTCATGCAAAAACAAATTGATGATATTTTGGGAATCGTAGAACTCACTGACAGACAACACGAGCAAGTCGTTACTTATTCTGGTGGAATGAGAAAACGACTAGACATTGCAGGAGGGTTACTGCATAGACCAAAAGTGCTCTTCCTTGACGAACCAACTCTTGGACTTGATATACAAACACGATACAAGATCTGGGAGTATATAAAAAAAATCCACACTGAATTTGGGATGTCTATCTTTCTTACCACTCACTATATGGAAGAAGCAGACAAGCTTTGTGACAACATATCAATAATTGATCATGGGAAAATCAAGGTCACGGGTTCTCCCAGGTCTCTGAAAAGTTCACTTGGAAATGAGGTGGTAGTGTTTGAAACAGACTCTGACGAAAAACTTGACAACCTAATCTCTGACTTGAAAGCCATTTCAATTGTAAAGGAAGTCACATCTGACGCCTCCAAGATAACCGTATTTACTACCAATGGGGATCTGCTGATGCCAAAAATATTTCAGCAGGCAAATGAACTTGGAATGAAAGTAGAGACCATATCGCTCACAAAACCTACTCTTGATGACGTATTTTTATCGTATACAGGTCGAGACCTCCGCGAGGATAACGGAAAATATGACAGAAAAAAAGAACGGGAAAGATTGAGGAAGATAAGGGCATGATCCTGTCAGACACCTATACAATTTTCTGGAGAGAGATGAAAAGGTACAGGAAATCTAGAAGTGGAATACTGATAAGATTGATCCAACCAGCAATCTGGATAATAGTAATAGGGAACACCTTTGCAAGCACAAGGCCACTTATTCAATCAGTAGGATTTTCAGGCTCGTACATAGAGTTCATGGCTCCTGGAGTCATCATGCTCACTGCAATATTCACAAGCATCTTTGGAGGAGTAAACACGCTGTGGGACCGAAGATATGGATTCATGAACAAGGCGCTCACATCTCCAATATCGCGCACGTCAATTGCACTTGGGAAGATGCTTGCGATATCTCTCATTTCTGCACTACAGTCAAGTCTAATTCTGGGAATTGCGCTTGCACTTGGGGTAGGCATTGCAAACATGTTGTCTATCATTCCAATTATGTTCATTGTAATTGCATTCTCCCTTGGATTCTCAGGAATCTCTGTTATAGTGGCAGCCACCTCAAAATCTCAAGAGACATTCTGGGGGGTGATTAACTTTCTTGGGATGCCTCTTTTCATGCTCAGCCCAGCGCTCTTTCCGCTTGAGCTTTTGCCTCATTGGCTGGCCTTTATTGCTAGACTGAATCCTGTGACCTATTCGGTCTTGCTCATAAGGCAGATTATGACAGGCACGGCTCAGCTGTCCTCAGTTGCCTTGGAAATTGGGGTCATCTGTGGATTTGTGGCCGTAATGGTAGGAATAGCAAGCTACGTGTTCACAAGAGAGGTAAACAAGCCGTTCTAATTTACCATAGTTGACAAAAATTACAATAATTCCTCACTTAGGAGATCTTCTTAGTATTTTATGATTTGGTCGTAATTGAGAGCCTCTCATACACTAGTCGGTATAATTGTACTTGTAATGTCAAGCATGATAATTCAATATGCTTGGGCAGACAATTCTCCACCATTTGTAACCCAGTGGGGAACGTATGGCCTTGCCACAACTAACAAGTTTGCATATCCTCAAGCAATAGCAGTTGACCAATCAGGCAATGTCTATGTAACAGACTTGGGCAACAGAAGAATTCAGGAATTTGATAACAGTGGAAACTTTTTGGCATCTTTTGGTTCCAAAGGGTCAGGCAATGGCCAGTTCCAAGAACCTGCAGGAATAGCAGTAGGAGGAGGTTTCATTTATGTTGTAGATAATGAATTGAGCCTAGTCCAAAAATTTGACATGAATGGGCACTTTATCACACAATGGGGAAGCAAAGGCAACAACAAAGGACAATTCTTACTTCCTCAAGGAATTGCAGTAGATTCTAAAGGAAATGTATATGTCGTTGACACTGGAAATAGCAGGGTAGAAAAATTTAACGGAAACGGCACATTCTTGCTTTCAATCGGAAGCAGTGGACTTGAAGAAGGACAATTCCTTTCTCCACACGGAGTAGCTGTTGACTCTCTTGATTTTGTATACGTTACAGATACTGGAAATAACAGAGTTGAAAAGTTTGGGCAGGATGGAACTTTCTTACAATCGTATGGTGAAGGTGCAAGCCTAAAATCTCCAATTGGAGTTTCGATAGATAAATCAGGTAACATCTATGTAGCAGACGACGGCAACAACAGAGTTGTTGAGTTTCAAAGCAACGGAAATGTAGCAAATTGGGGAAGTGCAGGCACTGGACCTGATTTCTTTATGGAACCGCGTGATGTTGCAGTTGATTCTATAGGAAATGTCTTTGTTGTAGACAGTGACAATAACAGAATTCAAAAGTTCGGTTCATCCGCATCTCCAGCTCAAATACCATCTCAAACACAAACTACAAATGAAACTGCCCAAACACAAAACACTCAACAACAAAACACACAACAAACTACTCAGAATCAAAACACAGTGCAGAGTACAAACTCATCGCTAATTACCGATCCAAATGAAAAGACCCTGCCACAAATTACTGCTCCACCTGACATGACTATTGAAGCAACAGGAACTCTAACTCCTGTTTCCATAGGGCAAGCAACCGCAACAGATGCAGTCAAGGTAGTTTCCATCACAAACAATACCCCTTCCAAATTCCCACTTGGTACCACAATGGTTACATGGACTGCCATGAACGCTGGCGGAAATACTGCAAAGGCAACTCAAAAAATAACAATAGTTGATACAACTCCTCCAACACTTACTGCTCCTCCAAATGTAACAGTCCAAGCAACAAGTGCTGATCACAACACTGTCGATCTTGGACTTCCAGCTTCTTATGATGCAGTAGGGGTAGAGTCTGTTACAAACGATGCGCCGGTATACTTTCCATTAGGACAAACAATTGTTACTTGGAAAGCAGTTGATTCATCAGGAAATGTAGCCACCGCTAAGCAAGCGGTGATAGTCCAAGACACAAAGCCTCCAACAATAAAGGCTCCTGCAGACATGACTGTAAACGCTACTGCCTCTTTAACCCAAGTAAATATTGGCCAAGCAACTGCCAATGATGATACGGGAATATCTTCACTTACTAACAGTGCTCCTCAACAAGGATTTCCACTTGGTACAACTATAGTTACATGGACTGCAGTTGATGCAGGAGGCAATACTGCTAACGCCACTCAAAAGATAACTGTAGTTAATCATATTCCCCCTAAACTAACTCCACCGCCAAACATTACTTTCCAAGCCACATCATTGAATAACAATACTATTTCATTAGGAAATGCGACAGCCACTGATTTTGAATCAGTAACTATAACAAACGATGCGCCAAAATCATTCCCTCTAGGAATGACTACTGTAACATGGACTGCCAAGGACACATCAGGCAATACTGCTAATGCCACTCAAATTGTCAACGTAATTCACACGATTCCTCCAAAGCTTACGCCTCCACCTGCTGTGACATTTGA
>JAJPKL010000014.1 GCA_021323705.1 Nitrososphaerota archaeon
ACACACAGTATACCCCACGCGAGGAAGGTATAGAGCTTATTGCAAAAACGCTTGGAGTGGACAAAAGCAAAGTCTTTGTGCCAAAGGCAAGAGATGTGGAGAGACTTTTAGCGACACAGCAAATTCCTGAAGAGTTGAATAAAGTGTTAGAGGGGTCTCACAAATCATTGCTTGTCTGCATGGCAGGATACACTTCGTTAAATGCTGTAAAAGTGCTATCAGACAAGGGCATCGTAAGCGAGAGTTTGAGTGGAGGCATATCGGCGCTCTCACAGGGAAAAGGCAAACAAATTTCAGAATTAATACAAATAGCAACGGAATAGCATCCAACTTGTCAGTTTTAATGAATTCAATACTTCGCAGCCTGCCTAGTAAAATATCTTGATTTAAAAGGATGTACACAATATGACAACTCATGAATAATGAAATTGTAATCCGTGAGCTAAAATCAATCAACATTGAAGGCGGATATGTAATAGATGGTTTTCCATATGCAGGCCTGGCAAATGCCATAGCCACAGAATCTCTGATAAATACAACATCGCAGTTTGAGTTAGCTGGAGTTCTTGATTCAGAACTCTTTCCCCCAATCAGCATCATAAGAGATGAGATTCCAGGATTTCCCGCAAGAATATTTGTCAATGAACAACTCAAAGTAGCAGTGTTTTCATCATATCTTACTCCTCATGAGTCTCTTCACAGAGAGGTAGCAAAGACCATTTTGAAATGGGCAAATGATCACAAGTGCTCACTCATAGTAAGCAGTTCTGCCGTAAAGACAGAAGAAAAACCGTTTGTCATAGGAGTTGCAACAACGCCAGAAACAAAGAAACGGTTGGCAGATGCCGATATACCAGTGCTCAAAAACGGCACGGTTCCTGGCATACCAGGGATTTTGTTAAATGAAGGCTCAATTACAAAAACCAACGTAATCGTACTCTTATACAAAGGACAAGAGACAGGTCCAGACTTTAGAGCAGGTGCAGAAATTTGCATGGCAATGGCAAAGCTTGTGCCAGGAGCAGCCTGTGACCTCCGAACTTTGATGAGCGAAGCAGAAAATGTGGAACAGCAGATGAAGCAGGCGGAGGAGGAAGCAGGCCCACTTCGAGATGCCATTTACGGATGATCTATCAAGAACGAGAGATTGCAAAGGACAACTTGGAAAAATACCTAAAAGTTTTAGATTCTGATGAGGGAATTAGAGTAGAAAACGGAGCAGAGTTTGTTTTCATCAACAAGACCTCGAGAAGATACTGCGTTAACATATCAAAGGATAACAAGGATGAATTTTTGTATATGAATGAGGCATCTGAGGTACTACGTTTTCTAGCAAACAGATTAGGGCCTAACTCAAAAATTTTCTCATACTAGTTGCTCTGATAGGATACAATGACATCAATACTTGAGTTTGCAATAACTGTAATCGTCATTTCAGTCTCGGGAGTCATGGCACCAGGACCTCTATTTGCTTCAAATGTTGCATACGGCATCAAGGGAGACTGGAAATCAGGAATAAAGATTGCCTATGGGCATACGCTAGTTGAGCTTCCCCTTGTCATACTTCTCGGAATTGGTGCAATATCGCTTCAAGTCTTTCCACATTTTAGAGAATACATCTCAATACTTGGTGCCATCAGTCTCTTTGTTTTTGCAGCGTTTCAGATAAGAGACCTATACAAAAAAACAAAATCAGAGAAGATACCAAAACACGGACCGTTTTTCATAGGAATCGTGCTAAGTGCACTCAATCCATTTTTCTTGATCTGGTGGTTTACCATAGGCTTCAAGTTGATTTCTGATGCACTTGTCTTGTATTCGTTTGTTGGGATTGGCATAGTGTTTGGATTTCACATCTGGATGGATTATGCATGGCTTGGCACAGTAGGGTTTTTGTCAAACCGAGGGAAAACCATCTTGTCTACAAGAAATTATAAAATTTTCATGGTTGCGCTAAGCGGGGTTTTGGTTTATTTTGGAATAAGCTTCTTAATTGAGGCCACGCGCTAGCCGCAGTCAAGCATCTCAAAACCCCCTTGGCACTCATTGTCAAACTGTGATATTCGGTCATTTAATTGCGCACAGAGTTCTGGGTCTTTTGTTTGGTCATATTTTTTGAGGTCGCTTGTAATGCCAATCTGTTTTATTGGGCATGTGCTTACCAGTCCCACACCATACAGAGCAACTACTGCAATTGCTCCAGATGCTATAATGATAAAACTGTACTTTGAAAGCTTGTTAGACATTTTCGGGTTTTGAAACGTCAACTTCAATTGTTGAGACGTTTCTTTCTTTGCCGTCTTTTGACTCCATTCTTTCAGAAAATATCCTAACTCCGCTAACTTTGTAACCTACTGCGTTCATTCTCTTTACTATCATTTGCGATACATCCACTGCAGTCGTTATGCTCTTGCCTCTTGCTTTTATGGTCACAGTCGGTTCATTTGCAAGCAACGTAAGTGTGGCATTAACATATGTAAGAATCGGTTTTTTACCAATAAAGACAATGTTTGGAGGTCTTGTCACATCCAAACTCTCTATGTGTTTTATTTAATGGTATAGAAACCGAATCTGCACTTAACCAAAGTTTGTTCTATAGCGATAAGACTTTTTGAAGAATTATCAAATCATCTTCAATTTAAAAACCCAAGTACCCTCGAGGTGCTTTGGTATATTGAGTTTGATTTATCCTTTCATTAACCGGATCGTGTAAGATATGTTGTCAATTCGTTAAGAAAGAACGACCAGCCTTGGGAATGGCCTTTGACTTGGTCATCACTTGTAAATCCTGTATGAGTTAGTGTCAATCTAGTCTTGTTTTTGCTTATTTCTTCTAATTCCCATGTTACTATGGTTTCAGGAAAGTCCGGCACATCCATGTCTTGCCAAGTATAAACAAGTTTTTTGTTCTTGACAAATTCTAAAACCCTTCCTTCATTAGATTTATCATGATCCCTTACACAGTTTGTCCTCTTCGAATCCTTGGAAAAAGTGAATTTGGTTTTCCCTCCAATCTTGGGTTCCAATATTGCTGCCTCCGGAAACCAGTTGGTTAATTCACCGGGATCAGAAATGGCCTTGAATACAACTTCTGGAGAGACATCAATTTCAATGGATTTCCTAACTTTTAGATCACTCATGTCCCTTTTTCCTTTCCTTGTTCTCGATGTATTCTTTAAGCGAGTCTAGCTTGTATCCCCACATCTTTTCAAAGAAATTTACAATCTCAAGAGATTTTTTTTCGTTTAATGAATAGTATCTGTTCTTGCCCAATTTTTCCTCAGTGACCAAGTCTGCGCTCTTCAATATGCGCAGGTGACTTGACAAGGCAGGAGCCGTAAAATGAAAGTGTTCGGTCAGCTCACCTGGAGTCATCTTCTTTTTTCGAAGCAGTATCAGTATCTCGCGCCTGCTATCATCTGACATTGCCTTCCAAACTGATTCCATATTGATATAATAATTAAACAATTATTTAATTGTTTAGTTTAATTCGTCGTCTTGAGGAATGTGTCACAACCAGTTTGGCTCCCTTTCATTTTCGTGCAATCG
This sequence comes from Nitrososphaerota archaeon, assembly GCA_021323705.1. Classification (GTDB taxonomy): domain Archaea; phylum Thermoproteota; class Nitrososphaeria; order Nitrososphaerales; family Nitrosopumilaceae; genus Nitrosotalea. The sequence goes on from JAJPKL010000014.1 coordinate 3,550, forward strand.
TATTAGAACCCATTTGATAGACTTCAAACTCTAAACCTGCTTTGACTGCAGGATCGTTTGTTCCAATCCAACGAGCAATTTGTTCGCTTTCTACCTGAACAACAGCCATTCCCCAAGCTCCTTTAGGATCAAAAACCGGCCAACTACAACTACAATTCCCTCCTGTAGAAGATTTTGCCAGTAAGCAAAGTGCTCTTGCATTGCTTTTTTCTCAGTATCAGTCATATCTTGACGAAATGTAGGACGAGGCGGAATCAACTTATAGAAAAACAAGCCCATTAAACATCATCTGAGATTTATTTTCTCTTAAAATATACTTTGCCTCGATCACTAAAAGTCCTGAGAAATTCTAGCGCGCAATATTGAAATTCTTTTAATGGTTAAGGTTCTTTTTTTCGATATAATTTTCAAGTGTTTTTTCAATGTCATCTGGTTTTGATTGTTTAACTTCGTCGACGATTTCTCTTTCTTCAATTTCATAGCAATTTAGTAGATCATTTTTGTCCTTGAAAAAAAGCATTATTTTGTCTTGATATATACAATAGTAAAGCTTGTCAACTTGCATTTTTTCTGTTTGCAACTTAATTCCATCTTTTTCTATTGAGACCGGATAGTCCACTATTTCCATTTACATAAACTCTATTTAGATGTAATTTGGAGATTTTGTAAGCCAGATACACCAAAATATAATAAGTAAAACTAGACAACAAGAGATTTGTGCAACAACGAATCGTATGCCACATAGATTTTGATTATTTTTATGCCCAGTGTGAAGAGTTAAGAAAACCAGAGCTGAAAACAAGGCCTATTGTTGTATGTGTATATTCAGACAGAGGTGGCGACAGCGGCGCAGTCGCAACAGCAAATTACCAAGCAAGAAAATACGGTGTCAAGTCAGGAATGCCGATAAAATTTGCAAAAAGAAAGCTCGAAGATGTACCTGATGCAGTATTTTTGCCCACCGATTTTGACTATTATTCAGAAATATCAGAATCAGCCATGAAAGTCATCAGGGAATATGCAGATGTTTTTGAGTATGTTGGAAGAGATGAGGCATACCTTGATGTCACAAAAAGGTCCGGAGGGGATTTTGCCAAAGCGGCTCATCTTGCCCAGCAGTTAAAAAATGCCATACGTAGCAACGTCAGACTTTCATCCACAATTGGCATCTCTGCAAATAAGCTAGTCTCAAAGATAGCTTCTGATTTTAAAAAACCAGACGGATTAACTATGGTAGAACCAGAAAAGATAGAATCCTTTCTTGATCCCCTTCCAATCAAATCCATTCCAGGCATTGGTAAAAAATCTGAAGAAAAATTTCTCGAGATGGGTCTTCGAACCATATCAGATCTAAAAAAATTAGATGTCTTTAAACTCAATAGTCTATTTGGACGAAAAATTGGTACCTACATTTACAATGCGGCAAGGGGAATTGACGAATACCCCGTATCGCCAAAAGGAGATCCCATACAGTATAGCAGGATAATTACATTAAAGCAGGATGCAAAGGATTTTGAATTTCTGTCAAAGGATCTAGAACAATTATGTACAGACATACATGATGCCATAGTAAAAGACAATCTTGTTTTCAAATCTGTAGGAATCCAGTTTGTACAAGAAGATCTTTCAAACAGGACAAAATCCAAAACATTGAAAAATCCAACATCCAGTCTTGAAGAACTGAAGAAGACTGCACTACTATTGCTCAGAGAACTACTAGAAGATCAAAGACTGTTAGTTAGAAGACTAGGTGTCAAGGTTTCTGAATTTACCGAAGTATCAGGACAGGCGGATATTACAAACTTCTTTTAAGGCAGCAGGCCCACATGTGTTACAAGCCTCTTGTGCTCGTCAGGTGTAATCCACTCTACCTGTAAGTAGTCAAGTATCTTATCATAATCCATACCTAGTCTTTTTGCTTCCTCAACGGCAACAATATAGGCCTCAATCTCAGTAGGTCTGTCAACATAAGAGTAGGATTTATCATACAAGTCAAGCCCTTTCCGCTGTTGCTTTACGTGTACTAGCTCGTGCACAATATCAAGATACAGTGTGACAGCATCAGAGTTTTGCAGGTGGTTTAGGGATACTACGATTGTAGCATCTTCGTTTTTTACATGCATATAGTGGTGGTTTGTATCAACAACAAGTTTTGTGTTAAAAAATACATCGGTCAGTTCTTTTTTTGAGCCAAAGACCTTTTCCAGAATCTTGGCTTGTTTCAGGCCTCCAAAAACATCCTCGATTTTGTAAGTACCAGGGTTTACGTCCCTATTGATTTTTATCGAGTTCATGTTTTGCAACTTTTACTTCACTTTTTTTTAATCGCTTTGTTTCTACGTATGTGACAATCAGCAGGAAAACAAAGAGCCATGGAAGAAACATTATTTCTCCTGCAATGCCATGAAATGACTGAAATTCATTTACGTCAGTGGATACCTTGAGCACAAACAGAGAAAGAGAGAGTATTCTGATTACATTTACACCAATTGTTCCAATTACACCAAGTGCAAAGTATGCCGCCTTTCTGTTTCTTTGTATATTCATCTTCAGCAAGAAGGCCATCATTACAAGTGAGTAAATGATTATACTGTGCACGCCGGCTGATGGCCAGAATACCTGAAGAGCAAACGGCCCATGGTCACCGCTTAGGAACATTATATTTCCGTGTGCGCTTGCAATACCAAGATTAAATGTAGTTATCAAAAAGACGTCAAGCTTGACAAGATATGGCACCACGTACTGTAAGGGGCCGAGCGTATCATATGGGAAGAAGGCGTCAAGTGACAAGATTATTGCAGTGCCGGCAGCATATATGGGCCCTGCGGGGGATATTCGTATCCATTTTTTGCCAAACAGTACAGTCAGTGTAATCATGAAAAATGCAGCGATGACAATAAAGTCCCACATCCAGACCCACGAATCCTTTAGAAGCACGTGGAACTGGGGTGCGATAGATACAAGATAGTCTTTTAGACCGTACTCGACTCCAACAAGATATGCAATTACTGCGCCGGCTATTGGAATTGCTGCAACAAGTCTTTTCTTTGGAATCTCAAATTTGATGCCAATAAGCTCTGCTGCAATAAATGCCAAGGCAAAAAGGAATCCACCCCTGCCTTGATTCCAGCCAAGACTAAATGAGTCTGGAAATACAGCTAGCGCAAACATTATTGGAGATGCAATGATCGCAATAGCGATAAGCATGCTTCTATTTTGCAATGATTTAGTGCAATACGCGTTCAATAAAAACTCTAGCAGTCAAAAATAATCTCTGATGGATTTTTGCTTTCTTGCGTTTTGTAGTTTGCTTCTAGTAAGCCATTCTTTCTTATCTATGCTGAGGCCTTTACATGCAAGATCTAAAGCTTGCTCAAAACTTGGTACTGGCACTGGCTTGTTTTTTAATGCCATCCTTACTCCTTCCCGTACTTGCCACACACCCACAGGTACTGCATATTCTGGCCTTATCTCACGGAGCACCATTGCTCCAGCCTGAACCTTGTGCTCAAATAGATATTCAACTACTGCAAGTCGAGACGCAAAATGTGCACCAGTAGTCTCAGGATAGTGCGAGAGTCCGTTTACGTCTTCAAAATCAGAACCAAATCCCACATTCCCATCCTGATCATACCACGCTTCCTGCATCTCAAACATCCACCTGCTTGGAAATAAAATTATAGCGTAGAGGTTTCCAAGGTGTTCAAACGTGAAAAGATAACAACTGTCAATCTCTGCAAAATCAATTATCTCTTTTACAAGAGATTTTGAGACCATATCATCGGTGGCAGTTATGCTCCATCTCGTAGGGACAAGCTTGCGGCTTTTGCCAAACATCCCGATGCTGAAACACTTTTGGATCTTGCTTATCTCAACGCCTCTGTTGTATAGTTCAAGGACAGCATCTTGTGCCAAGATGTCTTTGTCATAGTACATACGTTGAATGTTTTTGTCAGATGACGAACTTGAAAACTTGGCGCTTTTTATCTCACCTACCGGTCCAAACGGCGCACTTTCAGAATCTACAAATGAATGCGCCCTTGCATTTTTTACAAACTCTACCTCAGAGTCGGTCGAGTTTGTCGACATGGCAAGACCTTGCAGGCTTTCGATGTACCTTCCCTGAGATTCATCTACCTTGACTTGCTGTATGCCCCTTACCAGCGATAACCGGTAGTTCACAATGTCTTCCAGGCTCTTTCCAACCCAAGATTCCGGCATGTCCATGACCATCGTATTACCATGAACTGGCGGGACCATAGGGCCAACCAACACCTTTGGGTACCCATACGAGCCAACAAAGACAGAGGGCGGGCTTGAGCCTTCAACATAGTTTGATGAAAAAAGGTTTGCGTACTTTGAGAGATATTCGTTCCAGTTGGATTCTATGGCTTTGCGTATCTCAGCTGCAGTCCTAGTCACTGTATTTGGTATTTGACTCTTCGTCTAATAATGTATTTGATGGGTACAGTTTTGAGTTATATTCAACTGATTTTCAACGTATAGCAAAAATTGGCAGACTCGGAATCATTTGGCATTGAGAAAGGATATGGAAAACAGGCAGTAGAGTGGATGAATGAGGAAGCCAAAAAGTCAGAATTGAAATTCGAAGCCAAGCTATACGATTATGAGATAACCACAAAAAATTTTGGTACATTTGAGATGTTTTCATGGATTGGGGATTCAAAAGCAGCACGTGAACTTGTTATCAAAGCTAGCAAGAGGTTTAAGATCAAAGTGATTGAAGGCGGATACAAAACGAAGCAGATGATCATCAAGATGGTTCGTAATGAATACGGTATGGTGCGTAAAGGAGACCGTGTGATCGGACAAGTAGAGTTTTCCTCATCTCGTCTGACACAAAGCAAATGGACATTAACCAAGGAAGAGCGAAAATAGGATATCAGGAATTCAAATCAAGAACTGTCTTGGCAAGAAGTTGGGCCACGCGTAATGGTTCAGGAATTGCTCCCTGCAGAGTAAATACATCAAGGAGTTTTTTTGCTTCTTTTATCTCGCAGCCCTCAACGCGAAGATAAATGTCATGCTTTGTGTGTAGCGATATCTTTGTCCTAGACCCTAGTCTTTGATATTGCGATATCTTTGATTCGTAAGAATCTGGAAAGTGGTATTTGATTGCGTCCTCAATACCGTCGGATTCTTCGTAAGTGACACCAACGATTGGTATTTTGAGTTCCTTACGTAATTTTTTGATATCAATAATGTTGTACATTGATATGATTAGTCCAGAAAGCAGGATAAAGCTGATGTCTTGGCGATGCAATTTTTCATACATGGAAATTACCACACTTGTAGCATCATCTCCTTCTAGGGTGGCTTTGCCAAAAACAAATCCATCGATTACAAAATCTCTTCTCATCACAACCCCAGCCAAGTGTGATGTCAAATCAGTTTCTCTAAAGCTCTCTGCTATAGCAAGTCCTCGTAAACCTTTTTTCTCAAGATGTATGTGATTCATCGATGTTTCTTTTTGTAAATTTTTTATAAACAAGGACAGTTATAACCATGAAAATAGTCGTTATAGAAGACCACGAAATAAAGGCAACAGTATCAAAGTTAGCCATGTACATTACGATTATCATGTAGCGATATTTTAGTCAATGTAAATATGTAGAGGCAGAATTAATTACCAGTCATCGTACAATTGGCCCGCTGCCCACTATGCGTATAGTCTGTGACTCGGGTTTTAGGATCACACAGATCTCATTTTTAATAAACGCCGTTGGTTTATTGAGTGAAAGTTTCATTGGGTTAAGTGATATTATTTTAGCAGCTCTTGTCTGCATCCCTATGTTGACAAGAAAGGTCTGGTTTTCAGCCACATGTTCCTTAAAGAACTTGTTTTGTAAATAATCCAATACTATGTCTTGGGACATATTGATTTCATCTCCAACGCATAGCTGGTCACCTCTTTGGACATCATCAGCCGCTACACCCTTTACTGCAAGCCCTACACGTGCGGGAGATGCAGCTTCTTCCACTGGGTCGTCGTGCATCTGGATGGATTTTATCATGATTTCATCTCCTTTTGGCAACAGCTTGAGCTTGTCATATGCTTTGACTTTTCCTTGTGATACTTTGCCAAGTATTACGGTTCCTACGCCTTTTACATCAAAGCAGTGGTCAATTGGTATCCTTGCGTTGCCTTCTTGCGAGATTGGCTCTAGTGCATCCATCTCTTTTTTCAGGTCTGATAGCTCGACAATCTTGTATTGTTCTACAACGGTTCCTTTTATCATCATGAGAAGTTTTTCTCTGTCTACCTCATAAGAATGGGTCAAAATGCCCTTGTTTTTCTTGAGAACGTCGAGCGCAACTATCTGCTCTCCTGTAAACTTGTCTAGTTTGGATACGTGAAAAATGACATACTCTCCCATATTTATGGCCTGAAGAAGCGGAGGTATCTTTTCTGGGAACCCCGTAGGTATCGTCCATGTCTTTACAAAGCCGGTCTCTTTTTTATCATATATTGTGATATCAGTTGAAGTGCCTTTTTTTCCAAAATCTTTGGCAAGTGATTCATCTCCAAGTAATGTAAAATTGATCGATTTCATTTCACTTGTGAGAATTCACAACCAGTAAAATATCTTGCCCTAATGCAAAGTCAATCGATAACGTATCATCGGGTTTTAACTATACGATGCCCACTTTATGCAATGTAATTAGGCCATTATCTCCAATGATTTCTTTAATCTCAGGCAGTATTGTTTCGATTTTTTGGAGCTCGTCGATTACCTCAATTAATAGTGGCATGTTAACTGATATCCCTTCTATTTGAAAATTGGACTTGCCGCGATTGCCATACCCGGCTACCCCTGTCCACACTGTAGCTCCCGAAATCTTTCCTTTCTTTAAAATATCTAACACTATGTTGTGTACACGTTTTCCCTTGAAGGTGTCGTTGCGCTTTATCCTAATTACAAGTGACCACATCTCAAGCGTTCTCATCTAAATCCTCCCTCAAGAATCACACTAGTCAATGCCCTGCCGCCAAATATAGCTCCAAGCGATAATCCCACATTGGTCAGTACATTGATTGCCACTAGTAAGTATTGCTTGTTATCGATAAGGTTTGAAGCTTCAAGAGCAAACGATGACATTGTGGTAAGTCCTCCACAAAATCCAATTGCTACAAGCAACGCGTATTTTTCATCAAGGTTCCACTGTTGTGATAAAACTGCAAATGCGCCAAGAATAAAACTTCCCACGACATTCACTATTAACACGTTCATAGGCAAGGCACCAAGTAAGAGCGGCGATTTTGTAATTCCATACCTTAGGAAAACTCCAGAAACGCCACCCACTGCAAGAAATGCCAATTCAATCATTTTCATATCGACTATGGTACGAGATACTTAAATTAACTACATCATTAGTTTTTTGCAGTTTCAACAGATTAAGCATATGATTCTAAGAGAGATTTGTCACATGGTACGTTTAGATGTGCTATCTGCATATCATCAATTGTCATATTGGTGTCCTTTTCTCTGAAGTTTTATCACTTTTCGTCTTCAAAGCTGTGTAACCGGTGTCCTCTCTTTTGGCTCTATGTTTAATGATGTATATCGCTACAACTGCTCCACCCGTTGGCGCAAATAAGAGCGGCATTAACCACCAAGTCAATTCTAGGTTTCTAGCAGGTTCAACGATGGGCATATCCATGTTACTCATATCGGTAGAGTTTCCAGGTTCTACTATCGTAGTGTACTCTATGCCTTGGTTCGTATGTGCAATATCAAGGAATTTGAAACTTACAGGGCCTGGTTTGTCAAATCTGAAGTATTGATATCCGCCACCAAACTGTGTTGCATCGTCGACCCTATACAGTTGTTGCCCATCCTGTGTAATTGTAAAGGTGTATGGTTCAGGAACCGCTAGGTCTTTAATGGTATCATAGAATTGAAATACGAAAATAATTTTTTGCCCAGTAGTGATATAGTGAGGTTCCCATCCAAGATCTAACTCGTACCTTCTATCAGGAGTAAATTTTACAATTGGAAACTTGGTAATCTTGTTTCCCTCTGCATCAACAGGCGTAGGAAGTTTTGGTTGAACAATCACATAACCTTGCATCCAAGGGTGTATAGTACAAAAATACTCGAAGGTGCCAGGCTTTGTGAACTCATGGGTCCACGATTCTCCCACCTTAATGTCTCCGCTATCAAAAAGCCCGTTTGGTTGACCTTCTTTATTTCCTATAAGCGATGCCCTTCCAGGAGACTTGCCGCTAGTTATGGTATGGGTTTCTTTATCCTGATTTATCCATGTTACACTTTGATTTACTTGAATAGTAACGACAGCAGGCTGATACCATTGCGGAGCTGCAGTATTGAAATTTGGATCATAGGCTCCAAATGGAATGGTGACTACTTGAGATGATGTAGAAGGAGCTTGGGATACCGCTATATGAGCAGCGTATTCTTGGCCCAAAATTATGCCTACAATCTCAACTGGTCCTTTCCATTCTGTGATACTGGTATCTGGAGAACCTGCTCCTTGTAGTTGTATTTGAAAGTTGATAGGACTAACATTTTGAAGAGCACTGGAAGTCTGTATGTCTTGTCCGTTTACAGCAAGTGCAGAATAATTCGAAATTATCAATACGCCATTTCCTTCCACCTGTTGAGCTCTTATCCCATAATGCTCATACGGAATTAGGTTTCCCCCGGGGTCTGTAAACGATATCTGTAAGGCAAGTGGCTTGTCTTGTTCGATTGGCGTAGATTGTATTGTGACATGGACTGAGCCGTCTGAAGAAACGCCTGTTCCTTCTATCAATCGATTACTAGATCCTGTTTGTGCAAAGGCTGGATCATGCACAAAATACAAACCTAGTACAGCGATTAAGACACCAAATATGAGAGAGTTATCAACTATTTTTTTTAATTTAATGCCTGATTGGAATGCGGGTTTCTTAGATAAGTCAAAGTATTTTTCTTTTCTAGTCTTATTGTGATTTTTTGCTTTTTTGTTCATTGTCTACCTGCTTTATTTTCATTAGGTAGACATTATCAGCACTTTCTGGGCGGTTTAGGATTATTCCAAGGCTAATGTCATAGCCTTTGTTATTATGTCTAGGCTATTGACACTTAAATAATAACATTACCCCATTTTTCTATTGTCATACCTAGACAAGCAAAGAAGCCAAGAAACCTATTATGATAAAATTAGAACGAAATCAAAATCAATGCGTACCAATACTGAGAAGGCGGTTAAACGCTTTGAAAAATTCTGTAAGTTGAATTACAAAGAAGATATGCAATCTGTAATTAATGAAATTAAGAGATTAGCAGGAGAACAAAAAGAACGCGTTATTTTCGATACATTGCAAGACTTTGTTAATTATCTGTCTGAAGAGATTAATCCTAATACCGCTAAGCTTTACTTTGCGGTATTCAAACCGTATTTCGCATACGTAACCTATTCAAAGATTCATTCAGAAGACATCAAAGAAAACATCAATTTTCCACGAGTAATAGAAGAAGAGCCATACCCTTTATCGATAGACGAGATCAAGGAATTATTGAAACATTCAAACTTTGAACGTAAAGCGTCTTATCTGACTAGTATAAGTTCTGGCATTAGAATTCAAGAACTTTGTAAGTTAAGGAAACGTGACTTTGATTTATCTAAGCCACGTTTCATGATAAAACTACCTGGAGCATACACAAAGAACCGTAAAGTGAGGCGTACTTTTGTTAGTTTTGAAGCTATGGACAATCTTAAGCCAATACTAGATAAGAAAAAAGATGATGAATTAGTATTTACTAATACTGAGGATTCGGAGACAGCCGCAGGCAATGAAAGAAGTGTATTTCACAGGATACGAGAATCGGCAGGATTTGACAATCTTAGGTATGATTCAGGCATGCATAAGATAACAATCCATAGTTTTCGTTCATTTTTTATTACCAAAGCCGAGAGAGTACATGAGGGTCTAGGTCATTTCTTAGCTGGACATGGTAAAAGGTATCTGAAGAAATACGAACGTTATACTGATTCGGAATTGCTTGAATATTATCTAAAAATTGAACCTGAATTAATAATATCTAACGAAAATCGCTTAAAGGTTGAGAGTCAAAGCAAGGACGAAAAAATAAAGAATATGGAATCACAGAACAATGAAAGACTTCATGTCATCGAAAAAAAATTATCGGATTTCGAAAATATTATGCCAATGATTAAGAAATTATTAGAACAAGCACAAAAAGATATCAAAATTAGCTGACAAAGTTTCTTCATTATCGACGAAGGATAATAAAAATATTTGAAAAAATGTGCAAGATCCGTATTTAAAGCAGAAGTTGATTTTTCTCTATATACTACTAAATGTTAAACATTAGTAAAATATTTTTGTTGAATTTACTCATGTTTTATTACACATTTCAAAAGTTTCAAAAATAAAATCTGCATAAGAAAAATTAACTATCATTTACTTATGGAAGTGAATTCAATACATTAGTAATGCAAGAAAATAGAACGACCATTACCATAACAAAAGACGCCAAAAAAATCCTTGATGAGCTTGGAAAAAAGAATGAAAGCTACAGTGATTTGATTATGAGGGTATCTGAGTTATGTAATTGTCATAAACAAGAAGAAACGAAAATGACCGAGGATGAAAGCGAAAGTGTCGAGTAATCCAAAGTCCAATTTTTCTTCAGATAAAAAGCCACTCTATGATGATGAATGGATTTTTGATGTCGAATCATGCACTAGTTGTGGAAGACCAGTATCGGAACATGATTCAAGTCAAGCGGTACGATGTGCCTTATCCTTAATTGAAGGGGTGACAGGTTAGAACTAGAAAAGCTCTGGGAGCGATTTGAGACCCGAACCCAGAACCCATACCTGATTAGATATGTACATTTTATCAAGACCTAAAATTAAAAAGGTTTGTTTTCACGATTTTCGGCTCAAATATGAGCAAGGAACACGAGATCCGTATCTGGTATGCTTGGATTGCGGATGTAGGAGAAAGATTTGGTGGCTATGAGTCAATTAACTCTACAGTTACAACCGCTAGACGAGATAGAAATCAAGCCGTATAGGTGGACTACTCTCCAAGAGCAAAAAGAGTTTATTGAATTTCTTGATGCAATGGATTTGCAAGAATATCACCATAAGCTAGGCGAATGTGCTAAGAAATGGAAGAAATTCAGGTGTTCAAATGACCATACTCATTCTAAAAAACTGGTTTACGAATCATGTGGTCTGCGTGGCATATGTCCTAGATGCTCAATGGCTTATGCGAGTAAAAGAGCAGAAATAATGTATCAGTGGATTAAGCGAAACATAGCTGACAAACTATTCTATACTTTTGACTTGAAAATGAATCAGATTGTCTTAACCCTTCCTGAAGATCTTCATTCAGACATTGAAAACAAGACTTTTGTAAAAATGATAAAGTCGTTTATTAAAAAATGTGGCATCGAGGCGTGGGGTTATGTTATTCAAAATTGGCATAGTAGTAACCCATTAGGTGAAAAATTCATTCATGCTCACATTTTATCTTTGAATATAAGGCAAGATGGAAAACGACTTGTTCAGAATGACTACTATTTTGACGTTGAAAAAATGCGAGCCGATTGGAAAGAATCGATAAAAAAAGAAACAGGCTTTGAGATCGAAGGCGAGGTTAATGTTCATACTGAATATAGAAGTGTATTAGATCAAAAGGATGAGGTTAAGCACCTTCTAGAGTATGTCTACAGATATCCAGTAACAGACTTGTTTAAGGCTCAGGTTAGAAACAAGACTGTAAATTATGTTCAACCGTTGCAAATCGAAAAAAAATTCTGCGTCTCATGTTACGAGCACATACCTATAGAAGATACCGAGAGGTTATCACATTGCAGGTATCTTAGGCATGATATACAGGATGCTTGGGATAGAACCACATCTAATAATATAGTGCAAATCGACCTAGCTTCAAAAATCTCTGAAATGGTAAGCTCGAAACCTAGATTGGTGTGGTGTGGGCTTCTGACCTCTGCTAAGCGTGACCTATTGCAGAGTTTGTTAGATATCGGTGACAGTTTATGGCAGAATTTGAAGGATATTGAGATTGATTTAGAGGTAAGATCTCATAATTGCCGAGACTGCAAGCATCCGTTAGAAAAGCGACCTTACGATAGAGGCGAATACATAGGGGATAACGAGCCCATATGGTAGACATTTCAGATCTTCTAGATTGTAAGCCTGAGTGGAAACAGTGTAAAAAGTGTAATGCATGGCTATCGTCTGAGGAATCTTTGATCAGGCATTATGAATTTTCACATATGTCCTATACGCCATTTGATGAACCTCAGAGACTAAAGGAAAAATGGGATTTGAGTAAGTGATATGTGTCTGGGTTTTCATCATTGTCCAAAATGTAATGAGACTTACCCTTGTAATGAAACATTGAGAGCTAATCCAGATTGCAAAATTCTCGATGTCTCCATATGTAGAAGGCATTAGTTTTTGATACTTTATAACACGAAAAAACCCTTGTTTGTGAAAAGATGTTTTTATGAATCTAGGCTATTAGATGAGGATCTAGAGGATTTAGAAGATTAAAGAGATTTTTGAAGCTTTATCAAGATGTTTTATGATACTCAAAATATGACAGAAAAAAGAGGTAGAAAAGGCAGAATAATTACTTGCCCATATTGTAGAAAACGATTTTCATTACATAGTAAGAAAAAAACTCCTCATGAAAAGGCATTAGCAAGAAATTATGCCAGAAGAAAAAGAGCCTCTAAGAAATTTGCTGAGTCAATAGCAAAATCGATATTTCGTCAGTAGGACCACTATCTAATACCTTCTCATTTTAAAATTTTAACAATTTTTGCTTTGGGAATATCTTTATCTCTCCAAATGGTTTCATCTTGTACTAGTCTATCTCCTTCCCAATGAAAGCGTAAGACAGGCACTTTTCCCTCATGGTTGTCTGTTTGCTCAATGTTAGAATTTCTTGGGTCGGTAGAATCGGGTTTGCTCATATTTTTAGATGAACTACAACTCACACAATTTTGGACTAATCCTCTAAGTTTTTCAGATACCGAACAACCCTCAGTGTTGCAGGTATCCAGCAGTTTATCAAATAAGGCTTGGTCTACCTTTGTGCTTATGGTCTTCATTACAGGTAGACTAGGGTCTACCTAGATCTAAAAGTTACGTTCATACTGGATATTGAATTCCAATTCAGAACAGAGATAAATAATAGTAAACCAACCTTAAGCAATGAAAAATGTAATTTTTGGCTTAATTATCGCGTTTTCTTTGGTTTCTAGTGTTTACACCTTAACAGCATATGCCGATAATCCGATTCCTCAATGGATTAGAAATAATGCAAAATGGTGGTCCGAGGGAGCTATAAGTGATGCTGAATTTCTCAAAGGCATACAATATCTAATTCAAGAAGGGATTATTCAGGTTCCCATTTCACAAGTTACAGCAACAAACGGTAATCCGAGCGATAGTGACAGAGTTACATCAATAGTGGTTAATTTCTTAAACATAGATAACGGGCCAGCCGGCCTTCCTTCACAATTAACATTCAATTCATTTCAAAGGATTGGTGAGTTTGGGCAGACCACGACAGGTTATGGAAATACTGGCTCGCCGAATGCAGTTAGCGTGTCACCGGAATTTCAATTAATAGATTTGCCTAGCAAAGACAAATCCCAATATTATCAACTGTTAGAAAAGGCGCTGGAAACTGTTGGGCAGGGATCAACTCAAACTAACCAAAAGACATCATTTGATGTCAAAATTGACTTGATAACGGGTGATGGTACTCTTCTCCATACTGTAGAGTATGACAAGTGTAATGTTCTCACATATTGGGTTTATACTGACAGCAATAAACAAGATTACAGAATGGCAGGTGAGGATCAGGCCGAATATAGAGAGGTCACGAATTTCCTATGTCAGGGATATCATTTGGATTTTCCCAGTACTAGTGTAGGGCCAAACTATGGGTCACAATGAAAGGGTAAAACGCCTTTTCGCTTTCTTAGCCATTAAGATAGAATTTCCTCAAATAGCCACGACAAAAATAACTAAGCTAATGTCATAGCCCTTTACACTCATGTCAATGATACTCTACTTTTAAGGCTTTTTATGGATCCGATTTTCGTCATAATTGCATTTTGAAATTATCATTTTTGCAGAGATAAATACAAAACCTTTTGATGTAAAAATGGCAATTACTCCTTATCTCATAAAACACAGATTCAATTCCTGTCAAGGTTCCTGTTACGCGGAATGCATACTTGAGAAGTAATTGTGATTTATCTAAGCGCTATAAAAGTCAATTTCGGGAGTAAGTTCCCATCAATATAGTCTTGTTAATTATATGTCCTACCATGGCTTGTTCCAAACCACTTCGTGTAGTACTAGAATCCAAATTAAGAACAGTATCAAGTGCGTATAACGTAAAGAAATATCGATGGACACCAAAGGGAGGACATGGTCCCTTGTATCCATTTGTGCCAGCACTTGTGAGCCCTTGAGGAAATTGGAGTGTTTCATTTCTTGAAAGACTAGTACTATTTGGAGGGATGTTCCACACCACCCAATGCGTAAACGGACCGCTTGGAGCATCTACATCCACAACAGTAAGTGCAAGACTTTTTGTATTTTGCGGAATGCCAGAAATCTCGATTGGTGGCTGAGTGTTGTTGCCATCGCATGTATATTTTGCAGGGATTGTACCATTATTTTCAAATGCAGAGCTAGTTATAACAAAGACGGGATAGTCAATTTTAATAATTTTTACATCTACTAGATATTGTATTCCCTTGACAAAGTCTTGGTCTCCGACCTGACCGCTTGACCACCAGCCAGCGGTAGTCTTAACCCATGAAGGAATGTGTTGCAGTGTAGATGTTATGTTAGAGTTTGCTTGTGCAGGTATCCGCATTATCCCCTTTTGAATCAAATACTGTATTCCCTTGATAAAATCAGAGTCATCCACTTGACCTTGCGACCACCACTTGGCATTATTTTTTATCCATGACGGAATCTGAGTAGAATCAGCATGCGAATTTTGAATTAATATGGTGGAAATCACAACAGCAAGCATCATCCCATAAAACAATATCTTCAACATGAAAACTAGCACTTGGTTTTAAATAAATTAATTCTATGGAACCGCGCACTGAGTTTTAACCTATGATAAAATTACAAGATTTTAATAGATTCACATAGAAAGCAAGACCATGGTAGTAGACGTAATTAGAACGATCAACAGAGTAGGCAAATGGTCCTTGAACAGAGCAGTTGGGAGAAGAAGGCCTCTTATTGCTGTCTTTAGCCTTACCCATTACTGTAACTATTTTTGTCCCATGTGTCCGTTTGGAGACTCTGACAAACAAGAACAGTTGAAACTTGCAAGTAAGAATGACCTTACTACTTTCCAATGGAAGCAGATATTTGACAAAGTTGCCAAGTATTGTATCTGGTCAATAATCGAAGGTGGCGAGCCTACCAGTAGGCCAGACTTTATGGAGCTTGTGCGTCACCTGTACAGCCTCAAGTTGCCAATAACATTGATTACGAATTGCTCTCTGCTGCATACGATTGACCTTGATGAGCTAAAGAAATACATCCAGTTCATTACATGCAGCATAGATTCAGTATTTGAGGAATCGTACTGCAAGGTGCGCGGCGTTGCTCCACAAACCTATCAACGCGTAATGCAGAATCTGCAGTTGTTAACAGAGCACAAGGTTCCCCATTACTTCAATTCTGTAATTACCAAGTTTAACACTCAGGAATTTATCGACAAATCTTACTTTCGAAGAGCAAAGGAGCTTGGCGTGAATGCAGTCTCACTGACCTTTGTAGAAGATAGATCAGATGTTAATTATTCTCTTCTGCCTGACAGGGATACCATTGTCAAAGTTTGTCAGAGCGTGCTTGAGCACATACAGAGTAGAGAAGATCCACAGGTGATGATTCCACCTCAATACTTTGAGCAGATAATACAACATGGACGAGGAATGTATGATGAATGTGGAGTTTGGAAAAGCATTTTTGTGAATGGAAACGGTACTGTTATGGTTCCATGTTGGAAATACAGCAGTCCGCAGAACACATACAACCTTCTTGAAAAGAGCGTAGATGAAATCTGGAGTGCACCACAATGGGAGATTGCAAAAACATGCCATGACTGCGAGGTACTTGGATGCATATGGTACTCCTCGCAGCCTGTGACAACTTTTGCCCAAAATTACATGAGAGGATTATCCAAAATGATAAGCCAGCGCTCGCCTGAGATTGCGCAAGAAATCTAGATGTATTTCTGTGCAATAATTAGGTCAACTTTGTAATGCAGGTTGAGACGCGGGTTTACGTTAAGCTTCCAGTGGATGTATTGGGGCTGACAAGTTCCCCAAATCAGCCTAAAGCCGCTATTTTTCATCTGGGCTCGAAGATCCTCGGGGGTGGTCATTAGTTTTACAGAATTTTTCCCCCGCTCAAAGTCGTATGGATCAGACAGCATGATGAATTTTTTGGTCTGGCGCGACATCACTTTTAATAATTTTTGAGGCTCTACAATATCAAGCAGATTCAAAGCCACAACTAGGTCAAACTTTTGATTTCCAAAAGGATTGTTCAACGAGTCTGCTACAACAAAGTCAGAGTTTTTTCTTTGATACTTTTTTGCCTCTAAGATACCATAAAACGACTTGTCAATTCCAAATACGCAAGAATTTCTTTTTGCTGCCTCTCTTGCAACATACCCTATAGAGCAGCCATGTTCTAGAACAAAATCACAAACAGGCAGTTTGTGTATATAGTCTTTGATTCTACGATAGAATTCTGACCTTATGCTTCGTTTGTATATTGCTACCCATTTTTTCTCAAGTTCAGACGTATCGTCTGATGTCTGTTTTATCTTCCTCAAAGTATTCTTTACAAACGATTTCATTTTATCTGTCTTGGATTGCAACAGGAGGTGGCCACCAAGCGACATCCTAATTGAAAAATACGATGAAAGGTCTTCCAATACAAAGGGTACTGATGATATGATAGGGTAATACGATTTGCATCTTTCACAGATTAAGAACCCTTCTTCAATCTCTGTTTTGCAAATTAGTGGTTCAACCGATAAATCTGATTTGCAGTTTACACATTTGAGGTATTTTGCAGTAAAGTCAAGCAACTAGATTTTATGATATATTGCAGATTAAATTTATAGCGTTCTATTCACGAATCTTACTTTCTTGAAACGGACTAGAATTATACCAACAGTATCGGAAGTAGTCCAAACACCACTCATGGAATAAAGGGTCTTTGCTATAGAACATCTCCCTCATATCTGCAACGCCATCAAGCGTTGGAAAACCGACACATGCTTCTTTTTCGTTCAATACCACTACTACGTTTGTCCCTGTTCGCATCCTTCGTTCAACTAGACCCTTGTCGATTAAATCTTTCATACCCAACTTGTTGAGTAACTCTTTTCTACCTTTTGGTACGATGACCGATTCGGAAAAAATGTATTGTAGTTTTATTCCTTGTTTCACCCTTGTTAGTAGAGGCTCTATCAAGTCAAGAGGTACTTCGGTGAAAATCTCATACACAAACTCGTCTGCGTTTTTATAAATCGACTTCCACTGCTCTAGAACTTTGACAAATCCCTTGATCTGTTGTCCTCCAGCAAGCGCTCCTATCCTTTGTATAAACTTCATAGGCACATCTCCAAAATCATGGTTCTCGAAATATTTTCTGTTTTTAGATAAAAACAACAAAGATGGGACTTGGGTACACATGGTTTTTCCATAGGTTGTAAGGTCATACATGCCATCCTTGTCTTTCATTATTAGTCCAGCTCCTGCGAGACGCTCAAAGTTTCGGTGAACCTCTTGTACTGTGGCATGAAGTTCTTTTGCCATGTTTGAGATCTTTGATTTTTTTTCCAATAGCTTGAATATTATGTTTAGACGTTGTTCACTTGCAAGTTCAAGAAAGTCGTTTGCGGCGTTCTCGTATATGTTAGTCACTGACAGGATTTTACAAAGTATTTATGTAAATCTTTGCCCCCAATGATAGCTCTTAGGACAGGATGCAAATGGCAGCAAGTTCAGTGTGATAAATCATGATAAAAGGAAAATACAAAAAGACTTAGTTAACTTGGTTAAGTAATCCATTAAATTGCTGAAGTCAAATTAAGAGTAATGTTAGAGATCACCGACGAAAAAGACCCTGAGATTCAAAATCTCTTGGCTGACAGTGCCAACAGAGCCATACTACAGGCAATCATGGCAATCCCAAAATCTACAAGTCAGTTGTGTATCGAATGCAACATACCAACAAGTACTGCATACAGAAAGATGCAAAAGCTAGCGGAACACAAGATGATACGCAAAATTGGAACAATAAACGAATCAGGTAAGAGAGAGATACTTTACAGGAGCAATTTTTGTCCTGAAAAAACAAAATGAATTGTTAAACTAAAATACAGTTCTATTTTTTGTTAGATTGTGATAACAGTAGATTGCAGAGAGGTACCTTCCATCAAATCATCGTTGGCAGTTTACACCTCTGATAAAGTGGGGGCAGTTCCAGCTTTGAAGATACATGAGTTTATTCTTGCGCCAATTGAAGATGAAGAGATAAGCCCAACTGAGGTAATTACAGCAGTTAAGATGTTTTTGGCATCACTTGGTTGTGAGAGGCACTTTGCAGTAATACAAAGGAACAATGTAATTGCAATAGTCTCACTTGATGGCTACAAACTAGAATCATTTCCGCAGGGAAAGACAGACCAGTTTTTCTCCTGCATTCACTGTGGACATGTAACACAGTTTGAGACTGTACATAACAATCACATGAAGATTCACTATTTGTGAGATATTGACACTTGGAAAATATGTATTGATGGAAGCCGTGCGCGTCTAGCTAATTGACAACTTCATAAAACACTGGTTTTGGAGGAGTTTCCATGTAAGAATGTCCCTTTGACTGAATTCTGAAATGCTCCTGTGTTTGATGCATTTTTTCAAACTTTGCTTGATTTTCAAATTCTACCAGCATAGCATGTTTGCCCGTACGAGTAGCCAACAATCTTCGGTTAACGAATCCATCAAACTTTGCCAGTTCTTTATTGGATTCGTTCACCCATTTTTTGAATTCTTCTTCCATTCCCTTCTTTAGTTGAACTTCAACTACTGCTACGAACACAAAATTCTTCGGCGATAAAGGATTTAAGAGGATTTCTCATATTCCCATTTTGAGCAAGTAAGATTATCACATAATGCTAAATACAGGATCACTTTCGATCAAACATATGAATGAGAAGTTGCTGATATTTGGAGGACTTGCGGCTGCCATAGTAGTTATGACCACGTTAATCTTTCCATTTTGGAACCTTATTCCAAATACAGTAACTGAAGAAGTGACAGTCAGGGCAGTAGACCAAAACGGTTGCTATGTCGAGACAAAGGATCATTTTGTTGTGCACATACCTCCGTGTCATGCACAACCAGGGCAGAACATTACAGCATCATTTGATGCCAAAGTACGAGAACGAGAGAAACAGATCTAAAGCAATTTCAGATTTTTAGTAACCTTGTCAATCACATCTTCTGGAGCCGGACCTATAGAAATGCATGTAACAGTCCCGGGTTCGATCTGGGTATGACCAGCATCAGTAACCTCTGCCCACGGCAAGCCAAGCGACATTGCGTGTTTTTTTACGTCCTCAAGTTCAGATAAACTAGAAACCTTGAGAACTACTTTTTCTTGGCCAAACTCTGCCCATGTATCGTACCACTCTCTATGAGACTTTCTAACATATTCTGCACCTAATACACAAGCATGACCTACCTGCGCCGCAATCTTTCCAGTACCCATCCCAAGGTCTCTTCTAACAACTATCACTTGCTTTATGGTGCCCATACCAATTCTGAATTATGATGGGACATGTTAAACTTTTGAATTTGTAGCTTTAGTTGTATAGTAACAAAGGATGTGTTTTGTCATAATACAAACAGGAAGTTATATTCAAAATCAGAGACAAAAAACCCATGAGGACTGGCCAGAAGATCATCAAACCATCATGCGCACTCTGCAATACAGAGATAGTGTTTGTAGAAGGTGATGTAATATTTGGTGATGAGTGGTTCCATAAGGACTGTGCGTCAAAGTATAGACATAGCTGCAGATAAATTTTGATTATACATTCTAAGAAAAACATTAGGAGGTTAACCCTGTTTTTATGTTTGATATAAATAAATGATAAAAAGTAAGAAGGTGTGGATTACGATGTAGTTGTTGCAGGTGGAAGTGTAGCAGGCCTTCTGTGTGCAAGAGAGATAGCAGCACGAGATCACAGTGTGCTTGTCATAGAAGAGGACTATGAGATTGGTACGCCTGAACATTGTGGAGGTCTTGTCAGCACATCTGCAATGGATGACCTTGGCATCATCCCCATGAGAGCTACACTTGATAATAAGATAAGGTCAGCACGTATTGTATCTCCATCAGGAAAAGATTTCACATTTGATGCAAGACCCCAGCAGGTCATAGTGCTTGATAGACGCGAGTTTGACAAACAAATTGCTCACCAGGCCAAAGTAAACGGTGCGGAGATTCGTGTAAGGACTTCGCTTAGAGAGATAACCAAAGATGGTGTTAGGACCAGTGATGGTGACATCAAATGCAAAATAATCGTCGATGCAAGAGGAGTTTCACCACTGATTAACAAAGACCGTACTGGAGCGTTGCAGTCGGCACAATACGAGGTATACGCCGATTGGATAGACAAGGAAAGAGTAGAAGTCTATCTTGATCAAAAGAAATATCCTGGATTCTTTGCATGGATAATACCAACTAGGCATGATGAAGCCAAGGTGGGGGTTGCTGGAAGGGGGATCAACACGGCTACAGCACTTGAGGACTTTTTGAAGCAAAAAGGCAAACACTCTACTGTAAGAAAGATTTTTGCTCCCATATGGGTAAAGGGTCCAATCAAGGAATTTGCAAATGGGAACACAGTGATTGTGGGTGATGCGGCAGGACAAGCAAAACCTACAACAGCGGGAGGAATTTATTCGTCGGGAGTTGGAGGAATATTTGCAGGGAAGGCAATATCTGGATTTTTAGAGAGTGGGAAAGAAAGCAGATTACAAGAATATCAGAAAGAGTGGTCAGATAAGTTTGGAAAAGAGTTCGGGCAGATGCTTCTTGCAAGATCCCTCCTTGAGAGATTAGACAACAAATCAATCGATGATCTTTTTGAATCAATTACCCCTGATGTACTAAGTGAGATTTCCAAAGATGGGAGTTTTGACTTTCACACAACATCCGTTGCAAAACTTTTAGGTGTAAAAGGTTCTGTAAAAGCACTTCAGGCAATTTTAGGAAATGAGTTGAGACGATTTTTAGGTTAAAGACAGATTAATTGATAAGGAAGATATAAATTCGGTAGAAAATCAGTTTCAATCATGTCGTCGTCTATTGCCTTGCCGGTATGCAGTTCATGCCATAGGCCAATAATGCCTAACGATAAATGTGTAAAATTCAACTGCCCTAGCTGTGGCTCCGTACTGCTTTGGAGATGCGAGAGTTGCAGAGAAGCAGCAAGAATATACACATGCAAGTCATGCAATTTTCAAGGACCATAAAGAAAATGCCACGATTAACATTACGAGCAAAGATTCTGCCGACAGGAACTGAGATCGATCTTGATAACATTGCAAAAAAAATTAGTACGGTACTAAAAGACGGCATAGTGTTGTCAAGATACACAAAAGAGCCTCTTGCTTTTGGTCTCTACTTTATTAATGCCGAATTCTCCCTAGAAGATAAGGAAGGACAGATGGACTCGCTTGAAAACAGTGTCCGCTCAATTGATGGCGTGGGAGAGTTTGAGGTGCTGGGAATAAGCCGAGCTTCTGTAGATGCAAAGTAGGTGTCTTTTTGGTTAGAAAAGACGATCTGCTTCAAATGCGCGTCGGAGAAGCCAAGCAGCGAGACGTAGGCAAGAGGAGAGCTAGAATAGAACCAGAGGCAATGGAATTCTTAAAAGTTGAACCTGGCGACATGATCGAAATAATTGGTAAAAAGTCCAGTTGTGCAATAGTATGGCCTGCGGATGACGATAACAAGGCACCAGACATGATACGAATAGACGGTCAGACAAGAAAGAATGTCGGTATTGGAATAAACGATCTGGTAAATGTGCGAAAAGTTACTGCAAAACCAGCAAAATCCGTTGTCCTTATGCCCGTAAATGGGAATGTTACAGTAGACAAAGAATTTACAGATTTTGTCAAAAACAGACTGAAAGGCTTGCCGCTTTCAGAAGGCGACGAGATATCAGTCATGATACTAGGAAACTCAATGGACTTTAAGATTCACAAAATTTCACCAAAAGGAGTCGTCAAGATAGAGCGTGGCACAACACTTACAATTTTGACAGAAGCCTCAGTGGACAAGAAGATTCGTGTCACATATGAAGAGATAGGCGGACTGAGGGCGCAGATAAACAGAATGCGCGAGATTGTGGAGCTTCCCCTAAAACATCCCGAGGTCTTCAATCAGTTAAACATAGAACCACATAGTGGAATCTTACTGTATGGTCCCCCAGGATGCGGAAAGACGCTTATTGCCAAAGTACTTGCAAGTGAGTCGGAGGCCAACTTCTTTTCCATAAACGGTCCTGAAATAATGAACAAGTATTATGGGGAAACAGAAGCGAGACTGCGCGACATATTCAAAGAAGCAAAAGACAATGCCCCAAGTGTAATATTTATTGATGAAATTGATGCAATAGCTCCAAAAAGAGAAGAGGCCTACGGAGATGTAGAAAAGAGAGTCGTAGCCCAGCTCTTGGCATTAATGGATGGTTTAACAGATAGAGGAAACGTCATAGTTCTAGGTGCAACCAACAGACCGGAGAGTGTAGACCCAGCACTTCGAAGACCCGGCAGATTTGACAGAGAGATCGAAATATCAGTACCAAATGCAGATGGCAGATTAGAGATTCTCCAGATTCACACAAGAGGCATGCCTCTTGCAGACGACGTTGAACTAAAAACGTTAGCAGCAGAGCTTCACGGTTACACAGGTGCAGACATTAAATCGCTTTGCAGAGAAGCTGCTATGAAAGCCCTTAGAACATTCCTGCCAGAAATTGAGATGGAGACAGAAAAAATATCGCATGAGGTTTTACAAAAGCTGACAATACGACTTCAAGACTTTTACGATGCCATGCATGAAATTGTCCCCACTGCAATGAGGGAGTTCTATGTGGAGAGCCCAAAGATATGGTGGAAAGATGTAGGGGGATTAGACGATGCAAAGCGGACACTAAATGATAATTTAATCACTGCAATAAAAGAGCCAGCCAAGTTTCAAAAGATGGGCATCAAACCTCCAAAAGGAGCATTACTTTACGGTCCACCAGGCTGCGGAAAGACATTACTTGCAAGGGCGCTGGCAACAGAGAGTGGAGGAAACATGATATTGGTAAGAGGAGCTGAAATACTCTCAAAATGGGTAGGAGAATCGGAAAAAGCAATAAGAGAAATTTTCAGAAAAGCAAAAGCTTCGTCCCCCTGTATCATAATTTTTGATGAGTTGGATTCATTGGCAAGATCAAAATCGCTTGAAGAAAATGGAGTTGGAGAGAGATTGCTTAGTCAATTGCTCACCGAGATGGAAGATGGAGGAGCAGCAAGAGTGATTGTTGTTGGAATCTCAAATAGACCAGATTTGATAGACCCCTCATTGCTCAGACCCGGTCGTCTTGATTTGATACTCTTCATTCCCCCACCGGAAGAGAAGGGACGGTTTGAGATAATCAAGGCGCTCACACGACAGATGCCGTTATCAGGAGATGTAGATTTGAAAGAGATTGCTCTTTCTACAAAGGGGTACACAGGCGCAGATTTGGTGGCAGTATGCAGAGAAGCCGCAGTACAGGCCATGAGAAACAACTCACCTAAGATAAACAGCGTAGACTTTGCCGCTGCATTAAAAGTAGTCAAACCTTCCATTACAAAAGGTGTTGAGGATTGGTATTCCTCAATCAAAGACAATATATCATACGCTTTACCAAAACCAATCGACAAGGCGTTTTACGGATAGATATGACAACCATGCCACTTAGAAATTCAGTATACGAGATAGTAAAAAATGCAGGCTCGATGACAGACTCGGAGCTCTCAAAAGCATTGATAAAAGCAGGGATTTCAATTCCTGAAGATGAGTTCAACAAAACTCTCCTCAGTCTTGAGATTTATGGCCTAATCAAAGTCACATGGCTCACAAAAGACGAGAGGAGAATAGAGATTGCAACCAAGGAAGCAGATGAGGATGAGATAGAAAGACAAAACAGAGAGAGTCTAGAAAAAGAATACGAAGCAGGATTTCCCGGCGTAGAACAAGAAGACCAGCAGGAATAATTTAGTGTATTACCGGAAAGTGGAATGCTGCGTCAAGTGCTATTCCGACAAATATTATTGTGAGGTATGGTGCTGTTACCTTGTAGGCTTTCCATGCAAAATCAGAAGTTGGGTTCTTTGTTAGCTTGTAGTGATATAACAGCATGAGTCCTCCTGAGACTGCGGCAACTGCAAGATAGACATATCCAAGTCCAAATGCTACTAGTGCAAGTGAGTATGGAAGCAGTATTGCAGTGTTTACAAGTATGTACTTTGATGTCTTTTGCATCCCTATCAACACTGGAAGCATAGGTACGTGTGCTTCAGCATAGTCATCTCGTATCTTCATTGCGAGACACCAAAAGTGAGACGGTGTCCATACAAATACAAGAATGCCTACCAGTGCGCCAAGCAAATCTATCGAGCCTGTTGCTGCAGACCATCCCGCCATTGATGCGCAGCTTCCAGCAAATCCACCGATCACAATGTTTGATGAGTTTGTGCGCTTAAGCCAAGCAGTGTAAATTATGACATAGAAGAAGACTCCAAGTGCAATGAAGAGGGTTGAAAGTGGGTTCAAGGTAAACCATGCATAAATTACAGAGATCGCACTAACAGCAAGTCCATATATCAAAACACTTCTTGCAGACATACGTCCAGATGGAATTGGTCGCTTGCTGGTTCTTTTCATCAGCGGATCAATATCTCTATCATAATAATGATTGAGAGCGCTTGATCCCGCAGAAGAAAGCGCGCCTGCAATTATAATGTGTAATAGACTTAGATAATTAAGCGGTGGGCCTATCAATTTGCTTGCAGCATACATCGACGTTATTGCTGTTATCACAAGTAAAACTACTATACGTGGTTTTGATATTTCCAGAACTTCTTTTAATCCCACTAACCATAGCGGTTCCGTTGGGAATTTAATTTCTTCGAAGATGACCATTTGAGGTCAAAAGAATTAAGTACCTCACTTAATCGAACTAACACGATGAGCGACTGGGACCTCATGATGCCAGGCATGGGCCTAACTGCTATCGGTCTTTCAGGAGTCATTTTATCCTATTTGGGCATTGCCAACACGTTCCTTACAGGCATGCAGGCACTTTCAGGCCTGACCATGTTCATTGGTATGATATTCCTTTCTGCTGGAATTCTAAACGGCGGAGTATCGACCAGTGGGAGAGCCAAGGCGACAACTCTAGTAATATTTGGCATAGCCGGCTCAGTTGGAGCTTATGCACTAAGTCTCAATACGGTCATAACATCAATGCCAAGATTTATCGGCGTTTTGATAATCATAATCATACCAACCATTGTCATAGCTTTTACGTCAATGAAGATGCAGAAATACTTCAAACCAATAGCTGTAATATTTGTGGCAGCCATGGCGGTAGGGATTGGTTCCTACACTGCATTTGGGTTTCTCGGACCTGGTGCTCAGTTCTCGCTGCATCCGCAAAATGAGACTAGTGCAACAGAAGCAGGAGAAGAGGCAGCTCCAACGGCGCCAGTGATTACAGTCAACATCCCGGTTAACTCATCTATCAAAGGAAATCCAAACTTTACACCAGATACGGTTACGGTTCCAAAAGGAGACATAATCAAGTGGACTAACAATGACACAGTACCTCATACAGTTACAAGCTCTGCTGACGCTGGTGCAGCATTTGACTCTAGCTTAATTGCAGCAGGCAAGACATACTCTCTTGATACCTCAAAACTCAACGGAACAGAATACGATTACATGTGTACAGTTCATCCATTTATGACAGGTAAGATAGTGATAACCCAGCCAGTCATATCAAATGTCAACATATCAAAGGGTGCATCCACGCAAAGTGCAGGACAAAAATATTTTGATCCAGCAGATGTTTCCGTTAAAGTTGGAACAACGGTTGTTTGGACCAACCAAGATAGTGCCGCACATACAGTAACAAGCGGCGACCCAAGCGGCGGACCCTCCGGCGCATTTGACTCCGGACTCATCAAGCCAGGCAACACATTCAAGCATACTTTCACATCAACTGGCACAACTTCGTACTTTTGCACAGTGCATCCATGGATGACTGGAAAAGTTACAGTAGGATGACTCTACAAAGCGAACTAATCCTTTCCAAAAATCACGTCGATATACTAAAAAAACATGCAAAGCAAAGCGAGCCCAACGAGTCTTGTGCCATATTATTTGGAAGAAAAGAGGAAGGAACGTTTTCAATAACTGATGTTTTCCTAACAGAAAATTCGGTGCCCTCTCCGGTTAATTTTACAATATCAAATGAAGAACTCATAAAAGCATATCAAGAATCAGAGAAGAAAAACCTAGAGGTAATAGCAATATTCCACTCTCATCCAGATTCACCGGCGTATCCCTCTTTGACTGACAAACAATACATGGAGATAAATCCTATTCCGTGGATAATCTATTCAAATGTAAATGACGAGTTTAGAGCATATATTTTAGAATCAGCACTTGTACCAATCAATGTGAGAGTTCTCTAGTGCTATTGCTTGTGTATGTTTCTTTTATGGCGTTCAAAATGCTCCTTGTCTACAAAGGTAGCACTGCAATCCTTACACCTAAACTCTGACTTTTGACCCCACAACGGCAAATAATACGCACAAGTTACGTAAAAAGATTCTGTGAAAGATATCATTAACTTGGTGCATCTCTAAAATCATGCCAGTCTAAAGTGGGCCTGAGTTCCATCATGCACGTTTTTTATGAATCCCTTTTCAGCAGTTCTTATCTTGCCAATTACATTTACAGGTGAATATGGTCTTATCTCTCCAGATGAACCAATGGGGGTTGGTCCAAAAAACAGGCATATTGCATTTCCCTGTGGCCAATAAGCTACATCCATCAGATCTACCAAAGATTTGGAGTTTTCTGCACCTACATCCATAGACGTTTTATCAGTGTAGAGCTCTTCACCCCAGACATTTATCCCAACGTCAAGTGGGAGACAATCAAGAAATGCTTTGACTGTCTTTGGCGCAATTGTATCATCCAGTTCTAGAATGATGTTCTTGATCGACAAAAGATCGACTGCCACTTTATGTATCATAATAAAAAGATACATGCTTTAGAATAAATATCCCTTTTCGGCCATCAAAAATATGGAAATTCATGTATACGATACATACGTGGAAGCAAAGGACGGCCATACGATGCATTTTGACGTGATCACGGCAGTAAAAGATCACCAAAAGGCAATCCAGTATGCAAAAGAATGGCTCAAATCAATAGGCGAAGGAGAATCCAAAGTTTCTACCGAAGAGTGCCAGTTCTGCCATTCACAAGGTGCACCCCCGCCAATTGCTGATGAGATCCAAAAGAAAGGATACTTCATCCAGAAGATGGAAGGCTGCCCATAGAAACTCTCTTTAATTTTTAATCTCATTATTTTTGAAAACTCTTTTTAGATTGGTCCTTATAACTTGGGTTGTGACAAGAAAGAAGTATAACAAACTCACCGTGGAAGGCGAGGTTCAAACTAGGTGGATATGCGGCTGTTTTGAGACAGTAGATGGTTTTTTCAAGTTTTGCCAGGAACACAGCGATGCAATGAAGCGCACCATAGAGGCGCAGATAGATGAGCTTGACATGACTCTAGTGGTGGACGACAAAAATCTGGCAACCTAGAGCATTACTAATGCTATAAACGCAGATACAAAGACGATTGCTACAGTGTTTAGCAACTTTATTACCGTATTGAGAGCAGGCCCTGCCGTATCTTTGTATGGATCACCTATGACATCACCAACAATGGCAATTTTGTGTTCTTCCGTTCCCTTCTTTCCTTTTATTTCCATGTATTTTTTCGCGTTATCCCAAGCCCCGCCAGTATTTGCAAGGTGGAAAGCCAAAAAGATTCCAGTGATTACAGCGCCCATTAGCAACCCCACTACGGCGGGCGGTCCAATTGCAATTCCCAAAATGATTGGAGCTGCAATAGTAATTGCAGCAGACTTCCAGAGTTCTCGTAGCGAGGCAACGGTTGCCACATCGACACATTTGGCATAATCTGGCTTTGTTTTGTATGTCAAGATGTCTGGAGATTCTTTGAACTGCCTTCTTATCTCTTCTACCATCTTTGATGCAGCTCGTGCAACTGCAGACATTAGTTGATTTGTTATGAAAAACGGCAACAGCCCTCCAACAAGCAGGCCCACCACAACAGCTGGATTTGAGAGACTGTAGTTCAATGCATAATGAACTGTGCTTGTAGGATCGTGTCGAATTATTTTGTTTCCTACAAGATCAAATATTTTTCCCGCTTCGTATTGAAACGCCTGAATCATAGCAAGGGCAGCAAGTCCAGCACTTGCGATCGCAAATCCTTTTGTCACGGCTTTGGTCGTGTTTCCGACAGCATCAATCTCGTCAGTCACCTTGCGGTTTTCTTCTCCCATCCCTGTCATCTCGACAATTCCCCCTGCATTATCACTGATTGGACCAAACGCATCAATGCTGAGAACTATGCCAGCCAAGCTCAGCATGGCCATTGCGGTAAGCGACGTTCCAAATATTCCGTACAGAACAACTTGAGACTGGTCGGTCTGAATCTCTCCTGCAGCAGATGATACTAACGCATAGGATATGGCAAGTGAGACCACAATTGCAATCATGAATGGACCTGTGGAGCGCATGCCCTGAATTATTCCCATCAGCGTAAGAGATGCATAGCCCCATTTGGCGGAACCTTCAATCTCTTGAACAGGTTTGAATCTATAGCTTGTAAAATAGTCTGTAATTCTCTGTATCACTGGAACCAGTATTACCCCAACAACCGTGCTTCCAAATAGTGCATATGACAATGCGGAATGATCAAGGAAGATATACGTGAAAACAAAATTGAGTCCAATTGCTATTGCTGCAGAGACATAGAACGCTCGTGCCAGAGGTTTGTTTACATCATCAATCTTTCGCGGACCAATAGTTGATACCCCGATGATAGAAGCAATCAGACCAGAAGCTCCAATTAACATAGGATAGAATACGTTTTGCTCATTTCCAATTAGAGCTGCAAGTAATAGAGAAGCAAGCATTGTAACAATATAAGATTCGTAAATATCAGAACCCATACCTGCTGCATCACCTACGTTATCACCTACATTATCGGCTATGGTAGCGGGGTTTCTTGGATCATCTTCTGGTATGTTTGCTTCCACCTTCCCCACAAGATCTGCGCCCATATCAGCGGCCTTTGTGAATATGCCTCCTCCGACTCGTATGAAAAGAGCAATCAAGCTTGCTCCGATTCCTACACCCGCAATTGTTATTGGGTTTTGGAAAAAGTGATACAGTATAGTTATTGCAAGAAGAGCCATTGCTGGAACTACCAACCCAACCGTGGCGCCACCCCTGAATGCGAGGGCAAATGTATGTCCAAGTCCCTTTCCGGAAGAATTGGCCGCCCTTACTGCAGCCTTTACTGTTATTTTGAGGGCTATTAGACCTGCAACTGCAGACAGACCTGCACCCACCGCAAACGCAATTCCGTTAGAGTAGCCAATTGCCACCCCAATGATTACTGCAATTCCTATTGCTATAGGAATAACTATCTTAAATTCACGTTTGAGAAAAGCCATAGCTCCTTCTCGAACTGCGTTTGATATGTCAAGCATTTGTTGGGTACCAGGCTTTTGTTTTGATACCCATCCTGCAAGTGCCGCTGCAACAATAAAGGAGATAATGGACGCCCCAACGGGTACTACAACCTCTTTGAGCGTCATCTTATGGGTAAAGCTCAGATGGAGTATTTATGTAAATTTATCCTACTTTTTGCGTAGAATGTCATAATGATGTTGATTTAGAACAATTTTAACTGGAATTTTTATGTTCTTTTTCTGTATGGTTTGAAATTTTTTCCTGCCAATCCTTGTCTTACAAGTCTGTTGAAGCGTTTCCCATGACTAAGATATGGAAATCGCAAATGTATGAGTTCGTGTACTATTGTATTTTCAAGAGTCTTATCATCGGGTATTTTCTTGATGTTGATAAATACTAGATTGTGCTGCAAATAGGAAACTCCCAGGTACTTGTATGCAGATGTTCGTCGGCCTTGAGTTACATCCTTTGGTAACTCTAGCACTTCTCGTGTAGTCAACACTACCTTGGGTTCTGTGATTCCAAACCTAGTTGAATAGATTCCAACTTTTTCAAGCACCCTAAATCGCATATCTGGGTCAAGTTTCATACTTTAGATTCTATATAGTCAGTTTAATTGGAATTGTCAAATATCATG
Organism: Nitrososphaerota archaeon; assembly: GCA_021323705.1. Taxonomy (GTDB): domain Archaea; phylum Thermoproteota; class Nitrososphaeria; order Nitrososphaerales; family Nitrosopumilaceae; genus Nitrosotalea. The sequence continues at coordinate 34,211 of JAJPKL010000014.1, forward strand.
TAAGGGTTTGTGTATTTTTTCGATTTTACCAACAAAATGGTAAATAGGGTCAGATATTGTGTAGCTTCATCACAAATCATACAGCCACCGGATCATCATACCCCAACTATATCACTTGTAACTACGTCATAAAAAGAGTGTTTTCTAAAACAAGGTGTGGCACAATTCAACCTGAGATGTATTCATAGATAATCATGATGATTAGCTTTTGTAATGATGGATTCCTATTTTGAAAATAGTCTATACCATTGAATTCATGATTTTCCTTGCCTTCTCTTTTATCTCTTGGTTTATTGTCATTATAACTAGGCCTTCGTTTGGCTGCCCATACATGATGGTAGAGTTTTCATGTGCATACAGCACAACTGGTAAGACAAGCAAGTCTTCCTCACCATTTACGACTATCCTTACTGGTCCTGCTTCGCCAAGTGCCTTCTTGATTACATTGATGCTTTCATCCGTTATCTCGGCTGCAGGATTGGTGCAATGAAGAGTTGTTCTTACTTTACCCTCTGGCAGTTTTCGCCTATGTCTCTTTTCCAGAGAATCTACAATCTGCAGTGGTGGGTCAAGACCAAATTTTATCATCTTCTCCGTAGTAGCATCCCCTACAGTAATCAGAAATGTGTCCTTTGGTATGTTTTTTAAAATATTTTCTTTTGTTGCCTCATCATCTTTAAGTAGCAGACCCATCGGTCTCTTAAGCGTCTCACGTAGGTTTTCTGGCAGATGCACGAAATAACTTAAAGATATTCTCTTTTTATGTCGTTGCTTCTGCCTTCATTTCTTCGCCAAGTTGCGTTGCAATCACACTACATCGTGCGGCAACGTTCTTTGCTACAACCATAAAGGCCTGAGCGTGAGGAGAGTTTGGATCAGTGACAAGTACTGGTTTGCCAGTATCAGAACTTTCCATGATTCCTGGGTTCAATGGTATTCCTCCCAAAAATGGCAAGTTGTATTTTTCACTCATCCTTTTTGCACCGTCCTTGCCAAAGATGTAATGATCAGTATTGCAATTATTGCATTTGAAATAACTCATGTTCTCTATTACACCGAGGATTGGCACGTTGAGTTTTTGGAACATACCAAATGCCTTTACTGCCACATTACTTGCTACCTCCTGTGGTGTTGTCACTACCACTATTCCGGTGATTGGGATTGTCTGAGCAAGTGTAAGCGGTATGTCGCCAGTGCCTGGTGGGAGGTCCACGATTAGATAATCAAGATCGTTCCAGTTTGTGTCCACTAGAAATTGTTTTAGAATTCCCGAAATTATCGGCCCTCGATATATTGCGGCTTGGTGGTCCTGGTCTGCAAAGAATCCAAACGATACTACTTTGAGGCCGTGCGATTCGGCAGGCTGTAGTTTGTTATTTTCAACCTCCATTGCTGCTTTACCCATTCCAAGCATGAGTGGCACGCTTGGGCCGTAAATGTCGGCATCCAAGATTCCAACCTTGGCACCAGTACGTGCTAAAGCTAGTGCCAGATTTACAGAAACAGTGGTCTTACCCACTCCTCCCTTTCCACTTGCAATTCCGATGATGTTCTTGACGGTTGGGAGCATCTCATCCATGGAAAGTGCTCTGCCTTCCATTACTTTGGCTGTAACCTTGATGTCAGTCTTTGACACGCCGGGAATTTTAGATACTGCTTGTCTGACATCTTGTTCTATCTGATCATTGAAGGGACAAGCAGGTGTAGTTAGTTCCAGGGTAAACTTGAGATCACTTCCATTTATTTCCAAATCCTTGATCATTCCCATTGATACAATGTCTTTTTTCAGATCAGGATCAATGACTGTACTTAGAGTCTGTAAAACTTGGTCAACTGATACCATACGATAAAAAATTCTTTGGGACGATATTTAAAGATAGGCAAAAATAGCAGACAAGGCATCCAAAGATTCATAAATTCAAATTTTATCACTTTTTTTGGATGTTTTCTATATCAACCCTTACTGATGTAGTTAGGGTACCTCCTAAACTGTTTGGCGAGTCGCTCAAAAAAGCAGCCATAACAATACTGCGAGAAAAGTACGAGTCCATGATAAACCCAGAGCTTGGATATGTCATAATGATAATGGATACCAAGGTGGAGAAGATGGGAAAGATAATCGCAGGAGATGGGGGAACATATCACAGAGTAGAGTTTACTGCACTCACATTCTATCCAAAACTACAAGAAATTGTCAGAGGAGAGATTGTCGAGATTACAGACTTTGGAGCATTTGTAAGAATTGGTGCAACAGATGCATTGTTACACTTGTCACAGATAATGGACGACTATCTCAAGAGCGATGTCAAGTCAGGTATGATTTTAGCTAACCAAAGTGGAAGAAGCATGAAGATTGGCACTACATTGCGGGCCAGAATTACTGCAGTCTCCCTTGGCAAGACAGCTGCAATGAAAGTAGGCATCACTTGCAGACAGCCGTTCCTTGGCGCAGACGAGTGGATTGAAGAGGAGATAAAGAAAGCCAAGGCTCCGCAGGCTCCACAAGCTGAAAAGACCAAAAAAACAGCAGAGGCCAAGTGATGATACATGGTAAGAGAGATGGCTTGTCGCAAATGCAAATGTGTAACAATTGGCAAAGTGTGTCCAATCTGTAAATCATCAGACCTTACACCAGACTGGCATGGCGCAGTTCTCATAGTAGACCCAGCAAATTCTGTCGTAGCAAAATCCTTAGGAATAACTGAAAAAGGAAAATACGCGCTCAAGGTAACTTAGATTGCACACTCGTGCAAAAAAAGCACTAGAAGCATTTCTCAAAGAAGATATTGGTAAGGGAGACATTACAAGCAAGCTTCTGCCAAGAAAAAAAATCTCTGCAAAAATAATTTCTCGCCAAAATGGCATCATTGCAGGGGTACAATATGCAAAAGAGATTTTTACTTCAAGAGATTGTCAAGTGAAAATTTTAAAAAAAGACGGTTCGACTGTTAGGCCTAATGATATCATAATGAGAATTTCGGGGCCAGCATATTCGGTTTTATCATGCGAGAGGACGGCACTTAATTTGCTGTCAAGGATGAGTGGCATTGCAACTGCAACAAGTTTGCTTGTAAAATCAATCAAGAGCGCAAACCCAAGAACAAACCTATACTCTACAAGAAAGACTGCCCCAGGACTTCGTCTCTTTGACAAGGAAGCAGTCGAGATTGGGGGTGGCAAAAAACATCGACTCGCTTTGGACCAGATGGTCATGATAAAGGACAATCACCTAGCGGTTGTGCCATTGCAAGAACTTACACGCGCTGCAAAAAAGCGATATAAGAGATTTGAAGTCGAGGTTGAAAACCTGGATGATGCGGTAGTGGCGGCGCAGGCAGGCGCATCAACCATAATGCTCGACAACATACCTCCAAAGGAGATATTGCACATCATCAAGGTGCTGACAAGGCTAGGTCTTAGACGAAGAGTGAAGATAGAGGCCTCAGGGGGAATAGATTCTTCAAATGTACGATCTTATGCCAAGACTGGAGTCGATATGATATCTGTTGGAAAGATTACAACCTCGGTTTCTGGGCTTGACCTAAGTCTGGAAGTTTAGCTGATTGCAAGCATGCGCTCTATTGCAAGCTGTGCCTTTTGAGCAACGTTTCTTGGCACCTTGACTTCGTATTTTTCTTCATTCAGTGACGCATAAACCTTGTCAAGTGTAATCATCTTCATGTACTTGCATACAGCAGAGTCTGACATTGGGATAAACTCTTTTTCTGGATTTTGTTTTCTCATTCGGTACAATATTCCAGTTTCAGTAGCTACAACAAATTTCTTGTTTGCAGAACTCTTGGCGTGATTCATCATTCCTTCCGTTGACAAGATCTGCACCTGCCTGTTACCATAATCGCCGCATGCTACATCATACATGACAGAAGATGTACAGCTGCATTCTGGATGGACCAAAAACTCGGCATTTGTATACTGGGACAGTTTTTCTTGCACCTCTTGCGGCTTGATTCCTGCATGGACGTGGCACTCCCCTGCCCAGATGTACATGTTCTTTCTTTCTGTCATCTTGGCAACATAAGATCCAAGGAACATGTCTGGCAAGAACAATACCTCTCGGTCAGATGGAATTGAGCGCACCACATTTACTGCGTTTGATGATGTGCAGCAATAATCAAGTTCGGCCTTTACCTCGGCTGATGTGTTTACATAGCCAACTGTTACAGCGCCTGGATGTTCACTTTTCCACTTGCGCAGCTGATCTGCGTTGATTGTATCAGAAAGGGAACAACCCGCACCAAGATCTGGAATCAATACCTTCTTGTTTGGGCATGTGATTGCGGCAGTCTCTGCCATAAAGTGAACACCGCAAAATAAGATAATTTTTTGTTCAGTCTTGGCTGCCTGGCGTGAGAGTCCAAGCGAGTCCCCTACATAGTCTGCAATGTCTTGTACCTCCGGCAGTTGATAGTTGTGTGCCAGAATAAGTGCGTCTTTTTGTTTTTTCAGTTCGAGGATCTCAGATTTTAAATCCAATGCAGAATAAAGCTGCTCCTCCTTTCCATTTAAAGGGTCGTGATGTTGACAAATTTCACGGCTAGACAAATGCCTCGTGGCAATATTTGCCAAATTACGTTCCGATGTGAATCTCGCTTCCACAAATCTTTCTCAGACATTCGATTGCAGACAGTGTTGCAAGCCTGCTTGTCTTTGGGTTGCTTGCACTTGGCACGTTTTCAACCTTGATTGTAAACTGGCCAAATTTGCCCTTTGCCTCTATCTCATGGGTGTTCTTGTCGGTAGTGGGGTCTGCCACTAGTTTCACCCTAGTTTTGGTACTGCCCAGTCCTGCAAGGCTGAGAAGTGCAGCAACATTGATGTTTGCTGGAAACAGTGTCACTGCCTCCTGCGCCGTTCCCTCATAGAGCACAGTAGTTTCACGAATATCATCTGGGTTTATCTTGGACGTCTCAAAGAACTTGGCTCCCTTGAGTGCCCGTGGGTTCTTTGTTGTAATCAATACCAGAGAGTCAAGCTCGTCTTTTACTGCACGGACCGCATCAAGACCTGCAATTGCGCCAGTTGGGAGATAGACGTGCTTGTTAAAGTCCTTGCAGCCTTCCAAGATTATATCAAATATTGACTCGTCAAGCAGTGCGCCAACACTCATTATCATCAAGTCCTTTCGGTTTTGGAGTATGGAAAGCGCGTTGTCCCTTACGGCATCCTGCGACGCAGCTTCAACTATTAGATCAACAGGTGATGCAGCTAGCAGACCAACGTTTTCTGTTATTACAGGTTTGTTCTTCAATTTTGAGACCAAGAGGGCAGCTGAGTCTTTTGAGAAATCAAACACATGAGTAAGTTTTGCTGGAATTTTTCCCAAGTCTATGGCGACTGCAATCTCGGTACCTATTGCACCGCATCCTAATAGCCCTATTCTTTTCAAACAGTCTCTTTTGTCATGTACCCTTGTTAAATTTGTTCTTGGGTAATTCCAACACAAAATTGAATTACAGTTATCAACAAGACGGAGTAAGAAACAGAGATGGAGTCACACGAGTCTACACTTTTAGAGAAATTTCTTTTCAGAATAGCAAAACAGTGGATTGCTGGAAATACAATGGAAGATGCCTTGCAATATGCACAGGATGCAAACAAGAAAGGCATGGATGCAATAATCAATAAACTTGGAGAACGCATGACATCAAAAGATCAGATTGAAGATACAGTATCTGAATATCTCAAGCTTGTATCAAGTCTTCGCAAGTTTAGAATATCAGGAGGCATATCAGTCAAGCCCACACAGGTTGGGTTGGGCAAGAGCGTCAAAGACTGTATAGAAAATTTAGAAAAAATAATTGAAAAAGCGATGGTGTCCCAGTCCTTTGTCTGGATAGATATGGAATCATCAGAGTATACGGATGATACAATCAAGGTCTACCTTGGATTGTTTGAAAAATATGAAAGGCTTGGAATTGCGCTGCAGGCAAACCTCAAACGCACGGAAAGAGACCTCAAGGCTCTGCTTGAACACGGCGCAAAGATTCGCTTGGTAAAGGGAGCGTACAGGGAGAGCAAAAACAACGCATACAAGACAAGGCATGAGGTCGATGAAAACTACAAAAAACTTACCAAGATATTGTTTTTAGACGGCAACGAGTTTGCCATAGCAACCCATGACTCGGCAATGATTGATTTTGCCACAAGTCTTGCAAAGAGATACCAAAGAAAGTTTGAGTTTCAGATGCTAAAGGGAATACGAGATGAGCTAAAACCCCTCTTGATAAAAGACGGCTTTACAATATCAGAGTACATCCCGTATGGAACAAACTGGCTGCCTTATTCCATAAGGCGCCTGAAGGAGAGAAAGCGCAACATCCTTCTTCTTGGCAGCTCCTTTCTTCACTCGCACCGCGTTTGAGTCTGCTCTCTCATAAATTGTAAAAGATAGTAGGCACCGCCTGCACCCTTGCCTGAGATTCCAGAATCTTTCCATCCAACAAACGGCTGGGCCCCAACCATTGCCCCTGTTGTAGCACTGGCATACCTGTTCAGATAGGTTACCCCCGCCTCTATTTTATCAAAGAACTTTTCTATCTCATTTTTGTCCTGGCTGAAAAGCCCTGCGGTCAGACCATAGTTGCTCTTGTTGGATTCAGAAATTGCCTCATCAAAGCTTTCAAACTCTTCGATGCAAAGAAACGGAACAAACAGCTCTTCGCGCACAAGCTCATGATCTTTTGGCAGTCCAACAACAATTGTTGGTTCAACAAAATTTCCGTCCTTAAATTTGGAATCAGACAAGACAGAGCCACCGCAGACTATCTTGCCCTCTTTTTTTGCAATCTCTGCAGCTCTTGTAAATTTTTTCAGTGCAGACTCGTTAATCACCGGACTTACAAAAGAGTCTTTTTCCCACGGCTTGCCAATCTTTAGTGCCTTGGTTTTTGTTACAAGCTTTTCTACAAACTGTGATGTGATATCTTTTTGAACATAGACTCGCGAACATGCGCTACATTTCTGCCCGCTGTATCCAAATGCTGCCCTCAATACACCGTCAGTTGCTTTCTCCAAGTCTGCAGTCTTTGTTATTATTGTCGGATTTTTTCCTCCCATCTCAGATATGAAGGGGCGCGGAGTCTTGCCTACAAATGTGTTGTATCCTGAGATTCCAACCTCCTTTGAGCCAGTAAACGCAATTCCGTCAACTAGCGGACTCTCAAGTATTGTCCTCCCAACTATGCTGCCTGCACCGGTGACAAAGTTTACTGCTGCCGGCGGAAGCTTGTGGTATATAGATTCGACAAACTTGAATGCAGAAATTGGAGAATCACTAGATGGTTTTAGAACTACGGTATTTCCAGTGATGAGAGCACCAGAGCTCATCCCTATTGCTATTGCAGATGGAAAGTTAAAGGGGGAGATGATTCCCCATACACCATATGGTTTGAGAACGCTTTTTGTCTTTTCATTTTTGAATGCACTCTGGGTCTCTTTTTCAAACCCTTGGTTTAGCTCAAGCTGCTCTGCATAGAACCTCATAAAGTCGATTGCTTCATCAAGATCACCTATTGCTTCAAGCCTGTTCTTGCCGTTTTCAAAACTCATTATTGCTGCAAGCTTAAACTTTTCGTGCGCAAATACATCTGCCACCTCTCTAAATATTTGAACTCTCTTTTGGTATGGCACAAGGGCCCACTTGGAAAAAGCCTCCTTGGCTGCCTCTATTGCATGCAGGGCATCCTCTCTTGAGGCCAGAGGAAAGGTAGCCAGTACCAGATTTTTGTCAGCAGGCGAGTGTACCTCAAACTTGTCATCTGAAAATATTTCCTTGCCGCCTATTATCATGGGATGATTTTTGCCAAAGTCTTTTCTTATTTCTTCTATAGCGTCATCAAATTTTTTGTGGAATTCGTCTATGTGGTTATTTTCGACAAACTTTGCATAGGTCTTTTCGTTTTGGAACACATGGTAACTATGTTATTACCACCTTAAAACAGTTTGAATTGGTATTAGCTTGTGGACAAAGATATTTCAAACGCGAAACATTTTATCCTTAGAGGTAAAGGTGTTTTATGCTCAATACAGTATATCGTGATGCCTTGAAGAAGCGGGACGAGGCAAGATCCATATTCAAGGGAGAGAGATTTGAGCGCATAATACAAGCAGCGCGAGAGAACTGGATAGATTACGAGCCGCAAAAAACGGATGCAGTAATTGCCGGCATAGATAGCAGTTACAATAGCACCAAGTTTCAGGGGCTTGAACTTTGGGTTGTCACTGGCGTATCGATAAAATCAGATGGCACCATAATAACGGAGATTCACAATCAAGGACTGGGCCAGCCAACCCCAGAGCTTGAGACGCAGGCAAGTAAGATGGAGGTAGAGGCATGTGCGGCTTCAGTGGAAAAAGCCGATCTTGTGGCCCTGGATGGCTCGCTTTATTCACAGTTCCTTACAAGACAGTCCTCGCTTGGGAGCTCCATCACATCTTCCATTAAAAAGAGGAACAATGTAGTGTTCATATCAAAGACATCATCGGCAAGAAAACAGTTTGAAAAACTTGGTGCGATTGCAGGGGATATATTTTACTACAATCATGCCCTCAAAAGACCCGGCTTTAGCAAAATATTTGTGGACAATGACCTCGGCCCGGGAAGGGTCGTGTCATATGTGTATGCAAGGCTGAGGCATTCCACTCCACTAATCAAGATAGAGTTGCTAGGGGCAGGAATTAGTGAAAGCGAGATTAAATCCCTCTTAGATAGACTTACAAAAAATAGCGTTGGCGGATATCCTTATGCATTAAAGCTTGCTCACGAAAACTGCAAGATAACAAACTCTGATCTGTCAAGGCTTGTTAGTCTATATGGACTTGGAAACGAGGTTGGTTCAAGGGAGGTACTGAGTTGACAATAGGGGTAGTAATAGGCGAGTCCAAGCCAACTGAGGTAACGGCCCAGTCATCACGCCCTCTTTCTGTTGGAGAATATGTCATAATAGATTCGCAGGAGGGCAAGATTCTAGGTCTGGTTGAAAAGTCGGCAATATCAAGCGAGGCGCTCACAAATGTCAGAAACTTTGACGAAGCAATAGAGAGCAAGGAGGTTGCAGAAATTAATTCAAGAGATAAAAATTACAAGGTAAAGATTGGCATACTTGGGTTTTTGGACAAGCTGCAAAAGGGACATGTCATAATTCCAGCAGTGCCGCCACTCCCTGGTACATCAATACTTGAGGCCACACAGAAAGACCTTGGGATGATATTTGGTCCTGCCGGAAACGAGTGGATCAGAATAGGCTCGCTGCTGAGAAACTCTAGCATAGAGGCCAAGACAAACATCAACAAAATAGTATCAAGACACTTGGCAATACTTGCAATGACAGGCATGGGAAAGAGCAACTTGGTATCTCTGATTGCAAAGCATGTTGCTACACTGAACGGTACACTAGTTATTTTTGATTACCACAATGATTACGAGAACCTCGATGTTGCAAAGATGAACTACATGATGGCAAAGATAAATCCAAGGCTCTTGCCTGCAGACAAGCTTGCCGAAGTAATCGAGCTTCGCGAAAATGCAGACAAGCAGCAACGAGTTTTAAGAGAATCGCTTACAGAGACAGTCAGGCAAACAAAAGACTTTTGGGCATCTTTGGAAGAAAATGTTGCCTCGTTTGGCCGCACAACAAAAGGGTATGCAGACAGCGCAAGCAGAGTGCTTGATAAGATAGATGATGCAAAGCACAGGTTCTCAGACATACTTGACCCAGACTGTGGCGACCCGGTAGATCTCATAAAGGAAGGAAGAGTCAACGTGTTAAACATTGCAGAGCTAAGCGAGAGGCAGGCAAATGCAGGGCTATCATACTATTTACAGGAGCTGTTACAGCAAAGAAAAGAATCAGTCTGGGAGAGAAAAGGCAAGTCTGTCCACAAGCGAAACAACAAGTTTCTTGCCCCAATCTTTGTCATAATAGAAGAAGCGCATGTCTTTATTCCAAAAGGAGAACACACAGATACCAAATACTGGGCATCCAAGGTTGCAAGAGAGGGGCGCAAGTTTGGAATAGGGCTCGGCGTGGTATCTCAAAGACCAAGGAACATAGACCCCAACGTTCTCAGCCAGATGGGCTCGCTTGCAATAATGAAGATAGTCCAAGACGACGACCAGCAACAGGTAGCCTCTGCTGCCGAGTCGTTGAGCAAGGACCTCCTCTCACAGCTTTCGTCGTTGAACATTGGCGATGCTGTCTTTATCGGACAATGGGTAAACCTTCCTTCCATAGTGCACATAGATGAGGTGAAGAGCAAGCGTTCTGGCTCAGACCTTGATGCAGTAGCAGAGTGGAACCAGACAGACAGGTTCAAAGAGATTGGAAAAGAGTCAACACAGGCAATGATCCAAAAAGACCTTCTGCTTGATTGAGATGATCTTTTCACATATTTCAGATACACATCTTGGGTTTGTACAGTATCATTCAGAGGAACGCGAAGATGACGTCTACAATGCATTCAACCAAGCAATTGAGACTTCGATAAAAGATCATGTAGATTTTGTGATATTTGCAGGAGACATATTTCACGTGCCAAACCCAAGCGGCAAGGCAATAGTTACACTTGCAAACGCGCTAAAAAAACTGCGACAAAACAGCATCGACTCTTTTTTCATCTTGGGAGAGCACGACATTAGCAGAATACGCGCTACCCCCGTACCATTTGTGTACCACAACCTAGATTTTTCAAAATACATTGGAGGTGGCAAGCCTTTGGTATACAAAGATGTCATGATTTTGGGTTTTGACAAGCGGAGAAAGAGCGAAGTTCACACCTTTGAAAATGATTTTGCAGTAGCTGATGCAGCTGCAAGGAACCATCAGGGCCACAAGATACTTGTACTGCATCAAGGAATCACAGAGATTAACAAGTTTGCAGGAGAGCTAAACTCTACCGACTTGCCAAAGAACTTTACATATTATGCAATGGGGCACCTCCACGAGCAAGAGCTGAAAAAGTTTCCCAATTTGGGAGGCCCGCTTGCATATCCTGGCTCCATAGAGAGGACTTCAAGTGAGACCATAAAAGACACCCAAAAGGGATTCTATGAGGTAGACATATCACGTCCAGAGGCCTTGCCTGCATGGATAAAACTTGATACAAGACCACAAATGTCTGTCAAGACGTCAATTGAGAGGCTTTCAGATGAGATAAACGAACTTGCAGGAAAGATAAAGGAATACAGCAGAAAACCAGTAGTTGAGATAAAGATTACGGGGGAGGCTTTGGATCCCAGCTTTGTCCAAGGGCAAATTGCAAGGCTGTCTGACATTACGCTGCGGTGTTTTTGGAAACATATTTCGGCTGAACAGGCAAACGGTTCAGTCTTTCTTGAAAGGCCCATCAAGATAGAAGACGAGATGCACAAGATAGCAAAAGACATTCTAGGTTCTGCAGAGCTGGCAAACTTTGCTATCGATGAGTTGCTGCCTCTTCTAGCAAAGGGAAGCGTTGAGGAGGCAAGTCATGCAATCAATGAAAACTATATTCAATTCAAGCGAGGGTTTGGAAATGTTACATTCAGTTGAGATTGAAAATTTTCTATCACATGGGCACACTAAGCTTGACTTTGGCAGCGGCGTGACAGTCTTTGTAGGACCAAACGGGGCTGGAAAATCAAGTGTAATTGACGCAATAACATTTGCTTTGTTTGGCGAACACATAAGAAAGTCGACAAAGGGCTTGCTGCGCAGAGGGACAAGTCAGGCATATTCCAAAGTAGAGTTTTCCATAGGAAATAGAAAGTTTGAAGCGATTCGCAAGATAGATTCCAAGGGAACAGTCTCGGCCCAGTTGCATGAGAAAAAGAAAAATGAACTAATACCGCTTGCAGCAGGCGAGAGGAAACAATTTGGCGAGTCCATGACTCAGACCATAGAGACATTGATAGGCCTTGATTTTGAGAAACTCAAAGTGGCATCAATTGTACAGCAGGGAGAGCTGCAGACAATCATCGAAGCAGATCCAAAGAAATTCAAAGAACTTGTAAATGCGATAATTGGTATCGACAAGCTTGACATTGCATATGAGCACATGAGAAAAACTATCGACGTGTTTAGGACAACAATTAGGGCAAGACTGGATTACGACGATACAAGCATCGAGTCGCTTCAAAACAAGCTAGATTCCCTCTCAAAAGAGATAACCTCCTTGGAGCCGCAAAAAAAGAATCTTGAAGAAGAAAAAAGTAGAAAAGAACAAGAATTTGCCACGCTTCAAAATGAGATAGAAAGCGAGACCCCAAAGGAACTCAAAATAAAAGAGATAGAGAAGAGAAAAGAAGAACTTGCAAGATATCTTAAAAATGCCGTAGCCTCAATTAAAACTCAGATAGCTGAAAAAGAGAGAAAACTTGTAGAATGCTCAAGCGGTCTATCAGTGCTATCCATCAAGGCTCAGGTAGAGTCCGACAGCAAACACCTTCAGCAAGAGATAGAGCGCATACGAAAGGAGTCAAAGGAGGCAAGTGAAAAGATAGCCAAGATAAAGGGGCAGCAAGAGATTGCAGACAAGCTGCACCTAGTTGATGGGAGGTGTCCAGTGTGCGATTCCAAAGTAGACCGCGTCAACCCCTTGTTTGAGCAAGAACATCTTCGTAAAGAACAGGACATGCTGACTAGAAAAAGAGAGGTCCTGTCAAAAGAGGAAGCTGTAACTGAGAGTAGGAAGAAAGAGATTGACTCAAAGATGCATCAAATATCAAAGGCAGAAGGGATGCTTTCTTCAAACAACATCAAAAACCAAGAAGACTTGGAAAGGCTAAAAGAAGAGATCTCAAGTTTGCAGACCAGCATAAGGCAAGTTCCAGTGGAGGTCAGCACTAGTGGAAACATGACCCAGTTTGCAATAGATGAAAATTCGACAAACGCAATTAGAGCAATTTCCTCACTAATAGAAGAAACAAGAGGTTTCGATGTGACAAAGTTTCGTGAACTCAAATCAAGACTAGATCAGCAAAGGATACTCATAAGCAAGCTAGACCAGGAACTTGGGGCCACAATCAAAAGCTTGCAAATGCACAAGGAGGAATCTCAAAAAATATCTTCAGTGTTATATGAGCTGCAACATGTGAGGCAGTACATAACAAGCCTTGAAACCATACGCAGTCAGATTTACAACAGGGATGGACCTGTAGCCACGAGCCTACGTTCATGGGCACTTGGTACTATATCTCAGAAGGCTTCAGAATACCTCAATACATTCAACGTAAAGGTCCAGAGAATAATTCTTGAAGACAAGGCAAGAGATATCGGCATAATGTGCTATGCAGGAAATTCCATGCTAGATTTAGAGTCGTTGAGCGGTGGAGAGAAGGTAAGCGTAGCTCTTGCACTGCGCCTTGGAATGGCACATCTCATGGGTTCGTCTCATCTGAATTTTATCATACTTGATGAACCCACTACACATCTTGACCACGAACGAAGAAAATCTCTTGTAAATGTGCTCTCACAAGCTTTTGAATCAAACGTCGATGCAATATCTCAGTTTATCATAATAACCCACGATTCAGAAATATTTGAGAACTCTAACATAGATGCGATATACGACTTTAGGTCTACGCCAGAAGGAACTCAGGTTATCCCAATCTAGCCGCCAGTCAACTTGGCAAATTTTTCGTTCTTGCAAAGACTTTCCATGAATTTTAGATTCGATAGAGCCACGACTGCAGAATCTCTTACTTGCTCACTAGAGTCCAAGAGCGCTTTTTGAAGTGTCTCCCTTGCTTCCTGTGAACCGATCACACCAAGAGCCACTGCGGCCTCGTGTCGCACAAAGAGGCTTGGATCATTTCTAGTAGCATCCTCTAGCGGTTTTATTCCGCTTCTAAGACACATCTGACCAAGCGAGAAGGCCGCCTCGTGTCGCACAAGTTCATTTGGATCATTTTTTAGTACACCTGACACGTGCGGAACAACATCCTCTCCTCCCATGTCGACTAGGATGCAGACTGCTCTGCATCGTATCACAAAATCTTCGCTGTTAAGAAGATTGACAAAATATTCCTTGTCCTTTTTCTCGTATCTCTCCTCCATCTCAGACAGGAGTTCAAGACGAGCGTCAGGAATGAGTTCCATGCACACAATTTTATAATCGCATATTTATTTCAACTACTAAATGAGCAGATTGCGATACTGGAAATTAACAATCGAGGATCTAAAAAAAGCGCAGTATGATCCAAAGAAGGTTCTGATATGGGAGATCAAGTGTACCAAAGATGACAAGGGTACACACTTTGGAGTGTTCTGCTACAGAAACGGTACCCCTTGGGACTACACTTCAGTTCAGGGGATTGTCTTTTACCACAACATGATATCAAATGAGGAAGTGAAAAACATTACAAAGTTTCTAAAGGACAAGTTCGGCGGCGAGCCTGCAGAAAAGGGAAGCAGGATATTTTTGAAAGGCTCTCGGGAGATATATCAGCCAAAAGAGATAGCAGACTTGGCAGTAGAACTCGGAGATACGTTTGAGGCAAGCACAGAGCTAACAGTAGAGCTTGAAAACTTTACTTCTGCAGAGCAGGAGCAGAGCAACCTGCCCTCAAGCAAGATTCTGCCAATACCTGGCAAGTAGGCCAATTTTAGATATACTTGCTTTCTCGCAAAAACGATTGGAATCTTCCGTTATCTTTATAGAACAGCATGAAAAGGCTGTAAACTCTTCGAATGCGTCCTAAAGATACCATTAATTATGGATTTGACGAATTCAAAGATCTCTGGATATGTCAATGACGATCATGGATCATCTTGAGGAATTAAGAAAGCGAGTATTCAGAATGGTAATTGCAATAGGTATTGTCACTTTCTTCATCTTAGGGTTTCATCTCACACCATTTGTTTACAACAGAATCCATTTCTACTATCCTACCTTTAGTCCGTTTGATAACATAGCAGCGCAAGCTACCTTATCCATGAAGCATCATCTGCTTCCACCTGAAGTTCAGCTGATCCAAACGGCTCCCGGTCAGGCATTTTTTGCCCAGTTCTATATTGCGGTGTTGCTCGGAGTTGCAGTGGCAATGCCTGTAATAGTAAGAGAGTTTATGGCATTTCTTACACCTGCTCTTGCCAAAAATGAGATTCAGATAATAAAATCAATCACCATTCCAGCAGTTGCTCTTTTTGTTGCAGGTTGCATCTTCTCATATACAGTTGTCACCCCATACACCCTTGCATTCCTCTACAAGTATGGCGAATCTGCAGGCCTTCTAACATTTCTCAATGTTGTAGACTTTATCACGTTCATACTGCAATTCATGCTGGCCTTTGGAATATCATTCCAGCTGCCTCTCATAATGTATGCAGTCACTGCATCAGGAATGGTTGACGAAAAGTTTTGGCGACGCAACATAAAGTGGGCAGTCATTGCAATAGTCATACTAGGAGCTGCAATAACTCCTGATGGAAGCGGAATTACAATGTGGTTTGTGGCAGGGCCTCTCATAGGACTCTACCTCATAGGCATGTTTCTTGCAGAGAGGCGCGCACCACCGATTGATACACTTAAATCTTGATCTGCCGAATTAATAACACTCATGGCGTACGAGAATGTAATAATTGCCGTAGTAATTATCGGGGTACTGATTTTTGGAGCAAAGAAGATTCCCGAGCTTGCTCGAACATTTGGCAAGGCCAAGGGCGAATACGAGAAAGGTAGAATCGAGGCCGAAAAAGAGCTAAAAGAGTTCAAAGACAAAGAAGAGCTCAAGTAAAGAACGCTTTTTTACCCATTCAAAAATAGATTCCGCATGATCAAAAGATCAGAAATTCAAAAAATAGTAAGAGGATACTCTGATCTATCAATCGGTACGCTTGGCAGCCATTCCGCTCTTGAGATAATGGATGGTGCAAAGGATGAAAATTTTAGAACCTCGGTAATCTGCCAGAAAGGCAGAGAGATTCCCTACAAAAGATTCTCTCGAATTGCAGATGAAATAATCATCGTAAATAAATTCAAGGATATGCTGTCTCCCAAGATCCAATCAAAACTTAGGGCAGAGAACACTATCGTGGTTCCCCACAGAGCCCTTACTGCATATCTTGGATATGACGCAGTGGAGAACAAGTTCAAGGTTCCTCTGTTTGGAAATCGTACACTTTTTCAGGCCGAGGAGCGCTCACACAAGAAAAACCAGTACTATTTACTTAAAAAGGCCAAGATTAGACTTCCAAGAATATTCAAGGACCCAAAAGAGATAGACAGACCTGTCATAGTCAAGGTGCAAGAAAAGTCACGCAAATTAGAACGTGCGTTTTTCATTGCAACATCTTATGCAGACTATAAAGACAAGACAGAACAAAAGATAAGGCAGGGCCTCATCTCTCGAGAGGCTCTAAAGATTGCAAGTATTGAAGAGTTTGTTGTCGGCACTTATTTTAATTTCAATTATTTTCATACACCAATATCAGACGAGGTAGACTTTCTTGGAATCGAACGGAGACTGCAGACAAATGTACATGACTTTGTTTCGCTTCCTGCAAAGCAACAGCTAGAGACAAACATAGAACTTCAAAACATAGAAGTTGGCCATACCCCTGCCAGTATAAGAGAGTCTTTGCTTGAAAAAGTCATAGAGGCAGGTGACAAGTTTGTCGCAGCAGTCAAAAGAGAATATCCACCGGGCATCATAGGCCCATTCTCTCTTCAAAGTGTAATTACAAGAGACCTTGAGATTCTAGTGTACGACGTATCTCTCAGAGTGCCAGGCAATCCAATTCTTGCCACCACCAGTCCCTATACAAAGTACAAGTACGGAACAACTTTTGGAGTAGGCAGGAGGATTGCAATGGAATTACGAAAAGCACAGCAGGAAGGAAAACTGGAACAGATAGTGACCTAGGCTTCCATTTTTTCTTTTAGGAGATTTTTTCTAACAAGGATTGGCACATTGTAAAAAGTTGCAAGAGCTATTGCATCTGACGCTCGATAGTTTCTCATGACAACGTCGTGTTTTCCGGTAAAGTAGAGATTGGCCCGCAGTACGCTTCCGCTTTCATACACCTTTATTCTGACAAGCACAAGCTCGTTTATCTCAGAGAGTTCCTCAATCATGTTGTATATGGTAGGAATCGCACCTCTTTCTCCTTCAATAAAGTTTGAGATATGTCTTGCAACCTCACCTGAAAAGGCGCGCATGTGAAATTCCTTATCATCGTCAGATTTCAGAACTACCAACCCTTCTACTCCATATGGATCTACAAAGCCCACATGTGTTATCTTTGTTGTTACATAATCAGAGTCTTGAGGTTCGTCTATCTTCATGATACAACTTTCTATTGCCCATCATCGGATAAATACTTTGTAAGAACGATCTGCTTTTGAGAAAGACAGATAGGATTTAATGTCACCGTGTGCCGTTTTTTGCTAGTTGGAAAAACAGAGTATAGTTCACCGTTCACACAAAGCACTAGTAATTGTCGGATTTTTGGCCATCGCCGTATCCTTTCTTGCTTATGCAAGAAACAACGAGATCACAGTAACCCCTGCTGCAATGCCTGCCCTGCAACACATGGCAATTGCCACATATGTTATACTGTTCATCTCGTTTGGAGCCATAGGGTGGGGTTTGTACAAGTTTTACAAAGCAAAGGTAGAGCTTCCCGACTCTTCAATTTCATCTATAATTTCTAATGCGCTAAATAACAAGAGAGCAAAACGAATCCTTGTCATAAGTGCCATAGGGTATGGCATATTCTTTGGTTTGACCTCAGGTGTAATTTTGTACAAGCCAGACATCAATGCAACAGATTATGGATTTCCAACCCCACCGCACATTGAACTCTCTCCATGCTGTGATCTTCCAGGATACATGCCAATGATATTTGCGTTTTTCACAGAGCATGTAGGGCTACAAATTGTACCGCTAAACCTAGTTCTTCTTGTGGCAATATCATTTCTTGTCGGCCTAAACTTTTCTCTCGCAGCAACTACATTTACAGCAGCAAAGAGTGCAGGCAGGTTTGGCACGTTTGGCGCAGTAACAGGGCTCTTCGTAGGATGCCCAACATGTGCAGGAACTGCGTTTACAATGCTTTTTGGTCTTGGAGCCAGCGCAACAGGAGTAACATTGTTTTTGACAAGCTATGAAGCACAGCTGCAAACAATATTCATAGCCATATCCATTCCGATTCTACTTGTCACTCCATACATCATGGCAAGAAAAATAAGAGAGGCGCAAAACGGAAGCTGTGCACTAGAGCCTAAACAGTAAATTTTGTTACTTGCGGAGTTTTCCAGTCCCCAATGTTGTAGCCCTTCTGCCTTAGATATTTTAGAGTAAGTTTGTAGACAAGCTCATCGTGATCAGAGGTTTGTAAAATCGCACTCCACGATACAACGCCTGACTGTTCTATTTTCTTTGCAAGCTCAGAAGAGTTTGTTTCTGCAATTTTCCTGCACTCATCAAATGTTTTACCGTTTTTGTAGGCCCGAGTTCTGGCATCGCAGGCGTCCATGAATACCACATTGCCAAGCCCAAATAAAAAGATGAACTAACGTGAAGAGTTTTTTAAGCCAAATTTGATAACAGTATGGTAAATGCTAAACCAAGACCAAAAGTTGACAAGCATAAATCCTATAGACATACTCTTTTGGACGTTTCGCCGAAATGAAACTGATGTCATAAATCTCTACGATTCACTTGCCTCACTAATGCAAATTTCAACAGGAGGAAACATGCTCAACTTTGGATACTGGAATAATAACACTTCAAATCCGGTCGAGGCGCAAGAAGCACTTTGTAAAATCATTGCAGACATGGCACAGCTAGATTCTGCGCAAAGTGTTTTGGATGTTGGAAGCGGGTTTTCAGAGCCTGCCATAATTTGGAAAAAAAAGTTTCCACGCCTTAGAATTTTTTGTCTGAATGTAAACCAGACACAACTTGTTACAGCCTCAAAGATTCTCAAAGAAAATAAAAATACAGATTCAGAAGGAATAGGTCATGTCAATTCTACCGCAACAAGGTTGCCCTTTGCAACCAAGTCCATGGATAGAATAATAGCTTTGGAGTCTGCTCAGCACTTCAAGCCATTTTCAGACTTTATCTCTGAGAGCAAGAGAGTTCTAAGAGAGAAAGGAGTTCTTGCCCTAGCAATACCAGTCATGACGCATGCTGGAAAAACACTTGAATTGTTCAAGCTTGGCATTTTGTCATTTACGTGGTCGTCTGAGCACTATGCATTTGAGAGTGTAAAAAAGATCATCAAAAATTCCGGCATGAGGATAGATTCTGCAAATCTAATAGGATCAAAGGTATACGGACCGCTAGCAGACTATTACGTAAATAATAGAGAGGCCCTACGGGCCAAGATACTTGAACGATACCCATCTTATGTTGAGAAGATCCTCTTCAAGTCCTTGTTAAAGATGAAGGAAGTCTCCGGGAACTCGACCATCGATTATGCCATTTTAAAAGTTGTCGCAGAATAACAAACAAAGCCTTATCTTGTAGGGTGACACAGTTTATCTTGTAATACCAGTTACTCTGGTACCCACTGCGTAGCGTAGTTTCTACGCAGGTGCCATTTTTCTCAAATCTTACGTGTGGAGATTACACAAATCCATTTTCTAAAACATTGAATCATGCAAAGGAGAAAAAGAATATTAGCACATTTTAGATATATCAGATCATGGGCTTGTTTAAGAAAAAAGAAGAACCCCAGACAAAATGCAAGGAATGCGGTCTTGAATTCAATGATCCTGTGCGCTTAGACAGACATATGAAAAAGGCACATAGACATGCACCACAGAGAAAGTTTGACGAGCAAGGGTTTACCACCAGCGGCATGTGGTAATCCGATAGGTATAATTCAGCAACCACACGGCTATAGAAGAAGTTGGTCACCTTCGAGATTTTATCAAGCCTGACAAATTTCATCATTCAAACAATATCAAATTCCGGGTACCTCGGAATCTTCTTCCTAATGGTTGCAGAAAGTGCACTCGTTCCCATCCCAAGCGAAGTAATCATGTCTTTTTCAGGTTATCTTGTGTCAGCAGGCAAGTTTAATGCCATACTTGTCATAGCTGCAGGCTCGCTTGGAAACCTTGTTGGCTCCCTAATTGCATATTTTGTAGGAGTGTATCTCGGAAGAGGATTTGTGATACGATATGGCAAGTATGTCTTGCTCAAAAAATCACACCTTGAGCTTGCCGAGTCTTATTTTAAAAAGTACGGAGACAGGTCAACTTTCATCAGCAGATTGTTGCCTGCAATAAGGACGTACGTCTCTCTTCCAGCAGGCGCCGCCAAAATGAATCTCAAGCGGTTTTCAGCTTTTACCCTCATAGGCTCCACAATATGGAATACTGCACTTACGTTTATCGGCCTAAAATTAGGTGAAGAATGGGACAGCATTAGAAAGTATTCTAGCTATTTTGACATAGTGGTAATTGCTGCCGCAATTATTGCCATAATTGTATATTTTAAGAAGCGCAAGGTCAGCGGTTCTTAAAATTTCCCAGTTCCTCCAAGATTATCTTAAACAGTGTCTCCGTATCAAGTAGTACACATGGAATGTTGTTTTCCTTGCAGGCCTTACCTATCTCAATGTCTTCTGTCACCATAACCATGCCATTTTCCTCTGCGTATTTTATGACCGAATAGTCACTTGCGAGCTTCTTGCCTTCCACAATCAGTTTTTTTACGCTAAACGCATCATAGCCAAATTCCTTTAGGCGGACATCCATGCCGTCATACATCTCATCGACTAGTACTTTCATGTCATCTTCTCGGTTCTAGGTTCCTGTTATTTATCTGATTTCAGACAAGATTATGTATAATTCAAATTTAATCAAATGTAGTGATAGAAAAAACACGCTTGATAATCTATGTTACCGACCTTCAGAGTTTCCCGTAAATGTTGCTTCTGGGACCTACTTGGACTACAAAGATGATCAACTTTTGTTCTTCTAAATATAGGATTACTTGGTAATTTCCAATTCTTAGTTTTCTTAGATTAACGCCCCTGAGTTTCTCTGTAAAAAGATAAGGGTTGTCTGAAATCTCTTCAAGTTTTGTAACTATTTGCTGTGCAATGTTTTTATTCAATCTGAAAATTTTTCGAAGTTGGTTTTCGGCAGTTTTTGACCACTTGATATCCCAGGGCATTTTCAGTGATTTATCTCAAGCCCAGTCTTCGTTTCACGTCTTTATGTGAGGAGACTTTTCCTGCCTTGATCTCTGCCAGTGATTTTTCTATATCACTTATAGTTTGCTGGCTGATCTCTTCTCTTTGCTGCGATACGTTGTGGATAATCCTTGCAATCACTTGATTGTATGTCTCACGTGGATGATTCTTTAGCTTGTCAAGGTCCTCTTTGATCTTTTTGTCGACTTGTATGGTGGTAGGCATGTGTATTCTATAATTCATTATAGCGTACTATAATATAAAAGCATGATCAATACAGGTATTGGAGAGTCAGTTAAAATTCAAATTACAATGTATTGGATGCAAGAGTCTAGTCTATTGTTTTTTGAATCTCTTTCTTATGTTTCGCAGTCTTTCCATTCCTAGTGTTTTGCCAAAAAATCTTCTGACATAGAAATATGCCACAGCGGTGGCAAGCCCTGCAGAAACAATAATTGTACTGACAATGGGCCAGAACTGTTGCTCATGCCCAGGATAGAGACCGAAAACCGTTGCAATTGTATTTGGTACAAGCTCTGCAGTTCCAGCGACTGTCCACCAGATGATAAGTATTGTGACCTTGTTAGTTACTTCAGTTTGGATTACATTAGCACCAGTGGCAACCATCTGCATAACGTTTTCTGACATCTGTATCTGTCTGTCTAGCCTACCAAGTATGACCTCAAATTTTGCAAGGATGGTCTCATCATCAGAAACCATGTCTGCATCACCATACTTTAGGTTGTGGACTGTATCATAGGTAGCCCATATGGCATTTAGAAATGTCAAGAGTGCAGTCTTCATGTTTGAAAGCTCAAGCGAGATGTCTCGAGTCACTTGTCTTGAGCCAGCAAGATCAATCTCGAATTGCTCTGCGCGTTCAACAATTAATCTCAATATTGAAAAATTAGCTTCACTGATTTCATCAATTATTCTTGCAAGCAATAGGGTCTGTCTGTCAGCCCACTGTTCAGGATCTTTTGGAAGCTTGCGCAAAAGTGTTGGAGCATAATTATACAGACGGGTAATTTTTCCCCCATAGTCATCATGTATAGTCAAAACAAAGTCTTTTTTCATGAACATTAACAACGGGGCTGTTTGAGTTGTGTTGTTTCCTGGTACAACAAAGGGAATCATCAGTCCTAAAGTGTCACCCCTATCCTCGTAGCTTGATACGTATGCAGAAAGAAGTATGGCAGGATCCATCGTAATACCAAGTTTTTCAAGAATCTTTGGAGTTTCCTCAGTTATACTATCAACTACGCACTCTACCCAAACAAGATTGCCTGCAGTAACAAATTGTGTAACTTCATCAAGTCCAACAGAAGGGTTCTTGAAAGGAACTCCATTTTGAAGACCTGCTACACTTACCGCCTTTATCATGATATGGAGGAAAATTTTGATCTATATACGCCTATTTGTGAAACATCACAACACAGGTCTGCCAGTTTGTGGTTCACATCTCAAATGGATGCCACATGAGGCTATAGAAGGATGCATGTAAAACAGACGGTTGTTTTCAAAATTTCTTTTGCCGTTTCAAATGACAACGTCTTGGCATACTGGATTTCCAGCCATGATATGTTTCCAAATTATGTATGCCGATTCGATTGGTTCTGAATTATATCATTTCTAGTAACAACATCGCCAAACTACCATTTTGTTATACGGGTGGACAATTTCATTCCCATTTGCTCTATCGCTTAGAAGCCAATTAGGTCACTTATTATAAAAAACCAGATCATTTCTGTTAAAAATGGCCCAAATAGGCTATAAAACTAGAATATCTCTATTTTTTTCTGAAAGTAAAAGGTTCATAAATCGAATCCACCAACTCTCGAAGAATTACTAGTCATGAAAGAATTTGGAACCCTAGAGTATGTCTTAGACAATTACTCAAAAAACTGGACTTGGAAACTTACTGGCTCAAGAGCCGTCTCCATGGTTGCCCGTGTTATACCTCAGGCATGGTATGGAGACGGACCGGAGGAAGCCATGGTGCCTGATACAGTGCAAAATGTAGAGAAGATAAAGTGGATAATGGAGACATATCCGCTTGAGATAAAGTCTAGAAACATTTGGCAGAGAAAAGTAAAGCACATGAAGGCCCCAAAAAAGAAGTGGACTAAGATTGAGAAGCTTCGAAAAGCAAATCCAGGCGAACAGTTTAGGGGAAACCTGCTCAACTTTCAAAGGGAAGGACTAGACTTTTTGTTGAAATCTTCTGGCAATGCTCTCTTGGCTGACGAGATGGGCCTTGGCAAAACAATTCAGACCCTATCATATCTTGCAACAGAAAAGCAAACATTTCCCGCACTCATTGTGGCACCACTTGTAACTCTGACCAACTGGCAGAGAGAGATTCAAAAGTTCCTAAAAAGAAGAAGTAAGAATGGCCGAATAGTTGAAAGCGAGTATCCGTCATCAGTTTTAATTCGCACTGGAAAATCACAAGACATTGAAAAACATGACATTTACATCATAAACTATGATTTACTATACAAGAGACTAGACGACCTCTCAAAACTGAACATAAAGACACTTGTATGCGACGAGGTGCAACACCTGCGTTCAAAATCAACCAAAAAATATTCAGCCGTAAAGAAACTTGCTGCCTTGGAATCAGTCAAGTATAGAATTGGACTTTCTGGTACGCCAATTTACAATCGAGGCTCTGAGATATGGCCCATAGTCGATATACTAAGACCCGGTCTTCTTGGAAGCTTTGAAGAGTTTTGCGAGTACTTTTGTTATGTAAACGAAAAAGGCAAGGCAATAGTGCTTGAAAACAAGCGCGCAAGCCTTGGCGAAGAATTGCGAAAGCATGTCATGCTCAGACGCAAAAAGTCAGACGTGCTAAAGGAACTCAAGGAAAAGGTAAGATACAAGGAGTTTATCGATTCTGATATCAACTATTACTATTCCGAGCTTGACAAAATCTGGAAGCGTTTAGAAGAAGAACAAAAAACTGCAACGTCTGCCTTTGACAAGTTCTCATCCTACAAGAGAGCAATTCAAAGCGAGAGGCAAGCTGCAGGTGCTGCAAAGCTGCCACATGTTATAGAATTTGTCAAAAACATAATGGAGATTGAAGAAAGTGTGGTGGTGTTTTGTCATCACAAGGCAATCCATGCACTCTTGCACAAGAGTCTTCATGAGTATTTGCCTTCTTCCATAATAGGCGGGCAATCAGACAAGGAAAGACAGGACAATATAGACAGATTCCAGAACGGTCAGACCAAGCTAATGATTGCAGGATTGCGGGCAGGAAACGTTGGAATAAACCTGAGCAGGGCAAAGTATGTCATATTTGCAGAGCTTGACTGGAGTCCTGCAATTCACAGACAAGCCGAAGATAGGTTGCATCGGATAGGTCAGAAAAATACCGTATTTGCATACTATTTGATAGGCAACGGAACACTTGATGATCATGTTGCAAATGTACTAGTTGACAAGAGCTACGAAATTGACGCCATCATGGACGAAAAAGAGGAGCCCTTTGAAAACAAGGACAAGGCTGAACTAATCTTGGCTCAAATACACGACAGACTTACCACAAAACACTAAGTTGTAGTATTGGATCGGATTTAAAAAGTAAAATTTCTTATTTTTTGATAAAACAATTACAATACATCTTGGAATCAAACTTCTTTCAAAAACTCTTCTTTTATGATACCTCATCCTTCAAAACGACTCCTAGCAATCCCACATGGATTTCTTTTAGGGGCACAGTAAGTTCTTGATTCTTGTTCTTATCGTTCTTCTCGTATCTCATACTTGTTAAAAAAGTCCTGACCTTCGCCCTCTTTTTGTACAATAAACGCCTCTAGTTTTTTTATGACCTCGGCCCTACTCATCCTTCCTTGGTTTGATGTATAGTATGGAGCTTCGTTTTCCCGGAACTTTTTGTAGCTCATGCCTTTTGCCATGTGTTATACAGTATAAAGTTCCAAATAATATGTATTATAACAAGTTCTTTGCCTGCTCGATGCATTTTTTTGCGTCTTTTTTCCTTCCCATCTCAAGCAAGAGGTTCCCCTTGTTGCGCCAAGCAGGTGCAAAGCCAGGGTTGAGTTTTATTGCTTTATCAAACGAGTCTAGCGCCTCATCATACCTTTTGAGACTATAGAGGCACACGCCTCTAAAGTTCCAGATTGCTTCATGTCTTGGATTTAGAATAATCGCTTCATCAAAGGACTCTAATGCCGCTTCGTATCTTTTCAGGTCAGAGAGGCACACCCCTTTGAGATTCCATGCGCTCATAGATTCAGGATTTATCTCCAAGACTTTATCATAACATACAAGTGCGTCATCATACCTTTTCAGACTGGAAAGGCAGTCTCCTTTTCTGAGCCACGCATTCTCGTACCGTGGCAGTCGGTCGGTTGCTTTCCCATATAGCACAAGGGCTTCTTCATAGTTGCGCTTTGCATAAAGTACTTCGGCTTGGTCATGCCATGATACTGCATCTTCGGGATAAAGATCGGAGAATTTTGCGGTAGGTTTTGCTTCCATATGAGGTTGGCTTTTGAGTGCTTGATACGCATCAGTTATCATCTTAAAGCGGTCTCCGTCTTTTTCAGAGTTTTTGTCTGGATGGTATCTGAGTGCCAATTTTCTGTATGCCTGCCTTATCTCGTTTACTGATGCCCCAGGCGCCAGCCCAAGAATTTCATAGCATTCAGCGATGTTCACAGGCTACTCCCTCTGGTCACATACACATATCTTGTGAAAACTTGACAAGTTGTATGATTCCAACGCAACATCAGTGGTTTTATCATGGTATAAATGTAAAAACTCTATCTTTGTGCAATATTTATCAATATTTCAGACATGGTAACTCCGTTGAATTTTGTTTAATCCAGAGTATCAAAAAATTATTCCCAAGAAATAAATTGAAAAATATTTGAGCGAGATAAAATGGCAAATCAAACAATAAATGAACTTGTCAAGATAGCAGACAAAATAGTTATTGACGAGATAAAAGGCAAAAAAGTCACCTTGAAGATCAGCTGGTTTGATCTCAAGGGAGCAAAAAAATCAAAAAAGTTTTTGCTAAATGAGAAGGAAAAGATCGAGTTTTAGATCTTTAACCTACAATTTTTTATTTTATATGCGATCTACTCTTGCTAAAAATTACGGTACATCTCATGGCATAAAAATTTTGTTCACAAATTCCTCCAACTACTAATAAATAAAAAAGATTTCCTATGTATGGCGGACCTTTCCTTGTTTGTGAAAGTCAGGAACTCTGGCATACCCACCGTGGCCTGAACGATCCATACCCACACAAGCAAGGAACGCCTATCATATTGCATACCACATAGAAATACCCAAAACTTGGGATGACGCATATCATTCCATGAGCTTTGTGCTCCACAGCAAAAGGCGGGGCCTGCATAGAAAGACCTTCGTGCTTTACACAAGCGAGTATGTGATATCCGACGAAGAAGATTGACTGCAATCATACCATGTCAGAAAGTAACAAAACGAAATTAAGAAACACAAGTGACTACCATATCAATTTATGAAAAAGCATGAGGCCAACAAACTTTTGCTTGACAAATTTACTTTAGAACAGCTGCACGACCTCTGCAAGGAGTACAAAAGAGAGATGAACCCAATTGATTACAGAGACAGGGTCATACTGGGGGAAACTGACCATGAAATAATAAAAAAGCGGTTTATCCCCTATATAGTTGGCTTTTTTGACCAGGCAGAGATTTTACAGTATGCCAAAAAGAACCAGATCAAAGTTAACTGAATTTTTATGGAATAGTTCCATTGTTTTTGGCATAGCTAGTCTCATTTCCTAATTGTATCTTATCTAGATAAAGAAGGCTTGTCATATTCATTCGTGCCTCAGCCAGCACCAGCTGCTCCTTGATATCACTTGAATGGTTTGGTTTTGTCTTGCAATCCCACGGTACGTTTCCAAAGATAAGGTTTGAGAATTCGGCAGGTCCATAATTTTTCTCATATGAATACGGAATTGCTCCAAAAAGTTTTTCCTTGACAAGAATCGTTGCGTTAAAGTCCGGATTGGTTTTGTCGTATAAAACTAAATCCAAAAATGATTTCATTGACTCAAAATCGACAAAATTTAGTCTTCCTTCAATGGATTCTTGTGATAGAGCACTGATTGGCTTGCCTGCAACAGCAAGCGTTCCATACCTTGCCTGGCTTGAGTCCAGATTGCCGTCTACCTCCTCAACTGTTATTGGCACAATGGATGGATTGCACGCTTGGAAGGACATGTCAATTCCCGACGCGTCTACCCTCTCCACTGCGAGCCCTGCCAGCTCGAGGCTTTTTTCTGAATGATGTAGTACGACAAATGCCATGGCTACAATAGATACTGCAGAAATAAGCAATGCGACAGATCTTTTCAAGGTTGCATAGATCGCATTTTTTGTGCCATAAATTCCTTAACTACTATCTTTGCCGCAAACCAAGAAATTCCACAATGGATGCAAATAACACACCTGTTTTCCACCGGGTTTATTAGTACAATACGGTATCCCGTACACAGTGAAGACCAAGGAAAAATTCAGCATCTCACTGTCAAGAGACGCGTTAGAGAGACTAAGAGAAGCGGCAAAAAAAGAGAACGTCTCAGTTAACAGCCTGATTAACAAGACGCTTGAGAATTACGCAATATGGAACCTTCACAATATCGAGTTTATCCCCGTAAGAAAGGCACTGCTTGTCAAATTCCTTGACAAGTTTACACATGAGGAAATAGAATCCGTTGCAGAAAGCATGGCACGCATGAACAAAGATACGGTACTGCGGCTTACAAGCAAGTATGACGTGCCGGCCATGATGAATACGTTTGATGAATGGTTGCGCATGACTGGATTTCCATACTCTTATGAGGTTGACGGCTCGGTTCACAGGTTCATAGTGTTGCATGACCTTGGCAGCAAGTGGTCGCTTTACCTGACAAAGCTTGCATCAAGCACGCTAAATCAGTTTGGCATGATTCCAAAATACGAGTACACTGACAAGATACTCTCAATAACAATAGATCTTGCACAGCTTGACGATGAAAAGAAACGAACTGATAAACAAATTGAGATGCTTGATGCCGCAATAAAAGAGATTGAGGTAAAATAGTAGATTACATCACGGCGCAACTTGATGCGGCAGGCAGTTTGATAGTTTTACAATAAGCCTTTGTGCTGTCTTGTTGTCTATCTTGCCCTCGCTGATTGTTGCCAATGGCAGAAAAGTCGAGGCGTAATCAAGGATGGAAATTATTGTCTTTGTGTCGTCTTCTTCCAAATGGAAACCAGACTGCAGCAGCACAGATTCTGTCTTTCTAAGCAAGAACTGCTTTAGGGTTCCAAAGGAATATTCGATTCCATGCTCCTCAGACGAGTGCTGCATGAATTTGCTGACCACATATTTTTCCTCGCCCTCTACTTCGTATCCGCATTCAAAGCCATAGTCGGCGCATGCAAATTTTGCCATCGCTTTTCATTATATTCATGAACTCTTAAGAAGTAGCTTGATCGAAAATCGCAAATCTTGATGAATTTGACAAAAATAGAGCAAGACTTGAATTGGTGTCAAAAATCCGTTTTCTACATGTATGTGTGGTATCTTATGCGTGTCAGACAGGTTTTGGGAGGAATTGTGCCATGAAGCGTGGATACGGCATCATCATAACTGGCGTATGCATGTTAGTTATCGGTCATTTTGTGTCCCAGTGGATAATTGACAGCATACCCACAATCAACCCGTCTCACTCTTCGATGATGGCAGATGCGCAGTATCATATGCTTGACTGGAGCAACCAACTAAATACAGTCAGCCAGTGGGGAATAATCGTTATAACGATTGGCGTGTTTGTAACCATACTTGATAAGATGAGAAGATCAAAAGCGTAGTCTATTGCAACTTGATTATTCCTGTACTGATGAGATACTGAATTCCTCGAACAAATTCATAGTCAGATATCTTGCCGTCTGCCCAAGACCCTGCATTTTCCTTCACCCATGACGGTATCAGATCAGATGTTGCAGAACTTGGAGTGTGCGGTACCTTCAGTACTCCCTGCTCTATGAGATACTTTATTGCACCTGTGAAATCTTTGTCGCCTACTTGGTTTTGGGACCACCACCTGGCAATATTTTTTATCCATGCTGGAAGCTGTGACGGAACAGGTACAGTGTTTTGGGTCAGGTTTGCGGTTGTCTGCACTGTGTTGCTTGCAGGATTTGGAATGTTTTGAGTGATGTTTGATTGAGTTGGCTGCCCAAGTTTTACTGGCTTTGCAGGCATTCCAGAGGTTCCATAGATTGACTTGACCTCTTTGATGTCAAGCGGTGTGATATCAAAGTGTGTCACTCCATAAGTAAATACGGTTGTAACCATGATTGACGGCATGTCTTGGTATCCTTGCACTATTCTGGGAAGTTCGGTATCAGATACGATATAGTGTCCAAGACCTAGGGCGTGTCCAAGCTCGTGCCGAATTGTCATGTCAAGTTGTGGCTGGCTTGCAAGAAAGCCTGTAAAGTATGGTATCGGCTGGTATGTATAGTAGAGAGTGCCGTTTTGCCAAAATGTTTCATACTGCTCTTTGAGGCCAACTCCGAGATAGTATATTGTGACATGTATCTTTGGAAAGTTTTTGTATACTGTAACTCCAGCCTCGTTAAACTTTTCATCTGGGTTGTCAGGGGACGGTTTAAAGTTTACAGAGATGTCGCAGTTTGCGGTATCAAAAGAGTTTGTTTTGGAAAAAGGAATGTCGATGAGGTCGAGGTTCCACGGGCCCCTTGCGTTTCCTCCGTTTAGCTTTGTCTGCCAGTCAAGAACTGCGTTTTGTGTCGCAGAAAACATCTTCTGGCCCAAGCCCTGAAACTGTGGGTCGTACGGCTCAAAGACACAGATTGTAGGCTTGTATGACCACTGGAACAGCGGAGGCTGGAACCCATCTGCAAATGATTGCGGTACCAGAGATACAGAGACAAGTGTCCCAAGTATGCAAATGAGACAAAGCTTGGGCAAAAAACGATGAGTTACATCTCTTATGGGTAACATGGTTTTGTTAAAATATGTTCAAAATAAAAAATATGTTCTTGTAGATTTTATCTCTTCGTAGATCTCCATATTATTCCTACAAAGGAACCTACAGTAGATGCACCAATCAGTGCAGCCATCTCGTTTACGATAGGCGTCGTGTCGGCCTTTGCGTTGGAAGCACTTGCGTATTGTGGAACCAGCACAAAGAGAGTGATAAGACAAGAGACCAGGAGGATTGCAACGCCGATTGCAAATTGAGGCTCTTTTAGTCCCCTCGGCTCTGGCTTGATGTTCTCAAGTTCTGCATATTCTGAATCGTGTCTCACAGTGACGACCGTATTTGATAGATACTTAACCATTTGTAGTTGTGTTGTTGCAAATTGTGATAGTTTCGATAAGCTGCACGTTAAGACATATTTATGATTTTGAAATTTTTTGTTAAAAATTTATTTTTCTAAATTTATAAAATGTGTTTTGCAGGTAAGAAAATAAATGATATAATTCTTACATTGGTATCTCGTTTGCAGTTTTGCTCTGTTTTGGTCTTAACTAGCTCAAATTTTTTACGAGAAAAGATTTTCTCAAATAGAAAATCTGGCTTTTTACAAAAAAATTAGTACGACTTGATAAGTGTGGTAGTAGATATCAGATCAGGAATCTTGCGAATCTTTTGTTCTATGATTTCCCTCAGAGACTCTACTGTAGACGCCTCGATATTACAAAGTATGTCGTATGGACCGCTGGTTCTAATAGCTTCTTTGATCCCTTTGATGGATCGCAGTTGTTCGATCACGTCACTTTCATGGCCTGCCTGACAGTTGACCATCACAAACGCAGTTTGGAGAGGCTGCACCATCTCTTGCGAGTTACGCATAGGCAAAATGTAGTAAGATTACTTGATTACTCCGACTCAACATTTGAGCTGATTTATCATAACATTAGCTGATAATCAGAATACAAGTGTTGAAAATTAGTATCAAAATGATGCTTTAGATCCGAGTAAGATCCATTAATTCAGCCAGATCATACATTTTCATAAAAATATCTGCTTGTTCCTTGTCTTTTTTTGTCATTGGAAACTTGAACTGGAAGTTTGCTACCCACCCTGAGCCGTCCTTTGCCTCTTTGATTTCATGATATACGCTAATGATTTCAACAGGATGTTTTTTCAAGTATTCTCGTACTTTCAAGGCATTTGAGATGATAAGGGGGTTGATCATAAGTCCACCATCGGCCCCTTCTCAATTGTTGTCTTTACTTTTTTTTCTTGGCCACTGGTCTGAGAGATTATCATTTTAATAAGCGGCAAGGCCACCAGAGTGATAAGACCCATCTTTATCATAAGAATCAAAATATCTGATCCTTGCATCGGTTTTTTTGATTTGTGATGTACAAACATTTGTTCTATATCATGCGAGATAGATCTCACCATTTTCTCCATTTTGTCTATTGGAGGGACTGGAAACCCAAACATCTTGGCATATTCAGTAACTACTGAGAGAATCTTGTCCAATTCAGCATGATGGCTTGATTGTTTTTGCGTGGTTCTTTTACTGTGTGTTCTTTTTGCCATAATTTTAAAATAAAGTATCTAGATATTATAGTACATCCAGATTATCATAACTGAAAACCAATAGAGATAATCACAGATTGGTTGTTGCCTTGTGCATGATGCATTACCAAATTTGATAATTAATTCCGTCTTTATATCAAAAAGTGAGAAACAGGATCATGCCACTTGAAAATGAAATCTTGGAAGAATTAAAGAAGATAAGAGAAGCTGTTACTCCAAAACCAGCGTCAACCCCCGAACCTCCAAAGTGACTTTGGGCTGAATTCATGGATTTCATAGGCAAAGCAGGAGTGCTAGGACTTGCCATAGGATTCATAATGGGAACCACAATTGGCAAGGTAGTAAGTGCACTAGTGGCTGATATCATAATGCCAATAACGGGAGCATTTCGGCCAAATGGAGATTGGCAAAAAGCCGTTTTCATAATACCAATAGGCAACGGCATGAGTTTTGGGATTGGAGATTTTGTGAGTGTCGTTGTTGATTTTGTAATAATAGCGTTTGTAATATTCATAATAGCAAAATTTGGTAGAAAAGCCGGATTGAAATAATTTCAACTTGATCATGCTTTAGGGCAAGTTAGAAGATAGTAGGGAGATCAAAATTTCCTTTCCAAATTGGTTCCTAAATGTAGATGAGGGTTGGGCATAATCCCACACAAAAATAATGTCTAGTTTCCTAGCATGTATCTGACACATCTTAGATTCTTACTATCTCTGACACAGTTGTAGTACACTGCTATC
>JAJPKL010000001.1 GCA_021323705.1 Nitrososphaerota archaeon
CCGACTCTAGCTTGTCCTTGTAGCTTACAAGCTCGCTGTTTGCCGACTCTAGCTTGTCCTTGTAGCTTACAAGCTCGCTGTTTGCCGACTCTAGCTTGTCCTTGTAGAAAATGATCTCATTTTGGAAGTGGTTTACTTGCTTATCTAGAGAATTGTTGTACTTTTCATACACGCCCAATAGGGATTTCATTTGTTCTATTTGGCTCTCTAAATGCAAGATGGTCTTCTTTTTCTCTAATATCTCATCATTTAGAAGATTGTATGATTCGTCAATCTTTGAATACCACTGAGAAAACTTTCTAAGTTCAGTAGTGGAATAATCCTTTGTTTGTCCTTTGCATGTGTTAACTGCCCATTTTAATAATCTCGAATAGTTGCCATTCTGTACTTCGGGATATGCCTGCTGTAGATCTGAACGTAAGTTGTAAATCTTTAACAACTGACTCATTGGGTTCAATTCCTCCTTTGCCACAATCTCTTCCAATTTTTTTGAAAGTTCCTTGTGGTGAATCGATTCTAAAGCAGCTTTTAGCATCTTTCCGTTTATCTTATCTCTAGGCGACCTACATACAGCTACGAAATACATGGCATTTTTGAAATCATTACGATCATTTCGAACTACTTTCTGTAAAGAATCACCATGTTGCTCTTTTATATCAGATGGCATAGAAATTAAATCAGAGGGAGCGTCTTCTGTTTCAGATTGTTTTTCAGTTGATTTTTGATAATACAAGTTAACTTCTTGAAAATAATTCTGTAGCAAGTATTCAAATTCAGAGATGAAAAACTCGTGTGTATGAAATGGATTCCTATCTCTTAGTATGACTGAGAATTCTTTGTTAGGCGTGGATAGTATTAAGGTACCCTCCTTTTTCATTATCCTAATACATTCATTTAAAAAATGAAATGGATCTTTCACATGTTCAATAATCTCAAATGCTATTATGGTATCAAAAGAATTGTCCTCGAATTTGGTTTTAAGAGCGTCTCCTATTTGAAAAGAAAGATTCGGGAGAACATAATTTTTCTTTGCAAAAGATATGGCATCGTTAGAAATATCAAGACCGACAATATTTTTTGCATTATTGTTTGCAAGATAATGCGAACCGTAGCCAGTTCCACATCCTATGTCTAATACCTTTTTATCTCTGCAAAATTTGCTTGCAAAAAAATATCTTTGAACGTGTTCTTGAATAAGCTTATGATTATACTTATTTCCAGGCGTTAATCTTTCTACATAGTTACTCATTAATACCTTTATTAATCTTGTAATTTATTGAATATATAGTTATAATTTCAATTTGTAATTTCTTGAGAGTAGATTATTAGAATTTGACTTGGAAAGGGAAAGAAATTTAATTAATATTTAATTTACTCCTCAAATTGGAATTAAATTCACTAGAGTTAGCAAGAAACATAGAACACAGATTTGATTGGAGTTTTGATGTAAAAGAAAATCAAAAGTACAAGATGACTACTACAGCTCTAGGAAAGAAAGGGAATCCATATTCATGCTATTTTTGTGTTATATTGCTTGATAAAGATGGGTGGGAAACTAAGAGGTATATTAGATGGCTAAATGATTTTACTAATGTAGAAAAAAATTACGATTTGATATTCAATACAAATAATGTGAACAAAATTATAGTGGGTTATCGGTTCAATGTGGAGACGCCAGTTAAAAGCGATCTAGAAATTTTAGTTAAGAATCCAACATTACTTGAATTAGAAATAGTTGGAGATGAGTATATTGAGTCATATGACGATTATGATAAATTCTCGGTACCACTAGTTAATCTTACCAAAGATGAAGAAGATCTTTTGGAAAAAAAAATTGTATGGATTTTTGGCTCTGGACGATCAGGAACTACTTGGCTAGCTGGTATTTTATCAAAACACGAGGAAAATTTCTGGTGGGATGAACCCTATATAGGAGCGCATTTCGAATTTTTTGAAAATTATCAATCTAGAGGTTCAGGATATTTCTTGTCAAATTCATATAAGAATAGTTGGTATGAATGGATACGCAAACTGATTCTTTCCAGAACTTTTTCACAAGTACAATCTTTAACGAAGAATGTGATAATAAAAGAACCAAATTCAAGTAAAGGTTCTCCTTTCATACTTGAATGTCTGCCAAATTCTAAACTAATTTTCCTTGTAAGGGATGGCAGAGATGTTGTGGATTCTCACATGGATGCAATCAAGCCTGGTTCATGGAACCAAGATCCTTACTGGCAATATCAATTAGCAACATTTGGTAGAATTGGAACAATCAGAACAATGTCAGAAATATGGCGTGATTCGATAGAGGCAACGTTGAGAGCTTATGAGAAGCATGACCCTAAGTTGAGATTATTAATAAAATATGAGGATCTGAAAACCAATACGTTAAGTGAAGCAAAAAAAATCATAAATCTTGTTGGCATGAATTTATCTGATACTCAAATTACAGAATTGGTAGAACAAAGCTCGTTTGATAAAATACCCATTTCTAAAAAAGGTACTGGAAAATTCTATAGAGCAGCCTCAACAGGTGGCTGGAAAGCCAATTTTAACAAAGAAGAACGAGATCTCATGTATTCAATAATGTCTGAGACCCTGAAAAAATTCGGATATGCCACCTAAATAGACCTTCTCTGTCTCACTACGAACATGATTTTTGGCATATATTCTTCAAGTGAAAAATATTGTAAATAGCATTATATTGAAAGTATAATCGGTCATAAATCATGAATAGTAACCTGTTTAGTGAATTATGGAATAGACGTTCTTTATTGTTATTATTTGCACTAAATGACGTAAAGGCAAGATATAGAAATTCTGTTCTTGGTTTTCTCTGGTCCTTTCTTGAACCACTTTTGATGTTATCAGTATTGTATGTGGTTTTTTCTAATCTATTCAAAAATAATATAGAAAACTATCCAATCTATCTCCTTCTTGGATTGATAGTCTGGTACGGGTTTTCACGTGCCACAACCTTTGGGCTTTCAAGCTTGACAGCAAAATCGGGTATAATTAGCAGAATTTACTTTAGAAGAGAAATAGTTGTTGTAAGCTCCACTCTTACGGCTTTTATTATGATGGGCTTTGAGTTCATAGCTTTTGCAATATTTGTAATTGCATTTCATTTCACTCCATCACTCACTACTGTCTTTTTGCCGCTACTATTGATCGACCTTTTTATTTTATCTACCGGAGTATCATTATTCTTAGCTGTTCTAAACGTTAGATTCCGAGACATTCAATTTATCTGGCAGATTTTATTACAAGCAGGATTTTTCCTATCTCCTATAATTTATCAACCAAAAATAATTCCTGAACATTTGCGGCAAATCTTTGAAATTAATCCCTTGGTTCCAATGATAGAAACAGCACATAATCTAGTTCTTTATGGTCATTTCCCCTCCCTCGTAATGACAGCGTATATTACTATAGTTACAGGGTTCGTTTTTGTCATTGGTTACATTACCTTTAAAATTAAGGGCAAGAATATTGTTGAGGAGTTATAGATGCAACCAGATATCTCCATAGAAGTTAAAAATCTTGAAAAATCATTTGTAATTCATCACGAAAGAAAAACCTCCATTTTTGATTATGTTTCATCATTTATGGGGAAAAAAGAAAAAGTTGATACCCTGACGGTTCTCAAAGAAGTATCATTCTCAGTTAAGAAGGGAGAAGTACTTGGAATCCTTGGTTTAAACGGTAGTGGAAAAACGACATTACTGAAAATTATCGCAAATATCTATTCTCCGGATAAAGGAGAAGTAATAACCAATGGAAAAATAACACCATTCTTGGGCCTTGGTGTCGGTTTCAATGGAGAACTTACTGCCCGAGACAATATTATTATCTATGGTGTTATTTTGGGTCTTGACAAAGAAAAAATAAAACAAAAAATCGATGAGATAACCAAGTTTGCTGAACTTGAAAGATTCTTGGATACTAAAGTGAAAAATTTCTCTAACGGCATGAATGCTCGACTTGCTTTCTCTACTGCTATTTCAGTGGATCCTGACATCCTCTTAGTTGATGAAGTCCTTTCAGTAGGCGACCTTACATTTCAACAAAAGAGCTTCAATACGTTCTTGGGTTTTAAAAAGAAAGGAAAAACGATCGTATTTGTCACACACTCATTGGACCAAATCCAAAGTTTTTGTGATAGGGCAATTCTCTTAAACGACGGTAAGATAATCTCAGAAGGCAGTCCAGATAGTGTCATAGAGGCATACAAGTTCTTGGCTGCAAAAAAATGATCTCGGAGATTTCTTGATGACAAAGAAAAAACTTCTTATTTTTGGAGTAAGCGGGCTAACTGGCTACAAAATAGCAAAACTTGCAGAGGAAAGCTATGATGTTCATGGAACTTATAATCAAAGATTTCTATCATTAGAAAACTGTATAGTACATAAGGTAAACTTGTCAAACAAAGATGAGGTATACAAGATTTTCTTATCAGTCAATCCCGATCTTGTAATTAATACAACAGCATTGCATAATGTTGATTACTGTGAAGAGCATAATGGGCAAGCCATTGATGTAAACGTAACGGCTGTAAAAAGACTGCGCGAAGACGCAGAACGCTTTGGTTGCAAATTGATTCATATTTCTACAGATTATGTATTTGATGGAAATAACAATAAGCCTTATGTAGAATCTGATCAAGCAAGCCCTATCAGTTTCTATGGAAAATCAAAATTGGATGGAGAAAAAATCCTAGAAGGTTCAAGACATATTGTGGTAAGGCCAAGTGTGGTTTACGGCTGGACGCCACTTGAGCTTGCAGGAAACACATCCAGTTCAGGAAAACCAATGAACTTTGCACTCTGGGTTCTAACAAAACTAAACAAAAAAGAACCAATCAAAATTGTCACAGACCAGTTTGCTTCCGCAACTCTTGCAGACTCTCTTGCAGAATCAATCCTAAAGATTGCAGAGAGCAACAAGTCAGGATTGTACCACGTATCAGGATTGTCATGCGAGAGCAGATATGACTTTACAATAAAACTTGCAGAAAAGTTTGGCTATGACACTTCGCTTGTCTCCCCCACCACATCTGCATCTTTTGTTCAAAAGGCAAAAAGGCCAAGTTACTCATGTCTTGACTGTCAAAGGGCAATTCAAGAATTTGGATTGAAGCTTCTCACCACCGAAGAGGCACTTGACATAATGAAAACCCAAGTAGAAAAAGAGGCACCACATCTTCTTGGAAATAGATAAGATTTCATACTGCTGACAAATCATAAAGCAAAAAATTGTGAAATCTATTTATCTTATGTAAAATTACCAATCTCGTGCCATTTACATTCAACCGGCTATCTATTCCAGAAGTTATACTTGTAGGAGCTAGAGCATTTCCAGACGACCGTGGCTTCTTTATGGAAAGCTTCAAGGAATCTACCTTCAAAGAAAACGGAATAAATACAAAATTTGTTCAAGACAACTATTCTCATTCTATTAAGGGAGTACTAAGAGGATTACATTACCAGAAAAACCCAAAAGCGCAGGCAAAGCTTGTCATGGCAATAAGGGGAGAGATATTTGATGTTGCAGTTGATGTAAGAAAGGGGTCACCAACGTATGGAAAATGGGTTGGAGAGAAACTGTCTGAGCAAAACCATAATCTACTCTATGTTCCAGAGGGCTTTGCTCACGGCTTTGTTGTACTAAGCGAGCAGGCAGATGTTGTCTACAAGGTAAACTCGGAATATTCACCTGAACATGAGGCAGGCATCTTATGGAATGACCCTCAAGTAAACGTCAAGTGGCCAATAGGGAAACCAATAATGATAAACAAGGATTTGCAATTGCCGCTTCTCAAGAACGCTGACAATAATTTTGTTTACAGTCCAAGTTCACACTAGGGTTAAATAACAAATTCTGATCTCAAAAACACATGCAGGCTCTAGTCACCGGCGGAGGAGGATACATTGGTTCTATACTAGTTCCAAGACTATTACAAGAAGGCTACAAGGTAAAGGTACTAGACAGATTCTTTTTCGGAAAAGAAACATTAGCATCAGTTTCTAAAAACCCCAATCTTACATTAATCCAAGGAGATACAAGATGGTTCGATCCTAAAATTCTACGAAATGTAGATGTTGTGATGGACCTGGCAGCGTTATCAAACGATCCTGCAGGCGAACTTGACCCGCAAAAGACGTTAGACATCAACTACAAGGGAAGAGCTCGAGTCGCAAAATTATCAAAACAAGTCGGCGTCAAGAGATACATCTTGGCATCAAGCTGCAGCATCTACGGATTTCGGGAAGGCCAGCTTGATGAAAAGTCCCCAATAAATCCACTAACAACTTACGCAAAAGCAAACAGACTGGCAGAGATTGCAGCAAAAAAGCTTGCAGACGACAAGATTACGGTTACAATGCTAAGATTTGCAACAGTATTTGGCTACTCACCTAGGATGAGGTTTGACCTGGCAGTCAATGGAATGGTTCTTGGATTTTTCAAGAACAGACAGATTCCAATAATGCGTGACGGTACCCAGTGGAGGCCGTTTATCCATGTAAAAGATGTCGCAGAAGCCTACATCAAGGTAATACAAAGCCCAAAGGAAAAGATCAACGGAGAATTATTCAACGTGGGATCAAATGACCAGAACTACCAGATACTGCCGTTAGCAAGAGAGGTAGCACACGCAATCAAGATACCGTTCAAGAAAAAGTGGTACGGCGACCCCGATACAAGGTCATACAAGATATCTTTCAACAAAATACGAGACACACTAGGATACAAGACCAAATATACCGTTGAAGACGGCGCAAAAGAGATCTACGAAAACCTCAAGAAAGGCACGCTTACCGACTCTCTCAAGACAAAGACAGTCGAGTGGTACAAACATCTTCTAGAGTCAAAAAAGACGATAGACTCTATAGTGATAAAGAACACGGTACTATAATCATGAAAGGAATCATACTTCACGGCGGGCACGGAACAAGGCTCAGACCTCTTACCCATGCAGGCCCAAAACAACTGCTTCCTATTGCGAACAAGCCAATGTCACAGTATGCACTTGAAGACCTTCGAGAAGCTGGGATTACGGAGGTTGCAGTAATCATTGGTGATGTCTATCCAGAAAAAGTGAAAGAATTCTACGGAGACGGATCTAAATTTGGAATAAAGGTCACATATGTACATCAGGACAAACCAAAAGGAATTGCCCATGCAATACGTCTCTGCAAGGACTTTATCGGAAATGACAGGTTTGTTGTATACCTTGGAGACAACATACTTCGAACAGGCCTCGTTGACTATACCAAGAAATTCCAAGGTTCAAAAGCAGACGCCATGATACTTTTATGCGAAGTTGACGACCCGTCTAGGTTTGGGATTGCCGAGCTTGACGGAAATAAAATAAAAAAAATCATGGAAAAGCCAAAGAACCCGCCCTCAAACCTTGCAGTAATTGGCGTGTATTTTCTCACGCCAAAGATCTTCGACATCATCGACGAGCTAAAACCATCGTGGCGAGGCGAATTGGAAATAACAGAGGCGCTCCAGCTATTGATGGAGTCAGGAAATGTCATAGAATATGATACCGTAACCGGATGGTGGAAGGATACCGGAACCCCAGAAGACATCCTGCATGCAAACCAGCTGGTGCTTGATTCAATTGGAACCCCACAGCAGTTTCAGGTAAACAATGGCGCAGAGATTCGCGGAAATATCATTGTAGGAAAAAACACTACAATATCTCGAGACTCGTTTGTCACAGGCCCTGCAATCATTGGAGAAAACTGTACTATTGGTCCAGCCGTACGGCTAGGACCATACGTATCAGTTGGAAACAATAGTACCATAAAAAAATGCGACATTGAAAATTCAATCATCATGGAAGGTGCAAAGATTGACGCCAAGATACATTTGGTTGACAGCATCATTGCACACCAGTCAGAAATCGAGGACCACACGCACCCAAAGAAGCACCAGTTCCTTCTAGGTGAGAGGTCTCAGATACGTCTGTAACAATTGAATCTCACGCCAATGATCTTTTCCTCCCTACATGAGCATGAAGACTGCGTCAATATTTTCCAAAAACGTAAAAGTAACCGAAAGATCCAAAAGGTCCCTCAAGACTACCTCACAACTTGAGCTCAGAAATGTGCCTGAACTTTTTACAGTTTGATGCAAACCTGTAGAAAATGTTTCATCAGAGCATTACCCTATGTATAATACTTATATGGTAATACCACCAAAGTAATACCATGACGACGGTGATTTCGGCCAAGATACCAGACGAGCTTAAAAAAAAGGCCAAACTTCATCACGTAAATCTAAGTAAAATTGTAAGAAAAGCAATTGAGGACGAAGTAAGAAAACTAGAAGAAGAAAAACTCTCAGGGGATCTTGAAAGGGTAGGCCGAGTCCTTAGAAAAAGTGTCAGCAGCGGCGATATTGTAAAGGCAGTAAGAGCATCAAGAAATGAACGATAGGCTGTACGATGCAAGTTCAATATTGAACCTAGTAAGGAACAAGGATTCAGGCTCTATAGCCATTTTGCGCAAGCAGTATTTGCTAGATCTGACCATATACGAGATATCAAATGCAATATGGAGGCTTGTGTACCATGAAAAAAAGATCACACAAGAGCAGTCAGATGTTCTCCTTGAATCCATACTTTTTTTGACACAAAACATGAAGACTGTAGCAATGACAGGACTTGAAAAACACACGTTGGAACTTGCCATAAAGGAAGGCCTTACAGCCTACGATGCATCATATCTCGCAGTTGCAGAAAAGTCAGGCCTTGTACTTGTAACGGATGACCGCAGCCTTGAAAGAGCTGCAAGAAGATACGTCAAAGTAATGAAAACTAGTGATTTTTGAATTACCAATCAAACTGGTACGCCTCATACGCACGCAAGTTTTCTTTCGTCCATGTCACCTCTACCGTATAATCAATGTATTTCACAACAGGACGCGGTGATGCATGCACCTTGTATCCAGTCTCGGAATCAACCTTTAGCACGCGAGTCTTAAGTTCTGTCCCCTTTGGAATGGAAAACTTGTACGTGAACTTTTTACAGTCAGATGCAAACCTATAGAAAAATGTCCTTTCTGGCTCCTCCCAGTCATACTCTAGTTTCAATATCTTCTTCTGCTTTGGCTTCATCGGGCGGTTCAGCTGCACGTTAAACTCCTTGTGGAAGGGCTTGTTTGCATTCAAGGCTAAAATCTCCATCTTGTTTCCCCTGTCGTCTCTTACTGTAACATTCATGTCTGCAAACTCTTTTGGGGTGTCACCATCAAGATAGTAGAATATCTGCGACTTTGCCTCCTTTGATACGTTTACAACATTCCATATCCAAGAGTGATGTACTAGCATTGTCTTTGGTTCTGTGACATCAAGGTCTATCTCGATGCCATTGAAGGTAAAGTTGTTCACAGTCTTTATCTCTTTTTCAAGGTTCTTTGACGTTACCTTGGATTTTCTTGGTGCAATCTTGTTTCCAAATCCATCTCCGTAAATGTTATACAGATTTAGCTGCTCGCCGTGCTTGATAGAATAATCGCCAATGGGATGCATGCCTGCCTTGCACATGTAATACAAGAGAGGTTTTCAGACAAAAATGATAATTACCACACACCGTGAATCCTAGCATGCAATCTTGCGCAGTATGGCTCACAGGTCTTCCAGGTTCTGGGAAAACAACTATTGCAGCACTATTGTATGATCACCTAAAATCAAAAAACACTTCATGCATAATACTTGATGGCGACGAAATCAGAAAGACCGTATCAAAAGACCTCGGATTCTCGCCAGAGGACAGAAAGGAGCATAACCGAAGAGTGATAGAAATAGCAAAGCTGCTTGTAAAAAACGGAATCATACCTATTATACCATTGATATCGCCGTACCGAGAGACAAGAGATGCGGCAAGAAGAGAGATCCCAAACTTCATTGAAGTGTACGTCAAGGCATCGCTTGATACATGCATCAAGAGAGACCCTAAAGGACTGTACAAAAAGGCAAAGAATGGCGAGATTTCAAACATGACAGGACTCCAGTCGCCATACGAGGAGCCGCTACACCCAGAAATCATTTTGGATACCGAAAAAAATACACCGCAACAATGTCTTGATGTAATGATCAAGAAAGTAAACCATCTTGGATACATGAACTAAAAATGCGTTCTATCTAGCAAGCCAAGGAAAAACAGTAAAAGAAGCAAAAAAGAACATAAGAGAATCCGGTCCATGTATGACAGGGCTGGCGTAATCTCTGAAACACAAGGGAGAAATCTTGTGGAAAAGGCACAAATTTTTGTTGCAAAGGCAACCGAGATTCTAAAAACATGACCTTAGGTACTCATCAGGAAACTCATTCTGCATTATCGTCTTGATTAGGCAGAGCCAAAGACTGCAACTTAAAACAGTATAGCATCTTTGATTCCTATCACTTTATTAAAACGACAAAAGATGGCAAGAGATATTGAGATACGCCATATTGTGCATGTCCCTGATACTGCTATCTGTAACAGTACAACTTGCAGAGGGTGCAACGCAGCTCACGGTGTCTACCGACAAAAGTTCCTATGCTGCAGGTGATACGATAACAATCTCAGGCAAGCTACTCAACCCAGGTGACGCAAACACTGCAGTCCTTCAGGTATACAACACGTTTAATGTATTGATGCAGATTGGAGTAATCAACATAGCACCTGACGGGACATATACAACACACATCAAGGCAGAGGGTTCGGGGTGGAATACAAACGGCACCTATGCAATCAAGGTTCTATACGTCTCCCCGCCTGCAAATGCGGTCGCATCAACTACAATATCATTTAGCACAATACAGATCCAGACTGCACAGCCAACCGTATCCCAACAATCAACACCACAAACGGTACCGCAGCAGACCGTACCACAACGGTCTGTACCTCAATCTACGCCTCAAGCTACACTGCCAGCAACACCTGTACAAATTCCGTTCTGGGCAAAGGACACGGCGCGAAAATGGCATGACGGCATTGTACCTAATGCAGAGTTTGGCAAAGTGATACAGTTCATGATATCGTCAGGCTTGGTCAAGACAAGCCAGCAGATTACCTCACAGGACTTGTTTGAGAACATACCACTCTGGGTCAGGGCTCCGGCGGGATGGTGGTCCCAAGGTCTAATATCTGATTCAGACTTTGCAGACATGGTCCAGTTTCTGCTAAACAATGATGTCATCAAGCCCTGAGTTTTATACGGTACATGTGCAGGTTAGATTTTGCACGTTCACGCAGCCGCACCAATGCCTTGATACGATAATTAAGAAAATCAATCTCGAATACCTATGACTGGATACCCTTCAAGTCGTTATATCAAAAAACAAAACGCCTCAAACAGTATTATACAGCTTGACTGCTTGATCCGCAGGCAGTACAGTGAAGATAAATGATCAGTTCTCTACTTGCAGCGCATATGTCACTAATGTAATAGAAAATTCTTCATGTATAAGAGCAGGACTGTCTTTATAAGTAAGAAAATTCTTACATTTAACATGGCATCAGAGCAGATAAAATTCAAGACGGTCAAGGTCTCAGACAAGGGACAGATATCTATTCCATCTGACATAAGAAAAGAAATGAAGATAAAAAAAGGCGAGGAACTGCTGCTTGTAAAGAAAGGAGACAAGTTGCTTGTCGAAAAATCATCCAAAATATCCAAAAAGTTTGCAGGTGAGTTTAACTTTATGCTAAAACACGCAGAAACGGTGGCACAAAAGTTGTGGAACAACAAAGAAGATGAGATCTGGGATAGCCTTTGAGCAGGGAGAGATTGTCCTTGTACAATTCCCTTTTACCAATCTGACTTTATCAAAGAAACGTCCTGTTCTGATACTATCCACGGCAATCCATAACAA
Organism: Nitrososphaerota archaeon; assembly: GCA_021323705.1. GTDB lineage: Archaea > Thermoproteota > Nitrososphaeria > Nitrososphaerales > Nitrosopumilaceae > Nitrosotalea. The sequence continues at coordinate 11,876 of JAJPKL010000001.1, forward strand.
AAGATCATTAGACTTTGTATGCTGTGGCATAACCTCCAATATCAAAAGTGTAACTCACTCAGTCCTTATCCAAACCAAGGACCTGACGGAAGGATTTCTTCCAAAACCAAGCAGAGTAAAGGTAGACACAATATTCACCTTGGAAAAATCCATAGTGATTCGCAGACTCGGAAAGATAAGGCCCAACGTCCTAGAAAGGGTAAGGAAAGAACTATTTGACCTATTTTGATTTTGCAATCTTCCTCCACTTGCAACGCATATATCTATAACCATATCTTACAAACAAGCCAAACCTTGTCTGAGCTCAACTTGCTACAAGATCTAAAATCTTGATGTCATAATTACCGTCTTCTTAGCACTATCTTGCACAAAAAAGTTGGCGGAGTCGATTAGTTAGGTTATAGCATGAGACTGAAAATCTCCAAGACGGTCATGTCTCATGGGTTCAACTCCCATCTACGCCGCTGTCTTGGGATGACACTCTGTTGCTAATATAGTTTTGTTGGCCATACCTCAAGTTTCCTTTGGACAATGTTATGTAACGTACGAAGCAAACTGCAACCAAAAATCATATCTGGGAACAATGTACCTGAAGCTTTATCTCGACCTACCATATACCAAAAAGCCGTGAGGATTACTCCGGTTATCGTATCGATCATACTTGCAAGCTCCACACTTGGCATTGAATCTGCGATGGGGGACGCATCAAGCGGAATGACAAGTCCTGGCCAGAGCACACCGTGCACAGCATCCCATCCATGCCAAGCTATCTGTGGCGACCACCCGTGCGCACCAGGCGAGGTGTATACTCCGGGAGGCACTGCCGCAAAGGCAAATGCAACCGCATCTGGCACAAACGGAACCAAGACACCTTCGTTATCAACTCAGATGAGCATGGGCGCAAACGTGACTGCAACCAAGATTGCAAACGGAACCAATGCAAATGCTACAGGCGCCCCACTGAAAACCGGAATGGGAATCTCTGAAAATTTGACTGCGACCAAGATTACCAAAGGTACCATGATACCAATGAACGGTACCATGAAAGAAACCAAGAACATGACAGGTAACACAGTTCCACCGCCGGCTCCGATAGTGCCCCCTGCAAAGCAGGTCTCTTCAGGAGTACAGCCTGCTGATGTAAAATGTCCATCAGGATTCCAGCTTGCACTAAACAAGTTTAATCAAAGGCCGGCGTGCGTTACACCTGACGTATTGGCAAAGCTTGTCGCACGAGGCTGGGCTGTTACCCCCTAGTTTCTAATTATCCCAGTCCTGTTGATTCTATTTTGCAGTACCACAACACTTGCAAGAGTTATGACAAGCACTAGGCTTGAGACCACGCCAAACTCGGGCGCCGCAAAGACCTCAAGCAGTAAAGAACTTGGCGCGGCTACCGCATTTGGATTGATTCCATTTGACTGCAGACATGCCTTTGACTGCTCCATTATGGAGTATGGCTGTGATACCTCAGGGCTTGATATCAAGTAACTGTGAAGTTCCTGGTCTGTTGCGCTTGGGTTCAGAGATAGGTATGATTTCATGCCGCTGTCAATCTTGGATACCGACGACTTGTAGATTGTCTCCTCAAGAGGAAGGTTTGAGGCATTGCAGTAATAGTTGCCGTCAGAATCAAACGCGCCATATGCTTGGCTAAAGAGTCCAAGCAAGACAAGCGGTACTGCAATTAATACAGCCTTCAACTGTATCTCTCAAGTATACTGCCACAAAGATTAGTTTTGCGATGTATGGCATCATGACTACAAAAACTGGATCACATTTTTATCTGATGGACGCACTAGATTACAAGTGGGTGCAAGCAGTTCCAACAAAGAATACCGCTCCAAGATACTAAAGGGAGTTAAGGTAGCGCTCAAACACTTTGTATTTGATTTTGACGATGATTCAATAAAGGAAAGGTCTGATTTTCAGCCAAAGTAAGACATCGCAACTCTTAAAAGATAAATCACAAAGGATGGTTTACGTGGCAAAGAAATGCATCATCTGCGGCTGCCAAGACCACAAATTGATAGGATGCCACAACCACAAGTCAAAAAAGTGCTCCTGCTTCAAGGATTCATGATGTAAGGATTTATGATACAAAGATTTGTGATACCAAATTCCAAATCTGGAAATCTCAAATTGATTTAAAGATTGCGAGGTATTGCTTCCCCATTCTTAATTACCGAAAACACAAAACCAAAAAAAGGAATGCAAAAGATAGGGTTTGTTGCCGCAGTGGTACTGTTATGCTCAGTAACTCTTGTTCCAGCATTTTCCGAAGACGATGACCAAGAAAGTGATCACAAGTTTAATTTCGGAGGATATTCAAACAAGACCGCATCTTATGATGACTATTCAAACAAGACCATGTTTTTTGACGATTCAAACAAGACAGGAATCGGAGATGAAATATCAGACTATGTCCACAAGAGAAACGAAATAGAAAAGCAGCAAAGAGAAAAGATCCTCGATGCGCTAAAAGAGTGCAGAGACCAAGTGAAACAGTCAGGCAACAGTACTGGAATGCAGCAGTGCATTGAAACTTTAAAGTCTTCACTGGCACAGTACAAGTCTTTTGTATCGCAGCAAAACATGCAGTTCAAGCAGTTCCGCCAAGGCCTGCTTCCCTTGAATCATGGCATCCTGACACCAGAGCAGAACAAGCAGAACCTAAATCAATTCACGTCTGAAGTTACGCATTCTCATCCAAACATCTCTGCAGGTATGAACAAGATGCACAAGAACAATCGACACCACTAGCAAGTAATCTAAACTACAATTTGCTTCACGTTGTAATTCAATTGTACTGCCTGCATCATTTTCAAAAAATATGACACCGTCTCAAGACAGAATGATGCAACTGAATCGTGGATCTTTGATCCTTAATTCTTAAATCTGGAAAAAGTGGTTCAATATTGATCGCCATGACATAATGCATGGTAGAATAAGCGTCCGAAGTAGCAGAAATCTAAGACCATTTAGGGGTGTGACACTGCGAATCAGACGCTACAAAAAACGTGGACACAGACATGAATTTTACATGACTGTGAACACAAAACAAGAAAGAGTGGAAAGATGCAGAATATGCAAATATCACTCAAAAACTTCTTTTTCTTCCTTTATCTTAATTCTAATACTTTCTTAAATTGTATCTTTATTCTAGATCTTAGATAAGCTTATTAGTTTTGTAATACATGTAATACATGTAATACATATGAAAAAAGATCTCATCACAGTGAGAGATGTGGATGAAAAAGTACTGAGAAACTTTAGAGCGCATGCTATTCAGAAGAAAATGAAGATGGGCGAAGCGCTCACAGACGCCATGAAGAGATGGATAAAAGAGGATAAGATACAGGAACCTGATCCAAAGCTACTTCTGAAGATCAAATCGTTTGACTGGGGTCTTGGTACCGAAAATACTAGCGAAGAAGTCGATGAGATACTTTACGGTTCCAAATGATATTTTTAGACACAAGCTTTCTGTTGGCATGTTTTAACAACCGGGATGGCCATCATTACAAGGCAATGAGAATACTTCGTGATGTTGCGGGAAAGAAGTATGGCACCACGTTTATGACCGATTATATTTTCAATGAAACTGTAACGGTTTCCATGATGAGAATAAAGGATCTTGGCAAAGTCAAATGGATTGGTAATTATCTCCTCAATTCCCTAAAATTAATACGGATAGAAGAAGACGTATTTTTTGACGCATGGAGCATATTTCAATCACAAAAAGGAACAAGACTTGGATTCACAGACTGCACTACAATTGCAACGATGAGACACAATGACATAGAGAATATTGCAACATTTGATAAAGATTTTACAAAGATAAATGGAATAAATTGTATAGGACCATAACCTCCTCACCTAGTATAAAATTGTGTGAAGAACAAATCAAAACACCTATTGAATGCCTTGGTATCATAAACCACAGTTGAAGTTTGATATCACAATTATAGGTGCAGGCATACTTGGAACGTCGCTTGCATATTTCTTATCACACACAACCAAGAAAAAAATTCTGGTACTAGAACAGGCCCCAGAGGTTGCATATCACACCAGTAAAAGAAACACAGGCAAGGTGCACGCCCCCTTTCTCTACGACCCGCAAAAAAAGAAACTCTTTGCCAAGGCAGCAGCACTTGGGTTTGATATGTGGGAAATATATGCAAAGCAAAAGGGCCTTCCTTTCAAAAAGGACGGAGTGCTGGAAATATCGCTTGACGAGCAGGGAACAAAGAGGCTTGAAAAGTATCTCTCGTGGGGGGAGCAGAACGGGTTGAAAAAAGAGGAGATGAAATTTCTGGACGGAAAAGATGTATCAAAGTTAGAGCCCGAAGTAAGATGCCATAACGCAATACTTTGTACCAAGGACGCATCAGTAGACTATGGCAAGTTTACCAACTCATTAATGGAAGATGCAAAACAGGCCGGCTCGTCTTTTCTACTTGATACAAGGGCAGAAAAGATTGAGGAAAACAAAGATTTGGTACAGATCAAGACAAGTTCTAGTGATACAATAGAGACCAAATTTGTGATAAACGCAGCAGGGGGGATGTCAATTGATATTGCACACGAGATGGGAGTTGCACATGATTTAACAGACATACACTTTCGCGGAGAGTACTGGCAGGCTGAAGAAATCTACAACAACCTGACCAAGGTGTCAGTGTATTCAGTACCAAAACATCCAGAATATCCCTTCCTTGACCCGCACTGGATTGTACGCTATGACGGAAGGTGCGAGGTTGGACCAAACGCAGTGCCGGTATTTTCTCCATACGGATACAACTTTACAGAAAACATCAAAGAGTTTCCTTCAAAGATTGTCGAGATGCTGTCATCTGGTGCTGCAAAGATGCTCTTTGATTCCCAGTTTCTCTCGCTTGCATCAGGCGAGTTTCTCTCGTCCGTATCCAAAACCGTAATGATAAACCGAGTGCGAGAATTTCTCCCAAAGATAGACCCATCCAAGTTTCATACAAGGGGAACGGCAGGAGTGCGCGCATCTGTGATTGACAGCAAGGGCTCATTTGTGCCAGATGCAATAATAAAGGAAGGAAAAAATTCAATCCACATACTAAACTACAACTCTCCTGGGGCAACTGGAGCGTTACCGTTTGCAGTACATGTCATAGGGGAACTGGAAAAAAGTGAAAGAGTAAAGATATCGCAAACAAGGTGCGGTCCTTGGCAATATGACAAAATCCTAGAGCACATACGATAAACTGCTTATTAACACCAATACTCAAAACCCATCTGTGTTTTTTAGGAGTTCAGAGTTCTGGTTTCTTTTTGCAATAGGTGTGGTTACCATACTGTTGCATGCATACGAGTTTTTACAACCGCCATTGTGGGCTGATGAAACATCGCCATTTGTAATGGCAATGTCCCTAGTTTCTCCTCACGACTCTGATCTTTATCATTATTCCAGATTGTGGGGAGCACATCTAGGACCGTTTCCACTTGCGTGGCAGCACTATAACGGAAACGCAATAGCAGCATATCTTGCAGCTCCGTTTCTCTATTTTCTAGGAATTAGCGTAACTGCTGTAAGAACTTACGAGCTTGCAGTGGCAATTGCAGTTCTGGTTTTGACATATTACCTTGGAAAGGAATTGTTTTCAAAAAAAGCAGGTATGATGGGAGCATCACTTTTGGCAATACTGCCATCATTTGTATTTTATTCACGCCAGTCGCCGCTGTACGATTGGACCGACCTCTGCATCGCCTTGCTTGTAATCATCTTTGGTATGCGATATCTGAGACACAGGAAGATTCTGTACCTTGCAAGTTCTGTCTTTCTCTTGGGAGTTGGAGTCTACGAGTATCTCTGGTTTGTGTGGATTGTAATTGGACTTCTCTGCACCATTCCACTTTGGATTAAAAAAATCAAGTTTGGCAAGAAATTTGTTATAGCATTATCAGTCGCACTAATTGTTGGCTTTGGTCACCTGATAATTGGCTATGTACTTAGTCCTACACAGTCGCTTGTACCATTTGCTGTTATGACACTGACTGGAAACAATACGCAGTATCCACATGCATCAAACGCAAACTTTTTTGGAAACGCAATGATGCGCTCAAATGATCTTTTTGGTTTTCTGTCAAAACCAAGCGTAGCGTTCTCGTTTTACAATTCTAACTTGTCATTTGATGTGGTAAATTACACATTTTCAGTAATTTTTGGAATCACAACTATTGCATTGATAATTTACATTTGCAAAAGAAGACAAGATGCCAGGAAAATTGGTTCAATCCTAATTCTGATATTGGGAATCTTTGTATCCAGCATGTTTACAATTTCCGAGTTTTTGCCAATCCAGATATCAATACTCTTACCATTTCTATTCGTATCAATTGGCAAGGGTCTGGAAATTATCTTGTCGCCATTACGAAAAAGAAGGCTAGACTATCTTGTTTTGATTGCAATTATACTAATAGGTTCCACACAAATACCGACAATTATCTCTGGATTTGATTACATCCGAGATTCCTCTACTGCACAAACAGCTGGGGTCTATGATGAAATCAACTCGTATATGTCACAAAACCATCTCAAGGCAGTCTCGCTTGATTTCTTTACTGCCAAAGTAATTCCATTTTATTCAGAAGGCAAAGTCATTCCTGTCGTAATGCGTTGGACACTCCCACAGAACAGCGAACTTGATAAACTCAGAGAACCAATGTCTGAAATTGATACACTTGACTTGAGATCAAATTATATTTTTTTGGTCTACTCCTATCCCAATTTCCCTGATTGTACACATCCTTCCTTTGAACAAAAGCCAGTATGTGATGACCTAAGCTATATTGAAAACTATGCAAGCAAGAATAATCTAAAGGCACAAAAAACAAATTTCCTGCTGCCTGACGGAACTGACTTTGTAACGGGCTTTGAATTGAAATGAGTCTCTGTATGGTAACAACCTAAACTATACCGCAAGCACCCTTTTACTTAATTTAGGGCTATCCTTTGAACTACTTTATTGAATTATATTATAACGGGAGGCGCGGGATTCGTAGGATGCCACCTTGCCAAAGTATTGCTAGACCAAGGTCACACTGTAGATGTAATTGACAACCTCTCTACAGGAAACATCTCAAACCTGACCAAGATAAAAGACAAGATAAAATTTCACAAAACTGACATTAGAAATGTTGCAGATCTTGATAAAGTCCTTGCAGGAAAGGACGGAATATTTCATCATGCTGCTCTGACATCTGTCACAGAATCATACCAAAAGGAACAGGAGTACAGGGACGTAAACGTGCAAGGAACAAAAAACATCTTTGATATTGCAAAAAAGAGCGGCACCAAGGTAGTGTTTGCATCAAGCGCAGGCGTATATGGAAACACAAACATCATCCCAACTCCCGAGTCTGCAGAGCCAAGACCCGTAAACCCGTATGGTATCACAAAACTAGATGCAGAAAAGTTGGCGCAAAATTACGGAAAAGAGTTTGACATTGTGGGGTTAAGATACTATAACATATACGGAAACAACGCGGCCGCATCTTCTGCCGGCGTGATATCAAAATTTTACCAAAACATATCTTCAAACAAGCCTCCAGTAATTGACGGAGACGGTACCCAGATTCGAGACTTTGTACATATAGATGACATTACAAACGCAACGTATCTTGCAATGGAAAAAAAGACAGGTTCTGTATTTATCAACATAGGTTCAGGAGAGGCAACATCTATTCTTGACTTGGCAAATCTTTTCATAAAGTATTCAAAAAAGGACCTCAGGCCAGTCTTTGAAAAAGAGGTTCAAGGAAACGTGAGAGCAAGCCAAGCTGACATTTCTTTAGCTAAAAGGTTGCTAGGGTGGCAACCACAAACTAAATTAGCAGAGTGGATACAGAGTTTGTTTACATCATGAAATTGGTCTGCATCCCTGCATACAACGAAGAAAATGTAATCGGTAGTATAGTAAAGCGCTCGCTTGCACACGCAGACAAGGTAATAGTGTGCGACGACGGCTCAACTGACGGTACAGCAAAAATCGCAAAAGAAAACGGAGCAACCGTAATCTCGCACAAAAAAAACCAAGGATATGGTGCATCCATAATTACACTGTTTGACAGGGCAAGGCAAGAAGACGCTGACATTATGGTTACAATTGACGGCGACGGTCAGCACAACCCGGACCAGATTCCGCTCTTGGTAAATACACTGCAGGAAAATAACGTCGATGTAGTAATTGGTTCTAGATTTTTGGACAAGAGCTCAAACACGCCGGGATACCGAAAACAAGGAATCAAGATTATAACATCTGCTGCAAACTTTGGAGCTGATTTCAAGGTGTCCGATGCCCAGTCTGGATTTAGGGCGTACTCCAAAAATGCAATCAAATCAATACATCCAACGGAGACAGGAATGTCTGTATCAACTGAAATCTTACTGAAAATATCAAACAAGGGGCTTGCACTTGCCGAGGTTCCAATTTCTGTATCTTACGACGGCGATACATCAACGCAGAGCCCAGTGCCGCACGGCATCGCAGTATTGATGAACACGTTGAAGTTTATTTCGGTAAAGCATCCGATTCCGTTCTACGGGTTTCCAGGAATTGCCCTTGTAATAATCGGTTCCATAATAGGTTACCAGTTCCTTGACGCTTATCTTAACAAGCAGGTAATATTCTTGGGCTCCCTTATGGCAGCAATCATACTTTTCTTGGTGGGTACCATACTGTGTGTTACCGCAGTGATACTTTTTTCTATGGCAACGCTAATGCGTGAAAGGCAGTAAAACATCTTGCAAGGATCGCCAAAAAATGGCCCAAATTGTAAATTTTATAGTACCACTTTGTGAATTATTGATAATTCCATCTCATGATTTCAAAATAAAATGATCTTAACACAAAAAGTGAACAAATCGTCCATTATGCTTATATATCTAAAATCTTGCAAAATTTACAATAACTATGTACAACAACATATTACGAAAAGTAACTAGTCTATCACTATTAACGATCCTACTAGCGAGTAGTGCTGTTATCGGACTGCCAAGCGCAATCCCATCAGTACATGCTCAAGTAGCTTCGCATCCAAACTTGTTTGTCTCTGCAGAAAACTCTCAGTTCAACAACTACTTTGCCGGCCCACAAGTGGTCCAAGTCGTAGTATCTGATCCAAACATAAACAGATTGGACCAGAAGTACGGTGAACCAGTTGTAACCGTCAACGGTA
>JAJPKL010000028.1 GCA_021323705.1 Nitrososphaerota archaeon
GTCAAATGCAGGAAGAAAGTCGAGATCGCAAATCCAAAAGAAGTTAAGCTAAAGAATGGACGACCTGCGGTAAAGGGCCAATGCCCAAAATGTGGCACTAACGTCTTTCGAATAGGAAAGCCTTAGAGGACCACTTTCTTCTTTTTTGAAACTAAATCAATATAGGTAGCGGCAGAGCCAAACATATAGTTGACAAAAAGCGATTACGAGAAACTACTCAAGAAAGTACAAGATAAGGTAACTGAAATTAGAAAGGATTCTACATCTAGGTTTGAACTTCCCAAAGTTGACATTATGTGGCAAGGCAACAGGACATTTTTCCGAAACTTTCCAGAATTTCCAAAAGTATTGCGCCGAGAACCTGAAAAAATTCTCCAGTATCTTTCTAAAGAATTTGCAACTCCTGCTCAATATGCTGGCGATAAGGCTGTGTTTGTAGGCAAAAAAGAGCCTCACGAATTCACATCCCTACTAACTAGATATGTAAAAGAATACGTAGAGTGCCCCATGTGTAAAAGCCCCGATACAAGAATAGAAAAATCCAACAGAGTGCACTTTCTTGTATGCGAGGCGTGCGGAGCTAAGTCAAGTCTAAAGGGCCAATACGCATAATGGCCTTTGCAGTAAGAATTGTAAACTATCAGCGTAACAGGATGTTAAACATATGTGACTCTAATCTAGTTGGAAGGACTCTGGTTGAAGCAGATTTGACTATGAACATAACCCAAAGCTATTTTGCAGAAAGGATTGTAGACGAAAAAGAAGCAGAACAGTTGCTGCGCAATTCTTCTATTATCAACATGGTTGGAGAAGAAACCGTTAACCTTTCAGTAAAAATTGGAATTGGTTCACAAAAAGGAGTGAAAAAGATTGAAGGTGTTCCATTCCTTTTAGTTTTTAAATTTTGAAAATACAACAATTATATACTTACTGAGTAGATCGAAGACTGAGAATTTTGGGAAAGCGTAAAGTACTAAGCGAAAGCGAACTGAAGGAAATGAAAATGCCTGAAGAAGGGGAGATGCTTGGCAGAGTCATTAAACTATTGGGAAGTGATCATGTTTTAGTAAAATGCACTGATGATAAAACAAGAATGGGAAGAATTCGTGGTAAGCTGAAACGAAAAATATGGATCCGTGACAACGACATTGTAACTATAGCTCCATGGGATTTCAAAGCAGACGACCGAGGAGACATCACGTGGAGATACACACTGTCGCAAGTAGACTGGCTAAAGGAAAACGGATATCTTCCAAAAGATTTTTGAGAGCGCAATCAATTTTACCAAGTTTGTTTAACTCACAATGTTGACCGATGAACTTCAGAAAAAGTTAGCAAGACAAATTGACAGTAAGCTTTTAGAAAAAGATAGAGAAAGAAAATCTGAAAAAGATGGGTTTAACAAAAACAAAACACTTGACGAAGTTTTTGATAAATCTACAACGATGATTGTTTCAGGCCTGAAAAATTCCAAAATAATTTCTTATGTGAACGGCGCTGTGGGCTCTGGCAAAGAATCAAAGACGTACTGGGCAGTAGGGCCGTCTGGAAATGATCTGGCATTGAAGATATATCTTGTAGCTACCTCAAACTTCAAAAAAAGATATCCATACCTATTGGGAGATCCTAGATTTACAAAGGTTAGGAAGGGCACCAGGCACTTGGTTGAACTGTGGGCACAAAAAGAATTTGCCAACCTCAGCCAGTGCTATGAGAGCGGCATTCCCTGCGCCAAGCCTATAACCATAGTGAGAAATGTACTTGTGATGGACTTTGTAGGGAAAAATGGAGTTCCAGAGCCATTGTTGGTTGAAACCGAAGTAAACTACGAAGATTATGAAAACGCGATAACCATAATCGATGACTTGTACAATAAGGCAAAGCTTGTGCATGCTGACTTTTCAGAGTATAACATATTCAAGACCGAGAAAGGGCTGGTGGTCTTTGATTTTGGGTCTTCGGTAGACACTAGGCATCCAAATGCGGCAGAGTTTCTTGAGAGAGATATTAAAAATATAACCAAATTCTTTGTTAAGAGGGGATTGACTGTTACAAATCCATCTGATGTGATAAAGAGGATAATGAAATGATCTTTGAAAAAATGATACTTATTCCTCTGGAAAGAGTGGGTGCCCTCATAGGGAAATCTGGAAAAGTAAAAGCCAAGATAGAAAAGATCTGCTCAGTCTCCTTATCAATTGATGGACAAACAGGAGAGATTATTATTAGAGGAACCGGTGATGTCGAAAACATGATGCCATTTAAAGCAGAAGAGTTAGTACTGGCAATAGGTCGAGGATTTTCTCCTGACAAAGCCATGAGGCTTCTTGAAGGCGAAAACTCATTACATATAATCGATTTACGGGAATTTGTGGGAAAGTCTACATCGCAAATAGAACGTGTAAAAGGCAGAATAATAGGTGAAGGAGGAAGGGTACGAAAAAATGTTGAGGATTTGAGCGGTGCAAGCGTCTCAGTTTATGGTCGCACAGTTGCTATTATCGGAGAAGGTAAACAGCTACGGTCTGCGGTCCAGGCAATAACTGCTCTTTCAAGCGGTAGCACTCATGGTAAAGTTTACAACGATCTCCAAGAATCAAGGAGAAGGCAAAAGATGGAAAAATTACAGCTATGGGAGGGTGAAAACGTATTTGAGTAAAGAGACTTTCAGCCAAATATCTCCAAGTGAGTTCTTTTACAGGAATCGAGATCTTGCTGGCTTTAGCAACCCTACAAGGTCACTTTATACATCTGTGAGAGAATTTGTAGAAAACGCGCTAGACGCTTGCGACCAAAAGAAGATACTTCCTGATATTCATCTATCAATAAAGGCAGTAGATGCTGAACAATCTGACCCAAAGCACTACATCTTGACTGTCAAAGACAACGGTCCTGGCATAGAGCCAAAACACGTACCACATGCGTTTGGAACTGTTCTTTACGGCTCAAAGTTTGGACTCAAGCAGGCAAGGGGAATGTTTGGCCTTGGGGCTACTATGGCTATATTGTACGGCCAAATAACTACCAACAAACCTGTCACTGTGAAAAGCTGTGCAGACGGAAAAACAAGCGATGAGTTTGTAATGTTGCTTGACATCCAGAAAAATAAACCTGTTATCCTCAAACACAATGTAAAGGAAGCAACAAAGACAGGACTTGCCGTAAGTATTGTGCTTGAGGGAGATTACTCAAAAGCAGGATCAAAGATACGCGACTATGTCTCTCAAACATCACTTATCACTCCTTATGCTTCAATTTCATTTGAAGATCCTTCTGGCGAAAAATTCCATTATCCAAGAATTGTAAAGGAAATGCCTCCTCCACCTACTGTAATCAAACCACATCCACATGGTGTTGATGTTGAAACCATACGAAGAATGATAGTGGATACACATTACCAGATTCCTCCAGTAGATAATAAAATGATAGAAAAAGTAAGAAAGGAATTGGGTCAAAAGAAAAATCTTTCAGCTAAAGACATCCTTGAGAGAGCACAGAAGCGGTGGTCAGAACTATCAAGACCGGTTAGAACAATTATTGCTGTAATGTCATTTTTGAATATAGACTTTGACGGGCTGCAAAAGATGCGAATTGATGACATTGATGTTGCCAACAAAAAAATCACATACTGGGATTTTGGTGAATCCCAATCTCACTCTATAGATCTCGACCCTGAAAGTCCATTCTATAAACAACTTGCAAATACAGTACAGGGTGACACACTGGTTACATTTTTGACCAAAAGATTTCAAAGAGTAGGGCCGACAACAGCAGAAAAGTTCTGCGAGTTTGCAAAACTCAAGCCTGAGAGGAGAATAGGAAGCATGACAAACGAGGAACTTGTCAGGCTTGCAGACGCACTGCAGAAATTTGATGACTTCCTTGCCCCCGATCCGAGCTGTCTTGCACCTTTAGGAGAAGAGCCTCTCTCCAAGGGTGTCATGAAGTTTTTCAATCCTGAATTTGCCTCTGTGATACAGCGTAGCGCGTCTGCATATTCCGGATTTCCATTCATTGTAGAGATGGGTATAGCGTACGGCGGAGACATTCCGTCAACTGGACTTAAGGTATATAGATTTGCCAACCGAATTCCGTTGCTTTATGACGAAGGAAGCGACGTTGTGCTAAAAATAGTCAACGAGATGGATTGGAGCAGGTACAAAGTAAAAGGCGATCCTCCTCTTGTCATAGTTTCTCATATCTGTTCTACTAGAATTCCATACAAGACAGTTGGAAAGGAAAATGTTGCAGATAGGCCAGAACTTGAGCGTGAACTGAAAAATGCATTGCAGTATTTGGCAAGAAAGCTTGCTGTCCACATGTCAAGACAAGGTGCTGCAGACATGGCAAAGAAACGAGCCAACCTCTATGCAAAATATGTGCCTCTTATAGCTCAATTTGCAACAGAACTGTCGGGAAAGAAAAAAGAACCAAATTATAAACAACTAATAAAGATGGGAAGTGAAATTGAAGAACAAATCCAATAAACAAAAGACAGCAGAGGCAAGAAAAGAGAAACTTCTATCCGTCCTGCAGGACCACGGCGTTAACATATACAACGATCTTGATCAAGGCAAGTTTCCACAGTTTGTTATTCCAAGCAGGTCAGTAAACAATATTGTATATGACAAGAAAATCAGACAATACATTCTGGGAAATGCGCGTGCGGTTCGAAGCTCAAGAAACATGTCGCAACTTCGCTCTTACACTCAGCTTGCATGGCTTGCATTTTTTGTCAACAGGCTTATACGAGAAGGAAAGTCCTCTACGCTAAGAGACATCTATTATTCGTCTCAAGCGTTCAGCATAGATTTTGAAGACCAGCCAGAATCAGATAACATCATAGTGGATTTGGAAGCAGTCACTTCAAGTCCACGCGAAGAATTCCACATCTTCCCAGAAGAGAGAAGTAGTGTCTTTGGTGACCTTACTATTGAATATACAGTACCTGGCTATGAAGGCAAAAGGGTAAACTTGTCTGACCATCCTGATGGGTATTTGATAGGTCCAAGTCTTAGCAGCGCAGAGTTGGTCGATACAAGCGCTGAACTAGTCATTGCCATTGAGAAGGGTGGTCTCTTTACAAGGTTTGTGGAAGAAAACGTGCACAAAAAATTCAAGTCAATCATTGTAGATACTGCAGGACAAGCGCCGCGTTCCACTAGAAGCCTCTTGCGTAGACTGAATCAGGAACTGGGACTTCCAGTAGTAATATTGGCCGACGGCGACGTCTATGGAGAGCACATTGCTATGGTGATAAAGTCTGGGTCAGCCAACGCGGCTCACTTGCGTGAGCTAACTGTGCCAGATGCCAAATGGCTTGGAGTATGGGCAACTGATATTGAAAAATACAAGCTGCCTACCATACCAATGACCGAGTCTGACATTAAAAGAATCTATGACTTGCAAAAAGATCCGAGATATCAAGAAGGAAACTGGAAAAAACAACTAGAAGTATTTTTGAAACTCAAGAGAAAGGCTGAACTTGAAGCATTCTCCAAGTACGGCCTGACAAATATCACAGACAAGTATCTTCCTGCAAAACTGGAAGAATCAAAGAGCCTCTAGCTTTTTTATCCGTAAAGTGAGTACGCCGTTTCTGTATTTGAAATCAGATATTCCCATATCTGGTGTTGTCTCAATAGGCACTTCCTTTGAAAAGTGACCCGAACCACGTACATACAAAACTCCCTCAATTAATCTGACAGTTACCTGATCTTCTGGGCCTGGTACCTCGGCCACAAATACAATCTCATTTTCGCCTTTGATTAGGTCGTATACCCAATTCTTTGTCTCGGACTCTTTGGGCGTATATTGCGGCTGAGTATCTTTTGTCATTTTCTTGAGGACTCGAACCCAGTAAATCATAATTGCCGCTGTTATGCCAATCAAGATGAAGCTTACATATCCCGCATCATTTCTTAGCGACAAGATGTATACTACTCCCAAGAATAAGAGAACCATCAACGGTATTATGAAATCAAACGACTTGTCGTTAGAATATCGGCTTTTGTAGCTAGTCAATCTATTCTGTATAAACAACCATCCCTCCAAATATAAACACTCGTAGATTTTTCAAACCAATTTTGGGGTTAGTGGTGTTGTTTCTTGATTGTCAATTGGAGGATTGGGGGGTTCCCCACCTTTTGAAGAGATCGTGCTCAATCCCAAACTGGTCGAGGCATTTTCCAACTATATGATTTATCATGTCATCTATGTTTTTTGGCTTGTTGTAAAATCCTGGCATTGCAGGTAAAATGACTATCCCTATCCTTGCAAGCTTTAGCATGTTTTCAAGATGGATGCTTGTCAGCGGAGTCTCTCTTGGAACAATTACCATCTTGCGGGATTCTTTTATAGTGACACCCGCTGCACGCGCAACAAGGGTTTCCTCGTAACCATTAGCAATGCTGGAAAGAGTCTTCATACTGCATGGTATTATGATCATCCCATCTGTTTTGTAGGTGCCGCTTGAAACACTTGCAGCCATGTTAGAGTCTTCAGAATAGCTGGCAGCAAGTGATTTTACATAATTCAGGTCAAAATCTGTTTCTAACGTCAGGCATTTTTTTGCCCATTCAGTCATTATGAGATGAACATCAACCTTGCAATGCTTTAGGACTTCAAGCATCCTAATTCCGTAGACAATTCCAGAACTGCCTGTTATCCCTACTATTATCTTCACACTAGGACTGCTTGCATTCGCTATTTAATTTCATAGTTTTGGGCATTCTTTAATTATGGCAAAACTTGTCCATGCACATGTGAGTGTAAACATCAACGATGTTAAAGAAAAACTTGTTTCAGAACTTAGACTAACACCCATGCAAGCAAAAGTTTTCGTTCTGATTGTAAAGGATGGAAAAAAATCTGCAGAAAATATTGCTCAAAGTCTTGGCATATCAAGCTCGCAAGCACTTGAAGTGGCAAAGAGTCTTGTTGATCTCGGTGGGTTCATTGACATAAAGACAGAGTTCGAGTCTATGCATCCGAGATTTGCTGTGGTTAACATGTATAGAAGAATGTGTTTGCGGGAAAACATTCCTTTTAAAAAGAATTTGCTAGTTGACAACATATCTATTGTTTTAGAAAAACCATATGATGATGCAAGAACTAAATAGAACCCATTATGGAGAAGGAACGATGTCTGTAGATCAAGATTCTTGTAAACATGAGATAGTTTACTTTGGAGTAACCAACATAAATTATGAAAAAAGAACTATAGGTTCTGTAGACTCGTGGCGTTGTGTAAAATGTAAAAAGTTATTCTGTGAGGAAAAACAACTAGGAATTGACAGCATTGTTGATTATGTTGGAATGCCAAAGATATCTTCAGATCAAAAATGGGCAGTCCTCTTATGTAACCTAAAAAAACACAAGGAAAAATGGAAGCTTGTAAGGATGAAAAAAGATGACGAAATTCAGCATGAATGTTTGGGAGACAAAGTCGTTACACTCAAAGTCAAAGACTTTAAGGTAGAAGATGACAAGCACTGGAACTTTTTAATTGAAAACTCCATAAACAAGGCAGTCGAGATTTAGAATCCAGTATGAATCTTGAGGTTCATATAAACAACGTGCATGGAAGCCAAATCGCAGCCAAGATAACGGGAATTTTCACTCTGGATGGCCACTCCTTCAAGTTTAATGCTATTGCATTTGGAAGGATAGGAGGCCACAATGTCGGCGCAAAAATTTCAAAAACAGTCCAAAAGGAATTAGTAAAACTTGGCTACAACGCAGATGATGTCATAAACGAACTACAGCAAAAACTAGTTCGTGGAGACATCTCTATACCTGAAGGACTCAAAAAAGAATCCTTTGCAGACAGCTAAAACCCTGCCTCTTCTAGTGCTTTTGCACACGAGCAGCTTCTCTGTTGGGGTATGAGGTCAAGAAGCACGCCAAGAAGATTCTTTGTAGTGTGCACATTTTTTGATAGTGTTTCTAAAACCTCTTTGGCAGTAACTGGCTTTTCTGACCATACATCATAATCTGTTATGGTGGAAATTGAGACATAACACATCTGGGCCTCCCTTGCAAGCTGGCATTCTGGAACAAGGGTCATTCCTATTATGTCCGCCCCTATGACATTTTTGTAGAGCTTGGACTCTGCCCGTGTGGAAAATCTAGGTCCTTCTATGCAGACATAGGTTGCATCCTTGTGTAGGTGCAAATCAATCTTTTTTGCAGCACTGTATACCGAAGCTTGAAGCTCTGGGCAGAAGGGGTCTGCTACCGATATGTGAATTACTTTACCATCTTCAAAAAGGGTATATTTTCTTGATTTTGTAAAATCGATAAACTGGGAAGGAATGACAAAATCTCCAGGCTTTAATTTTTCTTGCAGGCTGCCAACTGCAGACGGTGCAATTATTCTCTTGATTCCCATCTCTTTGAACGCCCAGATATTTGCTCTAAAGTTTATCAAGTGGGGAGGGATTGTGTGTTTTCTTCCATGCCTTGGCATGAACGCAACTTTTCTGCCCTTGTAAATTCCAACTGTGATGGAATCAGAAGTTTTCCCAAAGGGTGTGTCTACTGTGATCTCTTTGCTCTCACTTAGTAGGCCTGGGTCATAGATTCCAGTGCCACCAAATATCCCTATTTCAGCTTGCTCTGTCAATATTTCACCAGAGATTCATGTCTGTAGCCCTTGATTGCTTTGGATCCTTTCAGGTCTGTTAATTCTATAATAAAGGCAAAGCCAGTAACTGTGCCCCCCAACTTTTCAACCAGCTTTGCTGCAGCTTTTGCAGTACCTCCAGTTGCAAGCAGATCGTCGCATATGAAAACTCTCTCTCCTTTTGTTATTGCGTTACTTTGAATCTCCATTGTTGCAGTCCCGTATTCTATGTTATACGTTAGTTTGTGTGTGGAGCCAGGCAACTTGCCTTGTTTTCTTATCATTACCATTCCTTTGTTATACTTGAGAGCCAACGCGCAGGCTAAAGGAAAGCCCCTTGATTCTATGCCCACAAAGACATCTACGTCGTTTGGGTGAATTCGCTTTGAAAACTCGTCTATTATAAGTGAAAGTGCGGATGGATCTCTTAAGAGCGGGCTAATGTCTCTAAATAAGATGCCTTTTTTTGGAAAGTCAGGTATCTCTGCAATTTTTTCTTTTAGGTTCACAAATGCTTCACAATCTGTGGATGTAAAAAATATTTCTCAATGTAGAGTATTTACTGAATTGTTATGGGTGTAGTCAGTTTGCCTGCTATGCTTGATACTTGGATTGTATATGTTCCTGCTCCAAAGGACTTGGGGATAAACCATTCCGTGCTATAATCTCCACGGTTTGTTGATTCTATGTGTAATGTCTGAAGTGGCGTGGGGCCTGAACCAAGTATGTTTATAACTACTCCTACTGATTGGCCTACACCGCTTCCGGAAATTTGAACAATGTCTCCAGTGCTGTAGGTAGGCGGGCTCTTGTCAAGCTGCACTGTCATTGTAGACTCTGACTTTACAACGATTGGCAAACTCTTGTGGTTTATGCCGCTTGTTGCATCCATCTTCCAAGTTCCAGCCACTCCGTCATCTGGAATTCTAAAGTCAAATGCTGAAAATCTTCCATCCTTATCTACAAAGGTCTGTTCTGACTTGACCTGTAAGCCGTTTGGATCTGTCAAGCTCATCTGTATGATGCAGTTTTGGTTGGCAGTTCCAAAGATTAGTATTCCATCTCCTGGATAGTATGTGTCTTTGACAGTTCTAAGGCCTATCTGTCCGCAACCTGTTTGAAGGCCTACTGCAAAGCTTTTCTCTACCTTGTCATTGCCTCTGATGATTGCAAGAGTATAGATTCCAGGGGTATATGATGTCAAGTTGAACGAATATGAGGAAAAGCCGTCTTGCCCAAGCAATACTGTGTCTGAGAACTTTTCTTTATCTGATGGATCGATAACTACCAAATTCAATGTAGAACCAGGTGTGCCAGAGATGCTGACCTGAGGCCTGTCGGTGACCTGATAATTCAATTTGTCCAAATTGACCGATAACAATGGAGGAGGAGTTACGCCTATTCCCATGTTGAGATTGATTATATCATTTCCCTGCGAAGCTGTTATGGTATAATAAGTTCCAACAGTGGCTGCATTATTAACCTTGTATGTTGTTGAAAATTTTCCTTCTGAGGTGACATTGATATCTTTAGCATAGACTTGGCTTCCAGTTTGATCTGTTATTGATACGGATACTGGTTGGTCAGATATGGATGTCCCATTTATTATCACCGTGTCTCCTGGGTTGTACTGCTTCTGCGATGTCTCTATTGAAAATTTGTGAGCGGTAGTTACTGTATATTGTTTGGAAACATGGTCATTTCCGTCAGACACTGATACTGTATACTTGCCAAATGGCGTGTCGTTTGGAATTGTTTGTGAGACTTGATAGTTTCCGTTTTTATCAGCGGTAGCGGTAAAGGTGGTGATACTTGTTCCATTTGAGTCTAAAATGGAGACAGCTACTGTACTGCCAGCATCTGCAGTTCCACTTATCTTGCCAGTCTCGCCAGGATGCAAAACAGGATCAACATTTACAGTTAATGATTTTGTAAGTTGGGTGGTACCACGAGGAGGCGGAGCTGGTTGTAGAGTGGTAGTAAACGACTTCTGATTGTTTGCTTGGTCTTTTAGAACAAAGTTTACACTTCCAGGTTGTTGAGATTTTGGAACTGTGGCCGTTACGACAAAGTTTCCACCGCTATCTGATGAAAAAGAATAGATCTTTTGACTTCCCAAATACAAGTCAAGAGGGGTCGATGATCTAAAACTTTGTCCTACTACACGTATATCAAAACCGGGACTTGGGGTGGAAGGAACGATTCTGAAAGTTGACGTATCTAATATTCCACCCAGAAGCGTAGGCTGTTCACTGGTGTTGGTTTTCGTGTTTCCGTTTCCAGGATTGTTGCCATTATTTGGAGGTGGCTGTACTACGGCCCCAATCTCGCCATTGCCCAATTGGTTATTGTTTGCATCAGATGCACTCCATACAAGATCTGGAGTTGGATTGTCAGTACTGATGGAAAATGTAGTCGAGTCTCCCGGCTTGACTGGATTTGATGCAAAAAATGTTATTGTTGTAGGAGATGTCTTCTTTCCTATCCAGCCGTTTTGAAGCGTAAATGATTTAAAATTTCCATTTTTTATCTCAAGCGAAAAAGATGCAATGTCTGAAGTGCTTGAGGGGCTGTTAGCAATTTGAAGCAAAGTCTTGCCAGCTGTATTTGTTGAAGTAACTGAGGTTTGACCGGGCAAGGCCTCAGCTATGGGTATCAAGGTAGTCAGTGTACCACTAATGATTAATGCCAGAATAATACTGGATTTTAATAACACTATATTCAGAGTCTAGTCGTCTCTCAATTAAATCTTAATGATAAATCATCCATTTGGTGTATGTATCAAACATAATTGAGAAGAGCAAAGATTAGATGATCTCTTACCGTGAATAGGGAAGGGTTGTTTGTGAGACAAGATTTTGGTTTTGCCTTATGCGCTCTGCTATCAGCCTGTATATCGACCTGAACTGGTCTTTTGTTTTATCTGTCAAAAAGTCAGTTTCATTTATGGCTATCTTCTCGCAGATGTACCTGCATATCTCCTCTCTGTCAAATTTCTCCCATCCTAGGTGCTGGTTTTCTTTCCAGATTTCATTTAGGTTGTCTATTGTGCTTCTTTTTCCCTTTGCCATAACAGCTTCTTTTGTCAACGCCTTGTACCCTTCTTTTCTAAGCTTTACTTCGTATGTCTGATTTACTGCATACAGATAATCCTCATCTACTATGAAATCTTCCAAGAATTGCTTGGTCTGACCTCCAAGCTCAAATGATATCATTTGGACCTTTTTGAATTGATTTGCCTCAAGCTGACTGGCAATCTGGCCTGACTCTTCTGTATTGTCCAACAAAACAAACGTATCATACCCATGATTCCTGTAAAATGTGGCCAAGGCCATGACAGAGTTTTTGCTGTAAGCCGGTACTACATTGAGCGGATTCATGGATAGGTTTGGATCTTTTAGGAATTTGTCAAATGCATTAAGATACATGCAGTCAGACATTGTTTCAACAATGATTACGGGTCTAGAGTTGAATCCTATCTGCCTGTCAACAATTGATTCCACAAGTCCTCTTGAAAGACCGTACAGGATGGGAATCAGTGTCTGGTCGTCTGCATTCCAATAGTCGTAGTAAATGTGGCTGAGATGTTTTCTCTTGTCAAGCTCAACAACCAAGAGGTTTCCTGGAGTATAATCAAATATCATAAATGGCGAGTGTGTAGCATACAGTATCTGGTTAGATCCTGCTAGACCTTTGAGCAGATCAGATATTCCTCTCTGCTGTGCGGGGTGAAGGTTTCTTGCAGGCTCGTCAAGCAACAATATTGCTTCTTTTAGCTCTGCCTTCTGAGTCTCTGCTGCAAAGTTTACTATGAAAGAAAATGTCCACTTGAATCCTTCTGCCCTTCTGTTCAAAAGGCCTGTGTTGGTGACAGTACCGTCCTTGTGAACATCAGATATTACGACACTCAAGATATTTCCTGGATTCCACCTCAGCTCTACATGAATTGGGTCTCCCTTCCATGCTGGGTTTAACCTATCGCTGAGTTTTCTGCTTGCAGTGTGGAGCAGTTTGATGAGCCTTGATGGGCTATTTTGTGCTTCTTCTAGCTTTTGTGCATCCAGGTCTGCTAGATAAAACAAGTTCATTACGGTCTCTGCTTTGTCAAACTCTTCGATATACTCCAGACCTTTTGGTCTGATTCCTCTTGTCTCTCTCAAAAACTCTTCAAGGTCAATGTTTCCAAGTATCTTTTTGTAATCGGAAAAATAGACAAACCTTGGGTGCAGTTTGTCCTCAATAAAGTTCTCAAGAGCAGACCTCTCGGTTGTGCCAATTAACATGTTATCAAATATGTAATCGAGGTCTTGGTAGATTTTTTTCCAATCCGATATTATGCGCGGGTCTTCTGATGCAAGCAAGTAAATGCTGTTGTTGAATTCTGCCATGGTATTCATAAAAACATCCCTTGTCCTAGGCGGAGGCGCCGTTAGAAATTTGGTATCAAGGCGTATTCTTATGGAGTTTGGCATGGAATTGACAAAGTCTTGTATCCTCTCGACAAAGTTTTCCCAAGAATTGAGCCTCTTGCTTGCCTCCCCGCTTATCTTGATATCTCCAAAGTCATACTGAACACGTGGGTTCGTGTTTGTTCTGTAAATCTTGAGGCGCCTTATATCTTGCAGGTTTGGAAATTTTTCTCTGATTAGACCAACTTCGTTTTCATTTAGTTCAAAATCTCCTTCTGCTAGCTTTATTTCTGACTTTAACTCCTCTGTCATCTCATCGCATAAATCAAGCTCTGAAACTTTTTGATCTTTGTTTAGAAGAGTAAGAGCTTCAAGTATTGTTGTCTTGCCGCTCTCATTTCTTCCCACAAATGCAGCCAAGTCTCCAACTTTGATCTCCCCAGAATCATGAATACAACGATAAGCTCTAACTCTAAACTTCCTAAGCCGCATCTAGCGCTATTGCCCTAGTCTATGATTTAACTTATTCGTCAAAATTGTCATGAATCATCAGACTCCGACCAAATAGATATAAGGGAATTCAAGTGGTTAGATTACGAAATGTGTGCAAAGAAAATTGCTTATGTTGTTTTTGTGTTTCCTGTGGTAATATCAATAATACTTGGTGGATATGTTTTATCTGATGTTTTGGCACAACCAGGACGGGTGCTAAACTTTTCACAAGGATTCAATTTCGCATCTGAACCAAGTCAAGTAGGAAGCAAAGACATCAGAATAGTGAACCTGAACAGCTCATATCCTGTATCCGTACCGCTCAGCTTTACTGTCAGGGTAAACAACACCTCTTTTGACTGCGGTGACCTGTACATGACAATTTATAACGCAAATACCGAACCCAAGCAAGTCGTAGCTCAGAACGCCTACTTTAGCCAGTGTTTTGTACAAACCAACTCTACGCTTCCTATGCATGAGGCATTCTCCCCAACCATAAACAGCACTGGAACTTATCAGATTGTAGCCGATATGAAGGACAAGTCGTACCAGAACGAGATAAACGTGACTGCCACCTTTAGCGTCCAGTAAACGGAATTATATGTTATTATATTGCAATCGACGAACCATTGTTGAGGAAATAGCGCTTATTGTTATTGAGATATAGTTATGGCTAAAAAAACAGAAAAACCAACTAAAACCGAGGAAAAGAAACCAAAGAAAGTCGAAGAGAAAAAGGTATCAAAGAAAGAAGAAAAGAAACCAAAGAAAGTCGAAGAGAAAAAGGTATCAAAGAAAGAAGAAAAGAAGAAAGCTGCAGGATCTAAGAAAAAACAAGCAGAACTTACTGAGGAAGAACTTGAAGAAATTGATGAAAAAGAGATTGAAAATTTTGCGATTGAGGGGCTTGACATGGAAAAGCTCAAGACCACAGTGCTTGACTATGTTGCAAAACGTGGAGACGATGGAATGTTCCAAAGCGAACTGTGGAAGAAACTCAAACTCTCAAGCAGAGATGGCTCAAGGCTTGCTCTAAAACTTGAAAGACAGCATCTCATAAAAAGAGAAAAGATTCTGCAGGACGGGAGGTGGACATACAAGCTCAAGATTGCCCATGTTCCTGTAAGTACCCAGTCGATAGGGTCTGCGCCATGCCTTATCTGTCCAGTAGAGCAAAAATGTACAGTAGAAGGCGAGGTAAGCCCCCGAACCTGTCCGCTAATTGAGCAATGGGTTTTAACTGAATTTGTAAATTCTAAAAAGGCAAAGAAATGAAACTATTAGATGCAAGACGAGACCTGTACCGAAGACTGGCCCACCAGGAAGGATATAGGAGCAGGGCTGCATACAAGCTCAAAGAACTGAATACTTCATACAGAATCATCGGCCCTGGGTTTTCTGTTCTGGACTTGGGCTGCTCGCCAGGGGGGTGGACTCAGGTGGCACTAGAACTTGTTGGAAACAGAGGCAAAGTAATGGGAGTAGACAAGTCATTTGTTGAAGAAATTCCAAACGCGAACATAATACGAGGAGACATTGAGGATGAATCTATTGTAGAATCCATTTTTGATTACTTTGGAACAAAGGTAAATGCTGTGATATGTGACCTCTCTCCCCAGGTAACTGGTACATGGTCTGTAGATCATGGAAGGCAAATCTCCTTGAACTACTCGGCAAGTAAAATAATGGACCATGTTCTTGCACGAAAAGGAAATGCGCTGTTTAAGGTCTTTGATGGTGAATACTCAAATGAGTTCAGGGACTATCTAAAGAAAAAATTTGTCAAAGTGCAACTGAAAAAGCCAAAGGCAAGTCGAAAGACAAGCAGTGAACTATACCACATATGCTTGGGATATCTTGGAAACTAGACTAGAGATAGAATCTCGTTTATGGGAGCATCAGTCTTAAAGGCAGCAGGATTAAGGCTGGTTGGAGTTGCCCTAAACCCTGCCTTCTGAATCTTTGTTATTGTCTTTGCAAGCGAGATGGGGGGACAGCGCTTCATGTGGGCAATTTCATCAATGGTATAATATGTGGGAGGCATCTCAACTTCTTCCCTGCATCTTTCCAAAATTTTCTTACATGACTTGTCTACTTCAAACTCTTCTTCTTTTGCAATCATATTGTTTACAAAGTCCTTGTCGTATAGTCTGCCAATCCAGAGAGGTCCTGCAAGCTCTGCCTTTGATTTGCAAACTTGGCATTCCGGATTGTTCTCTTTTGTGGCATGTCTATTGCCGCAGTTTTTGCAGTCAAGGATGTATCCCATCTCTTCTCCGTCTCCTGTCCTGACAAGAACCTTGACGTATGTCTTGTAGTAATGCATGTTATTTTGTACAAACAAGGGAACTATCTTTACGTCAAGCCTTCCTGCAACTAGGTTGGTGCATCCAAGAATCAGCCTCAGTGCTATTTCATCTCCGTACTCTGCCCTCACTGGTACGCCATAGTACTTTCTCTTGCAGGCAGCAGGAAAGAGACCATGCAATACAGTAAGGTCGGTTGCAGTAGTGGAAAGAAGTCCTCCATGAAATGTGGCCCGAATTGCACAATCAAGATATCGTGATGGTGACCCAAATGGATCGACGTCAACAATTGCGCCCCTCTGGTCTCTTTTGGAGTGCAAGCTGAGAAACCTGCACGCTTCATTTTCTGAAAAGATGCAGTTTGTGACGTTATTTAATTTGGCAATTTTTTCTGCAATCTCGAGCGCTTTTGGGTTGACATCATTTACAAAAACTTTTTCTACCTCACGCAACTCGTTTGCAACTCTGACACTTCTTGCCCCAATGCCTGAAAGCGAGTCAAGAAACGTCTTTGGACCTTTAAAGTTTTGAATAAAGGTGGCATATGCTATTATTGAAAAATCCCTGTTTATCCTTGCTCTTGGATTGAAAAAAGCTGGCTCTTTTGGAGGAGCCTTGTCTATCAACGACTCTTGTGGTACTAGAAGCTTGGTAGTACCTTCCACTATCTCGACAAGACTTGATTCCAACGGTAATGTGTAATTTACGTTGATTTAATAAATTGAAATGTAGGGACGGATGGTTCAGATGTCTACATTTGAGTTTATGAGAGCAGTAAAGAAGGGAGATGCCAAATCTAAGACTCTCTTGATAACTCCATTTGAAATACGAGCAAACGAATTTTCTCAAATGCTGCCAACAAGCAAGGTAGGATGGTTTTGTTGAAAGACCGCTCTTGTCAACTAGGCTCGTCTCTTCTGTAAAAGAGATACTGGATTTATCATGCAATAAGCAGTAAAAAACAACCGCTAAATGATTTAATACATCTAGTGCAAGAACAACTCAAATGCAAGTCTGCGGCGTTGATGATGCTGGGAGAGGGTCGGCAATCGGGCCGCTTGTAATAGCAGGAATAAGCATTGAGCGCAGAAAGATAAAACAACTCATGGCGCTTGGAGTAAAAGACTCTAAACAACTTACTCCTCGCACAAGAGAGAACTTGTATAAAAAAATATTAGAACTTGTTGACGATTACTATGTGGCCAAGATCTCGCCGCATATGATAGACAAGAGCGTTCAGAAAAACCAGCTAAACCAACTTGAAGGAAAGTACATGGCAAAGGTGATTGCCAACCTCAGACCAGACTCTGCATATGTGGACTCGTGCGATGTAAACCCTGCACGGTTTGGGTTGTTGATATCGAAACTTGCACATCTAGACAAGGTGCACTCTAGCCATCATGCAGACAAGAGATTCCCCGTGGTCTCTGCAGCATCTATAATTGCCAAGATAAATAGAGACAGAGCCATTGCAAAGATACGAAAAGAATTTGATGTGGGAAGCGGCTATCCGTCAGACCCTAAGACGATGAACTTTATACGAAAAGCAATTGCCTCAAATGGCGTGCCGCCGAAATTTGTGCGAAAAAGCTGGAAACCTGTAAAGATATTGCTTGGCTCTGCACAATCAGCCTAGATACTTGGCAACTATCATGCTGTGGTCTTTTTCATATGGTGCCAAGTTTATCTCTTGAACTATCTCAAAGTTTTCTTTTAGTTTCTCAGCCTCCATTCGAGTTATCTCTGATGGATCTTTTGTAACATCGATGCTTCGCGTCTTAACTACGAGCATCAAGTAGCCACTTTTTTTCAAAAATGTCTTGCAGTTTAAGATGGCAATCTCTGTCTGGTCTGGCTGTGCAATGTCAACATAAACAACATCGATGGTACCATATACTGCAAAATACTCTTTAGGATTTCTTGCATCCTGTAAGATTGGAACTATGTTTGACCTGTATGACGCAACTCTGTCAAGAAACTCTCTTGCTACCCTGCTTGTGTGTTCTACACAAAAAACAATTCCGCTTGGACCTACAATGTCTGAAACATGGCTTGCAGTGGTGCCAGTAGAGACTCCAAGATAGAGTACTCGAGACTTTCTAACTATGGGAAGTGTGTGGAGGTCATTCATTATGGCAGCACCAAGCTTGCTCCTGTAAGGATCCCATGCCCTAAACTCCTCATCTTTGATTTTTACTAGTTTTTCTTTGTATACTTGGTTTCCTGGAACGAGGTTTAGAGTGGCTAGCCTTTTTTCTCCTTCTACTTTAACCCAGAAAATATTACCTTCTTCGTTTTCCAAATTTCCTTCGTTTTGATTTTTTCCAGTCGCTCTTTTTGTCTCTTTGTCTGCCAAAATCGCCGTGTCTTCGCTCTCTCTGCTCAAATGGTCTGCGCTGCTGTGGGGGTGTAGCAGGCTTTTGTGGGGGCTCTTTGTATTTTTCCCCAATCTCACCAATTCTGATGTTTAGTTTTTCAAAGAGAGTATCGTTTCTTCCTCCTCCAAAAACATCGACTCTTGCTGCAAGTGCGGCCTTGGCAGCTATTGCTCTTGCTATCTTGCCGCGCTGCCATCTGGGAGCTGCATGGACAAGGGTGTGTTGGAATAGGAGCCCGTGCTTTGGAGGCTGGGCGCCTGTTTTAAGTGAGCGGAAGAGTGCCTTTTCTGCACCTAGAACCTGAATTGTACTTGCAGGCATGGTTGCAAGTCTCCTGAGGCTTCCTGCCCTGCCAAGTATTCTTGCGCCAACTGACGTTCCCAAGATGCCTGAAAGGTTTGGAGCAATTGTTTTCATCTGAGTCTCGATGTGTTTTTCAAGCGTTGTTCTAAGCTCAAATAGCTCCAAGATCTGCTTTGCAAGGCTTTGAACTATGGAGAGATTTTCACTTGAGATCTGCCCTCCCCTGCTCTTTTCTTGCAGTAGTGACAACATCTCTATCTTTTCATCGGGAAACCCTGCATCGCTGTACACCTTTTGATTTAGGTTGTCCCGGCGACCGGCAAGAACTATCTTGGAATATCCACTGATTGTATCAATTAGGTTGTCTAGCTCTGGAAAGTGAAGACCATACCACTCCCTAAGCCTTGAGCTTAGCAGGTTGATCATCTTGTCAGTCTCATCTAGTGCATTTATGGCCTGTATGATGTGAAGGTCAGGACTCTCGGAGATCTCTGTAACTTTTGAAGAAGATAACTGCATTGCAAACTCTCTTAGCTTTGCTCTTGCTTCGTGCTCGTCAGCTGCAAAGCTGGAATCTATCAGAACCCGAATCTTGGAGGACTGGATTGTCTCAATCTTGTTTTCTTCCATAAGTTCTGCATCAATTGTATTTTTCTTTAGGAGCTTGAGCAGTCCTGGATCATTGACTGACACACTTGCAGCTCCTGATTTGGCAAGAAACTGTGCAAGCTCATCAATGTCTGCCTTTTCTTTCTTTAATTCGATATACTCCTTTGCAGGATTTCTAAACGGAATTGATTTCACACACTTGTTATTGTCAAAAACTGCAATGCCAAGCTCTGTTAGAATTACAGAATGCATACAAAGCATTTCAATGTCTTACTAAAAAAGGTAACAGTAGGTAAATCATACATCAACCGTTATAAGACAAACATTTTGTATGATTAGAAGTGACTCCCGACATATCGACAAATGTGGGGCCAATCTCACTTGAACGACCCACAATGCTTGCTTCAGGTATTCTCGGTATATCGCTTGAGGTCTTTGCTCGCTTATATAAGGAAGGGGCAGGAGCGCTTGTAACAAAATCATTGAGCAAAGAGCCATGGGAGGGTTATCCAAATCCAACGGTAGTTGGTGTCAAGAGCGGATATCTAAATGCAGTAGGGCTGTCAAACCCAGGAGCTGCTTATTTTGCAGAGATGATCTCCTCTAACAAATCTGTACCAATCATTGTAAGCTTGGTCGGTTCTGTTCCAGAAGATTTTGTTTTCATGATAAAACAATTTGAAAATGTCAAGGTCTTGGCCTATGAGCTGAACTTGTCTTGTCCCCATGTGGAAAAAGTGGGACTTGAAGTTGGCGACGATCCGCAACTTGTGCAAAAAATTGTAAGAGAGGTAAAGAAAGCATCCAAGGTTCCGGTGATTGCCAAGGTAGGACTTGGCTCGTCGGACTATCTTGAGACAGTGCGGGCGTCATGTGACGCAGGGATTGATGCAATTACTGCAATCAACACCGTGCGGGCAATGGCAATTGATGTAGAGACAACGCGCCCAGTGCTGAGCCACAAGATAGGTGGACTGTCAGGAACTCCGATAAAGCCAATCGCAGTTCGATGTGTATACGAAATATCATCAAAGTTTGACATACCGATAATTGGATGCGGCGGTGTATCAAGCTGGGAAGATGCTGTCGAGTTTATGCTTGGAGGTGCAAGCGCAGTTCAGATTGGCAGTGCGTTGGCAGACAAGTGGACTGGAGTCTTCTCTGAGATAAACATGGGTATAGCAAGATACATGGAACGAAAAAACTTTGGAAAAATTGGTGATATAGTTGGAATTGCAAAAAAGTATTGATACTGTCAAGATTGTGACAGTTGAGAAAGTAATTGATGAGACGCCAACTGTGCGCACACTAGTTTTTTCTGATGAATTTTTGGCAAATGTCATGCCGGGACAGTTTGCGATGGTCTGGATTCCAGGAATAAATGAGCTTCCTATGAGCATAATGGTAACACAGGACAAGACAAAGGCTGCCTTTACTGTGCGAAAACACGGCCTTGCCTCGACAGCACTTTACTCTGTCAAGCCAGGCGACTCAATTGGAGTGAGGGGGCCGTATGGCAACTCCTTTACCATAAAGGAGGGCAAGTTGTTGATTGTAGGTGGGGGAACAGGGCTTGTGCCCCTCATGAGGCTTGCAACATTTCTAAAAAAGACAGATGAAGTAACTGTAATAATTGGCGCCAAGACAAAAGAAGAAGTCTTTTTTGAGGGTCTGGCAAATGATATCCTCAAACAAAACAAGCACAAGGTAGTTGTAGTGACAGAAGACGGTACATATGGAGAGTCGGGGCTTGTGACTGACGCAATGCAAAGGCTGCTCAAAGAAAATACATTTGATGCGGTATACACATGCGGTCCTGAAAAAATGATGCACAAGGTAGTACAGCTTGCAACTGAAAAAAAAATCCATGTGGAGGCAAGCATTGAGAGGATGATGAAGTGCGGCATGGGGCTCTGTGGAAGCTGTTGCTTTGGCGATGTGTTGGCATGCAGGGATGGGACCGTATTTACTGGTCAATATTTGCTCACAAACAAGGAGTTTGGGTACACCCGCCGAAGTAAATCAGGCATTTTGGAAAACTATTAGACGTGTGCAAATACTGGAAACTTTAATATGCTATAGCAATTCACTGAGATTGAAAATTGGGCCATCCTAAAATTGTGCTAAGTGCTGATCGCACACTCATGTCGCCATACCGTGGCATATCTTTGGCGACCTTCTTTGGCTGTGCACCAGCAATTGATCCGCACAGACCAAAAAACAGCATATGGTACTATCTGCTAAAAAATCAGGTAACGCCAAAGGTACTCTTTGACTTTATCTGCAATCCAATAGCCCACACCAATGGAGTTGCATCATATGCACCATACGGGCTTCGAAAGGTAGAGGCAGCGCTTCTAAGGGATGGGTTCAAGCGAGAAGATGTAGTCGTAGCTCATCCAGACCACATTGAGAAATTCATCGGCCCTGAGACAGAGGTGGTTGGTACCTATGAGATGGATCCTCTTGGAATGGGTCCTGTCACAATGACATTTACTTATGGTAGAAAACAGATTTCATATGATGAATATTACAACGCATACCTGCACAAGAAAATTTTAGAGGCAAAGAAGAAGAACGGCAGCCAGGCCAAAGTGATTGTCGGCGCGTCAGGAACTTGGCAGTACAACTATGATCCAAAAAAGATCCAAGAATACGGGCTGTATGCTGTGCTTGAGGGAGAACTTGGCGGCATTGCACCTGAGATTGACGGACACGCCGGACTATTCTTTAACAAACTAATTGCCAACGAGTTTGAAAACATGAATCCGTTTGTTAAAAGCGACTTTAAAGTTGAGGTAAAAGAATTTGGAAAAGACAGTGGCAAATTCCACGGAAGGTTCATCCACTACTGGGACGAGCCCGAAGTTGATCAGATTCCTGAAATCGTAGAACCAAGCATGCACGGCATGGTTGAGGTCATGCGAGGATGTGGACGAGGATGCAAGTTCTGCGACGTCACGCTGCGACCATTACGATACTATCCTCCAGAAAAGGTAAAACGTGAGATCGAAATCAACATAAAAAAAGGTGGACAGAGAAACGCATGGCTTCACAGCGATGACATCTTTGTGTATGGACTTGATCCAAGAAAGACAAAGAACATGGCTCCAAACAGAGAAGCACTGGAAGAACTCTTTACTGCAGTAATGTCAACTGGCATTGTTCACACCAATCCAACTCACGGAACTCTTGCAGGTGCAATAGCAGACGAGAAACTAATTCCAAACATTTCTAAAATTATTCACTCAGGGCCTGACAACAAGATTGGAATTCAGTGTGGGTTTGAGACAGGCAGCCTTAGGTTGATTGGAAAATATGCAGACAGGAAACTCTCACCATACAAGCCAGAAGAATGGCACTGGGTTGTAAAGGAGGGAGTCAAGACGCTAAACGAGTACCACTGGATACCTGCATTTACACTAATCATGGGACTTGACAACGCAGAAACAGAAGATGATGCATGGGAGACAATACGACTCATAAGCGAACTTGAAAAGGAGCAGCCAGAATCAATGTTTACTACGACACCGCTAACCTTCGTGCCAATCGGACTGCTAGAAAAATCAGAATTCTTTGATATAGGAAATGAGATGACTGCAGCACAACTTGGCGTGATGTACAAGACATGGCAGCACAACTTCAAGTATGGAATTCAAAAGTTCATGGACAAGACAGGCCACAACAGCCCAGTCAAGAGAAAGTTGTTTACTGCACTGGCAAGGTCGCTTGGCGGAGTTCCGCTAAGTGCAATGGAAAAGTTTGCGCGAAAGAAAGGCGCAGAGCATGAGCGCGTCATTGATACAATCAAGGCAAAGTACTGGTAAAGACAAACCAAATACATAAATTGCATTAATAGCACGAAATAATTCGTGCCAACTCACGGATCGCTTACCAAAGCAGGAAAAGTTAGAGGCCAGACGCCCAAGGTTCAAGCAAGAGAACGACACGGGGAGATTGGCATCATACGAAACCGAGACAATTTTAGAAAGAGATTCATACTAAAACGAGTACCTGGGCAGAACAAGCCAGGTCAGAGAAGAAGGAAGTAATCTGCGACATACCATTAACTCAATTTTCATTTCGTGTGCAGCATTTTCTGTAATTTGTTTATGAGCAAATCTTTTTTTATAGTGGCGCGTTTGGTGACTTCATAATGGGAAACGAATCAAACTCTATAGCTTGTTCCAAGTTGATTGAGATCAAAGGCTGTGATGAACCAACGACAACCAAGCAGGGAAAGCAGTATGCGGTTGATACCTCTAAGGAACCGCGAGTTATCTTCAAAGATGCGATAGGAAATGCAAGGGAGATGAAGTTCAAGCGAAACTGTACCATTACACTAACGCAGGAAAAGATATTCTATAACAGGGATGATGTGGAAATCAAGCCTGCTACAATTACGCAAACTTGAAAAAAAATCCTTTCTTTGTGTATCGATATAGTTTAGAATGACTACTTGATTATTCCGTTGTTGAGAAGATACTCCAACGTTTTTGTATATTCATGAGCTGAAATATCGCCCTCTGACACAAGGCCAGCATCGTATCTCACCCATGACGGTATGGTTGTAAGGTCTGACGTGTTGTTGGATTTGATTATCTGATAGTCTACCAAATTATTGATTCCGTATAAATAATCAGAATCTCTACTCTTTCCGTCGTGCCATAGTCTTGATGCGTCAATGAACCATGCAGGCAGTGTTTTTGATGATACCACATCATGAGTAGGTAGGTTTTGCAACTTGATGGTCGATTCGTAGGTCTCACTTCTGGTATAACCAAATGTCTTTCCTCCTAAAAATTCTGCATAGAAGTGGAAGGGCAACCCATTGTCCTTTGGTACAGCTTTCCATAAAGCTGAAAACCTTCCCTCAGAATCTGTTATGGCTACTGCCACAATCATGTCAGGATGTATGTACTTGACATCATCTTCAATGAAAACAGTTCGATTTGAAATTGGTGCTCCGCCAGGTGTGGTTATCTTTCCTGAAAACGTCACGTTAGAATTTTCTGTCAATATGCTGCCAATTAGGTCTAGGTGAATATTGGCATATGAGGAAGCAGAAGCAGAAAGCATGGTAAACGGTATGACTAGAATTATTCCAAGATAGATTTTATTCATTTTTTATTACTCTTTCAAAGTAATATTTTATATCATTTTTTTCTTGTAAACAAATACCATAAAATCAAGCAAAAACAATGTCTAAACTATCCGGCGTAGACTAATTCTTTGTGTCAAGACATGTTACTTGGCATTCATTATGTGATATTTTCTAAAACAAAACAAAACATTGATCAATATTACGATTCCATAGAGGGCAAAAAGAGACGGCATCGCTACATCTAACTGGCTTGGTGACTGTATGTTCTTCCATGTTATATAGTAGAGATTATCGAGAAGATGATTGTAATGGCACTGATTCTTATGATGAGCTCCTTTGCAATTCCTAGCGATAACATGTTTACTAAAAATGAATCCTGCGTACAAGATTAATAAGATATTTAACAATTATTTTTTACTTGCATTTTGAATTAATATTCCAGGGTGATAGCAAGTGGCTTACACTGATACAAAATGCGGGTGGGCAAGAGCTTGATTCACACATGTCCATTATGTCAAATTAAGATGGATCTTGACTATCACTATCCGTTCAAGTATTTCTGGTGTGATGATTGTAGGGAAAGAGTAAGAAGATATTGGAAACCATACTAGAAGATTCTTAGCTAAAAATCAGTCCATATTGCTAAATACTATTTTTTCTCACTCACTTGAAGGGTGTCACTTTACATCATCAATGAGGTTCAGGCAAAGGATATTGCCAGAGAATTTCTTCAACAACACTATTCGGTAATCAAGGCAGAAATCCCAGTCTTAAAAGAAGGTGCCTGGCTTGTTGAGGTTTGGGTTTCTGCACCTAATATCAAGAAGTTCCAAATTAAGATAAGCTCCAAGACAGGTCAAATCATGGAATTTTTTAGAACCAATAATTGATTCTATTGGCTTAATCTTTGTAAAAATATTGCCAGATTCTGATTTTCATCATCCAGACCAATAAACGCGGTCTTGATCTTTTCTACGGTGACAAGATATGAATCACCAAACAAATATTTCAAGGCAGAGTTCAGAACATCAGGGTTTCGGTAGCAGTCAGAAAACGTAAGGCTGTGGTCTGCTAGAATTTCGCTGACTCTGGTATATGTCTGAAGTCCAATCTGCATTAATATTTTTTCGATAATTGATGCAACCACATCTGACATTAACTTCTCGCTATCCGCCAAATCTCTTCTCTCTCCTACCTGTGTACGGTAGAACATGACTATCAATTAAATATTGTACGGGATGTTTTTTGTAAACAAGCTAATCGTCAACTGAAACGAACTGCAAAAATGCTCATCACAGACGGTTTACAATCATACCGTATGCATACAAAAAGGAATTTTTGACACAGAAAGGACAGGGAATAGTCCACATAAAGTAAATCAGACTACAAGGTGATATAAATAATAACAAAATGATCCTAAGATTGAACAGTGTCACAAAATGTACACTGGTAACTTGAGTGGAGATTTCTCAACTTGAAATTAAGTGTTAATTTTAGGGTGATTTTAGACGGGTTGAAAAATGGGTGTTAAGTTAGGGGTGATTTTTGTTTGAGTGTTTCGGATTCAACCCATAATGCCCCATGCTTGTTTTAACAAATGGGGATTTTTCTCCATTTTTTTGAATATCACGAATAATTAGACTGCGTAAGGTTTGATCAGGAGTTTTACCTTTTGTATTCACAAGCCCACGCTTGATAATTTTAGAGGCAAGTTCGCCATAATGTAGTGGTTTTTTAGATTCCGTGAGTATTATTATTGCTGCTTCTTTGAAGGTTATTGGCAACTTACATAACCATTACGATATTACAAATATTTAGTCCTTAGTAATCTCATTTCTGTTTTGTGAGTAATTTAATAAATTCTTGTTTAACATATTCCTTCTCTGTTTCAATTTCTTTTTCGTTTTTTTCTTTTTCTTTTAACCAGTTTTTTATATTATCAATGATAGTTTTTTGCTGTTCATCTGTTTTTGGGATGATTACTTGTAATTGTTTTAAATTTTCAGGATTTATGTTGTTACCACCACCTCTTGCTTCGTTTGTTGACCCTGTTGCTAAGTAGTTGACCTGAGCGTTATTCAAGTTAGATCCAGTTTGCAGATACATTATCTGTGCCTGTCCTAGTTCTGAATTTATAAAATTCGCAATATATAGAGGATGAATCTTTTTTTCTGGCTTAATTCGGAATCTAAGAACGAATGAACCAAATGTGAAACCATCTTCTTTTTTTGAGATCCATGCACAGGTTCCAACAGTCCTACTTCGGGTTATAAGTAAATCATTTTCATGTACTAATTTCTCTTCTGGTACTTCATCAACATAACGAAGATTGTCATGATGAATCATGGAATCTAATTCTATATTTTCAACATTGATAAACGGAATTACACTTTTCTCTTTCCCAAAGTTATTAACTCCATATTCTATATCCCCATCTACCAATTCGCCTAACGATACAGCCTGTTTAGATTTGAGATATTCTTTTACCATATAGGTTAAAGGATGATTCCATATAAAATCAAGCCTGTCGGTTACTGAATCAAAATGACTCGAAAAGTAATCGTATAATTTGATAGGAGTCTTTAAGTGTGATTCTGAAAGAATCGCATTACGAATTTTCCACCGCAGGTTTTTTCTTATTTCAAGAAGATTCATAATTTTTTTATCCATGATAGAAATTTTATCTACAATTTCTTTTTGCACATCATTTTTAGTTGTTTTTGGAGGACAGATAATTTTGATCCTGCTAATTTCAGTGGTATTGATATTGGGTTGATCTACATCGTGTTTGTTTCTTTCAAATTGGATTTGACCAAATGGTGAGTTTAGATAATATGTCAGAAACTGCGGATTGATTTTTTCTTCATCAGGCTGTAGACGTGCTATAGATTGGCTGATATTCGCCTTTTCTTTACTATCATAAACTGCACATCTACCAATAGATCCAGCCATAGTAACTAAAACATCATTTTTGTGTAACTGGGATGATTTCAATTTTGTATAATGAATTACGTCATCAATATAGTTCAGATCTGTGAGATCTAGTTTGCCATTCTGTATATTCCTAGCACCAAGAAAAGGAATGCCCTTCATGGGAAAAATATAATCTTCAGGAGTATTCCCATTTACTATGTCAGTTTTAAGAAGCGTACTTAGTTCTACAATATCGTAGCCACAGGATGATAGAAAGGTTATTAGATTTTCAAATTTTGGATGCCAGTAATCATAATCCAATCTATCGTCCTGAGTCATCATCAGTGGATCTCTAGTAAAAAATTCTGATTCAGTTTTGATTTTTCTCAATAAGACCGCCTGTAAAGCCTAACGATTCAAATCTTTTACGATTGAATTGTAGCCCGTTATAACAACTTAGAATCTTTGATTTGAAAGACTGATATTCAGAGAGAATATCTTTTCCTTCCGCATTCATGAGGTGATTAGGAGCAATGCGTTTCTTAGTATCCATTCCAACTCTAGCAGCATGAGCATAGAATATAGGTTCCGTCTGAATGGCAGTAGAATCATCCTTTTTTATTGCGTACAATATTGAAGTTTTTGTTGGTGTTTTTGAAACTGGGATGAATGTTTCGTTTGTCAGAGATATTATTGCTTTGATGTAAAAATTCTGACGTATGAATTGTCTTGTTTTTTTATAATCATCAGTGTTGAGAATACCTTCATCTAAAATAATCAATAATTTTCCACCTCGCCATTCAGGCTTGGCATCTGAATCTCTTTTATCTTTTAAATAATATTTACATACGTTAACAAATAACGCACTACCTTTCATAACATTACCCGTGATAGTTTCTTCCCCGTTTTCATTTTCTTCATCTGGTTCTTCAATAGTACGAGGAATTACTTCTATTCTTTTTAGAAATTCTTCACCATATTTTCTGTAATTTATTTTACCTAGAGGCGGATTAGTAAGAATGACATCTACTTTGTTATCGAGTCCTCTCTTATCCAATAAGAGTCCATCATCGCTCCAAATATTGGATTTTCCATCATCATGAATGTACATGTTCATTTTAGCAAGTTTAGCTACGTTTGGATCATTATCAGTACCAAACAATTGTTTTCGTATTATTGATTCAGTTGTTTTGTCAGAGTCTTTCCCAGACACTTTGTGAATCATATCATCCATAGCCCAAATCAAAAATCTTCCAGTTCCACAGGCAGGGTCTAAAACAAGATCACTTGTTTCAAGTTCTGCAAGTTTTACCATGAATTGTACTACTGATTTGGGGGTGAAAAACTGACCTACTTTAACGTCCTTACTAGATCGTAATGCGAGAACCTCATAAGCAGCCCCCAGACCGTCTACTTTTTTCAAGTAAAAATGATATTTTTCCAACGGTTCGATTACATTTTTTATAACAAAATCATCATCTAGTCCCTCTGCCAAATGATCAGATTTCGTAAATAGTTCGGATTTTTGAAATTCTTCTTCATTCCGTATTATTTCAAACAATTTGTGAATTGCTTTTTTCTTCTTTGTCTGTCCATGAGCCTGTTGAAATTCATTGAATGTTTTAACTGTAAAATAGTTTTTCCCTTCTCGCCTGCTTTCCTTTTTTTCTTCAAACAATTTGATAAAAACCAGATATATCAGATTTTTGATTGCCTCTGAACCTGTTGCAATTCCAAACTCTCGTAATCTATCTTCTATCTTTTCTAACTCCCCAAATAAATCCTGTTCAAGTTTTGCGTGCTGTAAAATTTCCTTATCGTCAATATCTTTCTTCAATGTGAAATCGTTAGGAAATAATTGCTCAAAGAATATACTTAGAATTTTATCATCGTCTACAAACTCGTAATATCTATCAAAAACTGTTAATATCTGATCTATTGGATAAATATCCCTATGACTTGTACTAAGTTTTTGAATTATTAATTCAAAGGTAGGAAAACATATTGGAATGATCTTTTGGTCGAGTGTTTTCCTTGCTGTGTTATAATCATGTATAGCATTAATCATTCTGTAGTGAGTGGACGGAGATACATAAACTGTGAAACATTTTTTCTTAGAAAATTCTTTTTTTCTTTTATTAAGATGGTCAGAAATAGAAAGCATTTCTCTATCAGAAGATGACTTTGTTGTTTGTGTAACTTCTACATTGATATGTATTTGTTCATTCCATAAATCAATATCAGGCAAACCCCCCGTAGATTGTGATGTTGTAGTTCCATTATGTCTAATCTGAAAGCCACGTTTCTCAAATGCATCTTTTAGATCCTTTGTGATTTGTTGTTCAAGTTGCGTTCTAGGATCTAAATCGTCATATTTTGTCATTTCTTACCTTCTCCCTTTCTGAACTTCTGTTTAGGTCTATTCCAGTAAGGGCTTTTGCACTTTGGGCAGATCACTGGTTCAATCGTAATGTCTCTTGGTGCCCATTCATGATTGCATCTAAGGCACTTGAAACCGTCTATTTTTATCCGATACGACATATGATATTAGCTATATTATACACATATTTTAATAAACATATCTTATTACACAATGTTTATATGATCTGTACACTATACCTAAAAGGTATATGATGAAACAAGAAAACAAAAGAAGCGAAAAAGCGATCGAAATTTTCTCCGAAGCCAACTCGATCAGAAAGATAACCAAGAACCACTATCGGGTCAAATCGCAAACTCAGGACAAGATCTACAACGTGACAAAACTCAGAGATGCCGATGTCTGGGTTTGTGACTGCGCTGATTTCAACTTCCGTCTTACCCACAAGGATGACAAACGATGTAAGCATATCCGAAGTGTTCTCATACTGCAAGATTCTATCGAACAGGAACTAAACATTGAGAAACTTGACATTCCAAAAGTATGTCCAAAATGCAGTTCTACAACAATAATAAAGAACGGTATTAGAATAGTTCAGAACAATCTCAAAAGACAGCGATATGCATGCAAGCAATGCAATTTCAAATTCTCATTCCATGAAAGCGGATTTTCTGGGATGCGAATTAGTCCTCAAATCATCATAGAATCGATAAACCTCAAGATGTCTGGCATGTCATACCGAAACATAAAGAGGCACATCAAGGCAACACATGATGTAGAGGTAAGCCATGTATCGATTACAAAATGGGTAGGAAAGTACATGGCAATCATCAAGGAATATGCTGACACGCTTGTACCAGAACTATCTGATGTCTGGTCGCTTGACGAGGCAATGATAAACGTCAAAGACACCAAGGAGATGAAGGGCAAGGGATTCTATGACTGGCTTTGGACTGTGATTGACCCAAAGACTAGATTCATTCTTGCAACTGAGATCTCAAAAAGGCGTGAAATTGTAGATGCAAGAAGCATCGTATCAAAAGCAAAAGAGGTATCAAGACCAAACTTTGTGATTACGGATTCGCTTAGGACATACGAGGACGCAATAAGAAAAGAACTCGACTGTAGAAAAGTTGCACACATCAAGACAAATGCGATCAAGGACGGATTTCAGAACCGACCAATAGAGAGGTATCACAACGAACTACGAGAAAAGACAAAATCCATGAGAGGTCTAGGCAATGACGAATCGGCTCAAAAGTATGCTGATGCTTATGCAACATATCATAACTTTGCAAGAGAGCATACGGGACTTGAAGGAAAAACACCAGCCGAAGCAGCAAAGATTGACCTTGGACTAGGCAATAACAAGATAAAGGATCTAATCACAAAGAGCCAAGAATCTACCAAATGTAACTTTGTAGTGCAGTTGGGAAAACGAATTGATATGGTCAACATCATAAACGAAAAAGACTGTATCAAGGTGATTGCAAAAGGCTGGATGGAGAGACCGACTTGGAGAGAGATAAACGATATTCTAAGACTGAATCAATTCAGTTGGCTTTCAAATGGAAAAGACAGTTGTTGGATGAAACTATCCTCCTAAGTTTTTTATTTCCATGTTTAGGTGATGTCTGACAATGGTTGTTTCAGATAAAGAGATAGTAAGACGATTGAAGGAAACAATAGAATTTCTTAAAGTGGAATCTGTTGGCGGTGTTTGGAATACGCCTCAGTTAATCGATATGTTAGAGGACTTGTTCAAGGAAGATTCTAAAATCTTTAAGAATAAAGAGCGATAGTAAGTTTCTTCATATTGGTCATCTTAGCCACTAGACAATCAGGGCACATGATGACCCCTTCATTGTTAGTAAGTTGGGTCATAGCCTTTCCATATTCAGCGATCTGATTTTTCAAAGATGGTAACCAAACAGTTTCATAGAAAATTATACAACAAGTTGGAATCTTGTGTCTGATTCCAGTCCAAAATTCAATATCTACTGGTTTTTTGTCTTGCAAGATCCCGTAGTAAAGAGCGATCAGCGATCTAAATCTTTCGGTAAATGTTTAATGACTTGTTATTGACACCTGATCCAAATGGAACCAAATCTTAGTTATGCTGAATGTCCTAATTGTTACAAGAAAGCAAGTGGAAAGACTAAAGTCAATGAAATCTTTGGCTTTAGAAGATTCAAAGGGCATCTGTATGTTCAGTCGCATTGCAAAGAGTGCAGAAAAGCAGAGCAAAAAGACAGGCAAAGAAAAGGGATAGAACAACCTAGGAGTTAGCATGTCTGCAAACCAAGAAAGACGTATTCAAAAAATTGAGACTAGAATAGATTCGATGGAAAAAAGGCTGAAAGACTTTGATGATAGGATAAAGAAACTAGAGCAAACTAACATAAGGCGACAAAGTATTAGAGGATAAATCACCACTAAATTAACATCCACTTTTCAGCCCTGACAAAATCACCCCAAAATTAACACTCAATTTCAAGTCGGGAAATCCCCACTCAAGTTACCAGTGTAACAAAATGTACACTGGATAGTTAGAGGTTGAAACCACTGACTCAAACAAGTTGTAAAGAAACGGGTCATTTTTTGGGGTCAAAAAGTGGGTGTAAAGTTACGGTTGATTAGTCTCTATCATCTGTTAGAAATGCAATTACTAAACCTATGAGAAAGACTATTCCTAATGCCTTTGCAAAATCTCCAAAGGATACAGCATTTTGCTTTTCTTGTTCTAATAAATGCCTTAGTTCAATAGCCTCATCTGTTGTAATGATTCCCATCTGAAGTTTATGAGTTAGTTCTTCCTTTCTTGTAATTTGAT
The DNA here is from genome assembly GCA_021323705.1 of Nitrososphaerota archaeon. Taxonomy (GTDB): domain Archaea; phylum Thermoproteota; class Nitrososphaeria; order Nitrososphaerales; family Nitrosopumilaceae; genus Nitrosotalea. Next base: position 32,354 of record JAJPKL010000028.1, read on the forward strand.
CAGGAGTAAGATCAACCATTTCCAGTATTTTCTCCTCTAAATGTATTTAATAATGCAAGTAGTTCTGTTATGTTATTTCTTACCCAAGTTGCTAACGTTGGGTCATTTTGAATACCATTAACCAGCCTATTCTCTATTTTATCAAGCCGTTCTGATAATCGCCTTTGTTCATTTGAAGATTTTTCAACATGTCTTCCTGTTGCAAAACCTGCTCCAAATACTGCAATCGCTCCAACTATTATTGCAATTACAAGATTGGGATCTGTGCTCAAACTGGTTTGATCATATATTTCAACTATTTAAGAAAAACTGAATTTCGTGAATGAAACAATCTATAAAAGTCACAATGCCATAAACTTATCAGTGTTTAGACTATCGCTATTTCCCAAGAAAAGAAAGTCAGTAAGTAGAAGGAAGAGAACCTCCAAGCGAGTGAATATCGCCAAAACTAAATTTAGGACATTTAATGATGGTTACAAACTTGGAGACAAACTGGTAAAGGCATGGAACTCACAACCAAATCCACCACCTGTCTACATTGCTGGTAATAGAATACATCATGGCTTGGTTGGAGTTTTGTTGGGTCTTGCAGGCATAGTCATTGAACAGCCTGCGTTAATTGGTCTTGGAACCAGACTGGCAATAGATGATATTTCAGATATGCCGAACTGGTTGAATTTTGAAAATAGTTCGACACAGCCACAATTCCAAACAGGCTATGTACAACCTATGCAATATCTTCCAACTTCATTTCCATCTCTTGGACAGAGAAATGAATTTGTTTAAGACCTAAAAATTATTTCTTTGATTTTGGAATAGTCCAAGAACTTTTTGGACTCTGATAATGGCGGAAACGTTTCTCACACTTGCATATATATTGACTTACTGAAACAGTTTTCAAATATTGCCAAGTTTTTAATGGATTTTGGGTTTGAATTTTACCGCAAAAAGGACATTTTGGGTTGGAATTAATCATGATACATACTTTGGATTTTCTTCATAAGATCAAAATATGCATGGTTTAATTCTTCCAATGTTTTTGCACCTGTAATAATGACTTTTCCTGTTGCAAAAATTAGACAAACTATACTACCATAAGTTCTATAAACAATTCCTGAGAATTGATCTGGCTCATAAATACTTCGAGGCAACATTACAGATAAAATATTCAAATTTATCGTTTTTTCCAATGAAATGGAGGATACGATATTGTGTATTCTGGGTATGATATTAAATGATTTTATGAATTTGTATTTTTTTAAAATTTGAGATGCTCTCTTTAGATCATGATATGCTTGATCAGGACTTTTAGAGCCAACTGAAATTAATTTGCCTGATGCAAAAACAACTACTTTTCCAAACATGATATTATCTTTAACATATCCGCATTTGTAGGCTTTTAAATTAGAACTTAGAAAACGATGTTTATTAAAAGATAGAATATCGACTTTATGATTAAGATCAGCAGTACATACCACATTTGAGATTTTGATTTCCTTCCTTATTGTATATTCTAAATTTTGCATTATTTCTAATTCTATTCATACTAATAAAAAACATTGTTTAATATTCAATTAAGTTAGGAATGAAATAAAATTAGCCCGATACTATTTGTTTTTCAAATATCTCATCAATTTTTTGCCTTATAAAAAGATCAATTTTTTGTCTTAGAACAAGTATTGATTTTACAGGTTTCATGATCTCAATCTGCTTGGAATGTGCGGGAATTTCAAAATCTGCTTCATACAGTTGATCTAAAGTCAATGTTTTTGACCCTTCACTTACACTTAATTCTTGTAATTGTTTTTGATAAAAAATTGAAAAAAACTCAGGATCAATTTTTTGTATGGCGTCTGATCTTACTTTAAAAAAACCCGCATGATGATTAAGAGCAAATTTCTGTGTTCCTGACTTGTAAGTCATAGAACCTGCACTTCCATCTAAACTGAGGATTATTCCTTCTCCTTCAAAGATTGTTATTGGCTCATCTTGTTTTGTCCTACCATTAACAGATACCAATCTGTCTATAGTGTTATGTTCTTGATTACCTCCCCAAATCGGAATAAATTCACCTCCATATTGAATTGATTTGTAAATTGCCTCATCTGTTAAGCCAAAATCTCCTTTTTTTACTGGTTCAAACATATCAAGGAATTTCAAATTATGTTTCTTACCTCTTCTTTTATTTGACTTACATTTTCTAGTAGTTGACTCACAGTAATATAATGTGGTTTAAATGGTCTTAGATAATATTCAGGTAAAAGACAATAATATGATTTAGGATCTGTTATTTTAGTTAATTCAACAAAACCGCCTTTTCTAAGTTTAATCTTTTGACCTTGTTCGTTTATCCATTCTGTTCCATTTGTTTTTTCATCATCAAAACGCTTCCATGCTTCTTCTAACCGTCCTACCATTTCTTCCCCTTCTGTACTAACCCATCCTGATATTTCATCATGCATCCAACCATTACGATTATTCCTAAGTTTAGTCGGAAATCTCTTATCTGAATTTGCTAATCCATCATTGTCTATAATATACATCCAAATTGGCTTTTTTTGGATTTTTGTATTTGATTTATTTTTCTTAGTAATGTAAACGGCATAAGTTTTTTCTTTTGTATATGGTGCAAAAGCAAATTTTGGTAATGACACGATTGCATCAATATCACATTTCTCTAGTAGCTCTTTTCGTAATTCAGAAAGACTTGGATTTTCTAATACTCCATCAGGTTGTATTATACATGCATGACCTCCATCTTTTAATAATTTTATCACTTTACATAGAAATGCAATTTCGGTTCGATTTGATGATATTATGGAAGTTTCTGCTTTTATTGTACCAGCACCATAAGGGGGATTTGTTACTATATACTTCCACTGTTCATCTTCAAAATTTCGAACAAGAGCATTATCAGGAATCATATTAGTGTGACCATCGCCAACTAAAAACATATTCAGTTTAGTTCTGGAAATATTTTCTTTCCTAACATCGATTCCCCAAAAACATTCTTTTTCAAGAAATTTGACAGCGTTTTTTGTAAGAGTATTAGTTTTTGCATATTGTTGATGGAGTATCTTGAAACTTTCAGTTAGAAATCCACCAGTACCGCAAGCAGGATCAAGTATTTTGAATTTATTTTGTTCATCAAAGTATTGTTCATCTAAAAGAAGCAATTTGGCTAATATGTATGCATAATGTCTACGTGTAAAATATTCACCAAATTCTTTTTTCTCTTTTCCACTTGCAAACATTTCATATACTGCACCGAATAAGTCAAAACCACACCCATGAAGCGGTTTCATTGAATTAATCACATCGTAAATCTGTTTTACTTCATCTTTTGCAACTAAGGGTTTTTCTGTAGCATTTCCAGTAATAATTACACGTACTTTTTCCATAAAATTAACAAATTCTCCAAATTGAGATTCTTTTTCTAATCTCTGAATATATTGAGATAAATTTGCAACAACTTTTTCGGAGGGAAAATTCTCAGTCACATCCGAACAATCTGACCAATATATTTTGGTATTATCCTTCTTACCACTAAGCATTTCTTTTTCTTCAAAATATTCCAACGAAATGAAACCTATTGTAAAGTCTATTTTTTGAACATTATTCTCAAAATTTATGTTTCTATAAATTTTAGCAAGTTCCCAAAGTTTTTTGTTAAATACTGCTTCAGAAATAACTGATAGAGAATCCACATTTGTAAGAATATTATCTAAAGTGGGATCTTTTCCTAATTTTGATTTTATCAGTCTTAATATATCAATAGTTTGAAATTCCCGAATTGGGTTTTTGTTAAGTTTGATTTCCTCGCCAGTTTTAGTATTATAGAAAATACTTGTTTTACAGTTTGTCACTATGAAATATGGTAGTTTTAATTTTGGTGCTTTTTCTTTGCCCTGTTTTATTGCATCATGCCAAAATGAATCTCCCACAGTTGCATCATCTTTGGCTTCTGCATAAGCAACTAAATTTTCTATAAATTCAGTATCATTTTTTTTGTTTGGTTCATATTCAAATTCAGAAATTAACAAATCTGGTCGTTTAGAACCAGTGTATTTAGTAAATGTAGTATCATTAACGATTTGTTTTATCGGTATTGATAACTGACTGACTAAAACTTCATGAATGAATCGTGTTACTGTTAATGCCTCTTGTTTACCCATTACTTCTTCCCTTCTCCTTTTCTGAACTTCTGTTTAGGTCTATTCCAGTAAGGACTTTTGCAATCTGGGCATATTACTGGTTCTTTGTTAATGTCTCTAGGAATCCACTCATGACTGCACCGTAGACATTTGAAACCATCTATCTTTACTCGATATGCCATTTGCTATTAGCTATATTATACACATATTTTAATAAACATATTGTATTACACAATGTTTATATTATATGTACACTATACCTAAAGATAATATGATGACAGAAAACCCAAGAAACGAAAAAGGAATACAAATCCTCTCCAAAGGAAACCACATCACAAAACTAGGCAAGAACCACTACAGGGTAGAATCACAAACCTCAGACAAGTCATACAGCGTAAGAAAGACACCTGATGCTGACGTATGGGAATGCACTTGTGCGGATTTTAACTTCAATCTAAGAAAAGGCAAGGACGACAAGAACTGCAAGCACATACTAGCCTGCATGATGCTACAAACTACAGTACAGACTGAAAAGAAAATAGAAAAGATAGACTTGCCAAAAGTCTGTCCAAAGTGCCAGTCCACAACATACAGAAAACATGGATATAGGATCGTAAAGGAAAAAATCAAAAGACAACGCTATGACTGTCTGCAATGCAACCACAAGTTCACTCTAAACGACAGTGGCTTTGCAAACATGAGATTCAGTCCTCAAATCATAACAGAATGCATCAACCTGAGTATGAATGGCATGTCATTGCGAAACATTGCAAGACATATCAAGTCAGTCCATGATGTAACTGTATCACATGGTGCCATAGCAGACTGGGTCAAAAAATACATGGGATTGATCAAGGAATATGCCGACTCTCAAATACCAGAACTTTCTGATGTATGGTCGCTTGACGAGGCAATGATTAACGTCAAAGATACCAAAGAGATGAAAGGTAAGGGATTCTATGACTGGCTTTGGACTGCAATAGATCCAAAGACAAGATTTGTCATTGCAACCCAAATCTCAAAGAGGCGTGAAATTGTTGATGCACGAAACATCATCGCAAAAGGAAAACAAGTATCACAACCAAACTATGTGATTACCGATTCCTTGAGAACCTATGAACAGGCAATCAGAAAAGAACTTGACAACCGCAAGGTTGCACACATAAAGACAAATGCTCTCAAAGATGGATTCCAAAACAGACCGATTGAGAGATACCATAATGAACTGCGAGAGAAACTAAAGGCAAAGCGTGGTCTTGGAAACGATGAATCGGCACAAAGGTTTGCAGAGAACTATAGAACCTACCACAATTTTGTCAGAGGACACACTGGACTAGATGGCTCTACACCTGCGGAAGCATCAGGAATAGACCTAGAACTTGGACACGACAAGATAAGGGATCTCATAACAAAATCTGTAGAATCCAAGAGTAATTTTGCTGTACAATTAGGGAAGAGAATCGAGAAAGTCAACATAGTGAATGAAAAGGATTCCATCAAGATAACCTGCAAGGGTTGGATGGAAAAGCAGACTTGGAGAGAGATAAATGACATCCTAAAACTGAGTGGTTTTAACTGGCTGTCAAACGGAAAGGATAGTTGCTGGCTAAAACTACTCTCCTAAATTTTTTGAATTTTACCTTTACAATTAGTCAATGATCGACATAAGGATCTCTTTATAAGCAAAAATTGGCTTAAGACAGGCGTTGAAAATTATAATTTTTTATTTTCACGGGCAATGCAAAATAATGCAAAATAACGCAAATATATTTTCTGGGTGTTATAATTGACATCTAAGGAAAAAACCATCAATTTAGAGAACATTCCTATTGAATCCAAGAGTACAAGAGGTAGAAAGGCAGGTGCGATTCCATTTCCAAGAAATTCTTTGACAGATGCTATAAGAGTAGCAAAATCAATTTGGAATGATAACGCAGGTCGACCATTTCCTTTAGGTGATATTGCAACCAAACTTAACTATAGCCCAACATCTGGTAATTTTAGAGATTTAATACGATCTGCTGAAAGATATGGATTAACAGAAGGTACATGGGTACAAGACACAACAAAACCAATTGCACTCTCAGCTTTAGGGATGTCAATTGTTGCACCAAAAGTAGATGAAGATCCAAATGCGTACATACGAAAAGCATTAGAGACACCAGAGGTATTCAAAGAGTTTCTTAATTCTATTAATGGTCGTGTCATTCCTCCTGAAGATTCATGTAAAAATTCTCTTATCAGAGATCACCATATTCTAAAAGAAGATGCTAATGTTTGCTATGCAGTCTTGATGAAAAACATACAAGAATTGAACCTTTCACAACCTAACACGCAAGGAACGCCTTATCTCAGATTAGATAAACTGTCAGCAACTCTGCCAACTTTACCCATAACAGAGGAAAGTGAAAAGATAGAAGGCAATATGGAACAAATTGTAGAGTCAGAGGAATCTGAAAAACCAACATCTAAAGAAACAATTCAAACAAAATCAATACCACGTGTTTTCATCAGTCATAGTAAGAACAAGAAGATACTTGACCAATTGAAAGAGATGTTGAAATTTGGTGAGTTCGAATATAGAATTGCCGAAGAGAAAGAAACTACAGCAATTCCCATTTCAGAAAAGGTTTTTGGTCTTATGAGAGAATGTAATTGTGCTATAATAAACATAAGTGCCGATGATGAAATGAAGCAGGCGGACGAATCCTATAGAATTAACGAGAATGTACTTATTGAGATTGGTGGTGCTTTCATCCATTATGATAAACGAGTTATACTTCTAGTTGACAAAAGACTCACTCTGCCTAGTAATTTACAAGGTCTTTACCGATGCGAATACGAAGGTGATGAACTTTCATGGACGGTGGCAATGAAACTACAAAAAGCACTTGCTGAATTTAAAGAGAAAATTTAGATATTCTCCCTAAGAACTTTTTATATTAGATTTTCATTCATTTACTAATTGTCAGCAGATCAGGAAAGACGTATTCAAAAAATTGAGACTAGGTTGGATACAGTAGAAAGAGACATGAAATCTCTTAGGGATAGAGTGAAGAAATTAGAAGATCTTAACACGAGACTCCAAGGTCTCCGAAGAACCTGAAATCAACCTAAACTTTACACTCCTTTTTTCATATCAAAAAATGACCCGAAACTTTACAACTTGTTTGTGTCATCACTTTCAACCTCTAACTATCCAGTGTAGCTTACCA
>JAJPKL010000031.1 GCA_021323705.1 Nitrososphaerota archaeon
TGATCAAAATCAGAAATGCCAATAGCAATACTTCCGGACGTCGATGAACAAAGATGTATAGGCTGTGCGCTATGCGTAGAGATCTGTACTTCTCTTGGCCCAGACGTTCTTCGTGTAAAGCCTGTTGAAGGCTGGAAGAGAGGTAAAGCATTTGTTTTCTACCCAGAAAGATGCATCTCAGACGGTGCATGCATCGGTGTTTGCCCAACAAAGGCAATCTTCTGGATGAGACCAATGACTTACACACCTGGTCAACCAGTTCCTCTCCACAAGAATGGTATCTTCGTAAAAGGCTGGGCTGAGGACGCCGCACTTTAAGCGAAGAACGTTCTTCCATTTTTTATTATTTTTTAAATCGTCTATTAATGCAAATTAAATTTCAAAACTCGAGCTTTAATCTTAGGATTTTGTGGATTTTTTAGATTTCAAATTATCTTTGCCTCTAAAATTAAAGAATTTGATTTTCTTTTTGGCCGCTTTGGTGTAGTGCTTTAAAAAATCGTCATCTGCTGCATGAATTGTTTTAAACCTGTTCTGCTTGAGAAATGTATTGAATGTAGTTAAAAATTCGGTAAATTCCTCTTTGTTGTGTTGGTAGCCTGACATTACATAATGTGCCGCTGGATAAACATCTGAAAGTTCAAGAGGTATTATGCCAAGATAGGGATTGTATTGGCAGAACTGAGTATCATCTAAAATTCTTGCAAATCTCTTTTTTAATCTGTTATACTCAGGTGATAGGTAAAACGGCCGCATCCCGCCATCTGGAATGATTACTAGATTTTTCTTATTTGTCTTGAATTTACGTACAGTGTCATGAAATCTTGCCACTTCAGGCCTGAACTGATCTTCTTTTGAAAACAAAAAGATTGCATTTTCCTTGAACCTAGGCGTACCTTTTGCAAGAAACTGTGTATTTGAGATGAAAAGTGGCATAGTTTCAAAGAGTTTTGGATGTGCTCGCACTTTTCTTAGCACGTATTCCCATAACCGTCCTTCGTGAATGGCTTCCTTTACTCTATCTACTTCTGATTTTATAGAGTAAAGATTGTGTAGCGCAAGTTTGTCTATCTTCTCTTCTTTTGGAAGCGCCAGAATCTCTCTTGGCTTGAGCCTGCTACAAACCTCACATGTGCAAGAAAAGTATGATATCTCATCAAGATGCGCAGTGCCGTCTTCTGTAATGTACCTGTCGTGTTTTGCGTACAGCATGTATGATGCAGAGTCAAAGGTGTCACACCCAAGTGCTACCGCTAAGGGAATCGTGAGAGGATGGCCTGCTCCAAAGAGATGAAGGGGGATGGAATCTGGCATCTCTTTTTTTGCAGTAATTATCATCTTTGCCAGAAGCTCATACTCATATGATTCCATAAACTCGACTGGGCTTCCTAATGCCAACATCTGAAAACCATACTTTACTAGATTTCTTGTAGAATCTTTGACCAGATCAGAATATTCGCTTCCTTGGATTGGCCCAATCCAGATCTGGACGTTGTTGTCTCTTGCCTCCAAAGTTTCCTTTGAGATTCTTAACGTATGGTTAACGTAATCTATTGCTTTTTTCTTTGCAAGACCAAATCCTGTAGGTCTGTCAAGTGGAATGGCAATGTCTGTCGCAATTCCCTTTTCAAACTCTGCCATTTTCTTATAGTCTGTGTCAATGTCTCCATATTCTAAGACCTGATATCCACCCGAGTCTGTCATGATTGTTCCATCGTAATCGATTATATCGTGAATTCCTCTTTTTATGGCGTCATCGCCATATTGCTTTAGTGTAATGTAGGCATTTGTAATGACAAGATCAAATCCCATTTCTTTTATCTTCTTGGCAGGAATTGACTGCCTGACAGGATGAATGACTGGAACATATGCAGGAGTCTCGACCTTGCCGTGGTTTGTATGCAGTATTCCTATTCTCCCTGCAAGGTCAGATCTTTTTATCTCAAACATTTCATACTTTGATTTCATGCAAGGTAATTTGAACCTAGTATGGGAAAAATCGCTTTAGGTCTCTTTTCTTTGAAACTATCTTTAGCCAATCTACATTATCCTCTCTTGTCTTGCCTTTGACAAAAAGGGACTCAATTCTCTTGACCGTATCGGCTATGGATTTGTTGGTGGTGTCAAACTGAAAAGTCTTTTTTCGTCCAATGTTTTTTATGGTGTCATAGTAGGTTATTCCAAGAATCTCAGAGCCCAAATTCTCAATAGATTTTTGTTTGGAGTATTCTCTCTTCTTGTATATCCGTTCTAAACTATAGGGACTTCGTCTCAATACCACTACAACATCGACCTTGTTCTTTGATACAACGTAAGGAGCTAGATGCCCAACAAGCAATGTATTTTTTGATGTCTTTTTGTCCAGAATCTTCTTTAGCTTCTTGACATCTACATCTAGTGCCTGTTTGCCTTTCTTGGCTATTCCTTTGGATATAGCAACTTGGTTTATGTCTACCAGTTCAAGGCCTAGTTTTTTGGCAAGTATTCCTGCAACTGTATGCTTGCCTGTTCCTGGATTCCCAGTTATTATCTTCAATGAATGGGATGAAATTAGAATTTAATTAAACACTTCTAACAATGAAATCCTCAATACTAATAAGAGCAAACTTTCAGACTGAAACTGCATGCAGATTGGGTTATTGGGTAAGACAAATGTTGGCAAATCAACATTCTTTTCTGCAGCAACCCAAACAACCGCTCAGATTGGAAATTACCCATTTACTACTATTGAGCCAAATGTTGGCATAGCATATGTCAAGGCAGATTGTGCATGCAAACATTTTGGCATAAACCACGTCCATCAGTTTTGTGTAAAGGGAACCAGATACATCCCAATCAAGTTAATAGACGTGGCAGGCCTTGTACCGGGAGCCCATGAGGGAAAGGGACTTGGAAACAAATTCCTTGATGATGCAAGGCAGGCTGAGGTATTGATTCATGTTGTGGATGCTTCAGGTTCAACTGATATACAAGGACAACCAGTTCCTGCAGGAACCCATAATCCACTTGAAGATGTAAAGTTTGTAGAAGAAGAGTTTGATCAATGGATGAAACAGATACTTCATAGGGAATGGCCAAAACTAACACGAGAACTGGAAAGTAAGAGTGGCAAAATTATTCAGGCAATTACTCAAAGATTTAGCGGACTTGGAATAATCGAATATGATGTTGAAACAGTCTTGCATCGCTTGAATCTACAGACAAAAAAACCGCTGGAGTGGAACGAAAATGACATACTCTCGTTTGTAAAGGAATTGAGAAAGAGAACTAGGCCGCTCATAATTGCTGCAAATAAAGCTGATCTGTGCCATGACCTTGGTATCTTAGACGAACTAAAAAAAATACATGATACAATTGCTTGCAGTGCAGAAACCGAATTATTACTAAGGAAGGCTGCAAAAGCAGGTCTTATTGACTATTTCCCAGGTGACAAAGATTTCAAGATTAAAGATGGAGTAAATCTTAACGCCCAGCAGCAAAGAGCGCTAGACCTTGCTCACAAGATAATGGAAAAGATTGGTGGTACCGGCATTCAGGATATTTTAGATTCTGCATGTTTCAATCTGTTAAAGTTAATTGTGGTCTTTCCGGTAGAGGACGAATCTAAACTATCAAACAAAAATGGCGAGGTATTGCCAGACGCAAGATTGCTTCCCTCAGGTTCTACTGCAAAAGACCTGGCAAGAACAGTTCACGAGGATCTAGCAAAAGGGTTCCTATACGCAGTTGATGCAAAGACAAAACAGCGAGTAGGTGCAGAGCATCAATTAAAAAACGGTGACGTACTAAAGATAGTGTCAACTTTAAGCAGGGGATAGAGAATGCTTTGTCTTGGAATTGAAAGTACTGCCCACACATTTTCGTGTGCCGTTATTGAAAAAAAAGGAACAAATGGCAAGATTCTTTCAGATGTTAGAAAAATCTACAAGCCGTCTGAAGGAGAAGGAATACATCCAAGGGAAGCATCAAGACATCATGCTGAAAACTCTCCTCAGGTGCTTTCAGAATGTCTAGAAAAAGCATGCGTAAAAATTTCTGATCTTGACATGGTCTCATATGCAGCAGGTCCAGGTCTTGGACCATGCCTTAGAATCGGCGCTGTTGTGGCAAGATCTCTTGCCTCGTATTATAACATCCCCATATATCCAGTAAACCACGCACTTGGCCATATTGAATTAGGCAAGATGCTTACAGGAGCAAGAGACCCACTAGTACTGCTTGTATCAGGTGGCCACACCATGATTCTGGCATTTCTGGGAAAAAAGTGGCGAGTGTTTGGTGAGACGCTTGACATTACACTTGGGCAACTATTGGACCAGATTGGAAGGCATGCAGGCTTTGCATCACCGTGTGGATCAAAGATAGAAGAGCTTGCATCAAGGTCATCAAAATATGAGCCTCTACCATATGTGGTGAAAGGAAACGACGTCTCTTTTTCTGGTCTTTTTTCTGCTACAAAAAGAATAATGCCAAAAGGGTTAGAGTCTGCTTGTTTTTCACTGCAAGAAACTGCCTTTTCTATGATGGGCGAAGCTGTGGAACGAGCTCTGTCTTTCACAGGCAAGAAAGAATTTCTGATTGTTGGAGGAGTGGCTGCTAATAAAAGACTTTCAGAAATACTTCAAAGCATATGCAAAAGACACAACTGCAAATTTTTTGTCTCTCCAAAAGAATATGCTGGAGACTGTGGTTCACAGATTTCGTGGGTGGGACTACTTGAGTCCTCAAAAAAAGCTGGCGCCAAGCTGGAAAATACGTTTGTAAGACAATCCTGGAGAATAGATTCTGTAGAAATTCTTTATTGATCCTTGTAGTTTGAAATTGCTTCGCGTATTGTTTTTTCCCATTTGCTGTTACTAAATACGCCAAACTTGAAAGTTTTTTCACCCTCGTCTGTCTTTATAATAACTCGAAGTTTTTTGATAAATCTGCCCTCTTTGGACGCTTCAACAATCTGATTGAGTTTTGCTTCCATAACAGTATCGCCAAACTTTTTTGTAAAATCAACTATTCTTCCTTCCGTCTTATCAAAGGCAATTCTCATGTTTGTCAGAGTGAGAATTCCGGGTCCAAGCTTGTCCTCAGAGCAGTCCTCCTGCATGATCTTTTTTTCGTTTGGCAGCATCACGCTTTCTCTTCAATCCTACATTATAATTGTAACTTAAATTGAGTGGAAATATTTGCAATACTGTTGAAACTGGTAAAGAAAGGAGCAGAAGCTGACATCTATCTAACAACATGGAATGGTAAAAAATCTATTTTAAAAATTAGAAAGAGAAAGGAATACCGCAATGAGATTCTAGACAACAGAATTCGTACACTGAGAACTGTTCGAGAGGCAACAATGATATCCGAAGTAAAGCAGTTTGGTATCAGTACGCCACTAGTCTATTTTGTAGACTCGAAGAAATTTGAGATATACATGCAGTTTGTGGAGGGTAGATTGGTTCGAGACTTGCCAAGTAATATGATAATAAAGACTTGTGAAAAAATTGGAAAGATGGTGGGTACTCTACACAACAATAGCATAATGCATGGGGATCTTACAACGTCAAACTTTATACTTTTACGCAACAAACTAGTCATTTTGGACTTTGGATTATCCCAAAAAACTGAAAGAATAGAAGATCATGCCATAGACCTTAGGTTGTTCAAAGAGGTGCTAAACAGTGCCCATGTCGAGATAGTGAACAAAGCGTGGTTATCATTTTTGAGGGGTTATGGAAAAATTGTAGGAAGCCAAAGAAGGGAACGTGTTATCTCGCAGGTATCAGTAATAGAAAAGAGGGGAAGGTATGCAAACGTTGTCTAGTCTTTATTTTGCGTCATCAAACAAAAACAAGTTTGAGGAAGCACGGTCTATCTTGTCAGAATTTGGAATATCGCTCAAGTTTTTTAAATGCGGCCTTGAGGAGATACAAGCAAAAAGTTTGGAGGAAATAGCTGTCCACAAAGCAAGTCAGGCCTATCTCCTCTGCTCAAAGGCTGTTATAGTGGAAGATGATGGGTTGTTTATCAAAGCCCTAATGGGGTTCCCAGGGCCATATTCATCATTTGTATTTGATACCATTGGAAACAAAGGAATTCTAAAGCTATTGTCCAAACAGCGAAGTGCTATATTCAGATCAATTATTGCATATTGTGAAAAAAAGCAAGATGTCATGATGTTTGATGGTGACGTGCAAGGAAAAATATCCACAAAATTGCAGGGCAAAAGATGGGGATTTGATCCAATATTTATTCCACAGGGAGAAACTTTGACATATTCACAACTAAAAAACAAGAATCTCATCTCACACAGATACCTTGCGCTAAAAAAATTCGCTAATTGGTATCTGCATAAGCAGATATCCATCGATCGATGAGTCTTTTTTTGCTCTGCAAGACAACAATTCTTGAAACTTCGCTCTCATCCATCATTGAGTAGGCGTCGCTTTGTTTTGCCAGCTCACTTGAAAAATGTCTTACCTCTGACATGTCAAGCATGTCTCCGTATTCTAGTCTGTTGATCGAGCGGCCTACATGCATGTAAGATTTTATCTCAATAAAGTGAATGTTTGCTCGATTTATCATCTCGGAATATTGCGGAATTAATTTTTCATTTTCATTATATCCTCTAATCAGAGTAACACGAAGGACAGACCTTGTATTGTCAAGTTTTGATAGTATGTCAAGACTGGCATTCCATCTTTGCCAGGCATCCTTGTACTTTGGCCTGTTGACAAGCTGAAACACCTCTTCATTTGGTGCATTTGTTGATAGATATAGTTGAGTTGGCAGTGCATCTTCGTCACGCAGTCTTTCAAGCATTTCAGGTTCCTGTCCGTTTGTAACCAAGAACACAGATTTTGTAGTTGGCAGTTGTTTGAGGTACTTTATCAATTCTGGCAGTTGTGGGTACATGGTGGGTTCACCAGAAAGCGATATTGCGTAATGACTTGGAAGGAGCGACTCATCAATCTTCTTCCGGTCGCTTTTGACATCTCCATAATGTCCCATTATGAGCCTTTCACGCTCTTCCATTAATTTCGAAAGAATAACCTCAGGCGGAGCAACCTTTTCGGTAGGCATCTTCATAGCACTGTAAAATTCCATCGGCCGCCAACAGTAGACGCATCTATTTTCACAAAACATGCCTGCAGGTGAGAATTCCATGCACCTGTGAGTTGATATTCCGTAAAACTTGTGCTTGTAACAGTCCCCCTCGTTTCTAAAAGATTTCTTTGTCCAATGGCATAGTTCCACCGTACCATGATCGGCTATGCCATACTTTGCCTTTTTGAGTTGGCTTGAAATTGTTGGCCTTATCTGGATAAACTCATTTTCTGTTTCTATAGTCTCTCCAGAGCAGCTCATGCAAAATCTTCTACTACTTGGTTTTAATTAAATCTACGTAGAATTTAGCATTGAGACGCACGGAGCATTTTCCATTGGAACACAGAGTATGTGCCCTAGGTAGAGCATGCTGTAGAAGATCACTGCTGCCGTGACTCCCATCGAAACATACCACATTCTAAATTTCATATCTGCGAATATTTTTTCTGGTAGTAATAAACTTAAGGGTAATTATCAATTATAATGTATTTAGAGTCTTAGGGACCGGCGCATTTTTAATTTTTTAATTCCAAAGCAACATGTCATACAATTTTTGGATTTGGGGATAAAATATAGGCACAAGAATCACAAAAACTATCTTATATGACATCTTGATAGGCTGAACTATGCAGGCTGCAAGAATAGTCAAAATAAAAGAACCGCTTGAAATCCAAAATCTTGAAACTCCAAAACCGCGTGGCTCTCAAGTACTAATCAAAGTAGAATCAGCCGGAGTGTGTCATAGTGACATCCATCTGTGGGATGGAGGTTATGAAGGTCCAGGTGGGCAGATAATGAAGACTACCGATAGAGGTGTGAAATATCCTTTAACTCCTGGCCATGAAGTTGCAGGTGTGATTGAAAGCATGGGGGAAGAAGTAGAGGGATTTACAAAAAATGAAAAAGTGCTGGTATTTCCATGGATTGGTGAAGGGCTGTGTCCTGCATGCAGGGTAGGCGAAGAAAATCTATGCGACAAGCCAAGATCACTTGGAGTTTACACTGATGGAGGATATGCAGAATACGTCTTGGTTCCAAGTTACAGATATCTTGCCAAATTACAAAATTTGAGTACTGATGTCAGTGCTCCACTGTCGTGCTCTGCTCTAACTGCATTTGGTGCAGTCAAGAATGCGCAGCTAAAACCTAACGATACTGTTGTGATAGTAGGAGCAGGAGGACTGGGTCTTATGGGAATGCAGTTAGCAAAAGCAATTACCGGAGCTAGGATAATCGCGATGGACGTTGATGATAACAAGTTAAAGATTGCAAAGGAAAACGGCGCAGATCATACTGTCAATTCAAAAAGTGAGGATCCTGTAAAAGCTGTAATGGAATTAACGGGAAATCTCGGGACTGAGGCAGTGATAGATTTTGTTAATGCCAGCAAGACCGTTGAAACAGACATGCAGATGCTTAGACGAAGGGCACGCGTAGTACTTGTGGGGTTGTTTGGAGGCGCATTACAGCTAAACCTAGTTTCCATGCCTACAAGAGCATACAAGCTAATTGGTTCCTATACCGGTTCAATGACAGACATGATAGAATTGGTATCTCTTGCAGAACGTGGAGTCATAAAGCCAGTAATTTCAAATAAATTCAAGCTAAATCAGGCAACAGAAGCACTAACAATGCTAAAACAAGGAAAGATAATTGGAAGAGGAATCATAAACCCGTAACACTGCGTTATTGTAAATTTATTCCAATTATTCAAAATTAGGTCAAATTGGCAATAAAATTCAGTTAAGATTAATACTGGATTGAAAAGGACTTGTTTTCATGTGGCCCTTGTAGTACAGTGGCGAGTATAGGGGACTGTGGATCCCCGGACAGGGGTTCGATTCCCCTCAAGGGCCTTTAACCTTAATCTCTGCTATTCTATTGTTGCAAATTTATGTGCAGAAAAACGCAGGACCGGTTGTCAGAATATGCCGTATTTGGTAGATTCCATCTCTTCCTTGATTGCAAATTTCAACCTAAAGTTATCTCGAGGAATCTTTTGATCAAGCCAATTCAAAAATTTGTGCTCCAAGGTCTTGCCTTTTATTCTCTCAAAGTCAGGTCCTAGCTGTTCAGACAGCTTTCTGACAAGAACCATGTTGACACATACAACGTAAAAATGCCACCCAAATGCAAATTCTGAATCAGTCACTATAAAGTCATTTTCTCCATGTACCATCTGTTCTACCTTGCTCAACGTGGATATGATTGCCTTGCTTGTTATTTCATAGTCTGTTGCAGAAACATTGATGTTGATTCTTTCTTCCATCCCATTCATACTCCATTTACAAATAAAAACATGACTCTACAATGCATCCTGATTTAGCAAATGTTCCATTTCTATATTAAAATAGGTCTTGAGTATTCCAAAATAGTTCTTTATTGGTAGTGGAATCTCATCCCCGCAAGCTATTCCAAGGTTCTTTGCGTTTATCCAGATGATTAGAGTCTGCAGTATTGTCAAGAACCTGTCATTGTATGCATCCTTGGACGCTATTGCTTTTGAGTATCTCTCCGCAAACTCCCATGCAGTAACAAAATCTATACAATCGGTACCAAATACTGCCACAGTTTGTTCTTTCAAACTACCTGCTCTCTTAAATGGAACTGTATTCATGATATATGGAAATTCCACCTTGTCAGGAAGGCTGCCTGGCAGTGGGCCCCATATAGTGATAATTTTGCAACCATTCTTTAGCTTAGAAAATTTACTTGTCATTTTTTCTATTATGTCGTAATCTGAAAACCAAAAGAAAACGACTGTTGCATCGTCCATGTCTGCATCCAAAACATTTTCACATCTTAAGATCCAATTTGAAATATTCTTGTCTTCTAGCATCTTAGTTGCAAGTGAGATCTTTTTGTTATTGTTGTCCACTCCAACGGCCTTTTTTACGCCAAATTCTTTCAATGCAATAACAAGACTATGACCATTACCGCATCCAAGATGATAAAAAACATCATCTTTACTTAACGATGCAAACTCGAAAATCTCTCTGAGCGTACCATCTTGCAATTCGACGTCCTCGCCTGTTATGATTGATTTGGGCAGGGTGTTTAGGTACTCTTCTATTTTCACGAATAAATGAGGCTCTATGCTAAATTTATTCCCTTATTCGCTCAAGGGTGGATACGGCTTGCCATAATGTCACCCTCACATATGACGGCATGTTTGGGTCTTGCGTTATTTCATCTAGAGCACTTATGGCATTGGCTGCTCTCACAGAGACAGAGTATTCAGGTTTTTTGAGCTCAACTACAAGATCTGTAAGACTTTTTTTGATATTTTTTGGGGTCGAAGGATTTGCAGCTACTTCTTCAAGTGTTGTAATTGCCGCGTTAAAAGTTTCAGTGTTTTGATTTTTCTTTTCTACCATCATGGATCACGCTAACTAATTGTACTTATTTTATAAAGTTTGCATCACACTTCTAAAAAGACGTTGTCTGATTCTACTACTACTTTGTATGAACGTAAATCCTTTATTTTGGCAGGAAAGGCTGAGAGTTTTCCTGTAGCGCAATCAAATTTTGCTCCATGCCATCCACATGTCACAACATTCCCATCCAAACTTCCCTCCGAAAGACTGGCTCCTGCATGGGTACAAGTATCATCCGTCGCATAATAGTTGCCATTTATGTTGGCTACTAGAATTTCTTTTCCATCCGCGGTCACTTTTTGCATTTTGCCAGGAAGTATGTCCGAAGTTTTACCGACAATTATTTTACCCATAAAGTGGATGATTTTGAAACTCTTAATAATTTTAGTGATCAATATGCATCTGACTTGGTTTTTTAGACAAACTTGACCGTGTTTTCTAATCTTCCAAGTTGTTCAATTTCCATTTCTATCTTATCTCCGTCTTTCAAAAATACTGCATCGGGTTTGTTGAGCATAACTCCTGCAGGAGTGCCAGTTGATATTATATCTCCTTTTTCTAAAGTCATGACCTTGCTTAAAATGGAAACTATTGAATTTACCTTGAGGTGCATGTTTGAAGTAGATGAATTCTGTCGAACTACGCCATTAACCTTGGTCATCATCTTGAGATTCTGCGGATCTGCTATTTCGTCAGAACTAGTTATCCAAGGTCCGCATGGGGCAAATGTATCAAATCCTTTTGCACGAGTAAATTGTTTATCCTTTGCTTGAATATCACGTGCGGAGGCATCATTTAATATCATGTATCCAAATATTGCTTTTTTTGCATCCTCTTCAGAAATGTTTTTACAATCCTTTCCAATTATCAAGGCCAACTCTATTTCATAATCAAGTTTTGAAACAAACGACGGACAAATTATGTCTGATTTTGCTCCATTTAGAGTTGATCTTGGTTTTATTATTATGGCAGGTTCATCTGGTGGAATCAAATTTTGTTCCTTTGCGTGGTCTTTGTAATTAAATGCAAGGCAAATTATTTTTGATGGGTTTGGAATGGGAGGAAGAATTTTGAAATTAGATAATTTACTGTCATAATTCATCTGTGAAGCTTTTTGTTTTATTTCGTCATACCATCCATCAAACAAAAAGTCCTTAATGCTCTGAGGTATGGGAATTCCACTTTGTGCAGTCATGCTTTCTCTTGTAAGAACCTTGTCGCCGTCTACAAATCCATATGTTTCCATATTTTCTTTCATTAATCTGGCAATTCTCATTTTATTCACTTGTGCGTGTATATCACTTGATTTGCAGAATCCTTTCTGCAATATCCGTATCTTACGAACTGAATTTCCGTACCCACATTTAATTCTAAGTAGTAAGGCTCAGTCAAAGCCTGCTGAATCTCCAAGCTATTTTCGTTGAATTGGTCATTTACAAAAAGAATTTTTGGAATTAAGACCTCTATTTTTACAGCATTTTGTGCAGGAACCCATTGAATCTTTGGAATTTCAGGCTTGAAATTGGTGTCGGTAATCTCTGCCTCAATCTGTGGTCCAGATTTAGTGATCTTGACATTGTATAGCTCAAGCAATCTTACCTCGTCTCCTGCTTTGAGGGATTTGGCATCATCGCCTGATATGTAAAAAGTTCCATCAAGTTGAATTTTTCTCTTGCCCATATCCTTCTGGGGATGATTTGGAATCTCAATCTGTGTCATGTTATTGTTTTTTACTGTTAGCTTTACCGGATTGGTAGCTATGAACAATCGCATGCTGGTAGGGTCGATAATTTTTCTGTTAAAAGATTCGAGGGTTTCAAAAGGCGCCAAAGTGTCGGATTTTGTAAAACTCAAAGAAAGCACGAATTTCCTTATTGCTTCAGGAACTATTCCTCTTCTTCGCATTGCTTCAAGGGTAGGCAATCGAGGGTCATCATAGCCAGAAACTTTGCCATCCTGTACCAGCGGCTTTAATATTCTCTTAGATACTGGCATCCCATCAAACTCTAACCTAGAAAATTCGAGAACCTTTGGTTTCCTCATCTTAAGCTTATCGAGAATCGCATAATAAAGCTCATTTCTAAGCTCGTATTCTTTTGTTCTAAACGCATGAGTTACCCCATCTATACTATCTTCAATTGCTACAGCAAAATCGTAATTTGGCCATACGCGGTATTTGTTTTTGTGGATGGGATGGGGCTCATCTATTATTCTCAAAAGTGTGGGATCCCTCATAACCGTGTTCTCTGAACGCATGTCACCGCGAAACCTTACGATTGCTTCCCTTGGCTTGAACTTTTCAAACATGTTTTTCCAGCGCTTGATATTTTGCGCAGTGTCACCCATACTGCATTTGCAAGCAACCATTTCCCGTCTGTTTTTACTTATGGTTTCCTTATTGCAAGTGCAGACATAGGCATGTCCTGCTTGAATGAATTCCTCTGCCTTTTTGTAAATCATCTCGATATCGTCTGAAGTGTTTTTTATATGGTTGTATTTTACACCCAGCCAATCAAGACCAACTTTTATTGCAGCATAATATTCTAGTCGCTCATTTTCTGGGTTTGTATCATCAAATCTAAAGATGAGCTTTCCACCGTACATCTTTGCATATTCCTCATCAATTATTGCAGCTTTTGCATGACCAATGTGCGGATATCCGTTTGGCTCTGGAGGAAATCTAGTGACCACTTTTCCCTGTTCAGCTCCCTCAAGTGCAGGCAAACCACTTCTGTCTTGCTTTGGTTTTACCACTAGCAATTCAGGAAAATTGGATTCAAGTTCCGATTTTTGTGTTGGAAGCGGAATTGCGTTTACTTCATTTACAATCTCAGAAATTAAAGGTATGATTTCCTTGATTTTTTCTCGAAGTTCGGGTTTGGATCCTATTACCTTTGAGATTACAGCATCATTTCGTGTTTTTCCATTATGCTCAGAAGCATTTAACAGGGCAATTCCTCGTATAGTTCTCTTTACATCATTATCATTCAATTATAGACTCCTCTTTACTACGAAATCTAGCAAGGAGAGTAAATCCTCTCTTGCAGAATTATCATACTTGGAAATAGATTTTCTTGCAGTATCCAAGTGGTAAGATGCCTTTTTTCTAATTGTATGCTCGATACCAAGAGTCGATATGGTCTCTACTGCCTTTCCAAGTTCACTCTTTGATATTGCCAAATTGCCAAACGCCTTGAGAATTGCTGTTTTCTCCTTTCCTTTTGCCACCTTTATGGCTAAAAGGATTGGCAAGGATTTTTTTCCCTCACGGATGTCGTTTCCTACTGGCTTTTTTGTAATCCTGGGATCTCCAATTACACCAATCAGATCATCAACTATTTGAAAAGCAATGCCTAGGTTTTTGCCGTAAATAGAAAGTCTGTTTACATCTGACTGTGTGGTGTTTGCAGAAATGGCTCCCATTGCGCAAGATGCCACAAATAAAGAAGATGTCTTTTTTTCTACCATCTTTCTATATTGCGATTCGGTAGGAATGGTCTTTGACTGGGCCATGCTTATGTCTAATGCCTGACCCTCACACACGTCTCTGCATGACTTTGAAAGTGCAACTACAAGTGAAAGACTCACTACTTTTGGGATTTGAATCTTAGAATTTGAAATAACCTCAAAGGCTTTCGAAAAAAGGAGGTCTCCTGCCAAGATTCCGACTGGAATGCCAAATTTCGTGTGTACGGTGGGCACACCATGCCTTACCTCATCGTTATCCATTATGTCATCATGTACTAGTGTGAAATTATGCACCATCTCAATGGCTGCCGCTGCAGGAATTGCCTGATTTATTGAACCGCCTAAAAGCTCGCAACTTTTTATAACAAGATAAGGCCTGAGACGTTTTCCTCCGTGCTCTATTAGATAACTTGCAGCTTTGTAAAGATTGGAAGGCTCACCTTTGAGATTGGATAAAAGAAAAGAATCGATTCTCTTTGTGGTCTCTACAATTTTATCTAAATTCATTCCTTTTTCAACTCCCACTGATTGCTTGGAAAATGATATTTCAACGGAGATTCGAGACGATTTTTGATCCCATCCCGGTCCCACATTCTTAGAATTTTTTTATGAGATTCTGATATCTCATCCTTCGATTCGGAAAGAAAGTACAAAGCTACTAGCATCCAAGGGCAAAAAATTTGCGGTGATTTTTCAATTTCTGAGAATAACTCATCAAATGAAACCCATTTGATTGCAGAGATCTCATCTTCAACAAGTTTTATCTTGCTTGCATCATCTATTGTACCTATTAGGGTTCCACAGACTTCATTTTCGGAACCAACGTCTTTGTATGGAACATGGTATTCAAACTTGAACAAGTATTCAAGCTTGCATTTTATTCCAAGCTCTTCAGGCAGTCTTCTTTCCGCTGAAGAAACATATGTTTCAGACTGCCTAGGATGACTTGCAACAGTGCCATCCCAGTCTCCAGGCCATAGCATCTTACTCATGCTTCTCTGTGTTAGCAAGAGCTTTCCCTCCTTATTGAATAACAAAATCGTAAATGCCCTGTGCAATTTTCCATGGGGGAGATGGCACTTTACCTTTTCCTCAGTTCCAATGGGTTTATCGTTACTGTCTACCAGAATCAAATATTCCATGTTTGTTATCCTCTGAATAATGTCCCTTCAAACTCCTTGCCCTTTATTGCGCTTACTATTCTTTGGGGAATCTTTCCATTGACAAAAAAGACATCTGTTCCGCTCTTGGACATGGCCATGGCTTCTTTTATTTTACGGTTCATTCCTCCAGTCACGTCCATGTTTACATCTGTAATTGTAGGTTTTTCAGTAGTTATTTCTCGAATTAGTTTTCCGGTCTTGATGTCTGAGTATACTCCATCTACGTTTGTGACAAAAATTGCAAGACGCGGCTTGAGAATTTTAGTCAGCATTCCCATTATTTTGTCGCCAGAAAGTATGTAGAATTTGTTCTTGCCAAACCACATCACATCACCATATGAGACTGGAACCAATCCAGTTCTGGCAATCTTTGGAATCTCTCTAATTTTTTTAATCATCGGTTTGTCTCCAAAAATGAAATCTGTAGGAGGAAGACAGTATGGCCTAAGATCTGATTGAAGAAATGCCTCAAGGACTAGCTTGTTTAACTCCACCATGGAATTCTTGACCACTGAGACGCCTTTGATGCTGTATCTGTCTGGCTTTGTGTGCATGTCATACTTGACAGACCAATAATGGCCAAAAGAACCTCCACCATGAATTATCATGTATGGCTCCCTTACTCTTCTTAGATGTGTAGCAATTAGTCTAACTGCTGGCACATTTGCTGTCATGGGCCTCTGTTTGTTTGTAATTATTGATCCTCCCAGTTTGATAAGAATCATGATTTTTAACAGTGATATGGTCGGTTTTAAAAAGTCTCTCTCATACCTTTGCCTAATAGAAATGAGTTTCTACAAGTAACGCAGTCCTTCATAGTCAATTTTTGCAACAAAACAATCACTGACTTTTTCCAAATTTTCAAGTGTTCCTACTACATTGGATTGGTCCACCAACGAAATTATGCAACCACCTCCCCCAGCTCCAGTTATTTTAGCTCCGTATGACATCTTGGAAGCCATTTCTATTAGCCGATCAATCTTTTCTGTTGAGACACTTATTTTCTCTAACATTTCTTGATTCTTTGACATTAGCAAACCAAGGTTACGTAAATCATTTCTTTTCAATGACAAGAGCGCATTTTCAACCAACTTGCTTTCCTGCTCACACATTTCAGAAAACAGTTTTTCATTTTTGTTTTTGAATTCTCTTACTCTTGAAACAACTTCTCTTGTATTGTGGACCTGTTTTGAATTTGCTATTATCAAACTCAAATTGTTTTTAAAATCGATCTTCTCCACCCCATCTTTACTGTAGGCTATCAATCCACCAAATGCTGACACGGATGAATCTGCACCAGAGGCATCTTCAAATATTATCCGTTCTGATTCGATTGCTTTTTTTAGAATCTCTTCTTTTGATTTTTTTTCAAATAGGCCAGCAACAGATGCGGTTGCCGCAACGCATGCTGCAGACGACGAACCAAGTCCTATTCCGGCAGGGATTTCAGACTCTAGAACAATCTCCACTCCCTTTTCTTCGTTAAATTCCTTGAGTGTTTCTCTTGCTATGTATAAAAATAGTTTCATGAAACTAGTTATGGAACCAAGATTAGAAGAAGAATCTAGATCAAGTTCAACACTTCCTATCTCTGACCTTACGCGTATCTTTCTCTCATCTAATAGTTGGGATGTCGCAGTGATCCTCTTATCTATGGCACAAAGTATGGCCCGTACTCCATATACTACAAAATGCTCCCCAAAAAGAATGACCTTTCCTGGGGCTGATGCTACAGATTTCATGAAAAAACGATCGACGCATATCCTACCACTGAACTTTTCTCGCCTGTCACATCTCCACTAGTAGCATACTTTACCAACGTACCTTTTCTTGCACCCAGTTCTCTGCAGGCTATCATGGTGGAAGCTATCGCTCCATATCCGCAAGCACTTACCTGATTTTCTTGCAAAATTCTGTAAAACTTGTCAACATCCATCTGCAATATAGGTTCAATCAAGGACTTGTCTTGCCTGTGCGCAAATTCATTCTCTTCGTAATGCGTGAAATCAGACGAGCCTATTATTACAGTTTTTTTATTTTTTGATATACTTGCCATTGCCATACCTATCTTCCTTGCTGAATTGAGGCTCTGGTCCATCAAAATTACCGGAAGTATCTTGAATTTATGAGAATAGATCTCTTGTAGCATTGGCAACTGTACCTCCAAACTATGGTCTTTTGTATGTGAAAAAAAATCTAACTCAACCATCTTTGACACTTTGTGGATCTCAAGAGCAGCATCGGCATCAACTTCAATGTCCCCAAGCGGAGTTTGCCATATTCCTTCCTTCATTGTTGCCACATTGCAACCAATTCCCCAATGATTTGGTCCCACAATTATTACCAGATCTGGTTTGAGAGCCGATATTGCATAATAAGAATTTGCAGCAACTGGTCCTGAATACATGTATCCTGCATGAGGGCAAATAACCCCGAATATCTTCTCACTACTTGAAGTAGGATATAATTTTCCAGGGCCAAAATCGTGCAAGAAACAATTTTTGATAGTTGATTTTAGCTCTTGCTGAGTTTTTGGATAGAACATCCCAGCCACAGCTGGTGTTCTTATCTGCATTGTGTTATTGCCTCTGACTTCTCATTCTAAGGGGAGGCATTCTTTCGCTTTCTTCTTCCAGCTCTTCTTCGGTTATCTTTGTCTCAAAGTCATCGATTTCATATTTCATAGGCTCGTCAGTTTTGAGACTTTCTTTCTGCAGTAATATTTCTCTGGCAAGTAACCAATAGATTGCCGCAAGCGATTTTCTGCCCCTATTGTTTGCTGGAATTACTAAATCAACTTTAGATGTGACATTATCTGTATTGGAAATTGCAATGACTGGTATTCCTGCATTTGTAGCTTCCAAAATGGCTTGTTCATCTACTTGTGGATCTGATGCTACTACAAGCTCTGGTTCGATGTAATATGGCAAAAGCGGATTTGTAAGAGTGCCTGGCATGAATCTTCCAAGCATTGGAGTAGCACCTGTCAACTCGCAAAATTTCTCAATCGGAGTACTTGCATATTCCCTGCCTGAACAGATGAGCACTTTGGAGATCGTTGCTCTATTGATGAATTTAGCTGCAGTTTGAATGCGCGACAGAGTTTTTTTACTGTCTATGATATAGAGACCCTCGTTTGTGGCCTTTGTAATGAAAGGTATCATGAACTTTGTCTTTACTTGAGTCCCAACCCTAATTCCTGTAGACAGGACATATTTTTCCATATGCTCTACGTCTTCTTGCTTAGTCATGGTTTTCTTAAATCTCTGCCATTCCACGTATTAAATCATGCTCTGAGATGCGTATCAATTCATTTAGTTTAGCTACCCTTTCTCCTCCTACCACCCCTACCTTGAGCATCTTGGATTTGGTAGCTATTCCTATGTGTGATATGTGAGAATCCGAGGATTCGCCGGATCTGTGTGAAGTGATTAATCTTATGTTATTTTTGAAAGCCTCTTTTGCAAATTCAAGTGCGTCATAAAGGCTTCCTGCCTGATTTACTTTTAAAATCGCCGCATTACATGCATTTTTCTTTGCGGCCTTTTTTAAGATCTCAGTGTTGGTTACCAATAGATCATCCCCTGTTATGAGTACATTTGGAAATCTCCTAGTCAAGACAGCCATATCTTCAAAGGCTTCTTCATGAACTGCATCTTCTGCATATGCCAGTTTGAATTTTTTTATTATCTCTGAGGCAAACTCTATCTGTTTTTCCGGCGTATTCTCAAAGCCCGCCCGGTCATAGATGTATTTCTTTTTCTTCTCATCCCATTGTGTAGTTGAGGCAAAATCGACTCCTAATGAAACCTCCTTTCCCAATGTGAATCCTAACTGTTCGCAGGCTCTGGAGCAAATTTCCAATGCCTCGTCATTGTTCAGTTTCGGAGCCCATCCCCCCTCATCTCCTCTACCATTTGTAAAGGAGGGATCTTTTTTTGCAAGCATCTTCCCAAGTTCTTTATGTACTGCAAAATTGGTCTCAATGGCATCTCTTATGGTTTTTGCGCCAGTGGTACATATGAGAATCTCTTGGATGTCTGGAGTGCCTGGCCCTGCATGTGCTCCACCCCCTAAAATATTTCCCAGAGGGATGGGGAATTTCAGATTGGAATCATTATTTAATAATTTGAACACTGGGACTTTTTGCGATTTTGCCGCACAATCTACTGAAGCTATTGTGAGTGCAAATGCAACAGATCCGCCAATTTTTGAATAGTCAGAAGTTGCATCTATAGTCCTCAATGTTTCGTGTACGGATTTGAGATCAGAGGGATCTAAGTTGATAAATTTTTTCTCATTTGATTTTAAAATCTCAAGGCTTTTTTCAGGCTTATTGTCAGGAAAACTCACGGCCTCATGCTTTCCAACGCTTGCCCCAGACGGAGCGCAAACTCTTCCCATGTATTCATTATCGGCTATTACATCTACTTCGATTGTTTTACTTCCTCTACTATTGTACAGAAGTCTTCCCTTCACTGAGGTAATCCGTGCCATTCCCTATTCTAGCTCGGATTGAACCTCTTGCTCTCTTCTCCTGATTGCTTCGTAGAATGGAATAACTTGGTGTATTGTTTCAACCGATGTTAGCATCATGGTTCTGCAACAATATCTTTTCAATCCAAAGGAACTCAGAACCTTTGCTGGGTCCTCGCCACTTTTTACACGGGTTTGATATTCCTTGAATTTGTCCGCAATTAAATTTCCACAAGTAAAACATCTAACAGGGATTAACACGTTTCAAAAAGTAATCAAGGCTTATAAAAACCATACATGGGTATTGCAACTGCGGGAGTCGCCCAGCCTGGTCAAAGGCGCTAGCTTGAGGGGCTAGTATCTTAGGATTTCGAGGGTTCAAATCCCTTCTCCCGCACTGACACTTTTCTTAACAAACCAAATTGACATAATGCATTCATTCATGCCAAATGACAATACCGTATTGCCATTTACTCAAGTGGTAAAGCCCTTATTTGACATAAATTTTTGGAAATATGTGGAGATCACAGTTAAACAAATGATGCAGATCGAGGAGAATGGGCATCAGATGGGGTTTCTGCGAAAATTAATGATGGAAAATGCAGGAGCAGTAACAGCCAAGTTCCTTGTTGAAAAATATGCTGATTTACAAGTAAAGAAAATAGTTGTATTTGCAGGATTGGGAAACAACGGCGGTGATGCATTTGTGGTCACACGACATCTTGCAGGTTATGGCTGTAAACCCACCGTTGTCTTACTTGGAAATCCCGATAAAATAAAGACCGAAGAAGCCATCTCTAACTGGAAAGTATTGGAAAAGATGGATTCAATAAATATATTGGTCACATCAGATCCAAGTCACCTTAATCTTGATGCGGACATAATAGTTGATGGCATACTGGGAACTGGAATCTCAGGCAAGATAAGGGAACCATATTCTACTGCAATAGATATGATAAACAAATCGCAAGCTTTCAAGTTGGCAGTGGATGTTCCTTCTGGTCTAGATCCAGACTCGGGCACTGTGACAGATAAATGCGTAAAAGCAGATGTAACAATCACGTATCATAAGATGAAAATTGGAATGCCAAAAAGAATAGACATGTGCGGGAAAGTATTAGTTGAAAAAATAGGAATACCGCCAGAAGCTGAGGTAGGAGTATTGTGAGAGTACATCAGCTTGAAGTTGGTAACATGCAAAACTTCACTTATGTACTTGAGGACGAGCAAACAAGTGAAGCCGTGGTAATAGACCCCTCGTGGGATCTCGATTTGGTATTAAGCATGGTAGAGAAAAATGGACTTAAAGTGAAATATATCATAAACACTCACCACCACTTTGACCATACCATTGGTAATGATGCAATGGCGAAAAAAACTGGCGCCAAGATCTTACAACACAGAGCCTCAACTCTAAAAAATGACATCACTGTATCTGAAGGAGATAAAATTCGATTTGGAAATTCAGAACTAACCGTTGTTCATACGCCTGGCCATTCTAAAGACAGTATGTGTCTTGTTGGCGATGGCAAGGTCTTTTCGGGAGATACGCTATTTGTTGGAAACTGTGGAAGAGTAGATCTTCCTGGTGGAAGCGCAAAAGAGCTTTACCGCAGTCTATTTGATGTTGTATGCAAGATGGATGATAATTTGATTCTATATCCTGGCCACAATTATGGAAATGCGGTGACTTCTACAATAGGGAGGGAAAAGAAGACCAATTTTGTACTTCAACCTAGGACAGAAAGCGAATTTTTAGAATTTATGAGTAGTGATTAGTTTTTGCAAGACATTGAAATATTGGGAAACACAAGAACAGGTCTAGACTTTATTGATAAAACAAAACAAAAGAGATTTGCTTTTTCCTTGGTAATATCATATACCGCAACCTCTGAAATTCCAGGTATAACAGTTGCAGGAGAGCATCCCGATTTGATAAAATATACTGGACCTGCAGATGCAGAATTTATCCATTACGGGCATTGCAAAAGCATATCTGTTATACCTATGACGCCTGATGGCAAACCTACACCTGCTCTTTTGACGAAAACTGCTTTGGAGGCAGCAAGCATACCAAGCATGGTAATTAATGCTGGAAGTAAGGTAGCACCAAAACTCCCATTTGTAGATGTGAGCCTAGAGTATGGAAAAAATATCTCAAATGAAGCAGCACTAACCCAAGAGGAGATAAGAAAAGCAGTAGAGTATGGAAGAATAATTGGAAGGTTTCTTGGCGCCTCTACCGATTGTCTTGTAATTGGGGAAAGTATCCCGGGAGGAACCACAACAGCGCTTGGCGTGCTTGAAGGCCTTGGCCTAAAGGCACTAGTAAGTAGCAGCATGCCTAACAATCCCGTCCACCTCAAGAATGAAATTGTAAGTAAAGCCATAAAGAGAGTGCAATCCACTGATCCTTTCGATATTGTTGCACACCTTGGAGATCCTATGATACCAACAGTTGCAGGAATCCTTAGTACTTCGTCTGAGATTACTAACGTGATGCTTGCTGGCGGAACACAAATGGCGGCAGTCCTGTGTTTTGCAAAAAGCATAGGTTTTGATGGTAAAAATACGGCAATAGGTACCACCTCATATGTTGTAGATGACAAGACTGCAAATTTGGAAGAGACGATAAAAAAAATATTTGACATTCCGATACTTGTTGCAAAACTTAAGCTTAGCCAATCCAAGATCCCAGGTCTTCGTTCCTATGCTGAAGGATTTGTCAAGGAGGGTGCAGGTGCGGGAGGAGCCTCTATTGCATGCATGTTAAAGACTGGCATAGATGCAGAAAAACTGCTTGCTCTGACAGAAAAAGAGTACCAAAGAATTACTTGACTGTGACTGATTTTGCCAGGTTTCTTGGGTAGTCAGGATCGGTTTCTTTTTCAACCGCTGCATAGTAAGCCAAAAGTTGGACGGGTATTATTTCTACTAGAGGATACATAGATTCATCTACCTTCGGTATCTCTACCCAATAATCATAGACATCGCTTGGCTTGTCTGAAATTCCGATGACTTTGGCACCTCTAGCCTTTATTTCGCGTGCGCTGGTCAGCGTATCAGAATAGGTAGAGTCATCCGGATTTATCATGATTACGTATGTGTTGGAATCCATTAACGCAAGAGGACCGTGTTTCAATTCTCCACCCGGAAGACCTTCTGCATGTATGTAGGTAAGCTCCTTTAGCTTCAGCGATGATTCAAGTGCAATAGGATAATGGATTCCTCTGCCAAGTATGTATATGTCAGAAACATTCTTGAGTTTTTTTGCTATTTCCTGAATCTTAGAGTCATCTGAAAGACTTTTCTTTATGGCTTCTGACACCTTTGTAAGATCCAATCCTACTGCACCTTCGCATATTTTATCTACTATTTTATACAATATCGCAAGTTGTGCAGTAAAGCTCTTTGTAGCTGCCACACCTATTTCTGGCCCACAGCCTAGTCCAATGGATATTGATGACAACTGAGCTAGAGATGAGGTCATTATATTTACGATTGAAATGATCTTAGCTCCTGCCTTCTTTGCAATGTTTACAGCTTCTAACACGTCAGCGCTTTCTCCACTCTGGGATAACGCGATTAGGATGGACTGCTGCTCAAAAATATCGGGAGAAAAATGCACTTCACTTGATATTATTGGTTCTATCTTGATCTTTGCATATTTTGAAAAAAGAAATTTGGCCACAAGTGCTGCATTGTAGCTTGTACCGCTTCCAGTTATGTATAGAGTTTTTGCATGTCTAATAAAATCCGTTGCTAAATCAAGCTCAAGTTTTGTGTTGTTGCCAGCATTTATGATGGTTCTAGGCTGTTCTGAAATCTCTTTGAGAGTAAAGTGTGCAAACTCTCCTTTGTATACGTCAGCAAACTCTTTTGATACCTTGGTAATTTGGTGATGTACTGGATTTGAATCAAAATCAAAAATTTGAATTCCACCAGAGCTAATAATCACAAATTCCCTGTTGTCCAAATAAATGACCTCGTCTGTATGTTCTACAAATCCGAGCACATCACTAGAAATGAAATATCCTTCTTTTCCAATTCCAATTAGGAGTGGTTCGTGAAGCCTTGCAGCTGATAACGTCCCATCCTCAAAAACTGCAACAAAAGCATAATCTCCCCTAAGATCAGCAACGGTATTTACCATTGACTGTTTTATGTTTCTGGTCTTGTCGTAGTGGTATTGAAGAAGGTTTGCGATTACTTCGCTATCTGTCTGACTCTTGAAAGCATAACCTTTCTGCTGAAGATCCTTTTTCAGTTCTTCGTGATTTGTTATTATGCCATTGTGTACGATGGCTACTTCTCCACTGCTAGATGGATGAGGATGGGCATTTGCATCAGTGACCATTCCGTGTGTGGCCCATCTTGTATGTCCTATGCCGACAGTTCCTGAAAGTTCATCTAATCGTACCGTTTTGTTCACCTCTATTACCTTACCTACTCCTTTTCGCACTAGAATCTGTTTGTTAGTAAATGTGGCAACTCCCACACTATCATATCCACGATATTCCATTCGCTTCAATCCCTTTACTATTATAGGTGCGGCCTGATTGAGACCAAGATATCCTATAATTGAACACATATGGTATTCTATGTAGCATCCGATAAATAATAATTGTGTCTTATTCTGCTGGTTGTTCCGGCTTTACTTCTTCAACAACTGGCTGTTGTTTTGTTTTGCCAAGCTCAACATCCGGTGACAAACTAACTTGACCTTCTTCTTCTACGGTAACAGTATATGACGGAATGTTTACTATTCTCTCTCCTATCATGACATGTCCATGCACTACTGCCTGTCTTGCAAGATATGGACTCTTGATGTTTGCTTTTTTCTGAATCACAGTTTGTAGTCTACGTGCCAACAAATCAGTTACTTTGAGATTTAGAACATCATCTAATGTAGAATTATCCTTGACTAGTCCTATTCTTGTCAATGATTTCATTAGAGTTGGTTCTTTCTTGTTTCGTACATCTTGCGTTAAAGCCAATAATGATCTTGCTTGATTTCTTATTCTGGAAAGCTCCGTGTGTGCTTTCCAAAGCTCTCTTTTATTCTTGAGTCCATAAGTACCAAGAACATAGAGCTCTTCATTTAATAGATCATAATTCAGAGGTCGCTTTGGCTTTCTCCACATTTTGCGAGAATTCTTTGGATGATCTCCCATTCTACTTCACCTATTTGGCCTTCTTTTCAGCAGCTGGTTTTGCAGGAGCTGGCTTTGAGTCTTTGGCTGGAGCGGCCGCACCCTTTGCGGCTGCTGGAGCTGCTGCACCTTTCTCTGATGCTGGAGCCGCTGCTGGAGCTGCTGCACCTTTCTCTGATGCTGGAGCGGCTGCTCCTTCAGCCGGTGCACCAGCTGGTAATACTTTGCCACCCTTACGAACTCCTACGGCTCCACCTTTTCTGCCGGTTGTACGAGTTCTTTGGCCTCTTACCTTTAGTCCATAAGTGTGACGAAATCCTCTCCAACTGTTCATTCCTTTCTCTCTTTCAACATCATTTCTTACATTGAAGTCTATATCAGAAGTAATCAAATGTAGATCGTTTCCCGTATCGATGTCCTTTCTCCTGTTAAGAAACCATGAGGGAATATTGACTGAAGATGGATTTCTCATGGCCTTTTCAATTTCTTCAACCTGAGATTCAGTAAGAAAACCTACATTACTATTGGGATTTATTTTTAATATATCTAAGATAGATTTTGCAAAATTGTAACCCATTCCCTTCACTTGACTTATACCAATTATTGTCTTTTTGGTACCGGGTATGTCCTTACCCGCAATCCTAACAATGTGTCTAAACTCCTGTGAAGACAAGTATTGAAAAACCGCTTTTTCCCCGATAAAAACCATGCTAAAAACAAATAATGCTTTAAATCAGAATTTGATTCTATCTAGTATATTGGCACAAGATTTTGAAAATATTGTTAATCGTAGTTATGCCTCAGAACCAAAGTATACCGAAATTATGGCTGGTGTTCCTGAAGACTACAAACAGATAAAGACATTGGGCGCCCTCTTGGAAATAAATTACAAGATAGTAGGTGCTAAAGAACAACTGCGAAAGAACTTATCTTCAAAGATAAAGGCCAATGACACAAAATATCCAGGCATAATCGGTTTTGACAATGATGTTGTACCGGCATTAGACCGAGCAATTCTATCATGTCATGACATGATATTGGTAGGTCAAATTGGTCAGGCAAAAACAAAGATTGCCCAGACTATTGCAGAAAATTTACTTTCACCGATGCCTGTAATCAGAGGGAGTATAACCAATGACTGTCCTATGGATCTACCGGCCCATAATCTGACTCTCTTACTACAAGACAAAGAAGATACCATGTCAAGTCCACGGTTTTACATAGATTTTGAGAGCATGGAAAAAATTCGCAATAACAAACTTGAAACTCCGATAGAGTGGATAGCGGGAAAAAACAGATTCAAATACGTTCTTGCAACTCCCGATGTTTCTGTAAAAGATCTAGTGGGACAGATTGATGCAATAAAAATAACAAAAAAAGGAACAGAACTATATGAGATAGAATCTTATTCTCCTGGACAGTTAATGCAGGCAAAACATGGTTTGTTCTGCATTGATGAACTTCCTGTTCTTGATACAAGAAAACAAGTAGCACTTCTCTCAGTATTGCAAGAGGGGCGTTTCACCACAGGATCTTATCCAGTTATCTTTGAGCCAAAAACTGTTTTTTTTGCCACTGCTAATCCGATTGACTATACACATGCAGGCAAAATAATAGAACCTCTCTATGATAGATTAAAGAGTCATATCCATACACATTATCCAAAAACATTGAACGACGAAATGCTAATAGTTGCCCAAGAGTCCAGAATGCCAAAATCATTCATTCCAATTTTCATGCTCAAAATGTTAGTAAGAGTCACACAAAATGCACGTAAGAGTCAGGAAATTAATCAGGATAAAGGTGTCAGTGTTAGAATGAGCGTTCATGGACTCGAATTGTTGGTAGGTGAAGCTGAAAGAACAAGAGCGCTTTCTCATGGCATACTGCCATTGCCAAGACCAAGTGATATCATGTGCATTGAACAATGTGCCAAGTTTGAGCTTGCCGAATTGGATGACACTTCAGAGAACCGACAAAAAACACTAAAGAACCTAGTAGAGATGGCTGTCAAAGAGACATCACTAGAATATGTCAAAGACATAGAATCTAATGTTTTTGACATGATCAAAAAAGAATTTGTAGGTAAAAACTTCCTAGTATCTCAAACACTTCTAGATTCCAATGGTATGGAATCGTCATATGAAAATCAACTCAAAAATTTCAAATCCTTATCAGATGCGGTAGATAAAATCTATCAAAAAGTAATATCAGAACAACATGAATTTGTGAGTCAATCTAAAAAATGTAGCATTCCGCTTGACTCTCTAGAGTTCTCCGAAATGGCACGTCTTGAACTCAAGGCAGCAACATTAGAATTGGTTCTTGACGGTCTCTGCTTTGTAGAACCTAAAGTTTTGGATAAAAAAGAGGGCACGTATATTGCCGCATAGTACATCATCGAGCTTTGTCTATTCTCTAAATGAAGAAAAAAGCTCGAAAGGCTCGTCCGAACCCGAGGTATCCAATGAGCAACTAAGCAAAATCTTAAAAACAATGGCAAAGCACGTCTTGAAAGAAAAAACCCCCTCTGTACAGGATTTGGAAAAAATACTTCAAGGAGCAATGCAAGAACAATCAGCGCAATCCAAAACAAGTGAAGAAAAAAACGAACCTGACATTCATGGTAGCAACGAACCTATCACAAAGTATCTTCAAAAAAAAGGCTATCTAAAGGACGACAAAAGATGGCTTACCAAGAAAGGATTTTTTGAAATTGGTCAGAGGATGCTTGAAGACATAATCAAAGCAATAAACGAAGGTGGCCTCGGGCTACATGAAACAAAAAACGTTGGGTCTGGTAGTATATTGCTTGATACTAGCATAAAACTAGAAAGAGGTGACGATATCAAAAATCTCGACATCCCAACGACAATACTAAATTCTATACAGAGAGCCAAGAGTAAAAATCTGGAAATAGAATTTCCCATAAAACTTGAGTTTGAGGATTTTGAAAAATTTGAAACAAGAGAGGAGGTCAAGGTAGGAGTTGTCTATTGCATTGATCTAAGCTCTACAATGAAATACTCTCTTAGTTCTGGTGAGGGAAGCAGGATAGAAGCAGCAAAAAAAGCTTTATGGGCGTTATACGTTTTAAACAAAAAATTCTTTCCTGGCGACTCAATCTATGTTGTAGGCTTTGGCTCCCTTGCATCCGAGGTCAAACCCCATGACATACCATATCTTAAGACCTATGATGCAAATGATAATTTCTTACACTATACAAATTATCAAGCTGCGTTTAGGCTAGCACTTAAGATACTAAAAAAAGACGGCTTACACAATAAAAGAATAGTCATGATCACAGACGGACAACCCTCTGCATGTTTTGTAGATGATGAATCACAAAAAAACGCAATCTTATCGGATAAGCCATATTCACATTTCTACAAACCTGATGGTGCAACTCTTGCTAAAATAAGAACTGAGAGAGAAGCAAAACTAGACATAGGAAACGAGATGGTATACCTATGTTATAGATATAGACAGGTAGATCCTGCTATAGAAGTTAGAACATTGCAGGAAGCAAAAAAATGTAAACGGGAAGGCATAGAGATAGATACCATCATGGTAAGCGAAGAAGCGGAACTTCTAAGTTATGTTGAAAATCTAGAAAAACATCTCAAAGGAAGGGCATACTACATTAATCCAGAAAAAATTGATAAAATACTCATAAACGATTTTATCTTAAACAAAAAAAAGGTACTCAGCTCAAAGCGTGGTTGGTGACTGCAATGAGTGATTTTGATAAACGGAAAATGTTAGATATTTTAGTCAATCCAAACGTTTCTGAAATTTTAGTAGAATTAGAAAATGGAGAAAAAACTTTGAACTATCTGACTGGAAAACTGCAGATATCTGAAAACGAAATCAAAGATAGACTGTCATATGTCATCGAACATGGGTTTGTTCTTGTAAAACAAGATGGAAAAGATGCAGTCTTTGGCGTAAACATTGAAAAACTAAATAAAATCATGGAATCTGATGAAAACTTTGATGGAGTAGTCAATGGATTGACCGAACTGGATCAATTTCTTAACTAGTTGGTTTACCGCGTCTTTTTATGAAATACATCATGCCTATTGCAAGGCCACTTAGACCTACTATCAAAATTATGACGCTAATTACATCAAGCAAGGTAGCGCCTTGAGGATAATACCCAATTATTCCAAGCACTTGGAGATCGCTTTGTGCAGCATTTTCTATTTTTAACTCGTAGGTACCTGCTGAAGAAATTGTGAAATTTTCCTGAAAGGGGCTTTTTGTTATCGATTTTGTGATGATGGAGCTTCCACTGGGGTCTATAACATTAACATTGAGACTCTCACCATTTTTAAAATCTGATATCTGAACTGAATACACTCCATCTTTACTTTTCATAGGGTCTAAACTCTTACTTACATTCATAGCTGACCCGACAGAAAGACTTTGCTGCGAGGTAGCTATACTACTCATCTCATTCTCAGACTGGGAAAATGAAATTAGTATGCCAGCTATTACAAGTATGCCGCTGACTATGAGTATTGCTTTTGGCTTTGCCACATGGAAGCTCCAGCAAATCCCTTAGTTAAAACTTCGTGCCATTCTTCTATATGAAACATGCCGATGATTATTGGCAGAGGATAATTCATTCGACAAGGTTAATTCCAAGAAATAATTTTCATATGATATTGTACAAAATATGTGCCCTTTTGTTA
The DNA here is from genome assembly GCA_021323705.1 of Nitrososphaerota archaeon. Lineage (GTDB taxonomy): Archaea > Thermoproteota > Nitrososphaeria > Nitrososphaerales > Nitrosopumilaceae > Nitrosotalea. The sequence goes on from JAJPKL010000031.1 coordinate 29,430, forward strand.
TTGGTGATTCTTGTCTTTCCAAACATGTTGTCACTTGATGTGAAAGCCTATTCGGATCACCCAAACTTGTTTGTATCTGCAGAAAATAATGTTTTTCAAAATCATTTTGCTGGCGCAATGGTAATAGAAGTTATAGTAAAAGGAAATAACGTGCAATTAGATCAAGCCCAAGGAGAACCAAACGTTAACGTGAATGGGCGACAACTTCGTATGGCTCAAGCATCAGATGGATATTGGTATGCATTTTTTGCCAATACCAATGCCGCTAAACAGGCTGATCAAATAGCTCTTGGGGGTAGTGCTGGCCAGAACCTAGACTTTGGGGTTTTTTGCTCTTCATCAACACCCTCCTCTGTACTTGGAGCTGACTTTTCACAAACTGATGGGATTGCAATTCCAGACTCCAACGGGCTTTCAGGTACAACTCAAGGTCTTGCATCTTTTGGAACATGCAGCGGTACTCCGCAACCGCCCTCTGTGAACCAGAATAATGTTGTTAAAAACTCACCCTCATTGAACACGAATTCAAATATATCTTCAGGACAAATTGGCGTCAACCCCAACATATGGCCAGTCATACAACTTTTTTCATTTAGTAATGATGTCAATGTAGAATACAACGGACCTACAGGAACACAAAGTGTAGATCTCACATACTTTGATATTCCAAACATCGCGCTAGAACTTGATAGAAACGTATATTCTGCAGGGTCAGAAGTCTTTGCAACAATAAACGATATCCAATTAGATGAGGATCCAACATCACTGGATTCGTGGACATTTAATGTAGATAGCCCTCAAGCAACTTTCTATAATGCGTTTCCACTGTATGGAGGAAGTAATCCATCAGGACTTGTAAATCTCTTGCCATATTTGAATAGCTTGGGATTCAAAGATAATGGCAAAGTAGAAATGAATGTTGGCAACGTTGTTAATCTAAAAACTAACAATCTGCAGACTGCCTCCTCAATAACTTCACACAGCATTACCTACAACAAATTAGTAACGTTTGCAGAAACTGGTCCAAATACGGGTATCTTTACTAGTGATTACAACAGCATTTCAACAATTGGTGTATCATCAAATGCCCCAAGAGGACAATCCTCTACCATAGAGTATAATCTTCAATCTGCATCCATTGTTTCTGGGACTACCACTGCTGGTCTTACTCTTGGCAGTGGCCAAAAACAGTTTGGACCTGGCCAAAAAGAAACTATTACACTAACCGATAGCGATCAGATTCTAAACTCTGGTATTATTGAAACATTAAATGTATTTAGAAGCTCGGCCATAGTGCCCACCCTAAAGATTGGAAATCCAGTCACATTGACTGGAGCTTCAGACGTAAATTTCTATCCTAACCCAAACAGTTTTTCAAACCCAATCTCTGTTCCCTCAAGTGTTACTGATCCAAACTCTGCCAGATTGATGTTAGATACAAGATCCGCTCCATCCACCAGCTTCTATGCAATTACTATGAATCTGGGAATTACAGCTGCATCACTTGACAGTCTGCTTATTGACACTACACAATCCAACTCTGGTGGAACAAATTGGGTTAACTATGATTTCAGGTCACTCCAACAACAACTAGGTCTAAACTCCTTCTCAGGAGCAAGCATGACTCTTCACTTTGGAAGCGCATCCAGCAGCTCATCTGTTCAAATAGTACCGTCGGGCAAGCTCTCTTCTGGAAATGGACTTGTACAAATCAGCAATTCCGCAGTTACTTCAATTGAATCCCAAACGCCATCATCCTCAGTATACCTTGAAATCAACTTTGGCAGCTCACCTGGCACAATCTCACATGAAACCGACACCCAACCAATCGTTTTTGATATCTTCTCTTTTGGAATGAAAAACAGTCAGACAGTAAACAATGCTGTGTATAGAGCTGAATTGCAAGAAACGGCACCAGGCTCTGGAGTATTTACAGGCACGGTTGAATATGTGGTAGCAAATCAACTAAACCAATTTGATCCAAATTTCATAAAAACACTACAAACATTTGGTAGCAACATAATATTTTTTGTAAATGGTCAATTAACAGATCAGAACGGAATCAACTTTTCTATCAAAAGTTCATCAGGTGGTCAACAAACTACCGTCACTTCAAAAAACAGCCTTCCAACACATACTGGTGTGGTAACACTTGATTCAGCAAATTATAGGATTGGCTCACCGGTCACAATAACATTGTACGATCCGGATCTTGCATCTGATACCATACAATCGTTTACAGCTGTAAGCGATCCAAACTCTCCTATAGCAGACACTGTGGGAGACTCGAGCGGAAACATACTGCTAGAAGTGTGGATAAAGGGCTTTAGATTTCACCAATGTACAATAAATGGCGTCTTTCACGGTGGACTTGCTTCTTCAGGTTTCGCACTCACTCAGACCGCAGCAGGTTCAGGAATATTCAAAGGTGTATTCAAGATGCCATCGTGGATATGCAATCAAGACGGAACTGCGTTGATATCTCCAGTCGGAGGAACAGTCCAGGCATGGTATCATGACTATATGGATGCATCAGGCCGTTCAGTCATAATAGGCTCAACAGTTGCTTCCTCACAAACATCGCAACCAACCCAAACCCAACCGTCTGCAACATCCACACCTGCCACATCGCAGCCTTCCGCGCCTAGCACTACCCAAGCATACAGTTCAAAAGTTACGCATGTCACACAAATTGGCAATGCCAATGGGATGCCATTGTTGCAAAATCCGAAGGTAGGACAGACAATAACTTTCAATGATATCATTTCGAACGGAGACTATCAAAATGATCAAAAAATCTCTTACATTGTTCAAGTAAAAGATAGTCAAGGAAAAGTTGTATTCTTAAAGTGGGTAAGTGATACAGTAAGTCCATCAAACCAGATAAAGGCGCAACTCCAATGGACTCCTACAAGTCCGGGAAGCTATTCAGCCGAGGTCTATGTCTGGGACGGTATGGACTCGCTTGTCCCATTAACTATAAAAAATGGGTATCAATTTCAGGTACTTACTCAATAAACCACAATGGTTCTAGCTATTAAAATCTAGAAATTGTATTTATTCTTGTAGGGTGATACAGCGCGTAATTCCTGTACTACCTTCTTTAACACTTCAACGGTCTGGTCTATTTCTTCTTCAGTATTTGTAATTCCTACTGTCAAACGTAGAGAGCCTGTTATCTGTTCATGTGAAAACCCCATGGCTCCAAGCACATGGGATGCTTTCTGGGTTCGAACCGAACATGCTGAGCCCGTAGAAGCGGCAATTTTATTTTCATCGAGTTTTATGATGAGGTCTTCTCCGTTAACACCGAGAAATGTAAAGTGTGTATTGTTCGGAATTCTTTTTTGATGATGCCCATTAAGAGTGGTCATCGGTATTTCAGACAGAATTCTTGTAACCAGCCAGGAAGTAAGGTTCTTGAAATGTTTTATGTTCTGGTCCATGTTTTCTTTTGCCAACTTGCAAGCCATACCAAAACCTGCTATGCTTGTAACATTTTCTGTACCCGACCTCAACCCATTCTCCTGTCCACCGCCCAATATGAGAGGTGATATGTTGACCCCTTTCCTTATGTATAAGGCCCCAACCCCCTTTGGACCGTTTATCTTATGAGATGAGATGGAAAGCAAGTCAATTCCTAGATCATTTACATTGATTGGAACTTTGCCAACAGCTTGAACAGCATCTGTATGAAAAACTATCTTGTTTCTATGTGCAATTTCTGCAATTTCCTTTATTGGTTGAATCGTTCCAACTTCATTGTTTGCAAACATTATGGTGATAAGACACGTGTCTTTTGATATCTGACTCTTCAGGTAATCTACATCTACAAGCCCGTCTTTGTCTACTGGAAGATAGGTGATTTGGTATCCTTCTTTTTCGAGGTGTCTACAGGGTTCAAGTATTGCATCATGCTCTATAGAAGATGTTATGATGTGTCTTCCCTTATTCTGCAAAGCTATGCCATGGATTGCAGTGTTGTTTGATTCAGTTCCTCCAGATGTTAAAAGAATCTCTTTGCTGTCAGCTCCAATCAAGTCGGCAATTCTTTTTCTAGCAGTTTGAATTGCAGTGTTGGCAGTTCGACCAAACTTGTGTATAGAAGATGGATTTCCATACTGTTCTTTAAAGTAAGGAATCATCTCATCTATGACTTTTTGATGAACTGGCGTTGATGCCGCATTATCTAGGTAGATCAATCGACTATCACATTTAGCTTACCGGGTCGATATCCTTCTTTGTCTATAGATACAGACTCAAAACCAAGTTCTTTGAGGCGTTCATTTAGTATTGAAACCTTTTGTAAATCTGAAAGCAAATGCAATTCGTCTTGTCCTACTTCAATTCTTGCTTCCTTGCCCAAATCGCGAACCCTGACCTGTCTTGCACCAAAAAGGTGTTTTACTATGTTTTCTCCTTTTTCAATCCTTGTCAACTTTTCTGCAGTGACCTTATGTCCCCATGGAATGCGGGAAGCAAGACATGAATTTGAAGGTCTGTCATAAACTGAAAGGCCTGCATCCCTTGCAAAATTCCTAATCTCTACCTTGCCAAGTCCTATCTCAACAAGAGGACTTCGAACTCCATTTTCTCGCAAGGCGACTATTCCGGGTCTATACTCTCCTAGGTCATCTGTATTTGTGCCATCAACGATAGTGCCTATCTTCTCCTTTTCTGATAATTGTATCAAATGTACTGCCAATTCTGTTCTGCAGTGAAAACATCTGTCCTTGTCATTTTTAACAAATTCTGGATTCTCAAGCTCATTATACTCTATTATGACATGTCTTATTCCTATCTCGGAGCAGATTTTCCTTGCAGAATCTAATTCCTCTTGAGCTAGAGTCTTATAATCGGCGGTCACGGCCACTGCTAGATCCCCAATTGATCTTTGAGCTGCATATGCTACTAGTGCACTGTCTACCCCGCCTGACAAGGCCACCAAAACCTTACCCTTGCCTTCAAACCACTTGATTAACTGTTCTAATTTGTTCATTTTAGATGCATCTTTTGTTTTACTTCAGCAATAATCAATGCGTTTGCATCTCTAAATGAAATCCCCAATGACTCAGATATCATCTTGACATTGTCTGCTTCCACCTTGAAGTTTTTTATTGCATTGTCATTTTTCGCCATCTTGCATTGTACAGTAAAGCTCTTACCGTGAATTGTTATTGGCACCGAGACAATTGCTCTTGGTACAATACGGCGGTTGGAGGCTCTGACCCTTACCCCTAAGGTACCAGTCTCAGAGACAATTGTATTTATCATATCATTTAGATTCGAGGAATCGCATATAACCGAAACAAGGTTGGTAGGCCTACTTTTCTTTGTAATGGCTGGAGCGACTGTCACATCCTTTGCCCCCATTGAAATCAACTTGTCAATCATCTGACCTATGACTTCTCCTGAAACATCGTCAACGTTTGTTTCAATGATCTGAACTGTATCCTGTTCAAACTGATGTACAAGTTCGCCTCTAACTATTTTCAAGACGTTTGGAAACCCCTCAAAGTCTTTGCTGCCTGCTCCATATCCGATTGACTTGATTTTCATTGGTGGATAAAATTCTGAACACTGGGTGGCAAGGTTAACTAGGAGGCTTGCCCCTGTAGGTGTAGTAAGTTCCTCGCGTGTCTGTCCGCCAACTATTATTATATTGGAATTTCGAAATATTTCCAAAATTGCGCTTGCAGGATTTGAAGTAATGCCATGTGAAAAGCTCAGGGTTCCGCCACCCACAGCAGCTGGAGTAGATATGACATCTTCAGAAAAGAGTCTCAAATCATCAAGAGCTATGGCCGAACCAATGACATCAATAACCGTATCCGTGCTTGACGCTTCATGAAAATGAACTGATTCTATAGGCACACCGTGAATTTTTGACTCTGCCCTGATTAGAGACTTGATGCTTTCTTTTGCAAAGATCTTGGCTTTATCAGACAATCCAATTTGGTCAGACGTTTGTAATATGCAGTCTTGGACCTCAATTCCTTTTCTTTCATGTTGTTCTTCCTTAATATCCAAAATCAATTTGGTTGCCTCAGTGCCATGCTTCATCGTCTTTTCAAAATCTATATTTTGAATTTTAGAACCCTTGAAGAAATTTTCAGACATTAGGATTCCTTCTATTATTTTGGATTTGTTGGCCCCCATGTTTACCAAGGCAGAAAGTAACATGTCTCCTGAAATGCCTGCTACTTGTGCATCTACTACAAGGACCATAATCCTGTAAGCAGCGTTGAATGCATATAAATTGTAATTCTTCTAAAAATGGTTTTTTTGACGTTAATATCACTTGAAAAAATAGTGAAGTTTAATTAGTGATCAAATGGACGCCAAAATATGATCACAATTGTTGGTTCAGGCAAAGTAGGAGGAGCGGCTGCACTTTTTACAGCTCTGCGAAAAGTGACAGATGAAATACTTTTGCTTGATGTAGTGCAAGGGCTTCCGCAGGGAGAAGCAATGGACCTTAACCATATGTTATCTGAGAAAGGAATTGATGTGAATATTCGAGGCTCAAATGACTATTCAGAGATGAAGGGGTCAGATATAGTAGTTGTTGTAGCAGGCTCTGGTCGAAAACCAGGAATGACAAGGATGGATCTGCTGAAAATTAATGCGTCAATTGTAAAAGGTGTAGTAGAAAACATAAAGAAATTTGCAAAAGATGCTATGATAATTCCAGTCACAAACCCTCTGGACCCAATGGCATATCTTACATACAAAATATCGGGATTTCAAAAAAATCGAGTGTTTGGAATGGGCAACATGCTTGATCTATCGAGATTTGTTCAGTTTATCCATGAATCTACAGGATACTCACGTAACTCAATTCGTGCTTTGGTGATAGGCGAACACGGAGAGAACATGCTGCCTCTTCCAAGATATTCCACAGTATCCGGCATTCCTCTAACTTCTTTGTTGCCAAAACAAAAGACTGAAGAAATTGTACAAGGAACAAGGCAGGTGGCAGCCAAAGTTATTGAACTCAAGGGAGCTACAGTACACGCACCAGGAAATGCAATTTCTGCTATAATTGAAGCCGTATTAAAAGACACTAAACAAGTCATACCAGTGGCTACTTATCTTGATGGAGAGTACGGCTATTCCGATGTCTCAATTGGGGTGCCTGTAGTTTTGGGCAAAAACGGTGTTGAAAAAATTGTCGAGTTGGATCTAGATTCTAACGAAAAAGAATGGTTCAAGAAGGGCATAGAAAGTGTCAAGACAGCTATTTCTGGTCTTGAACTTTGATTAAATTTTTAACCTCACTATAACTACAAGTATTGTTGGAACTAGTAGAGATACTAAAGTCACTTGAGCTTGGAAAGATTAGCGCAAGCAAAGCAAAAAAAATGCTATCTCTTTACTCAATTGAAAAAATAGAAGATTTTGCTAAATTTGATGTGGGAAGAAAGATACGAAGGGGAGTACCAGAAGTAATATTTGCTCAAAACAAACAACTTGCAGATCTAAAAAAAATAATACTTGGAGCAATATCTCGGTCGGACTGTGTTCTTGTTTCAAGGATCAATAAAGACCACTACAAGAAGATTGTTTCTTTCTCAAAGAAGAATAGAATTAAGGCACAGGTAGGAAGAAATACGACATCTATTCTATTTTTCAAAAAACTGTCGTCGTCAGGTGGAAAGGTAGGCGTGATAACAGCTGGTACATCTGATATTGGTGTTGCAGAAGAAGCCAGATTAATGTGTGAGGCTATGGGCTGCAAATGCATTACTAGTTATGACGTTGGCATAGCTGGACTGCATAGGATTTTTCCAATTATTAAGAAAATGATATCTGAGGAAGTGGATGTAATTATAGTCGTGGCGGGAATGGAAGGGGCTCTTGCATCTGTAGTTTCAGCACTGGTTGACATTCCTGTGATTGGCGTTCCTTCATCGGTGGGATACGGTTATGGGGCAAAAGGTGTAGCTGCACTTGCCTCAATGCTCCAGAGTTGTACGCTAGGGCTTTCAGTTGTAAATATAGACAACGGTATAGGAGCAGGAGCCTTTGCCGCAAATATTGCAAATAGGATTGCTATGCACAGAACTATGCCTTAATTATCCCAAGATGGCCAAGCTCTGAACCGATTCCGTATCCTATCAGCGCAATACCTGTACCAAGGCCTGCCATTTCTAATCCTCCCCATATTATGTTCAGATTGGCCATCTTTGATTTGATTGCTCCAATAACAAATGATGCAGAAAGGCTTGTTCCAACAGCAATAAGGAGAGGTTCGTATCCACTTGCAAAGAAATATGGAATGATTGGTAAAATCCCTCCTACCAGAAATGCACCAAACATGCGGAAGGCACTCTTCAATGGACTTCCAACTATCTCTATGTTCAATTTCAGTTCCTCGGTAAGCATTGTATCAAGCCACACTTTCTTATTAGAAGTAATTTTGTTAACTATGTTCTCAAGCTCAATCCCCGCAAATCCTTTTGCCTTGTAAATATCTTCTATCTCCGTTCTTTCCGCCTGCGGAACATTCTCCATTTCCCATTTTTCTCGTTCGATCTCAGACTGTAGTATCTGTCGTTGTGATCTAACTGCTAGATAGTTTTGAACAGCCATAGCTTTTGCACCTGTGAACATTGCTACTATTGCAGCCAAGATAATGACACTTGAGGCCTGATCTGCTCCACCTACTCCAGCTACCAGTCCTAATGATGTATTTATCCCGTCTCCAAAACCAAATACAAAGTCCCTTATGGAACTGCTCTCTTTCTGATGTCTTTCAACATGTCTTGGTTCTGATATGCCCATATGCTGTAGATTATACAATACCAGTTTATATGTCAAAAGCGAATTTTTTGTAAAATAAGGCTAGGGGGTAAACGATTTATATCGTGGTAAAAAAGAATTAGAGGAATGGCAGGTAAGAGAATAGTTCTCACCGCAGATCGCAGCCTAATGACTAATTATCGTGGTAATTTTCTTTATGGTTTCATTGCTTGTGGGCCATATGAAGTTGTTCCAGAATGGGTTTTTGACAAAGTGTTTTGTCCTCCAGTGGAAACTGATTTAGCTACTGGAGAAGCAAAAGTAGCTCAAGTTGGTTTGCGTAGGGTAGAAGCTTCACTATTGCAAGGTTACAAGCGTGATGAGATTTTCATCGCAAACCCTGATCATCTTGAAAAATGTATAGGTCCTGATACCAAAGTTGTAGGAATAAACGTGATGGATCCGCTTGGCATGGCTCCAGTTACTACTACCATGTCTCCTGAAAAATTATCATACGTAGCTATGAAATTCAAGCGAATGTGTGCTAAAGTTATTCAGCTCAAGAAAAAATACAATTTCCATGTAGCCGTTGGCGGAAATGGTGCCTGGGAACTTGCAAAAACTGAAAGAATGAAGATTCACGGAATTGATACAGTCGTAGTGGGAGAAGCAGATGAACTTGCGCTAGATCTATTTCATGATCTTGAAAAAGGTGACGCTCCTGAACTCATGCATTGTTTTGTAAAAAATATTCAGAATATCCCTATGATCCAAGGCCCGACAGTAAACTCGCTCATTGAAGCCATGAGGGGATGTGGAAGGGGATGTGACTTTTGCGATGTCAACAAAAGATCAAAGAAAGATTTGCCGCTTGAGAGGCTTCAAAAGGAAGCAAAAATAAATCTGGATTATGGATTTGATTCCATATGGTTGCATTCTGATGAAATGTTGCTTTATGGCTGTGACAATAGAGAGTTTAGGCCTAACTATGACGCAATAACTGAACTGTGGAAAGGACTCAAATCTCTTGGTGCTAGATTTGTTGGAACAACTCACATGACATTTTCTGCTGTATGCGCTGATCCAAAACTATTCCATGATATATCCGAGATTAATGGAATGAGCAACGAAAAATGGTTGGCGACAAACCTTGGCATAGAAACAGTAGCGCCAAGAATGGTCAAGAAACATCTTGGAGTAAAAACAAAACCGTTTTCCACAGATGAATGGGGATGGGTTGTAAGGGAGGGAGCAAAGATAATGAACCAAAACCACTGGTTCCCTGCTGCTACATTGATCATAGGATGGCCTGATGAAACACCGGATGAAACACAGTATACCATAGATCTGATAGATGACTTTAAACGCATGAACATGAGAGGCATAGTGGCACCGCTACTCTATCAAGACTTTAACGAGAAGAACTCGATGCACTTTGGCAATCTAAATGAGGCACAGTTTACGCTTTTCTGGAAATGTTGGGAACATAATTTGCGAGTGATAAATGATATTATTCCAATAATTCTCAGAAACAAGACATATGGTCCTCTCATGAAGCCAGTCATGTACAGCATGATAAAAGCTGGAACGTGGGCGATAATGCGTTACCTTCGTGGACTCTGCAAGGAACTGTTCAATGGAAAGCTTCCTGACGACATCATGGAAAAATACGCACGAAGCAAGTCAGTTAGTGCTCCTGCTTATACTAAGTAGATCTTTCTAGTTCTTTTAGTGCCGCATCTGCAATAGTATTTCTTTTAGGGGTTAGCACGACAAAGTAGATTTTATCTGCACGCTCTGCCGCGTCTACTGCTTTGAATTTTTTCAAATTCATATCAAACTCAAGCATTTTTCCATCAAGCTCGCCTTTGGTGTATATTACAAGATAGGTATCTCCTGTGGTGGGATTCAGAGGAATCATGGAAAATACGTATCCTTTGTAGGAATTTATTGGCAACATGTTTTTCATCGGAGGTGCCATCGTTGCCATGTAAACAAATATGTCTTCTAGCGACTCAAATTCCTCAAACTCAAAATGCATTGCTTGGTTTTTCATCTAGTTGTATAATAATCTAAGTACGATTTTAGCATTCTTGAAAATTTGTCTAGTGATGCAATGCATCTTCTCTGTAGGAATGCTTGATACAAAGTTAGAGTTTAAAAAAGTAGAGCGTTCTAGTATTTTGGCATAAATCTTAGTCCAGTCTTTGCAGATACTGCAATTATTGATACAATTGCAATTGCAAGTACTAGAGCTGCGATTGCTCCAAACTCTGGCACAGAGACAGTTCCAATAATATCTATTGTGGTGTCTCCTTTATGGAATGAAATTCCTAACGTTCTTGAATTTGCATCCTTTGTTTCAGTTACTTTTACGTTCTGACCTCCAACTTGTACTGTAAATGCTTGATCTGGAAGCTCGTTTTGATTAATTTGTGTAGTTGATGTCTGGTTAGGTCCTGTTGGTACTATTAGTTGTTGTTTAGAGTCCATGAGTGCTCTTGGTATGTCTACGCTGATCGAACCATCTGATGGTGCATTAATGGTGATGGTCAGAACATGCTGTTCTCCTTGGAGCTGCATGTTTTGTACTGTTCCGCCACGTATGGTATATGGTATGTTGAATGTTCCTGCGCTTGTCTGTAGTGTAAAGGTACTACTTGTAGGGGGTGCAGAAAGTTTTGTTGAACCGTCGCCACCGCCATATTGGAAACTTATGGTGGCATTTGTAGCCGGTCCGTATTGTGCAATTATGGTGTAATTACCTGCTTTGGTCCATAGTGGGCCTGTGGCAAAAACCTTGGTAGAAAAGCTACCGTCTGAAGCAGGAATGAGTTGAGCTATTGAAACCATGTTCTTCAAATCATTTACAATTCTTATTGTTACTGCAGTTTGGTTTGATACATTTTTGACAGCACCGTGTATAACTATGGCGTCACCTTGTGAGTAAGATAATGAATCGGTTTGTATTGAAAGGGGGGGCATACTCGTAGCCGACAAGGTGTTGTTGTGTTCCTGCAACAAATATTGGTATGCGGTACCGTTCTTTGTATAAGGAACTGTGGCGTTGGCTCCTACATGAGCTCCAATACTTCCTGTGACTGATATTAAGAATGATTGGGTATATGATGTACCGTCTGTAGCATCAACTTCTACGGAACCAGTAAAGTTTCCAGCTGATTGATATGTGTGAGTTCCATTCATTACATTAGTTACTTTGTCCCCATCTCCAAAGTTCCAGAGAGCTGTTTTCATTACACTTTTGCCACTAAATGATGCCTTGTAAGAAACTTGCAATGGTGATGAACCAGTGGTCGGGGTTATGTTGACATTTAACGAGTCTCCTCCTATCACACATCCACTTGCAGGGCAAGCTGCATGTGCTGGAGTTAATACAACAAAATATGATCCAAAAATTGCAATAAGTGCTACTAGAGTTGCACAAAAGATACTTGACGCTCTCATTTGCTAGCCAATACTCAAGGATCATGAGTATTTATGTATTGATAAAAGAAAATTTGACTTCTAGTTCTAGTATTTTGGCATAAATCTTAGTCCAGTCTTTGCAGATACTGCAATTATTGATACAATTGCAATTGCAAGTACTAGAGCTGCGATTGCTCCAAACTCTGGAA
>JAJPKL010000029.1 GCA_021323705.1 Nitrososphaerota archaeon
GAGCGACTCTGGTAGCGTCTGGCTGACTGACTTGGATATGGATACTGTTCCATCATTGAGATTTAGCGACTGGTCTAGCGGCGTGAAAAAGTCATGGCCTGTTGTTACAGTTCCATCATCAAGACTGAGCGGCTCGCTTAATTCCATGATGAATGCACGACTCACAACTACTGTTCCATCATTGAGATTTAGCAACTCTGATAGCGTAATATGAGACTTGTAAACATCCACTGTTCCGTCATTAAGGGTGAGAGATTCTTGTAATACGATTCCAGACTTGTAAACACTAACTGTTCCATCATTAAGTGTCAAATGTTCTGTTAATCCCATGTCATCGGGATTGAATTTTGAGATTCTGTTATTGTTGGCATCTGCAACATAAATGCCATTGGAAGCGTCTACTGCAACTCCTATCGGTCCATCAAATTGGTTGCCTGCACTACCAGGTCCTGAACCAAATGTTTGAAGGAATGTTCCAGACGGGCTAAACTTTTCTATTCTATCATTTCCAGCGTCTGCTATGTAGACGTTGTTGAAGCTGTCTATTGTAATACCAATTGGGCTGCGGAATTTACCTGGGTCGGTACCTGTTCCACCAAACGAACTTGTGGCAGTTCCGTCTGGTTTGAAAATCTCAGTTCTGTTGTTTCCAGTGTCAGTTACATACACGTATCCAGTACTATTTACTGCAATGCCCATGGGACCAGTAAACTCTCCCAAACCAGTTCCAGTACCACTACCAAACGTTTGTAGGAGCGTTCCAGTAGAACTGAACTTCTTTACGAGGTCATGACCGGTGTCTGCCACGTAAATATTGTTTGCAGAGTCCACTGCTACACCTGTTGGAATGTATAAACTTCCACTTCCAAACGAAGTTTTAAAAGTTCCAGACGCGTCTAGTACATTTATCACATCATTTTGCGCGTCTGCAACAAACACAAAGCCAGTACTGTTTGCTGCTATACCAAAGGCAGCAGTCGAAGTTTTGTTGAACTGTACCACACCTGCAGAGTTGAATTTTATAACATTGTCAGTTGCAGTAGCAACAAAAAAGTTTCCACTGCTGTCAAGAAAGAGGCTGTGCGGTAGTGCAACATCCACCTGACTTGCAAGTGCATTGTTATTTGCATATGCAACAGAACCACCAAACTGGAACATCAGGTGGTGAGCACCATACGTCATGACACGTGAGACCTCAAACCCTGTATTACTGCTTGAATAATTGTGATAAATTATTGAATTGCCCTGTATTGTAGGTGTAAGAGATGATACTCCATCGTTTAATTCTAGAAACTTGAGATCTGCTGGAAGTGAACTGCCAAAGGTTGTTCCATTGATTGCTGTGATGTTGAGGTCTGCTGTTCCAGTAGTGTTAAAGTATACCGTCCAATCTCCTCCTACCATTGGGTATGATTGTACGTTTATGACGGTTATCTCGGCGGTTATCTCAAACTGCTGCTGGGATAATTGTGGCACGACCCACTGCATTTGATCAGGAATTCCGTTGCCGTTGGTATCTACAAGCGTTGCCTGAAACCTTGGATCTTTTGTAACATCAACATTTGAACCGTTTATCAACCAATGTAGCTTATACTGAACTCCTTTTTTGACCAGATCCTCGGAGATGACAGAAAATGCTGTTACATTGGTATAATGCAATGTAGAGTTTTGTTCCACTGATACAAATTTGTCAAACTTGAAAGCAGTCGAGACATCTTTTTCTGTGGTGTAAGGCGCTTGCGTCACGTAAACCATATCGTATCTGCTAGCAGAACTATCAACCAGTAGAAGTTTTGTCGGCTTGTCGGGTTGTACCATTTGAGGCAAAGATTGAGTGAGTGAGGCAACTGGAATGAACTGCTTTCCTAGGGTTATTGAAAACCCTGTCTGGTTGTTTACCTTTTGTATCTTTTTCAATAGAGTGGCATCTACGAATTTTGATTTTTCAAGTCCGGCTTCCTTTAGGCCGTTATTGTCAGATATTCCTACGGTGTTGTTGCCTTGAATGTTTTGGTGAGTTTTGAGTTTCTGATCTAAATTGCTTGTGCTGTCGAACAAGACATTTGTCTTCTTATCATGTGACGTAGCCAAGTATACGAACTGTGCATTTGAAGGCATTTCAATTGCCATATTTTGAGATTGATTTGGAAGAACTATGTTTTCAGTCCATATCACAGGTTGGTTGACTATTATTTTCTCATGTCTGAGATGAATGCCTGTAACATTAGTTGGTACAGTAATATTGGAAGGCAGAGTTGGAATCGTGACATTAGCCGTTATGGTAAGGTTGGTTAAGAGGGGTACTGTAACGTTTGTTGGAACTGCACTCATGTTGGTTAGTGCTTGTTCCATAAGAAGTCTTGAACCGGTATTGTAAAGCTGTTGAATCTCAGGAGGGGTGAGAAGAGAATTGTACACATTCACTTCGTCTATCTGCCCACCAAAAAGATTCTTGATTGTTATTTGATCTACCTTTCGTGTTTCCTGCGCCCCAATCAGCACACTTGCATTGGACTGTATGTTTTGTACAGTTTTTGTCCTCAATTCTCCAAAAGAGGTAATTCCCAAGTTATATGCCGGCATTGTAGCCTCTTCGGTTCCGTTTACATAAAGCGCAATAGCGCTTGCATTAAAGGTTGCAGCTAAATGTGTCCACGATTGTGGTATCTTTGTCTTGGATTCTATTGTATGCCACTGAACTCCATCATAGATTGAAAATACGGCATGCTTCTGTGGAGGGACGGTATTATGAATACCGAATAAAAATGCATTTTCTTTGCTGAGTATTGTAAAGTCAGATGATCCTTTTTTGTAATCTGGTTTTATCCATGCAGAAAGAGTCATGTTTGATACGTTGTTTGTGGCAGTCATGTTTTGTGATACAAAGCCGCTTCCTTGAAGTGTAAGCGCGCTACCATTTACACCGTTTTTTGATATGGCTACTTCGCCAAACGTATCTGACGGAGCAATAGTATTTTGACTAAAGTTTAGCGATCCTATTGGTGAGGGTATTTGTGTAATTGTAGCTGGCACGGTAGGAACAAACTTTCCTGCGGAGAATTTTTCATATAGATCGTATATCTGAGTTGAATTCAAAGATTTGTCATAGATTGAAATCTCATCTATCAAGCCTGCAAAAGGATTCTTGGATGCAACCGTTCCTGCTCCCTGTGCACCAGTTGTTACATTGGAATTTGATTGGAGGCTATTGATAACCTGTGTCTCAATCTGACCGGAAGGAGATATGCCTACTATGTTTGCTGTACTGCTTGATTCTAAAACCCCGTTGACATACAGGCTAATCGATGTGCCATTAAAGACTCCTACTAAATGAGTCCACTCTTCTGGTATCTGTGTCTTTGACTCTACTGTATGCCATCGTATTCCATCATAAATTGAAAATTCAGCTGTTCTTTGTATTGCAATGTTGTTTTTGATTGCAAGATTGAACGAATTGTGTTTGTCAAGTATGGTGAGCAAACTAACCCTATTTTCATAAGAGGGTTTTACCCAAGCAGATACTGTTAATCTGGTGAGAGTGTCAGTTGTGGGAATGCTCTGAGACAGATATCCATTTCCTATCAGTTGAAGGGCCGTTCCATTTATGCCACTAAAAATGGATACATTTCCAATCATGTTGGATCTTGGAATAGAATTTGGATCAAAGTGTAATGATACTATCGGAGTTGGTAGTAATGTTGTTACATTTGTGGGTGGAGGGGTTGGCTGTGTTACGTTTGTAGGAATTAACGGAATGGTAACATTTGTTGGTTGTGTTTGGTTGGAAGGGATAAAGGTAAGATTTCCTGGGACTTGAGGTATTGTAACATTGGCTGGAATTGTAACATTAGCTGGTACAGTAACATTGGTTGGAATTGTAATATTAGCTAGGTTTGTTGCGTTACTTGTTTCAAAACTAATGCTATTTGCCGAAGTGAAATTAATTGGTAATACTTTTACATCGTCGATCTGCCCTGAAAAGAAGTTGCCAACTCCACTAGTTGTTTTCCTTGCCCCTATCAAAATATCTGAAGATGAAAATGAAATTTCTGGTAATGGTATAACATTGAGTAGTTTGGGATTTGTTACAAGTATACTTGTATCAATATTGTCATTTACATAAATTGTGACTGATGATCCGTCATAAATTCCAGCAACATGAGTCCATTGAGAACCTATTGCTGTTTTTGACTCTACTTGGTACCAATTTGTACCATCATAAATTTCAAAGCTTGCATAATATGTTGAATTGTATTTTTTTAATGACAAGGAAAATGAATTGTCTTTGCTTATTATTGCAAAATTATTTGACATGATGTTATAGTCAGGTCTGACCCAAGCCGAAACCACTAGGCCAGGAAATTTTCCTATGGTCGCACTCTTGATGGTAACATAACTTTCTCTCCCATCAAAAATAAGAGAATGACCAGTTGGACCATTCATTACGCGCCAGATATTTACAAGACTTAACTCATCTGGATTAAAATTGTACAAATGCCAAGTCAAAAGTTCCTTGACTGTCTCAGCTGGAGAGGTGATGGCATCCTCTGAAAAAACTCTCTGCTGGTAAGAATAAATGCTTATGACTAGAATCAAGACTATGGATAGAGTACCTCTAGGGTTATATGCCTGCACTGTTTTTCTACTATGCAACAATTAATCTGCTTTTTTGGAGGATATTATGGTCAAAGCAGAATATCACCACTGAAAATCACGCTTGAACATAAGAATAGATGAAAATAGACTCGATCTGAAGGTAATTTTGCATTTTTGAACACCGATTGCTTTATTCCCTTAGTCTGCCCCCTCCAGACATGGATTTTGAGTTGGCTTTGGTCACATTGTTGATATTGTTTGTACTGAATGTGGTGTTCCTTCTTCCTATGGCCGTTGGAGAAAAAATAATGCCATCTGACAACCCTGCAATAAGAACATATTTTGTATATGTAGGATCATCCACTTACCACCCTGCTGATCTCAATAGTTTACTAAATGAATCTCTCTCGTATTGGAAAGAAACTGATCATGTGAACTTCAAATATGTTCAGGATTCACAAGATGCAACCTTTACAATCCGGTGGATACCTGAAACGGACGAACCATATTCAGCTTATACTGTAAACAAGAGAACAATAGAAATAGGTCTTGGAGACAGCAAATGTAACGGTGTTTGGCATGCTTATGATTCTAAATTTATTCTATCTTTATTGGAGCATGAAATTGGTCACGCCTTGGGTCATGAGCATAGTATCATTGCTTCGAGTATAATGTATCCCATTATTAACGACGCAAAATATGCCCCAACCAACTCAACATACGTGCTTGATTCTACAAAACCCCTCTTTATTCAAGCTTGTACATTTAACACGGTATCATCATTTCATTATAAGGTGGCATCAAATGGAAAAACTCCTATAAATGCATATTTTGTTGACTGGAGTCATCAATACGGTAACTTGAAGAAAGCCAGCGAAATGACACCTTATAAAGAAAGAGGCTGTCATGGTGCTGGAGCCTACAATCTAGAAGGAACATGTGATGTCTTTTCAAATTCAGGCCTTCTCATAGTTCCAGAAAAAGCTGACAGCGCCGATCAAACGATAACTGTATTCATAGATGAATTAACTTCATAGTGAAAACTTTTTTTTGAAAAGACTAGCAAATCACTAGTTTGTTCGTTTTGCAACACATCGAGAAAAACTATATTCAATTATGAGATTCTGTTTGTACTATCTTTGAAACTAGCTGCATATTTGACATGGTGTATCTAGAGTCTAGATTTGGAAAGGAATTTGGGATTATGACTAAAGTAACTATCAAATTTGATATTCGCCACCATGTTTAAAAAATAAAGAAAAAACACATCTTTTATGATTAGACATTTCAAAACCACATTCCATGCTTCGTTTTGTAATGGTAGGGGTTCCCCGTGGTAAAAAACAAGATGAAGGGATTACAGCAGCAAATAAAAACGCTAACCATAATGTCTATCTCAACAACAATCATAGTCATCATAGTTGCGGTTCTTCATTTTTCTAGTACTAATAACGAATCAGCGACAGATTATGCAGTTTTAGATTCTGGAGGAGTACTAGTAAAAACATGGGCGGCATGGCATCTTGACAAAGATGAACCGCTACACGTGAGAATAATAAACTCTACACTTGAATCAAGTAACCAATATTCTGCTATTAATGACGCAATAATGTCAGAAGATCACCTAACGTATGAAAATCCAACTCAGGCAGTTTATTACGTTGGTTGGAATGATGCGCTAGGAAGCGTGAAGGGATTGAAAACAAAGTATGCCATTCCTCAAATCAGCCTCAGCAAGACTGACAATGAGGTAGGGGATGTTATAATTCGCTTAACTGATACGAAAGATCCAAAGTACTCTGGTTTTACAAAATCAATAATTGACACAAAAAACCACCAGATTTTAAAAAGCATAATAACAATCTACGATGTAAAAGATCTGACTGATACACAAATTGAGGCTGTCGTGAGACATGAGATGGGACATGCCCTGGGGTTGGGTGATGCAGAGGGCGAAAATGATTTGATGAATCACGTGATTGATCTAAAATATTCATACATAACGCAATGCGATGTTCAATCAATAATTATATTGTACAATGATACTGACTCTCAAAAAGTTCACTGTGCAAAATAATTCTTGTGCGCAATAGTGACAAATTACTGATTTTACAGGGATCATATTTTTATTACGGTACACCTAATAAAGACAGGGTAGGAATTTTTGGTTCTGTCAGCGAATAGCACAAAGACTAGGACTATGTCGTTTAGGCTCCCAGAAGAGATAGCTGATTTGTTAGAAACTGAATCGTCAACTAAGAACGTAAACATCAGCACAATTATGGCTGAAATTTGTGGAAATTATTTTGGATATGAAGGAAATGCGGGAAGGGCAGGACTAGTTGCATTTCCAAGACCTTTGCTTATGCGTTTGATGGAGGGATATCCTGAAGAAAAAGTAATTGCTATGGCTGATACCATGTCAAAAGATGTCACTGTAGATATAATGGCAGTCTTACAAAATGAATTTACCGTAGACAGTTTTATTGAATTTGTTCAAGCATGGACACATGCTTCTAGAATCCCATTTAGACGACAATTAAAAGGCAGTCTAAACACAGTTGTTATCCAACCTGAATTGGGTAGAAATTGGTCGCTCTATCTGGGCCATTTGTTTAAAAATGTCATTGAAGAAATAACGGAGAAAAAAGTTGCAATCAACGTAACTGACAAAAGCGTTAGATTCATGTTCTGATTCTGGTCTTTATCAAAATAGTTTTGCAGAAAATTGACAGGAATGCCTCTCTACGAGAATATTTATTTGTGGGTCAAATTCACCCTGACGCATGCACGATTCTGAATCTGATACTTTTTCAAAGAAAGACAAACGAAATGAATATTGCGAGTTGCTAGAAAAGATTGGCATAAGCGCAGAGCCAGAAAAATTCGAGTCTGACGAGGTGGAAAAAAGCGACTATTATTCCAAGTATTTCTCTCATACGCCGGCAATGGTTACAAATCATGGTTGCATTGCACTCAAAGGTACCAACATAGATGTTATTCAGATAATACAAAAGGGATAGAGATGTCACAAGATCTGATTCCACTACCATGGGGAGCACAGGACAGGTTCCAAGCTCACTTTATAGTAAAGACCAAAAATCCAGTAAATGGAGATGACTTCATCGCAAGAACAAAGGTAAAGGCAAGTGGCCACTTTGCAGCAAAAAAGGCGTCTGATATCGAATGGGTTGGAGGAAACATTGCAGGCTCACTTAATTCAGACGGGGAACTCAAAAGCATGATTCTCAATCTTCCGTACAAGGATACTTTCATCTGGGTCGAACCTACCAAGAAAGGAATTCGAATACACGGCAAATGGAAGAGCAGCCAAGAACTTGGTATCACAAAAGAACTATTCCAAGTCTATGATGCAATAGCTTCTCACATCAAAAAAAGTCTCTAGGCCCGCCACCAGTCAAGGGCTAAACAATCAATCTTGGTTCCTCTTGGAATTGCAAGTATGAACTGCTTTCGCACAGTTGTAGCTAGCCTTCCTGCCAGAACAACTCCTGTTGCTGACATGGTATCCGAAGAATTGTACACCTGAACCAAATACGGAGCGTGGTCTATGCCAGGACCCTTCTGGTATACGGCAAAATCGCAGCCAAATTTTATACCGGGATTTACAATGTATCCCTTCTCTCTAAAGTCCTTGTACACTTGGTATTTTTTGTCAAAGTTGTGGTGCTCACGTCTGCAAATTTCAAGCAACTCGTTTGAGGAAATATTTTTCTTGTTTCTGTGTATCTTTAGTTTTGATTTTTCCAACAGATAGTATCCTTCAATTAAATCAAGTATGAGAGGTACGTTTATCTCCTCAGGCTTTGGTTTTGTGATTCCGATTGGCTTGCCGTAATATCCATTGACAAAAAGTGATCTTGACTCATCAAGGTTCCACACTATGATACGGTTCTCGATTAGTTCTCCTTTCAAGATATGATTTCCAACGTAAGCCTATCGATTTTAGTGTTTATGATTGCGACAAAAAAGGAAAAAAGATGATGTATTATTCTATAGGCTCAGTGCCAGCAAAATGAACGAATCTGATACTTGGAGGCACTTGTCGGACATTTCCTCAATGCCTTCTACCACGTCTTTGAGGAGCATTAGCTCTTTTGTAGTCGTGACTTCGTCTAAGACCTTTATGGTCAGTGCACGATATTTCTCGTCTACTGCTCTTTCTATCTTCTGGGCCTCGTGAGCCAGGTCAATTGCAACCGTGGCGTTTCCGCCAAGTGCTCGAACAATCTCATTTATCTTGTAGATCTGATCCACTGCCTGCTCTATGAGCTCGCCCAAGTCTTTTTCAATTTTTTCTTTTTTCAGAGTGGCTCCCTTTATGTTGGATAACTTGAAGGCTATGCCTGTGATGTAGCCTGCAATCTCATCCATGGTGTATGCTGTATTCAACAGGTTCTCTCTGTTCATCATCAGACCTCCAACGTCTGCAATCTCTCGAGTTATCTTTCTGCGCAAGGCCTCCACCTCATCCTCGGTATTCTTTATTCTCTCAAGGGCCTGCTTTACCTCGGACTTGTCAGACTTGATTATCAGCTCGGGAAGTGCTGAAAGGTCTCTGACTGCGTTAAGAATCCTGTTTATTTCATCTTGCAAAACGGCAAGTGCCTTTCTCTTTGCCTGAACTTCAAGTTCTCCGCTATACATGTAGGCGTTTTACTTGAAGCCGGCAGCTAATAATCCTTGCGTGTAATCTCAATGGATGTATTCAAA
This sequence comes from Nitrososphaerota archaeon, assembly GCA_021323705.1. Lineage (GTDB taxonomy): Archaea > Thermoproteota > Nitrososphaeria > Nitrososphaerales > Nitrosopumilaceae > Nitrosotalea. The sequence continues at coordinate 9,331 of JAJPKL010000029.1, forward strand.
ACTGTTTTTCGCTTTGTATTACTTTTTTCTGGTTGTTGTACATGGTGATAATCTCATTGACCGAAGTTGCATTCTCCGGAGTTTTTTCAAATCTTATCTTTCCTGTAAACTTGGGAAAACGCAAGGCAAGGCCGCTGCCCTTCCTTATCTTGTCTTGAGCTACTTTGTGAATTGGGCTCAATGTTATTTCCGAGGCCACTATCTCAATTACTACCTCGGGCTCAAACCAGACATCTGCCTCAAGGCCACTGTCAACCCTTGGATCTTTTTTTACAACTATCTTGTCTGATAGTATCTGATAGAACTGGTCTAAACTCTCATCGGTAAAACCCGTTCCAACTTTACACACGCTAGGATAACTATCCGAGTCTTCATCATATGCAGAAAGTAGCAGTGCGCCATACCTGCCTGTTCTCCTGCCACGTCCATAAAATGCACCGATCACAACCAGATCAAGCGAGTCTCCAAGCTCGTTTCTATATTCGCGTTTTAGTTTGAGCCAGTTGCTTGCACGTGCACCTGCTCTGTACGGCGAATCAAGTTGCTTTAGCATCAATCCTTCGCAGCCTGAATTGATGGCGTTTTCCAAAAAGTCCTCCACCTCGTCGTCTGTCCTGACTATCGTCATGGGCATGATTCTTGCAAACGCATCTTCTACTACAACACTTTCAAGTATCCTCCTACGTTCGCTGTATGTCATGTCAAGGCAGCTCTTGCCATCAATAAACATGACGTCAAAGAAATTGACTGTTATAGGATACTCTTGGACCGCCTTTGCGATGTTGTACTTTCGTCTCCGATGCATGAGTTCCTGAAAAGGCAAAAACTCTCCAGTATCTTCATTTATGGCAACAGCCTCGGCTTCCAATATTATTCTGCTTGACTTTATGGATTTGGTAATCTTTTCTACAATGTCAGGATAGTAGCTTGTGATATTTTCAAGACTTCGTGAGTAAAGAACCACTCTGTCTTTTTCTATGTGAATCTGCACTCTCTCTCCATCAAGTTTGTATTCTGCGGCAAACTGGTTGCCCATCTTTTCGCGAGCTTCCTGGGGGCTCTTTACTCTTTCAGCAAGCATTGGACGTACGGGACTAAAGACTGAAACCTGAAAATGTTTCAAAGATTCTATGCCCTCTTTTGATACCGATTCGGACACCTTGCCAAGGTCGCTGCAAACATTGTATGCGTGCTCCAGCAGAGGCCTGTTCTCCTTTGAGCCAGTAAAAGCAATCGATAGTGCGTCAAGAATTGTATAGTCTGCAATGCCTAGCCGCAAGTTTGCCGTAATTATTTTTGCGATGAATCGACCTTCAATTGGACTAGAATCATTTAACAAACTTGAGATGTATTTCATCTTCATATCCTGCGACCTGTTGCCCTTGAGCTCTGCTATCTTGAACAGCGTATCGTATACTCGCTCTACAGTAATGTCTTCCTTGAGAAAGGTTGTCTGCATTTTTTGTTCTAAAATGGTAGCAGTTGCCTGGCCAAAATCCCCCACTTTTTTGTATTCGCGCTCAATCTTGGTAACTGGAATGCCTGTGGATTTTGATAATGCCCTGACTGCAATCTTTTCAGCAACGCCGACCTCTACTCCTTCGTGGTCTGGTCTTAGTTTTCCTTGTAGGAGATACACCACCTTTGGAATTATCTCCGGAGGAGTTTTCTTGAACAAATCCACTAGATGCTGGGTAAGCTCTAGTCTCTTAGTGGTGCTCTCCATGTACCCTAGCGTATCTGCAACAAGCGAAAATTTCATCTGAACGACTTTACATTCAGTATAATAAAAGGTTGATAAGCTCTCAGACTAGTTCCCTGAAAGCATTTTTGCTATCTGTCCATCCTGCTCTGATGCCGACTTGAATGATTGGAGGGGAGTGACCTTCCATTTTACCATGCCCCAGAATGGAATGGACTTTAACATCTTTCCAAGCTCATCATTTGAAGCGGCCTCCATCACAAAGGCTCCTGCCCTCTGCCCAGTCAACAACCCGCCCTTTAACTTGTTTTCTGATTCCCATTTCATCAACTGCTCATAGCTTGGAATCACTATGTGGTTGATGTAGTCGGGAACGTCTTTCATTGGGATTAGGCCGTCGATGTTTTCTGCTTCTACTAGATACTGCATGACAAGTCTATGGTATCAAAATTAGATAAGACTTGCTAGGGAAGAAGTTTATCAGTTAATCTGGAGAATCTGAAAAATCGTAGAAAGATGCCATTATTTCAAGTGCAAGTGAGCCTTGATTCTCAACCGCATCTCTGGAGTCCTCTTGATGATTGTGTTGTGAAAGTCAGAAGACTCTTCAATGTCTAGATATCTCTTGTTTCTCTGCAAAAACCCGTCAAAGAAAACCCCGCAGACGTATCCTACATAGATGCCATATGCAAAGTCTTCAAGGTTTGACGTTATGGCAAGTGACTTGACCTCTGCTAGTACCATCTTGGGATAGTCAAGTGCATATGTGATGATGTCATTGAGATTTTTTTCTTCAATTACCCCCAATCCCATATATGTGCCAAAATTTAGCTTGTATTTAGGACTTGTGAATTCTTGTTTTAGGTATAACACCATGTCATGAGTTTACGTATGTTCAAGATCATGTAGTCCATCTTATTTTATATCTCAAATTTTTTCATCGAACCTTTAGATTTGTTCTTATCATAATCTCGTTCGTTTATAAATAGGAAGTAAGGGGAGTTTTATCATGGGTGGAGCAAAGAAAAAATCGCCTGCACAAGCAGAGAAATCACAAGCTGCCGAGGCAGCAAAGAAGGAAGGCGGTCAAAAGAAAGACAAGAAGGAACAAAAATCAAAAACTACGATCTCTGTAATTGTAGACGAACCGCAAGCCATGAATTTCATAAAGAGCTCCAAAGTCTTTACTGTACAAGAATTATCAAGGCAACTAAATGTCAAGGTATCAGCCGCAAATGCATTCTTGTTGAACCAACAAAAACAAGGTGCAGTAAAAAGAATTGGTGGATATAGCGGTCACCACATTTACGTACCTGCTTGAGCCAAAGAAAAGATATCTCCGGGTTTTACTTGACTTAGTATTTCAAGATTTGATGTAATTTTTCCGACAAGCGTCATAGGTTTTGCCTGCGATACATCATCTAGAAAAAAACAGATAGAGCCATTTGATGCCAGAAAACCAACATCGCCTTTTTTGAACTGTGTTTTGAGTTTCTCGCCACCTGCAGTAAGAGTCGTATCCATAAATGCAATCGAACCACCAATCATGTGCGCATTGCCTTCAAGCGGCAGGGACCTGACTATGGACCCTACTGTCTTTGGCGCAAGATGACGCTTGAGCTCTAAAACGGTTTGTGCCTTTCCCTTCAATGACAGAACCAGTTCAATTTTTGATACAGAACCGGCACTCATTTTTGAGAGGGAGTATTATGAAATATATAACGTTTGTTTCACCAAGACCCTGATGTCTGATGAACCTGAGGAAGCTAGTGTAGATACCGAAGAGGTTCAAGCAGAGGAAGAACCAGTTACAGAGTCAATTTTACCACCCGAGACAGAAACTGTCGAGGTTACAACAGAAGAAGGAGAGGAAAAACCGTCTGTCAAGCGAGGGAAGAAAGATCTCTCTCCAGAAGAGATTGCAGAACAGGAAAGACTGCAGAAGATTATCGCTGCAAGAGAGATAATCGAGGTAGATCCTGTTCATACCCCTGTAGAATATGAAACAACTGGGAAAGGCAAGATAATGATAGGTCCTCCAACACTTACACGCTTTGAGAAGGCAAGGATCCTTGGTGCGCGCGCATTGCAACTATCTCTTGGAGCTCCGCCGTTTATTTCAGTGCCAAAAGAGGTAGCAACTTCACTAGATTTAGCTTATACCGAACTTGAAAAGCGTGTAATACCAATTACAATAAGACGCGTATTGCCAAACGGCGACTTTCAAAACATACCAATTGATCTTTTTGATTGATGGATGAATTGTCGATAAGACTTTAATAGAATGCTAATTTGGTGTGAGATAGAGTTTGTTGAGTGGAATTGAAGAAAACGTACTAGATGTTAGGACACACTCAAAAGATAGAAAGCTGATAGTTATCAATCCGCGCCCAGTGATGGAATGCTCACTTGACATTCTGACAGAATTGATAAAACACAAGACGGTTACCCTGAGGGCAAGGGGAGATTCTATTCCAGTAGCCGTCGCGGTAGCAAATGTGATAACAGAAAACATACTAAAGGGAAACTCGCAGATACCTGAAATTACTGTAGACAGTGAAAGCCAAGGAATCAACGGGCCATTGGTATCTATAATTGAGATTACTATAACAAAGACAAACTAGAAAGCGCTACCTGGACCTTTGAGTAACATATTTTCGCATTCTTTGCATATTGCCTCATCGATGTTTGATTCTAGCTTGTGGTGTATGTCGCAGATCAAAAGGCTTGATTTGATGTAGTTGCAGAGACCTATGAATTTTGATAGGCTGGATGGTGTATATGCCATGTTTGATGCCAAATTGCCACAAATGTCGTTTATCATATCTGACACTTCTTTTACTGCAAGGAGCTTGTTTATGAGCTCAGGATCTCCTCTTGTTCCTCTCACATAGTTGCTAATTGCAGCCTGTGTTACACCAAGCATCTTTGACACTTCCTCTTCCCGTATCTTGTGGTCCTCGATGAGTTTCTTGGCCAAGATTGCCCTTAATGCAGGTATGAGAGTCTTTGTTTCAATCTCTGCAGGCAAAAGCATATGCGATTTTGCCTTTGTAAAATATTTAAAGCTAATCTTTATTGTCGTCATGACTTAATTGAGAGATGGCTAGAATCGATCCGTTGCAAGAGATTTGTTCTAAAATCAAGCTACTCGTTTCCGGTACTGTGGCAAGATGCATGACTGACAGCATCGCCCTGTCTGGAGGACTTGATTCATCTGTTCTTGCATCATGTCTTGGCAGAAAGGCAAGTGCTTATGCAATGGTTGCAAAAGACTTTCCTTCTACTGATCTTGTAAACGCGCAGCTTGTTGCAAACTTGAATGGCTTGAAGCTGAAGATTCTTTCTGTATCAATTGATGAGCTCTTGGAAGCAGTGGAGGAGACAATCAAGATTTTGCGTGTATTTAACCCAATTGAGATTAGAAATAGCATCGTGGTCTACATTACGATGAAAAGTGCAAAACGCGACGGCTGCAAATCCATCATGACAGGTGATGGTGCAGATGAACTCTTTGCAGGATACAATTTTTTCCAGCGCATGTCTCCTTCTGAACTTAAAAATGATCTTGAGCGAATATGGAGCGTGATGCATTTTCCGTCTAGGGACATATCAAATTCCATAGGACTTGACCTATGCACTCCATTTCTAGACAAAGAGGTTGTAGAGCTGGCAAAATCTATACCGCCTGAACTCAAGATACATGAAGAAAATGGAAAAAAATTTGGCAAATGGATTCTAAGAAAGGCGTTTGAGGAGTCGCTTCCAAGATCTATTGCGTGGCGTGACAAGGCTGCCATGCAAGACGGATCTGGTACAAGCGGCCTGACAAACTTTTTTGAAAATCTGATTCCCGACCATCTCTTTTCTGAAAGAGCCAAAAGATATCTTGAACAAGAGCAGGTTGCTCTGCAATCAAAAGAGGCACTACACTATTATGAGATCTACCGAAAATACTATGATTGTCCTGCAGCACTTCATTCATCAAAAAACAAGTGTCCAAACTGTAACTTTTCTGTTGAAAAGGGATCCCGCTTTTGCAGAATGTGCGGCAGTTTTCCTATCTAGTCCTTCTTCCACTTGTTTGGTTTTCTGACAAAGATTCTCTTGCATCCGTGGCAGCAAAAATAATACTTTTTTCCCTTGTGTTCGTGTTCGAGGGCAAGTTTTTCATCTAGCTCTATGCCACATACTGGATCCACTACCGTCATGTCTTGACTCGTCTAGCCTTTGTATTTAAAACTTACAGTTGAAAAACTAGAGATACTAAAGAAGATTTAATCTGATTGATTTTCCAATCATTGGTATCGTGAACCTAATCTGTGTCGCACTTGGAATTTCTTTTCTGGCAGGCATTGGATTTTACAATGCTTTTGCGCAACAAGTTGACGAATCGCATCTACACACAAAAATAATTGCATCAAATTTGGAAAACCCATGGGAACTTGTTTTTGCACCTGATGGAAGAGCATTTCTCACTGAAAGAACAGGAAATCTTGATTTGATGCAAAACGGAACACTGCAAGATGAGCCAATAGCGCATCTCCAAGTAACACAAGCAGGAGAAGGTGGACTGTTGGGCCTGGCACTTGATCCAAATTTTGAAGCAAACCACTTTCTCTATCTCTATTACACCTACTCTGATTTGGAAGGGCTGCATAACAGGGTTTCAAGATTTACGGAATCAAACGGCACCATATCGCAAGAAAAAGTCTTGATAGATAAAATTCCTGCAAATACATACCATGATGATGGCAGAATAAAGTTTGGGCCAGACGGAAAGTTGTACATCACGGCAGGAGAGGCCGGTAGGTCAGATCTAGCACAAAATGTCACGTATCTTGGTGGAAAGATATTGAGGATAAACTCTGATGGGACTGTACCTTCTGACAATCTGTTTGAAGGCTCACCAGTCTATACGTATGGAAACAGAAATCCGCAGGGGCTTGACTGGGATGCAAGAAATGGAAACCTCATAGAGACTGAACATGGCCCGTCAGGTGAGTTTGGGTGGCATGCACATGACGAGATAAATCTGATAATACCCGGAAAAAATTATGGCTGGCCTGATGTGATTGGCATGGCAAACGATTCAAGATTTGTAAATCCGATATATCAGACAGGCGACATAACATGGGCTCCGTCTGGTGCAACTTTTTACACCTCTGACAAGATTCCTCAATTCAAAGGCAAGTTTTTGGTTGCTACGTTGATGGGGCAGGGTCTTGAGGTGATTACATTGGATAAAGATGACAAGGTGGTCTCGACCCAGAAATTATTTGACGGAACCTTTGGAAGGCTACGAGATGTTGTACAAGGGCCAGACGGCTCTCTTTACCTTCTTACAAGCAACGGTGGCGGTGGCACAGCCAATGACAAAATTATACAGGTAGTGCCAGAGTTTGGTCCAACTGCCGCAATTGTTCTTGCCGTCTCCATATCCTCAATAGTTGTGGTATCAAAGTTTAGGCTGCCTAAACTTTAATGCATCGTGTAAATGTGGATGTCCTAAGACGATAACTTGCTGATAAGATCAGAAAACTCGGTCTCGCTCAAGACTGGAGTCTTTGCAAGCTCCAAGTTTTCATCAACATGAGATGGCGATTTTTGGCCAACAAGGGGGGCTATGACCCCTGGGGTAGACCTGACAAACTGGATTGCTCTGTGTGACGGGTGTGTTAATTGCCCAAACTCTGGCAAAACATTTGGGCCCAAAAGCCTTGCCTGCATGAGCGGTACGCTTGTGAAAACTCCGATTCCAAGTTTTCTTGCAGCCTCTAAAATGGTAAATGCGATGCCATCTTGCTCTTGATTCTTAACAGTAAGGGCTTGATCATAATACATGTTGTATGGAAGCTGGATGAACTTGAATCCGCTCTGAGCTCCGCCTACGCTGCTTGCCAGTTTTACAACATCAAAAATTGAAAGATATTGTTGGTGTTCCTTTGGGACTCTGAAGCACTCCCACGTGGCCATCCCGTAATATCTTATCTTTCCTGACTTTCTCTGGCTTTCATAAAACTCAAACACATCGCCAAGTTTTTTCATAAACTCGTCCTTTGTCATATCTTGGAGTTGTCCTTCGGCAGCATTGTGAAGATACATCAGGTCGACACACTCTAGTCCAAGATTCTCAAGGCTTCTTTCTAACTGATCTTTAAGATACGGTATTGTCATGCAGTGGTATCCAGATGAGATGTCTCCAGACTTGATTATTCCGGGTTTTACAAGCGAATTTTGTATGTTCTGCCAAAAATCTTCTTTTATGTCCCCGTCATTTGTGATGTAGCCGTTTTTTGTACTTATGAAGAATTGATCCCTTTTTGCCTTGCCTTTCTCAATCATCTGAGCAACTGCCTTGCCAACAGATCTCTCAGCTTTCTGTGATCTGTAGTTTATGGCAGTGTCTATGACGTTAGTTCCAAGCGTGACTGATTTTACTACGGCATCCTTGACTAGGGCGTCTGTGGCGTCATCTGGGTTTCCAAGATAGGTGCCTATTCCAATAGATGATAAGGTTAACCCTTCAAATTGTTTGAAATGGTTCTCTGCAACATTTGGGTGATTTCTTGCAAACTCCAACGTGCCTTCTGGGGTGGCATAACCTGCAATCATGGCATGACTTTGGACGCGGTCGATTTAATTCTACTGCACCATTTTGATAAAATAATCTGCAATGAAGCTTATGACAAGGAGAGCACCTGTAATCCTGCTGTACGACACAAAGTTTTTCATTACAGGTACAAACTCCTCCAATTTGTCAAATTTTTGTTTCAAGGAGTGGCATGATCTTATTGCAAGGGGTAAGGTGCCTAGCGTAATGAGAGATACCGAAGGAAAAATGTGTAGTGCCACAGACACTACTATTATTCCATGTGATATGGCTGGAAAGAGCCATGCACTAGCAGCGGCCTTTGGCCTTCCAAGTACTATGACCAGCGTCTTTCTTCCATGCGACTTGTCTGCATCATAATCAGGAAATGAATTCACAAAAAGAACAGTTGATGACAAGACCCCTGAAACTATTCCACCAAGTACTGGCTCTGAAGTGATGTGCGGCGTTTGCACAAAATATGTGCCAAGCACTATCATGGCTCCCTTGATGGCTACAAAGACCTCGCCTAGTCCAGAATCCACAATTCTTGTGGAATAAAAATAAATTGAAATGATTGCAAATCCCAAAATTATTGCAATTGTGATGCCTCTTTCATAGACAAAATATGCCCCAATTAGTGTTCCAACAATTAACATGATGACTCCTGCGCGGTAGACCTCTGATGGCCTGAGCAATCCCTCTGGCAGCACACCAGTACCGCCGCTGAACTTGGTCCTCTTGGTATTCGTGTCGATGTTTCTTTTATAGTCCCAATAATCATTGAGCAGGTCTACGCTTGCGTGCAATGCCACGACTCCTGCCATCGTCAAACCTGCAAACTCTAGGTTGATGGTATGGTTTTGCCACCACTCTATGGCAAGCCCAAGAAAGACTGCAATTACTGATGCAAGCAGAAACTTTATTCTAACTGCACGCAACCAAGACGACAGCATTGCCTATGGGTGGGTGTTTTGGTCTATTTCGGTATATGGGTCAAACGTAAATTTTGAACAAAATCAGCGTAGTTTTTCTACGTCAAATGCCTCTAGGGGCTTTCTGCCATTGAATCCTTCATCCTTTCCATGCCAGAACTTGATCTCAGTCTCGCCTTCTTTCCAGCAAAGCCAAATCTCTTCGCTAAATCGAAGTGATGGAAAGTCAAGCAACCCTTCCTCCACACTTTTGACCACAACCCCTGTACTTTCTATGTCTTCCATTGCTTTGTAAAAGTTTGAGATCGCTGTGTTGAATTCTTGTTTTTTTAAGATGTATTCTTTTAGGCTGGTCATGTATTTGGGGTCCGTCTCCATGTCTGTCTGTATTTTTATTATTTCATTTTTCAAGTTCACCAACTCTTTGAATTTTTTAATTGTGGAAGGGAGAATTGCATTGGCTTCTTTCACAGTAAAATGAGAAAACATATCCTGCTACCGTTTTGGCCCAGTTAAAAGTATTAAGAAGTTTTGTTGATAGATGATATCGCTTCACCTATCATTCTTGACGTCAGATGGGATGTTCTGTCCTTGATGTCATAATTTGGGCAGACCTCCATAATATCAAGGCCGACAATTCCATGTCTTGCAACAGACTTGAGAAGATACAGTACATCAAGGCTTTGAAGCCCAAGTGGGACTGGGACTGAGACTCCGGGCGCATATGCTGGATCTATTGCATCCATATCTATTGAGACGTACACATTTTCCCCAAGTCTTTCAAGTATGTTTTTCTCAATTTTTACAATGCCGCTTTTTAACATATCAAGTGGGGTTACAACTGGCATGTTGTGTTTTTTTATATTGTCAATCTCTTCTTGCTCAGGCGTTCTAATTCCAACCTGAATGCTTGATTTTACGTCAATGTATGGCAAAACATCATTTACGACAGAGCCATAATAGCCACTGGCCGAGCTAATAAAGTCTGGATGGGCATCAAAATAAACAAGTGATACGGCGCCGTATCTTTTGTAGATTGATTTGATGATTTCTGTAGAAATGGAATGATCTCCGCCAAGAGCAATAGGAACTTTTGATTTAGAAACTATCTTGGACACTGTTTCGCCTACTTCTGCTCGCAGTATGTTTCCTTGATCGTATACTTTACACTTTATTCCGTCAAGCGGGAAGCCTGTAGAAATTTTATTGCCTCTTTTGTAAGTGTCTCTTATGTTGGAGATCTCCCTTATCTTGTGGGGAGCCTCTGAACTTCCTTTACGCAAAGAATGTGATTTTGATTCGTCTGGTATTCCAAAAATAACAACATCGGCTTCAGCAAAACTCTCGACATTTGCCCAGCAGATCTTCATTCTTGTATTAATAATTTGTACTTATAAAAAACTGATTGGTTTCATGTCGTGTTGTACACCTATGAACGTTTGATTGCTCGTTTTACCGATTCTCGGTTTTTTAGAAGATAGCATGTAGAGTTGTTGGATTTGAAATTTACCTTGACAATGCTACTTGTAACAAGCTTTACTATTTTTGCAGGATGAGTCTCAACATCAAACCATTGCCATCCTAGATACTGCTTATTTGTCAGGTTTTCTTCCTCTTTTTGCACGGCTAACTGAAGTGTCTTGAGATATTCTGGTTTTTGGGCAAGTAGTTGTACTGTGTTGTTGTAATCCTGCATATATATACACCAATATACATACACATATACTTTTTCCTCATAAACAATTAAATGCGTAAAACAGAAACGGAAGCTCAAAGACCCAATCTATGAAAAATCATCCCAACAATGTTCAGGGCTTCACCGGCTGACAAAAATGATTAGCAATCTTATTTTGTTTCAGGTAATTGTTTCATTATTCCTAGGGGGAGCAATGCTTAGCCTGCTGTCAAGAAGTGGCAAATTTGCAAGATCGATGATCTTCGTTCCTTCCATGGCGGGATCTGCTCTGACAATCCTGTTTTCCATTGATGTCCTGGCAGGCAAACCGTTGTCATGGGCAATTCCAAACATGATCCCTTTCTTTAATTTTGAAATCCTTGTTGACGGCGTTTCAGCATTTTTTATGTTAATAATTGGCATTGTTTCATTTGCTGTTTCATTATATTCAATGGGATATTCAAAAGAATATGAAATAACGAAAAGAATATCGGCTTTTGGGTTTCTTTTTAATATTTTTATTTTATCCATGTTTCTTGTAGTCGGATCAAACAATGGGTTCTTCTTTCTAGTGTTCTGGGAGTTGATGTCGCTTGCATCATTCTTCTTGGTGATATACGATCATGAGAAGGAAGGAAACCTCAAATCAGGAATTACATATCTTGTGATGACACATTTTGGGACATTTTTTATTGTAGTTTCATTTCTGCTTGGATATGTCCAAACTGGCAACTTTAGTTTTGACTCTCTGAGAAATTCATCATCTTCGTTCCCCTTTCTGATAAAAAATCTGATGTTCGTTTTTGCATTCCTCGGATTTGGAACAAAGGCAGGAATGGTGCCACTGCACACGTGGCTGCCTCAAGCACACCCTTCTGCACCAAGCAATGTTTCTTCATTGATGTCTGCTGTAATGATAAAAATTGGAATCTATGGCTTGGTTAGGACCGTGCTTGATTTTACAGGTTTTGGGGCTTCTCCGGACTATTCGTGGTGGGGTCTACTCATGGTGGCTGCTGGTTCGGCATCTGCATTAATTGGAGTCCTCTATGCAGTAATAGAACGTGATATCAAGCGTGCGCTGGCCTTCTCTAGTATAGAAAACATTGGGATAATCCTAGTAGGGTTTGGCCTTTCAATTGTTTTTGCCTCATATCACCTTGTGTCGCTTTCCGTTTTAGCTCTTGTTGCAAGCATGTATCACACAATAAACCACGCAGTCTTCAAAGGACTGCTTTTCATGGGTGCAGGATCTGTTGTATACGCCACTCACACAAAAAACATCGAGGATCTAGGCGGTGTTATCAAATACATGCCGTGGACAGCATTATTGTTTCTAATCGGCGCAGTCTCAATTGCAGGATTGCCTCCCTTCAATGGTTTTGTAAGTGAATGGCTGACACTACAGGCAATTCTTTCTAGTTCTCAAATACCGTCAACCGTACTGCAAATCTCCATTGCATTTGCAAGTTTGCCATTTGCACTTACTATGGGAATTGCAGCTGCCACATTTGTTAAGTTGTTCGGAATAACATTTCTCTCTAGAGCAAGAAGTAAACATGTTCTAAACATCAAAGAAGTTCCTCGCAACATGATTGCAGGAATGTCAATACTTGCAGCCGTCTGCATTCTGCTTGGCGTCATTCCATTTTTAGGAATATCGCTGATAAGCACGGCGTTTCATCTTTCATCACAACCATCAAGCCCATTTGATGCAATAACATTACAGAATACTGCTGGAACGAGTTTTGCTAATCTCTCCATGCCAGTAGTATTGATAATCTTATCTGCCATGGCAGTTGCTATTTTTGGTTTTATTCGAGTCATTGGAGGAAAGACCACCAAAACAATTTGCGGAACATGGGATTGCGGATTTGGTAGTCTAAACGAGAGAATGGAGTGTACCGCCACGTCGCTTTCTCAACCAATTCGGGCAGTGTTCAGAGTTTTTTTCAAACCGCATAATGAAACTAATAAAGAATTTTTTGGGCAAACAAATCAGTACTTGGTAAAAACAATAAAATTCAATTCTGTTACAAAGAACATCTTTGAGGAAAACCTGTATCAACCGATAGTGAACTCAACACTTTTTGTCCTCGACAGGATACACAAGATTCAGACAGGAAAAGTTAACTCATACCTGCTTTACATCCTGATAACTGCTGTACTGCTTCTCTTATTTGTGAGGTTGAATCATTGATGAGCGGTTATGTAGAGATTGCAATTGGTGTAATCCAAGCCCTTGTCATCGTTGCACTTGCACCGCTGATTACTGGAATGATGAGAAAGACAAAGGCAAAAACGCAGAAAAGAACAGGATTTGGTATCTTTCAGCCATACTGTGATATCATAAAGCTACTGCACAAAGATGAGGTTGTATCTGATCAGAGCTCATGGATCTTTAGATTCTCTCCGTGGGTAAACTTTGTTGCAATAGGTGCTGCTGCATTTTTCATACCTGTGTTTCTTTCCAATTCACCGTTTGGGCTTGTAGGCGATCTACTTCTAGTAATTGGCCTGTTTGGACTTGCAAGATTCTTTACGATGTTATCAGGGTTGGATGTGGCCAGTACCTTTGGCGGACTAGGGAGCGGTAGGGAGATGATGATTTCAGCACTATTGGAACCTGCTCTGTTTCTTTCTATATTTCTAGTAGCACTTACCTATGGAGGAACAAACTTGAGTACTCTGGTAGGTGCTGCATCTGACTCTCCACTATTGCCACATCCACAACTAATCTTTGCTGCCATTGCTATGTTTATTATCATATTGGGAGAAACAGGCCGACTGCCATTTGACAATCCTGCAACTCATCTTGAGCTTACCATGGTTCATGAAGCAATGATCTTGGAATATTCTGGCAAAAGTCTGGCATTGATGGAATGGTCTCAGTCGATAAAACAGATGATACTTTTTGCATTGATTGTAAACATATTCATTCCGTGGGGGATCTCATCTTCGATCTCAGTATCTGAACTTGGCATTGGATTTCTAGCATTTGTTGCAAAAATTTCGATGTTTGCCATATTTGTTGCATGGTTTGAAACATCTGTTGCAAAATGGCGTTTGTTTAGAATCCCTGATCTAATTGCCATTGCAATTGCAAGCTTGATGATAGGAATAGTTTTCTATTTTCTCTAGTGATACTTATGGAAACCATACAACCTGACATTCTGACAATCTCTGCTGCAATACTACTCATTGCTACATTTGGGGTAGTTGCAAGACGTGGATTCCTAGATTGGCTAAATGCCTATAGGTTGCAATCAGTAGTCCTTGCAGGAGTTACGGGTATAGTAGGGTATGTTACTGGAATTTGGGAAATTTACATTGCCGCCGCATTAACCCTTGTTATAAAATCAGTAATAATTCCCAAGGTACTCACATATGTAACAAGAAGACTTGAAATTGAATTCAAGATGGAAACAAATCCATACGTCAGCCTTCGAACCGCTGTTATAATCTCTGCATTTCTTGTTGCGTTATCTTACTTTTTGATACAGCAGATACCACTCAAATCAGATCCTGTAGCAAGCACTTATCTGCCGGTTTCTGTCGCATTGTTTCTCATAGGTCTTTTTGTAATTGTAAGCAGAAGAGCAGCTCTTAGTCAGGTAGTTGGTCTTTTGATAATAGAAAATGGGCTATTTCTTTTCACACTAGTACTAACACATGGTGTATCGCTGCTTATCGAGATGGGCATATTTGCAGACATTCTAGTTGGGATAGTTATTTCATCTATCCTGCTGTTTAGAATTAGTCAGACGTTTGATAGCTTGGATATTGGAAAGCTGGAAAATCTGAGGGATGACTAGATGCAGTTAACCGAAATCTTTACAGAATCAAACACAACTATACTTTTGCTGTTTTTAACCCCAGTTATAGCATCAATTCTTGTTACCATATTTAGACAAAAACGAATCTCAGAGATAGTGACAGTATCTTCCGCATTTTTGATCCTACTTCAGGCATTTTTCATTATTTCTAGAATCATTAACGATAAAACAATGAGTGCGTTTGGAAATACGTTTTACGTAGATTCGTTAGGGGCAATAATACTTTTACCAATATCGCTTGTAGGTTTTGTTTCTGCCCTGTATTCTGTAAACTACATGGGAAGACAGTTCGACAATGGAATGGTGGATTTAAAACACATCACAAGATACTATCAGGGGTTTAACGTCTTTTTACTGGCAATGCTTGTTGTTCCAATTGCAAACAACCTTGGGATACTGTGGATCACGGTAGAGGCAACAACTCTCATTTCAGTTCTTTTGATAATGCTCTACTTTAAACAAAACGCGATTGAGGCTGCTTGGAAATATCTGATAATTGCAACTGTGGGATTGTCCTTTGCCTTGATAGGCACCACATTTTTCTACTATGCAAACATTAACGCAGGAACTTCTGTCGATGCAATGAATTGGACAGAAATGATACACAATTCAAAACTATTTGATCCAAATTTAGTCAAGATTGCGTTTGTTTTCATATTGATTGGTTATGGCACAAAGGCAGGTCTTGCCCCAATGCATACTTGGCTACCTGACGCCCATAGCGAGGCTCCGACTCCAGTCAGTGCGTTGCTTTCTGGTGTACTCTTAAACTGCGCTCTTTATGGCATATTGCGATTCCACATTATCAGCAGTTATTCAATAGGCTCTGCATTTTCAAGTCAACTTTTGATAATACTTGCCATAATCTCCGTTGGAATAGCTGCTGCCTCGATATATTTCCAAAAGGACATGAAACGAATGCTTGCTTATTCTAGTGTTGAGCATATGGGGCTTGTATCACTAGGAATTGGCTTTGGGGGTTTGCTTGGAATCTATGGAGCCATACTTCAGATAATTAACCATGCGATTGCAAAGCCAATGATGTTTTTTGTAAGTGGTACGATCAGTCAAAAATACGAGACAAAGGCAATGTCAAAAATTACGGGAATAATAAAGACGATGCCAATAACTGGGGCGTTGTTTTTGGTGGGGGGCCTCGCATTGGTTGGAATGCCTCCCTTCAATATCTTCCTAAGTGAGTTTATGATACTTGGTTCGGGTTTCAAATCAGGACAGTTTCTTGCCACATCTCTTGTTATCTTGTTTCTGATTGTGACATTCGCAGTGTTTCTTAGGCATTTGATAAGAATGGTTTTTGGAAAACCATATACAGAAATGAAAACAAATGAGATGGGAAATCTTGCCGTAATACCAATTGTAATTCTTGGCGCATTGGTATTCATTTTAGGAGTATATGTCCCAGAGCAATTGCAGACACTAGTACATGATGCGTCAACCATAGTAAGTCAAGGAGGATCGCCATGACTCAATCTCATCTAGAACAATACAAAAAAGAAATACAAGGCAAGTTTGAAGACAAGATAATCAAGACGGAGGAAAACTATAATGAACTCCATTTCATTCTAACGAATCAAAAAGACATTCCAGAGATTTGCACTTATCTTTATGCAAATATGGGTACAAAACTTGCCACAATGATCTGTACTGATGAAAGAAAACTGGGAAACGGTTTTGTGATTCGATATGTATTTGGAAAAGAAAATGGAGAAGACATATTCTTTTTTGTTACCGCAAAAATAGACGAATCCACCTTATCATTTCCAAGCATTGCCATGCCGATTCCCTCCGCAGCTCTTTACGAGCGTGAGATACATGACATGTTCGGACTTGATGCAGTTGGCAATCCAGACACAAGACCGCTTGTTTTGCATGAGCACTGGCCTGAAAATACATTTCCATTAAGAAAAGAGTTTGATCTAAAGACCAAGACGACAAGAAAGGAAAGCCAGTACAAATTTCTCAGCGTGCAGGGAGAGGGAATTTGCGAAATACCTGTTGGACCTGTACATGCCGGAATCATAGAGCCAGGTCACTTTAGATTTAGCGTTATGGGAGAAAATATAATCAATCTTGAAACTCGTCTATTTTACACTCACAAGGGTATTGAGAAGCTAGCAGAATCAATGAAGATTGATGACGTACTACTCTTGTCGGAACGCATTTCTGGCGATGAATCTGTAGCAAACTCTACTGCCTTCTGTCAAGCTTTGGAAAAGATTGCCATGATTGAGGTTCCAAGAAGAGCCCAACAGATAAGAACGATCTTTGGAGAATTGGAAAGGCTTTACAATCACATGAGCTCGGTTGCTGGGATTGCAACTGATATTGGTTTTGCCTACGGGTCATCAAGACTTAACATAATAAAAGAGACACTTATGAGACTAAACGAATCACTTAGTGGAAGCCGTATTCTTTTTGGAGTTAACAGAGTTGGAGGAGTGCGATGTGACATTACGGATGAAAGTAAAACAACCATCATGAAAACAATAGACAAGGTTTCAAAAGATTTTGAGAAGGTTGTAACTCTTCTCAAATCAAAATCTTCTTTTGTTGACAGATTGCAAGGAACAGGAACCATACCGAAAAAAGCTGCACAAGATCTTGGAATAGTCGGAGTTGCTGCAAGATGTGTTGGAATAGACATTGACACAAGACGTGATCATCCCTATGCCGCATATTATACGCAACACAGAGGAACGCCTCAAGAAATTACACAGCGTCAAGTTACAATGCAAAAAAGAAATGGTGACGTGCTGGCAAGATTTGAAGTCAGGATTCAAGAAATACTGGAATCATTTGAGATCATAAGGATGTCTCTCCAGTTGGAAAGTGATGGTTTACATGCGAATACACCGACAAATCTAGAGCCCTTCAGATCTGCTTTAGGATATGCAGAATCTCACAGAGGCCAGACAGTCCACTGGGTCATGGTAGGGGAAAATAACTCCATATTCAGATACAAAGTAAGAACAGCGTCGTTTCTCAACTGGCCAATAATTGAACAAGCCGTATTAAATGACATCGTCCCAGATTTTCCAGTAGTAAACAAGAGCCTTGATTTGTCGTATTCTGGGAATGATCTATGACACCAAAAACTGAGAAAAATATACTGGGGAACAGTGTTGAGACGGTTAAAGATCTAAGTGAACATGCCTCACCTAATTTCAGAGGTAGTATCACATTTAATCCTGAACTCATTAATGACAGATATGAAGCACTCTTAGAATCATGCCCGACAAATGCACTTGCAAAAGTCAGAGAGAATGAACGAACTATTATTTCAGTAGACCATGGAAAATGTATCGCATGCGGTTATTGTAAAGACGTGGAACCAAAACTAGTTAAAATTCAAAGTAAATCTGCACTACCAGTCAAAACAAAAACGAATCTAGTTGAATATTCCAACCCTCAACCTGTGATGCAATCCGGAAAACCCTATGAGGAAATAGGAAATGAGCTTAGCGAAAAAATCAAAAAATTATTTGGGCGTTCGCTTGCAATACGGGAAGTTGATGCGGGATCATGCAACGGCTGTGAAATTGAAATTACTGCCCTCAATAATCCGATCTATGACATTGAGAGATTTGGAATTCATTTTGTAGCCTCGCCGCGACACGCTGACATCCTGCTCGTGACAGGACCTGCATCAAGAAATATGGAAATTGCCTTGTTGAGAACCTATGAGGCAACACCTACTCCTAAAATTGTGATTGCAGTAGGGGCTTGTGCTTGCAGTGGTGGTATATTTGGTGATACCTATGCAACAACGGGAGGAATTGACAAAGTTGTACCTGTTGATGTCTACATTCCGGGATGTCCTCCAAGGCCAGAGGTATTGCTTCAAGGATTACTATTGGCAGTCAACAGATTAAAACCAGAACAAATTGCCAAGTCAAAACAAGAATTAAACTAATTTCAAAGATCTCTTTTTGCTATCTTTGATTCAAATCTCATGACTAGCTTTGGAGGTACACATCTCCAACTAACAGTCTCTGTATCTTTCCTTTACTTGAAACCAATAATGCCCCATCATCATCTATTCCCACTGCTTTTCCTGTCATCATTCCAGTCGTGGTTGATATTTTGACATTTTTTCCAATAGTTGAAGATCTCTTTTCCCATTCTTTTTTGATGCCATGCAGATTGTTTGCAATTACATTATTGTATAGCCGCTCAAGCTCCTCTAAAAATGACTGGAGAAAGACTGTCGAGTCCTCATTTGACTTTTCGCCTACAAGTGTAGTTACACCATAATTTTTGGAACCCTTGATGCCTTTGGATATGGTACTGGGTTTGATTCTAAAGTTTATCCCGATTCCAATTACGAGGTAATCTATCTTGTTTGACTCAATTGAGGCATCTACCAGTATTCCTGCAATCTTTTTGTTGTTTAGTGTTACATCGTTTGGCCACCTGAGCTCAGGTTTTAGTTTCAATTTTTTTTCTATTGCGATAGCAAGGGCAAGTGCAGTAAGCATTGGAAAGAGAGACGTTTGTGACACTTCGAAATTTGGTTTTAAAAGTATTGATAGCCATATGCCGCCTCTTGGTGAGATCCACCTTCTATCCTGTCTTCCTCTGCCATGTGTTTGGCGGCTCGCTATGACAATGGAGCCATTCTCATATGGCCTTGATGCTAACTTTAACGCAAAATTCTGTGTAGAATCAATCGTATCAAAATAGTATATCTTTCTCCCGATGGTCTCAGTCTGCAATCCGTCTGAGACCTCCCATGGTAACATCAGGCCGGTCTTGGCAATCATCTTGTAGCCCAAGTTTTGTCTTGAGCTTATTTTGTATCCAAGAGACTTGAGTTTCTTTATGTTCTTCCAGACTGCTGCCCTGCTGAACCCAAGAGATCTGCTTATCTCTTCACCTGAGATGTATCCTGACTTGTGGGACTTTAGCAATCTGACCACTCTTTCCAAGGTGTCGTCAAACGATGTGAAGGCTTGTCGCATTGCTGTCAAGTTTTCTTGCGGATTTCTTATTCCTCTAGTAACTTTTTGATGTGTTCTTCAAGGAGATCATTTTGACCAAACCCAACATCTCTGAGTATTCCTTTTTTGTCAATCAAAATTGTGGAAGGTGTTCCTCGCAGGGCATACTGCTCAAATGTCTGTGCAGAGTATTCCTTGCTTTTGAGATACTGCTTGACACGCTCTATTATCTCTGCTTTCTGATTTGCACTGTAGGAATCAAATCCAGGTACATTTGCTTCAATTATCTCGTTTATCTTGTCTTGGCTTATCACACCATTCTCTTTCTTTAAAAGATCCATTCCTACCGGAAAGGGAATTTTGTATGGGATCTTTTTTCCTTCCACAAGCTGGCCGTACTGCCCCAGTGCTTTTTGCGTCTCGCCTATTGTCTCCCCATTGGTTAGCAAGAGCTCAAGATTTTCAAGAGTATTTTTGTCAAAGTCTTCAAACGCGGTTGCCACACCTAGTACCGTGAGACCATCTTTGCGATACTTGTTGTAAATATCAATTGCCTGTGGTATTCCGTACAAGAAACATCCCGGGCAGTTTACCTGAAACACTTCAACTAAAACTACATTGTCTTTTTCTTTGTCAATGTTTGTAGGAAGCCCCTGCACCCATTTTGAGATCGACAGGTTTGGTGCCTTTGCTCCAACTTTTGCAATCATCAGCAAGACTAGTCTTGTTTCTTATGTAACTCTTTGCAAGGCGTCGCAATGTTGTGCGAAATTCTTTTATATGCGCATCCTTTAGCAAAAAACATGTCGTCCAAGTTACCGGTAGTACTGTTGTTAACAGCAGTTCTGGTAGCATCTGTTGCAGTATCAACTATTCCTGCATCAAATGCATTGATACAGAGAGACTACTCCTACCTAAATGACAACCACTTGACAGTTAGAACAGGAAACACAAAGGTATGTGGAGATCACTTGTGCGCACCAGGTGAATGGGATAAATTACAATCACAAATCAACTCTGCCCAGCTTGGTAACAAAACTACAAGTAACGCAACATCCACAACAGCAGCACCTACAACTAGCGGCTCATCCACTCTTTGCACAATGGTAAAGGGTGCGCTTGCAGCTGCAAATGCAGATGCTTCTGTAGCAAAGAAAGTATTGTCTGACTTAGGTTGCTAAAGGAATAGTATTTCAAATCTCTTTTTTTAAAATCTATTTATCTAATCGAGATTCAGAAATTAACGTCAAAGCCGCCCATGTCGTGATTGAAATCGCCATGGCCAAAATCTCCACCGCTGCTGTCATGACCCATATCGTGTCCGCCATCATGTCCCATGTCTGTCGAGCCGGAATCGTACATGTATTGATCTGGTATGAAGCTTGCCATTGCAAGCCCCATAAATGACATCATTGATGAAAACATCATCATATCCATTATTCCCATAAACATCATTGCAGGAAACATGGACTTTTTGTTTTCCATCTGTTGCTGCAGCTTTTCCTTGTCGCCGTTCTGCCAAAGGGTAACCATCTGATCCCAGTGCTGTTGCAACTCGAACCTTCGCTCCTCAAGTTCTTTTGTCCCTTTTTCGGTCAACACTAGTTCTTTTTTTGGTCCAAAGAACCCCTTCTTTTCAACCAGATTGATAAAGCCGTTCTTTTCAAGTCGTTCAAGAAGAGCATTTAGTTCCACATCGTCAATCTTTGTTTTCTTTTTAATCTTGTCAAATTTCTTAGCACCTTGCTGTATTGCACTTAGGACCATGACGTCATTTGGAACTTCTTCCATGCGATATCATGACACATATGTGCCTATAAATCGTTCTACAAGAATCTATTAAGAGGAATTGCTATACCAAAACTCATGGAACAAGACCCTCATACAGATGAACAAATAAAGAAAATCTATCAATTCAAAAATATCGCAGTAGTTGGCATGTCAAAAAATCCAGAAAAAGCAGCCCACTATGTACCAAAATATCTGGCAGAAAAAGGCTACAACGTTATACCGATAAATCCAACAGCAGATGAGATTTTAGGAAAGAAATGTTTCCACAGTCTTTTGGATGTCAAGACACCCGTGGACGTGGTGGATGTATTTAGGCCATCCGACCAAGTAATGCCTGTAATCGAAGAGGCAATAAAGCTGAAACCTCGTGTAATTTGGCTTCAGGAGGGCATACACAACCCCGAGGCGGAATCGCTTGCAAAAAAAGCAGGAATCGACGTTGTCTTCAACAGGTGCATGCTTGCAGAGCATCAAAGACTATTTTAGATATGGCAGAAGATCTTGCAAAATTTTGTGATTCTCTGGCAGACCTGATAAAATCATTTGAACAAAAAAATATGGCACTGAAGATGACATCTGACTTGGATCTGGGCGTGGTCAAGATATATGGAGAGAATACAAGTGCAGTCGCACGAGCAAAGGCAGGACTTGATGAAGTTGCAGAGCTTGCATACGATACTGCAGAACATCATCCATACTGGAATCTACTATATGACGGATCACAAATCCTAAAAATTGTCCTGGAAAAGTGGCACGACAATCTAACGGATGACGAACTCAAAGAAATTCAGTGGTATGCAAACAAGATAAAAGACTCACTTGCAAATGTGTCTCCAAATCACAACCATGAATAACTTGACAGGATCAATAATTTACAACAGAGATAAATAGCAAGGAGGGTGAGATGAGTTCATGCCAATTAAGATTGGCCTTATTGGTAAGACAAATACTGGAAAAACAACATTTTTCAACGCCGCCACCTTGGGAGGAGGCGAGATCTCCACTTATCCATTTACTACAAAAAAGCCCGAGCGCGGAACTGGCAACGCCATAACGCCATGCGTTCATGCAGAATTCAGTGTACAAGACAATCCTCAAAATTCCAAATGCGTAGACGGATGGAGATTCATACCAATTGAGCTCATCGACCTTCCAGGTCTCATAAAGGGAGCGTGGGCAGGAAAAGGGCTTGGTAACCAATTCCTCTCAGTTGCCACCCAGTCTGATGCACTGCTTCACGTAGTTGACGTCTCGGGGAGTGTGGACGCAGCGGGTAGGATAACTGAGGTTGGCCAAGGCGACCCAATTGCTGACGTCTCAGACATTGAAGAAGAATTGATAATGTGGTATCAGAAACTCTTGGAGGGCAACAGGGATAAAATATCAAAACTTGTCAACTCTGAGACAGATCCTGTAGTTGCCATCACTGACGTATTTCGTGGAATTGGGGTAAAGGATGGCCATGTAAAAGAGGCTCTCAAAGTAACAGGACTTGAAGGCAAACACTTTGATAATTTTGACATGGGAGACAGCAAAAAATTTGCAGCGCATCTGCGAAAGATATCCAAGCCTACACTAATAGTCGCAAACAAGATAGACCTTCCAGGCGCTGACAAGAACTTTGATAGACTGCGCGAAAAATACGTGGATACTATAATAATTCCAGCCAGTGCCGACAGTGAACTCTCGCTGAGGCGTGCCGAACAAAAGGGACTCATAAAATATGTCCCGGGTTCAGAACAGTTTGAGATACTTCACAAAGAAAAACTCGCCAAAAAACAACTTGAGGCTCTGGAATTTATCACAAAAGGCATACTTGGAGAATACATGAGGACCGGTGTTCAGTTTGCAATAAATGTCACAGTCTTCAAACTGCTAAAGATGAATTCTGTCTATCCTGTGGCCGACCCTGAAAAACTATCTGATAAAAAGGGACGAATCCTCCCAGACTTGATTTTAATGAAAGACGGGTCCACCATCGAAGACCTGGCAAAGGAGATTCATTCCGACCTGACCAAGGGATTGCTATATGCAAAGGATGTTAGATATGGGGTGAGACTTCCGACAAATTACCAACTTCGAGACCGCGATGTTGTATCGCTTGTCAGCGCACAGACAAAAAAATCCTAACCCTCGTCGCCTATTCTTTCCTGCTTCATCCAGAGGGTCTTTTTCTTGTGATCAATTAATACAACTCCCATTCTTGATATCTCGTCTCTTATTGCATCTGCATCTTGAAATTTTTTCTGGCTTCTCAAAAGATTGCGTCTTTCTATCAGGCCGTTTATCTTCTTTTTTTCTTCTTCTGTAATTTGCAAAACTTTCAGACCCAAAATGTCAAGCATCCAATCAAGTGCTGGCAAAAGCTGGCTGGAGATTGAAGTTACTAGTCGTTCAGATGCGGCAAGTTGGTTTATGACCTTGACAAGCTTGAAAAATGCGTTTGCTGCAAGCGGCGTGTTAAAATCAGAGTTTAGCGCATCTTCAAACTCTGTTTTTGTCTCCTTTATTGCCTCATCGACAATCTTGGCGTCGTCGTTGCTTGCCTGTCCATTGTCTGATAAGATTAGTTCATAGTAACAATTTTCCACTTGGCGCCACTTTGTTATTGTCTCTCTTAACAACTCTTCTGAATAGTCGATAGGCTTGGAGTAGTGCCCTGAGAGACAAAAAAGTCTTATTACGTTTGCGCCCCATTTTTTCAGTACAAAATCCACTGATTTTGTATTCCCAAGAGATTTTGACATCTTCTCACCATTTATTGTGACCATGCCTACATGCATCCAAATCTTGGCAAAATTCTTGCCAGAGCATGACTCTGACTGGGCAATCTCATTTTCATGATGGGGAAAGATTAGGTCTCTTCCCCCTCCGTGGATCTCAAAGTCTGATCCTAGATACTTTAAGCTCATGGCGGAGCACTCTATGTGCCACCCTGGTCTGCCAGGACCCCATGGGCTCTGCCACACAGGCTCGTCGCTTGCAAACTTCCACAGCGCAAAATCAAGAGGATCTTTTTTTGTCTCGTCTACCTCTACGCGGGCCCCTGAGATGAGCTCGTCAGTTTTTTTCTTTGAAAGCTTGCCATAATCATGAAATTTTGACACTGAAAAATAGACTCCATTTTTTGAAACATAGGCAAATTGCTTGTCAATCAAAGTCTTTATCAAATCAATCATATCAGAAATGTGTTCTGTTGCTTTTGGATACATATCGGCGCGCTTTACGTGGAGGCTGTCAAATCCTTCAAAATAACTTGCAATGTATTTTGAGCTTATCTTATCTGAGGGAACGTTTTCGGCCCTTGCCCTGTTTATTATCTTGTCATCAACATCGGTAAAATTTTGTATGAACTTGACCTTGATTCCTTGATGCTCCAGAAACCTGCGGAGTGTATCAAAAACTATGATTGTCCTTGCATGTCCTATGTGGCTTTCATCGTACACCGTGACCCCGCATAGGTATATTCTTACGCTGTTAGATGTGTCAAGTTCCTTTTCAGTTCCTGACAGTGTATCAAAAATCTTCAAGTACTATCAACTTAGAGGGCGCATACTTTGGGTGTTATTCTTTTGTGCTCGCTTCTTTTATGCATCTGGTAAATTTTATCCACATTTGATATGGATATGTCTGTGAGTTTTGCAGTCTCTTCAATTGATAGATTCTTGTCAAAGATGCAATATAGTATGGAATCAACCTCTTCATATGTGAGTCCAATCTCGCCTTCTGCGGTGTGTCCTTCCCACAGGCGAGGACCGCTTGGCTTTGAAATTATGTTTTGAGGGATTCCAAGAAATTTTGCAAACTCTCGAATTTGTGTCTTGTATAGTGACGCTATAGGTAGAAGGTCTGCTGCACCATCTCCATATTTTGTAAAGTATCCAATCAGGAACTCACTTTTGTCTCCAGAACCAAGCACAAGGTAGTTCCTTGCATTGGCGTAATAGTACAAGATGTTTGAACGTATCCTAGCACCTAGGTTTCCAAATGCTAGAGGACTTGGCTCGATATACTTTGAATATTCTTTATGGATGAATCCAATTTCAATTAGCTTGTATTCGAGATGTAAACTGTCAACCATCTTTATTGCATCGTCTGTGTCTGATGGCGGAGTAATTTTAGCGCTTGGCATTATCAATGCAAGAGATTTTTCTCTGACAAATTTTGCACAAAGCACAGCAATTACAGCAGAATCTATGCCGCCACTTAGACCAAATATTACTCCTTGTGATCTGCGTTCTCTTATCTCATCTATCAGAAATGAACCAATCTTTTCTTGTATCGCATTGAAGTCTTTCTTTGTTATCTCATTTAATATTGCAGGATTCAAGCCCTTGCTAAAGTGATATTGCATAATGAATTAAACTTATCACACATCTAGATAGATGCCGTCATTTTTTAGTTCAACTTTGTATGTCTGAAGTTTTACTCCCTTGATGTAATCGAGCAGCTCTCCTGTCTTGATGTTGTAATGCCAGAAATGAAGGGGGCATTCTACCACATCGCCTTCAAGCTTGCCTGGAGCAAGTGACCCATCTTGATGTACGCAAATTGAGTCAAGCGCATGATAGCCGTTTTGGTTGAATATGGCAATTTTTTTGCCGTCCACTACAAACTCTCTTCCTTTTCCCAGAGCAATTGCGTTTTTCTCAGCCACTTTTTTCCATGTCATATTTTTTTAAACAAAAACCAACCAATATTTAGATTGCCATTTCTTGTATCGGTAAATTCTGCCAGTTTACCTTTATGTCAAACGTAAGGGAGATTTTTTGATAGCATTTTATACCCCTAAACTTTGAAATTTCATATGAGCCAGATTAAAGATCCAAGCCTAGCAGAAAAAGGAAAACTGTCACACGAATGGGCAAAAGATCACATGAAGATTCTAACCAATACCGTTAATCGACTAAAAAAATCACAACCCTTGAAGGGAATAAGGCTTGGAGTATGCCTGCATATTACAAAAGAGACCTCCGTTCTAATGATGGGCGCAAAGGCATTGGGGGCAGAGGTGAGCGCATGTGGTGCAAACCCGCTCTCTACACAAGATGACATTGCGGCATTTCTTGCAGAAAATGGAATTCACATTTATGCTTGGGCAGGGCAGACTCCAGAAGAATACGACTGGTGCATAGAACAAATGCTCAGTCACAAACCACAAATTGTAACAGACGACGGCTCTGACTGTCACAGCAAAATTCATGGCAACAAAGAATTCTCTTCATGGCCTGTTTTTGGCGGAACAGAGGAAACTACTACCGGAGTTATACGACTAAAGGCTCTTGAGAAACAAAAGAAGCTAAAATATCCAGTAATTGCGGTAAACGACGCTTACACAAAACACATGTTTGATAACAGATATGGTACAGGGCAAAGTACGATTGACGGCTATTTCAGATCAATGAATCTTCTCTTTGCAGGAAAAAGAGTTGTGGTGGCAGGTTATGGCTGGGTAGGGAGGGGTGTTGCATCAAGGGCGCACGGCCTTGGAGCCAAAGTATACGTTACAGAGGTAGACCCGGTGAGGGCACTTGAGGCGCACATGGACGGATATGAAGTCATGCCAATAGATGAAGCTGCAAAGATAGGAGATGTCTATATCACTGCTACCGGCCAGACTGGAGTGATAAGAAAGGAGCACATCTTAAAGATGAAAGACGGAGCTATACTTGGAAACGTTGGACACTTTGATGTCGAGGTGGACGCCAAGTTTCTTCTAAATGAATCTAAATCGGTAAGAGAGGTCAGGCCAAACCTAGATGAGTGCAAACTAAAAAATGGAAAAAGAGTTTACTTGATTGGAAAAGGAAGGATTGCCAATCTTGTTGCAGCAGAAGGACACCCCCCTGAGGTCATGGCACAATCATTTTCAAACCAACTGCTGTCAATGATCTACATTGCAAAGAATCACAAAAAGATAGGAAAAAGAGTGATTACAGTTCCTTCAGAAATTGACAAGCAAATTGCAATAGATGCTCTAGTTGCAATGAACGTCAAAATTGACAAGCCAACTCCTGCTCAGATAAAATATGCTCAGAGTTGGGCATAGCTTAAATCCAGTGCACCCAGTACCAAAATAATGAAACGGGCAATTATTACAAGTGCGCTGCCATACGCTAACGGCGAGATACACCTTGGTCATGTTGCCTCGACTTATTTGCCTGCTGATATTACAACAAGATTCCTAAAGATGGCTGGAACTGAGGCGTATTACATATGTGCCTCAGATGACTATGGGACGCCAATTCTAATTCAAGCCGAGAAGGAAAAAATGACTCCGGAAGAATATGTGAAAATTTGGAACAAAAGAGATTATGAGGATTTTACCGCATTTGGTATAGGGTTTGATTTTTTCTACAGGACAAGCTCGCCTGAAAACGTTGTCTTTGTACAGGACACGTTCAAAAAGTTAATGGAAAATGGCCACATTTACGAGCAAGAGATAATCCAGTTTTACTGCAAGTTTGACAAGAAATTTTTGCCAGACAGATACGTTGTAGGGAGATGCCCATACTGCAAGGCAGAAGAGCAGTACTCTGATCTGTGTGAAAAATGCGGCAGAGTTCCTCAAGAAATAGAAGATCCCAAATGTTCGATTTGCAAGAATCCTCCCACAAAAGAAAAGACCAAGCATTACTTTTTCAAACTAAAAAACTTTGTAAATGAGCTAAACCAATGGCTTGAAGCAGACTCGCATCTGCAAAAGGACGTAAAAAAATATGTCCAGAACTGGATAAAAGATGGGCTTGTGGACTGGGACATAACACGCGACATCACGTGGGGGGTGCCAATACCACTTGAAGAAGCAAAAGGCCAAGTATTCTATGGATGGTTTGACAACCATCTTGCCTACATCTCCTCTGCACTGAAATTTCTTGACAGCAAGGGGATAAACGGAAAGGAATTTTGGAACTCGTCAGATATCTACCATTTTATTGGAAAAGACATTGTATATCACCACTATCTTTTCTTGCCTGCTATGAGATTTGGAATAAAAAAAGAATACAAGCTTCCTGATTACATCCCGACAAGAGGACATCTCATGTTGCAATCAAAGAAGATCTCAAAGAGTAGAAATTGGTATATTGGTCTCAAAGACTTTCTACAAAACTATCCTGCAGACTATCTGAGATTTTATCTTACAATGATTACGCCCTACAGCCAAGACGACCTAAATTTTGACTGGGACGAGTTTGCAGCAAGGATAAACTCTGAACTTATCGGCAATATTGGAAATTTTGTCAATAGGGCGCTTGGATTTACAAAGAAAAGTACTGGAGGGATAATACCTTCTGCAGACAACCTTGATCCTGCAGACTTGGAGGCACAAGGCAAGATAAAAAATCTAGCAGGTGAGATTACGCCGCTCATGGAAGAAAACCATCTTGATAGGGCGCTCAAAAAGATATTGGAATTTTCAGCACACTTTAATCAATATTTTCAAAAAAAAGAGCCATGGAAGGGCGGTCCGGGTACGAACAACTGCATATTCATTTCGGTAAACGCAGTGCATTCGATTGCCGTATCTCTCTTTCCGTTTTTGCCTGAATCGTCACAGAAAATATGGTCACAGCTCGGCCTTAGCGGAAAGGTATCAGAACAGAAATGGAGTTCAATGTCTGATCTCCTTGTGCAAAAGGGGCATACACTTGGTGAACCCTCACCACTTTTCAAGAAAGTGGAAGCGGCAGATATTCAAGCTCACAAGTCAAAGCTTGGTCAATAATGGTGCTAAACTGGATATCAAAAGATGGGAAGCTCATACTTGGGGCAAGGATTGTTAGAACGTTTTCTTATGGTTTTCTAAGCGTAGTTTTAGCAATTTATCTTAGCCTGCTTGGATTCAACGAGATCTTAATTGGAGTTGTGTTAACTGCAACACTAGTAAACGGAATAATCTTCAATTTGGTTTCAAGTGCATATGCTGATAAGATAGGACGAAAAAAGTTTCTTATTCTTTATGCGATATTGATGATAGTTTCTGCTGCAATATTTTTTGTAACGAATAATTACGTGGCGCTAATAGTTGCGGCACTTGTTGGCACAATAAATGTGACAGGGTCAGAGGTAGGGGCGTTCTTATCGCTTGAACAGGCAATCTTGCCTCAGACTATAAATGATGAAAAAAAACGCACCTCTATTTTTGCCATATATAACATGGTAGGAACCTTTGCCATGTCTGGAGGAGTCCTACTTTCTGGACTGCCTCATCTCATGTCACTGCAGTTTGGACTAGATAAGATTGAAGCAATCAAAGTTCTTTTTCTTGCATATGCCGCATGTGCGCTGGCTGTTTTAGCAATATACCTTGTATTGTCACCCAAGATTGAGACCAGAGATAAGAAAGAAAACATCCCTACAATACGTCGTAACATTACGCCCGAGTCTCGCAGTATAATTGCAAAGATGTCATCGCTTTTTGCAGTTGATTCCTTTGCAGGAGGATTTGTAATACAAAGTATAGTTTCATTTTGGTTCTACACCAAGTTTGGAGCAGACTTGAGCACCATCTCTTACATATTTACAGCCGCAGGCGTGCTTACTGCA
Organism: Nitrososphaerota archaeon; assembly: GCA_021323705.1. Taxonomy (GTDB): domain Archaea; phylum Thermoproteota; class Nitrososphaeria; order Nitrososphaerales; family Nitrosopumilaceae; genus Nitrosotalea. Next base: position 39,370 of record JAJPKL010000029.1, read on the forward strand.
TTATCATATCTATTGGCAAGTAAGGCCGCATCAAGGATTGGACTTGTTAATACGATGGTGTGGACCCACATTCCGTCTAATGTCTTTTTGATACTTGTTGCCTTTGCACCAACATTCCCACTTGCTATTGGGTTGTATCTTGCAAGAATGAGCATATCTCAAATGGATGTTCCAACCCGTCAGTCATATCTTATGGCTGTGGTAAAAGAAAATGAACGTGTTGCAGCTGCTGGGATTACAAATACTTCAAGAAACATTGCTCAGGCAGTAAGCCCGTCAATTGCTGGTGCCATACTGGGGCAGATCTTGGTTGCCCCTTTTGTAATTGGAGGCGTGCTAAAGCTTGCATACGACGTAGCCCTCTTCATAAATTTTAGAAAGATAAAGCCACCCGAAGAACTCTAGGTGTCTGATTTGGTAACTTTTTCAAGATATGCCATTATTCCGGTATAATCTATTTGGCCAAACCCCTCCTTGACCGCGCCCTGGTACAATTCGTTTGCAAGCCTTGCAACGGGCAGGTTTGCACCAAACTCTTTGGCAGTATAGTTTATCTCATCGAGGTCTTTTTGCATTACATTCAGAAAGAAACTTGGCTCAAAGACCCCTTTTGCCATCTTTGGTCCCTTGAGGAGGCTCATTCCTGTCTTAAAATAGGTCGAGTTTAGAACCTCAAGGAAAAGAAGCGGATCAAGTCCGGACTTTTTTGCAAGTATGATTCCTTCTGATATTGCCAAAGCCAGGACTGAGATCTGCAAATTCATTGCAAGCTTCATGGCATCGGCGGCACCATTGCTGCCAAGATAAAATGTTCTCTCACCTATTGAGTCAAAAACTGGCCTGCATCTCTCATATGCTTCTTTACTCCCTCCTACCATGACTACAAGCTGTCCCTTTTCTGCAAGTGACGGGCCGCCCATCACAGGGCTGTCTATCATAGTAATACCGGATTGCTCATATTTTTTAGCAATTTTTCTTGAGGCAATTGGATTGATGGTGCTCATGTCTGCCACAACAAGTCCATCATGTTTGCCGTCCACTATGCCGTCTTTACCAAATGATACTGACTCGACTGCTCCTGAATCTTTTACAATTGTTATTACAAGATCAGATTTTTCTGCCACTTTTCTTGGAGACTCGACTACATCTGCACCCAATTTTCTAAGAGGATCTGTCTTTTCTTTTGTTCTGTTGTATACTGTTACCTTGTGGCCTGTATTGAGAAGACGAGTTGCAACAGATTTGCCAAGTAATCCTGTTCCAATAATTCCAACATTCATGATATACTGAATTTTTTTGATGTATTTTTCTCTATTGTATAATTTTAGGCAACAAGTGCTTTGAATCGTTCGTCATCATGCAAGATATCAAAATCCTTGTCCTTGCTTGCGTTGGTGGCAAACTCTGGATTGAGAACCACTGCACGCTCAAGCAGTGCAAGAGATTCTTCGGTCTTTTTTTGAAGCGCTTTGCTACATGCCTTGTGGTACAACACATTTGCATTTTGTGGTTCTTGTGATAGGATGCCATCATAGCATGAAATTGCCTCGTCATATCTCTGAAGATAATGTAATGCAAGCCCCTTGTTTAAAAGAGACACCGCGTGGTTTGGTCTTGTCTTTAAAATCATATCGTAGACCTTGATTGCTTCTTCATACTTGCCAAGCTTCCCTAGTGCATTTCCCTTGTTAAATAGGGCATTTGTGTGAGTAGGTTCTACCATGAGAACACGGTCAAAGTAAAATATTGCATCCTTTGGCTTGCCACGCTTTGCGTGCCCAAGGCCAATGCTATACAGATATTCCAGGCTTGTCTCTTCGTCATCTGAGGAAAAACTAATTCCTTTCACAGTAATCTGTACTGTTATCTATTTGATAAACGCTATCGTATCAAACAGACTGATAAGGAACCGTGTATCTCTAGAATATGTTATGGAGAAGCTACGCGCATGTCCCATATGCCCTAACTGCGGTTCAAAAAAATTTGACAGGATAAAGACCGAAGGAACAGTTGTTAGGTGCGTAAAATGTGGCAGAGAAATGTCAATTTGATCTTTTAATGTTTTGATAATGTGCGGCTTTAGGAATATCTGAACTAGACTACAGAAATATCTACTGTGTGGAATCAGAGCTGAGAAACTCGCTATTTTCTTTTTCAAACAACTCTGATTTTTCTTTTACCTGCTTTACTGCAATATACAGTCGAAGTAACAATTCCTTGCTTGGGTTGGTGGCTTCTAAAAGGCGTCTGTCAATACCGTATTCTTCCATCACATGCCACATCTCATCTGTTGTTATCTCTGAACTCAACTTGCTCTCAATTGAATCCATGATTAATTGTATTTAAAAATTTTCAATAGCTAAAAAAATCAGCAAATTTTTTTACAAAGCAAACTTTTCACCAAAATTGGATAATTGCAAATAACTGTCCTACTATTTTTTAATATGTTGGTCGAAATTTATATTTCTTAAAATTTTGAATTATTATTAAATTAAAACAAGAGTTAATTGAAAAATTTTAACTGGCTTGCATTTGACTTGGCTAACAATTCTTTAACTACCTTCATTATGTCATTTATATCAAATGGCTTGTAGACCACCGCTGAAGCTTGTAACTGCTCTAGTCTTTCAGCCGTGGTAGGAGCAACATCTGATGTTACCATTATTACGATCGCGGAGGGGTTTGCCTCCCTAATCTTTTCCAATGCATATATGCCGTCCCCATCTGGCATCACCACATCCAAAAAGACAATCTGTGGCTTATGCTCTGCATACAACCTGACCGCTTCTTTTCCGTTGCTTGCCTTACCGATGACGTCAAAATTTTTCAGCTTTAAAAGCTCGCTAAACAGCGTGAGAATGTCGTGGTTGTCATCTGCTACTAGTACTCGTATCTTCTCCTTTTGCCCCAATAAAACACACACGATTAATTTCCTATTTAAGGTATCTTTTGATTTATAATTTCATTTTTATGGAAATGGTGTCAAAAATGGAAAGTTTCTTCATTTAGCCGGAAATGGTATCCTGTACTGTACCTGTTTGGAGCGCCATACTTGTACTGTACATGACAATGTAACTGTTATTTGTACCTGATTATTTACTATTCCAGGTTTCTGTTATATCCCTTCAATGGTAGTTGATGGGCAATAAAACGACAAAATATGGTGAATTCTTCAAAAAACCTCTTATCTTGTTTTGCTGAAATGCCATCCGCACGTCTTAAAAATGTGCTAGAATCTAGGTTTTTATTTCCATAGTCTTTAAAGGCCAAGCATATGGCAAGAAGCTGGAAAGACTCTGATGTAAAATTAGACACTATAAGAAACGAGACTGTAGCAGTGATCGGTTATGGCATACAAGGGAATGCCCAGGCAAACAACCTCAAAGATTCTGGCCTTAATGTCACTGTAGGTGTCAACGAGTCTGGCTCTAGCTGGAAGAAGGCAAAGGCGGACGGCCTTGAGGTAATGTCAGTCCAAGATGCGTGCAAAAAAGCAGACATCATCCATGTCTTGATTCCTGACATGGTCCAAGCCCAAGTCTACAAAGATGAAATTGCACCACATTTGAAAACTGGAAAAGCACTTTCATTTTCACATGCAGCCGCAATACACTGGGGTTGGATTGTACCGCCAAAAGATGTTGATGTAATAATGGTGGCGCCAAAAGGGCCTGGCTCCAAAGTAAGAGAGACATATCAACAAGGATTTGGAACTCCATCAATTGTTGCAGTTTATCAGGATTATACAAAAAGAGCATGGGACAGGACACTTGCTATTGCAAAGGGAATAGGCAGCACTAGGGCAGGAGTAATCGAAACAACCTTCAAGGAAGAAGTTGAGACTGATTGGTTTGGTGAACAAGTGGACCTGTGTGGAGGTTCTGCATCAATGATAATGAACGCATTTGAAACGCTGGTGGAGGCAGGATACCAGCCTGAGATTGCCTACTTTGAAGTGTTGCATGAACTCAAACTGATTGTGGACATGATCCAGAGATACGGAATAGCTGGAATGTATAGGCGAGTGAGCGAGACTGCAAGATATGGCGGTTTGACACGAGGCCCAATGGTCATGGACAAAGACGTCAAGGATAAAATGAAAAAAGCCCTGAAGATGATCCAAGATGGGACATTCAACCAAGAATGGACAAGCGACTATAGGAAAAACGGCAAAAATGCGTTTGACAGGCACATGAAAGTAATCGAGTCACATCAGATAGAGCAAGTGGGAAAGAAAATGCGCCAAATGATGTGGCCGGATTCTACTGAATAATCTGCTAATTTTTCTTGAACTTTGACAGGTTTGACTGAATAAAGTCAATTATGGTAGGCAGTGGTGTGCCAGGACCAAAGTTTCCAAGCACTCCAGATTTTTCAAGCTCTGCTTTATCATCATGTGGAATGACTCCTCCGCCTATTACTAGAACATCGTTGATGCCTTTTTCTTTGAGCGCCTTTACTACCCGTGGAAACAGTGTAAGATGTGCCCCGTTTAGAAGGCTCAGGGCTATGACATCGACATCTTCATCTTCTGCAATCTGTGCCACTCTTTCTGGCGTAGCAAATAGCCCTGAATAAATGACTTCCATCCCAGCATCTCTAAAAGCTCGACACAGCACTAGGGCTCCTCTGTCATGACCGTCTAGCCCAAGTTTTGATACCAAGATTCGTATGCGCTTTGTCTGGGCTTTTTGCGACATAATTTTCAGAGTGTGGGGCGGGTCTTAAAATCTTTATTGGAAAACACTTGAGGTCACAACGCATTGCTTTGGGTGCTCTTTCAACAAGATTTTATTGTAGATGTGATACGTCATTGTTCTAGATGGATTTAGTAAAAGACCTCAAGCAAGGAAAAAGACGAGCCATTGCACGGGCCATATCGATGGTTGAAAACGATGAGAAAGGATCTAGAGATTTGATTAAAAAAATATTCAAGACATCTGGCAAGTCAGTTACCATTGGTATAACAGGTCCTGCAGGAGCAGGAAAGAGCACTTTGATTAACAGGACAAGTATCGAGCTCAATAAACTTGGATACAAAACCGCAGTCCTTGCAATAGATCCGACAAGTCATATCACAGGAGGAGCAATTTTGGGCGACCGAGTGAGAATGACCGAGTCAACTGATTCTGGTACCTACATACGCAGTATGGCCTCACGAGGTGCGACAGGTGCCGTATCGATGGCACTGCGAAACAGCATAAGGATTTTAGAATATGCTGGGTTTGATCCAATACTGGTAGAAAGTGTGGGGGCAGGACAGACCGAAGTTGACATCTCAAAAGTAGTTGACCTTACTGTAGTAGTGTTTAATCCAAACACTGGTGACAACATTCAAACAATAAAGGCAGGGCTGACAGAAATTGGAGATATTTATCTTATAAACAAGAGCGACCTTCCGGGCGCAAACCAACTCTTTGATTCGGTTCGGGACTTTATTGGCATGTCGGAAAAAAACCCAACAGTCATGATGACCTCAACCAAGTCAAACAAGGGAATAGTGGAATTTGCAAAGAAACTTGGAGAACTCGTGGAGTCAAGGAAAAAATCAAAGAAAGAAAAGGAAGAGTCTAGGCTTGACGCAGAGCTTCGGGATATTATTTTAAATAATGTCAAAAATAAAGTGAGCAACATGCTTGATTCAAGTGCAACTTATGCTAAATATCTAAAGAAGGTACAGCAAAAGACGCTTGATCCATTTGAGGCAGGGGACAAAATATCAAAATTGCTAAAGTGATGCTATGGAAAAAATAAAAACTGATTCAAACATTCCAGTGAAACGATTCTATGATTCTAAGGTAAAACCAAAAAGCAGACTGGAGCAGCCAGGCAAGTATCCATTTACAAGAAGCATACATCCGGGAATGTATCGTGATAGGCTCTGGACCATGAGGCAGTATACTGGATTTGGTACTGCTGCCCAGACAAACCAGAGATTCAAGTATTTGCTTGAAAGGGGTCAGACTGGCCTGAGCATGGCCTTTGACCTGCCAACCCAGATTGGATATGACGCAGATGATTCTCATGCAGAAGGTGAGGTAGGGAAGGTAGGTGTATCAATAACATCGCTTAAGGACATGATGACCTGCTTTAATGGAATTCCTCTTGACAAGGTGAGCACCTCGATGACAATTAACGCAACGGCTTCTACTCTTCTTTCGCTCTATATCGCAGCAGGTGAATCACAGGGAGTAAAAAGCGAACAACTGCGAGGAACCACACAAAATGACATACTCAAAGAATACATTGCAAGAAATACGTACATCTATCCGCCAAGGCCATCTATGAGGCTAATTGGCGACATGATTGAATACTGCTCAAAAAAAGTCCCCCAGTGGTATCCAATCTCAATATCTGGATATCACATGAGAGAAGCTGGGTGCAATGCAATTCAGGAAGTTGCATTTACACTTGCAAATGCCATTGAATATATTGATACATGTGTGGACAGAGGACTCAAGATTGACGACTTTGCACCGAGGTTGTCGTTTTTCTTTTGCTGCACAAGTGAATTTCTGGAGGAGGTTGCCAAGTTTAGGGCAGCAAGAAGAATCTATGCAAAGATAGTCAAGGAAAGATTTCACGCTAAAGACAAAAAATCAATGCAGCTCAAGTTTCATGTTCAAACAAGCGGCGAGTCTCTTACAGCACAGCAACCAGACAACAACATTGTCAGAGTTGCAATCCAGTCCATGGCCGCAGTACTTGGAGGATGCCAGTCACTTCACACAAACTCAAAAGACGAAGCACTTGCACTTCCAACAGAAGCTGCAGTAAAGATTGCATTGAGAACACAACAGATTGTAGGCCATGAGAGCGGGATCACAAAGACTGTTGATCCTCTGGCCGGTTCCTACTATGTTGAATATCTCACCGACAAAATTGAAGAGGAAGCAAACAAGTATCTCAAAAGAATTGAACGAATGGGAGGCTCGCTTGCAGGAATAGAGAAGGGATTCTTCCAGTCGGAGATAAGGCAAAATGCATACAGGCTGAAAAAAGAGATAGACAGCAACGAACGAATAATCGTTGGAGTAAACAAGTTTACCGATTCTGTAGAAGAAAAACCTGAGATAATGAAGATCGATGACAGCATTCAGGTGCAGCAAACACAAAATCTAAAGGAACTACGAAGCAGTAGGGACAACAAAAAGACAGAATCTGCCCTATCCAAGATGCAAAGTGCCGCAGAAAAGGAAGAGAACCTCATGCCTTACATCTTGGAATCTGTGCGAAGTTATGCTACACTTGGAGAGATAAGCAATACCTTTAGACAGGTCTTTGGCGTATACCAACCAAAGGAGTCGTTCTAGAATGAAAATTGACCATGTTGCCATAGCAGTCAACAACTTAGATGAGGCAGTAAAAGAATATCAAAAAGTACTAGGCATAAATGAAGTAGAGTTTGAGACAGTAGAGACTGAGGGGGTGCGAGTTGCAATACTTCACTTGAACAATTCAAGAATTGAACTTATGGAGGCAACAAAGGAATCAAGCCCGATTAAAAAATTCCTTGAAACCAGAGGTGAAGGGTTGCACCACATTGCACTTGAAACAGAAAAGATAGAAAATGAGGTTGACAGAATGAAAGGAAACGGTGTGAGATTTTTGGGCGATGTCAGGCCAGGCTCGCGTGGAACAAAGATAACTTTTATCCACCCAAAATCCCTTCACGGTGTGCTAACAGAGCTCTGCTCGCATCCGAAATAATTTTACTCTACCAGCTTTAGCGTGTCTGATGCTGTAATTATTCCGACAATCTTACTTTGCTTTGATACTAACACACACTTTGAATATCGTATAAGTGAGACCAGCGTTTTGACAGGTGTTTCATAGTCTACTATCGGTGGACGTGAATCCATAATTTCTGCAAGCCTTATCTTTTTTCGCTGCGTCTCGTCGTTGTCAATTAGATGTTTTACGATTCCATCTTCTGTAACAAGGCCTACTACCTCATTTCCTTCAAAGACTGGAACCTGGCTGATGGACATGTCTTGCATCTTTTTTATTGCATCGTGCAACGTATCGCTTGTTCGAAGTTTTACAATTTCCTTACTGCAGATATCTCCTGCTTTCATGGAAGACTGGCTCTCAAGTGACCATAACACCTCGAATATTTTTCTTGCAGTGGCATAGCTTGGCTGACATCTTCCTGACTCGATTTGGTTTATCATTGAGGTACTGACGCCTGTAAGGGAGGCAAGCTTTTGCTGTGTTAGCCCAATCTTTAGTCTTGCCTGTTTTATTGATTCAAGTCGAGGTAGCATGTTGCAAAATAAGATACTTTTACTCGATATTTCAGCCTTCGTGAATTAGAATGAGTTTTTGGTCTGCCTATGTTGGGGTGGCATTTGTTATTATGCCTGTGAACGAGGGATTTGTCTAGCCCCAGATGATTTGGATTTGCGGTTTTATCAGAGAAAATTAACCCAAAACGGGCAGTAATCTAATCGTAACTACAAAACTCCTTCCAATTTTTTTTAAACAGCATATGATATTTTTTATTTCATTTCATTTGGAAATTTCTGAAATTTAGTGACCTACAGCTTGTTTATGATTTTATGAGGTATTAGTAGGAATGCTAAACCAGAATGTAGTGCCCTTGCCTACATCACTTTCAAACCATATTTTGCCGCCGAGTCCTTCAACTAATCCTTTGCATATCACCAATCCCAAGCCAGTGCCTCCATGCTGTCTTTTCAGGGAGGAGTCTATCTGATAAAACTTCTTGAAGAGATTGGCCTGTTTGTCTTTTGGTATACCAATACCATTATCCTTGACAAAAAACACAGCTTGGTTACCCTCATCTTTAACACCAATCTCAATTTTTCCGCCAGTTGAGGGAACAAAATCTATCGAGTTTCTAATGAGGTTGTCAAACACTTGGGAGAGTCTGTCCTTGTCACTCTTTATAGTGAATTTCACATTCGTAATATTTTTGAAGTCTATTTTTTTATCTTTTGTAACAACCAGATATGTTTGCACTATGTTGTTCATAAAACTCTCGACATCAAAATCCGCAATATTGAAATGCAGTTTATTCAGGTCAATCTTCTGGGCTACGAGAATATCGCCTATGAGACTCTCAAGTTTTTTTGATGATGCATAAATCTTGTTTACCGCGTCTTCTTGTTCATTATTCAGCGTCCCTAACAATCCTCGTTCTTTAAGCATCTCACTATAGCCGTTTATTGTAACAAGAGGCGTTTTCAATTCATGTGTTACCATTGTTGCAAACTCTTCTTTAGCCGTGTCAGCCTCTCGCAATTTCTGAGAATGAACCTGTAACTCTATGTTGGATTTTTCAAGTTCTTTTGCTAGCTTGACCCTGTCGCGGAATGCCTTGTAAAGGAAATAGCCTGCAACAGATACTATTGCCAGGACCAGAATGGACAGGATGATAGATTCTTGTACTGTCTCATTTACTGAATGAAATGCCTCATCATAAGGCTGTATTGATACTACGGCCCATCTGGTCTGGCCTACTGATAGTGGAGCATATGCTGTGAACATGTTTGTGCCATTTATTATGTTACTAGCTGTTCCGTTTTCTCCTGCAAGAGCCTTTTGAAATACATCAACTCCAGTCATGTGTCTGATCTCTGATGAAGTGCCTTCAGAGTCTGCAACTATAGCTCCGGTGTTGTCCACCACAATTACTCTTTCTGAACTGTACAGTTTTGAACTCTCCACTTCTTTTTTGAATTTATCTAGACTAAACGAGCCAGTCAAAAGTCCCAAGAGAGTGCTATTTTTGGAAAAAACAGGTATCGCGATTACTACGTTTGGTTTTCCACTTGATTTTGAAACTACTACTTGACTTACATAGATGTTATCACTGGATATTGCACCCTTGTACCAATCTCTAAATGCAAAGTTGGATGTTGTCATGTTTTTTTGGAAAACAAACGGCTCGTTGATATATACGTCACCGTTTGGAAGAACAAAAAGCAGATTTTGAAACTGATTGTCATTATCGTAAATGTCACGCATCACTTTTCTTCTTTCCATGTCCACATTCTGAGGAATCCCATGCAGGTTGGTATTGATAGAAGAAGTATTAACAGGACTCATCATATGATCATTCCTGCTTGCAATTTGTAGAATTGTTATAGCTTTACTGATACCTGCATCAATTCTATCTGCAAGTTGGTTTATGAGTATAGATCTTTCTTCTTTTACAACAGTTGTAGCATGTTTTATCTGATCCTGTGTATAAAATACAATAATTATCAGTAATGCTATCGTTGTTGCAATGAGCACAAATAGAATGCCTTGGACCTGTAATTTTGTACTCATTTCACATCCCACGATTTGTGGACAAGTAAAGAAATAATGTTAGTTTTGAATGAGCGCAAGACAGTCATTGACATATTACTTGGCTCCGCTCATCACCACTATACAATCCCTTGATTGCGTCAATGTCACATCCGGAGATGTACGGATAATCAGTTCTTATAGTAGCATGCATGAGATCAGAGGGATCTGTCGAGTGTGCAAGCCCTAATGCATGACCAAATTCATGTCTTGTGATGGCTCCAAGTTGTAAAGATGATAACTGGCTTGCGTCGTAAATCGTTATTTTGCTCTTTAGAATTTGGTTTCCATCAGAAATGGATTTGGTAAATCCCGACAAGCCATCGGGATTTTCGTCATTTGTAAGTGTTATTACAATATCCCCTGCACCATTACTTTCTTCTGATATTGCAAATGTCTGTGGTATGAAGAATTTGGTTGGCGATCGCTGCAAGTCAGCTAGTGCGCCTTCCCATCCTTTATAACGAGTTGATGAAGTTCCTGAGGGCCCTTCGTGTAATAATGAATTGTCTACAGTAATGGTCTCATTTGATAATATGGCATTTTTTACCGCGTTTATCTTATCATCTGGAAGATTAGCATCATTTACTATGCTCACATGCAAGACCTGTCCCTGTAACAAATTCCAAGACACCCAAGTGTTAACAACCGTCCCTTGCAAGTTCTGAATGACATAATTCGAATTATAATGTTCAAGCAAATGCGTTGTTGCGTTAGCAAGCAGCTGATTCTCGTAGTAGGAATATCCTATAAATGCAGAAGCAGCACCTACAACAATCATAGCAATCAAAATAAAAGTCCTTTTGCCAATCTTTTCTGCCTTTTTTTCGCTTGATTGTGAAATTTCATCTAGAATTAATTTCTCCTGTTCCAACTCTTTTGATTTTTTTATCTCCTCCTCAAGCCTCTTTTCAAGATTGTCCTTTGATTTTGCTAGTCCTTCAGTCTTTTCCGATAAGATTTCATTTGTTTCGCTTAGTATGATTTTTTCCTGCTCAAGTTCCTTGATTACAGAATTGTCGTTTGAAGGCGCTGATTCATTTTGTTTCTCATCGTCTGATGTCAGAGCCTATCCTCCAATGGCTTTTAGCAGTACTTCTAGTTTGACGGGTTTCTTGATACAGGAATACACTCCCTTTTCAACAAGTCCTCTTATCTCTTCATCCTTGACACTTGAAGCTGTAAACAAGATTATTTTCTGATCATTTATCCTACCTGTCCTGTAAAGATCATTGACAATATCAACACCGGTAAATTCCGGCATTGCTAAGTCAAGCAAGACAACATCAAATCTTTGTTTTTCTAAAAGAGCGAGTCCATTTCTTCCATCATTTGAGATTATGCATTCATGACCTTTGAGGGTCAAGTACTTCTGCATCATGTTGGTTATTTCCTTGTTATCATCTATTAGCAAAATTTGCACCACATGCCCACCTCTTTAGAGTGTAATATGTCCCGGATACTATTTAAGGAATATTGTGATTACCATTCCCTTCTTAGGTTCTCTTTAGTTACCTTGGTTGGTCTTAACTCCGAGATTAAATTCTGTAATATCAGAACCTCCCCGGACTGCATCCTACACACGTTTTGATTATCTGTCTCGATTCAATTTCTTTGAAGATTTGGATGTATTTTCAAGTGTTGCCTGTGCAGCAGCCAGAATTGCAATTGGAACTCGGTGTGCTGACGCACTGACATATGTCAGTCCGGCACCACTGCAAAACCTGATAGAGCGCGGGTCTCCGCCATGCTCGCCGCAAACTCCTATCTCCAAATTGCGTTTTATGCCTCTGCCTTTTGATACGGCAATCTTCATGAGGCTGCCCACGCCGTTTACGTCAAGTGACTGGAAGGGGTTTTCTGTCATTATTTCTTTTTCAATATATTGTGGAAGGAACTTGCCTTCTGCATCTTCTCTGCTGAAACTAAACACTGCCTGAGTAAGGTCGTTTGTTCCAAAACTAAAAAAGTCTGTTATCTGCGCAATCTCGTCTGCTGTTAGACAAGCCCTTACAACTTCCATCATGGTCCCAAAGTTCATCTTTAGCTTGACGTGATACTTTGATTCAACATCTGACTTGATAGAATCATACATTTTTTTGATGTATTCAAGTTCCGTTACATTTCCAACCTGAGGTATCATTATTTGCGGATGGGTGTTTGCCTTGGCTTTTTCAAGTTCGGCCGCCGCTTCGCAAATGGCTCTTATTTGCATTTCATAAATCTCAGGATATGTTATGCCGACCCTGACACCGCGGTGCCCCATCATCGGATTTATTTCTGCAAGCTCTTTTGCTCTTTCAAGAATTTTTCGGGTAGTGGAAATCTCACCTGAATTTCCCTGGGATTCTAACACGTGGACCTTGTTTAGGAGCGTTTCAATGTTTGGCAGAAATTCATGCAGTGGAGGGTCTAAAAGCCTGATTGTAACGTGATACCCTTTCATAATTTCAAGAATCTCCTTGAAATCTTGTTTTTGTAATATGCGAAGCTTTTCCAAGACGGATTTTCTTTCCTCAACAGTCTTTGCCATTATCATCTCAACAAAGACTGCAAGCCTGTCTTTTGCATTGAACATTCTTTCTGTTCTGCACAATCCTATTCCCTTGGCGCCGTACGTTCGTGCAAGCCTTGCAGCCTCTGGGGTGTCAGCATTTGCGCGTATGCCAAGTTTCTTGAACTTTTCAGACCAATCAAGAATTGTTTTAAAGTCTTCTGTCAGTCTTGGTTCAACTGTAGGTATCTCGCCTGCATAGACACTGCCAGTACTTCCATCAATTGTTATTATCTCACCTTCACCAATTGCCTTGTCATCAACAAAAAATTGCTTTGTAGAATAATCGATTCTAATATCGGAGCATCCGACAATGCAAGGCTTTCCCATACCACGTGCCACAACGGCCGCATGTGACGTCTTTCCCCCTCTGCTTGTTAAAATGCCAGCTGACGCAAAAAACGCTGGAACATCTTCTGGCTTTGTTTCTTCTCTTACCAGTATGACGCGGGTTCCGTTCTCGCCTGCACTTGTGGCTCTCTTGACATCAAAAATGACCATGCCTGATGCTGCCCCCGGAGATGCTGGAATGCCTCGTGTAACAGGGCTTAGTGTTTTTGTTGCCTCGGTATCAAGCGTCCTGTGTAAAATTTGGTCAAGGTCTTCGGGATGAAGGCGCAGTATTGCCCTCTTCTTTGTTATCAACCTCTCTTTTACCATTGAGACTGAAGTCTTGATCATTGATGCAGCATTCATCTTTGCAGAGCGGGTCTGAAGAAGATAGAACTTGCCTCTCTCTACGGTAAACTCGATGTCCTGTGGTTCCTTGAAATGTCTTTCAAGCTTCTCGCATGTTTTTAGCAATTGCTTGTACGTCAATGGCATACTTTTTTCCATCTGGTCAATTTGTTGCGGAGTTCTGATGCCAGCAACTACATCTTCACCTTGAGCGTTGACAAGATATTCTCCAAAGATCTTCTTTGAGCCGTCCGATGGGTCTCGAGTAAAGACTACTCCGGTAGCACTATCGTTTCCCATATTGCCAAAAACCATTGCAACTACGCTTACTGCAGTGCCGCTTGCAACATCTTTTGAGATCTTGTATTTTTCTCTGTATACGACAGCCCTCTCACCCATCCAGCTCTTAAACACTGCCTCTATTGCAAGCTCAAGCTGCTTGTAAGGATCTTCAGGAAACTTGGCTCCCGTGTGTTCTTGGCAAATCTGTTTGTACTGTGTTACAACACTTTTTAGTGATTCTTCATTTAACTCATTATCGTGCTGCACACCTTGTCTGTTTTTTGCATCATGTAATACAGAATCAAATTTTTTATCGTCGACACAAAAGACCACTTTGCCAAATAACTGCACAAACCTTCGATAGGAATCCCATGCAAATCGGGGGTTTCTGCTTGAATCCGCAAGCCCTAAAACCGTTTTATCATTTAATCCCAAGTTGAGAATAGTGTCCATCATGCCAGGCATTGATACTGACGCGCCTGATCTAACCGATACCAGAAGTGGGTTTTTCTCATTGCCAAGTTTTCTCCCTGTTTTTTTCTCAATCCTCTGCACGTTTTTTCTTACTTCTGGCATCAGGTTTTTTGGAAGCCTCTTGTTGTTGGCATAGTATCTTGTGCAAACTTCGGTAGTTATAGTAAAACCAGGAGGAACTGAAAGTCCTAATCTTGTCATCTCCATGAGGCCAGCTCCCTTGCCTCCAAACAGTTTCTTGTTCTTGCCGTCGCCTTCGTTAAAAAAATAGACAGATTTCACACAAGGATTCTGTTATAGTGGCATATCAAATTTTTCTGCGTGCTGTGAATGCAAGCGCAAACTCTTCTATTGATTTTTCCCAATTTTTTGCCTTGACTATACCGCTTGCAACCAAGATGCCGTCTGCTCCTAGTTCCAGCGCCTTTGCAACGTCATCACCTGAGACAATTCCTGCACCGCATAGCAACCGCGTAGAGTTTTTTGCATCTTTTACTGCCTTGACAGAATTTGTAATGACTTCGGGCCTCTCCTTTGACACCGCCTTTCCGCTTCCTATGAGCTCTGGCGGCTCTATTGCTATAAAATCAGGTTCCAGTCTTGCATACCTCCTTGCCTCGTCTACATCTTTTACACATACTACTGATGTCATCTTCAAGGCCCTCAGTCTTGAAACAATCTCCTCTATCTCCTGGGGTGATATTCTGTGCTCGCTGTGGTTGACAAGAGAGCCTTGGACTTTGGATTTTTTCAAAAGTTCTGGAACTACAAACCCAGTAGTGCTGCCCACTTTTGCAATATCGACATGTTGGGAAAATACCGTGACTGGAATCTTTGTTGTTTCAGATATGAGGTGTTGGGGAGGGCAGACAACAATTTTGGTTTTGCATTTTTTGGCAACTTTAGAAGCTGCTCGTGCAAGCCGCAGTGATTTTAAATCTGCAATCTCTTCATAATTTTTAAAGTTGATGATGAACAACGTCTTTTCATCTGATTTTGTTCTGCCCTATATATCAAGAGATTGTTTGGGAAATGAACAATGATGCGCCAATTTTTTAAACTAAGAAATGAAAACTGTATTCATATGTGCTGCAAGCATCATTGTGGTGATTTATTTTCATGGTGGTTATAGATTGCGCTGGAGATAATGAAACTGCATATGATCTTGAGACCTATCTGAAAAATATTGACATCGAGGCAAAGGCAGAAGAGTCATTTGTAACTGTGAACAAAAATAATGTGGAACAACTCTTACGCCTCTTTCTTTTAGAAACAAACAGAGTGGGCTACAACATGCGCAAGATAGATTCTGAAAATTTTCTCTTATCTAAAGAAGTACAAATTGAAGATTTTGACCTCCTACGCTGTGAAATGTGCGGACACGTGCTGTCAAATGAGTATGAGCTGATGAATCACAGACGTACTCATGGGCTGATATAGCAACTCCGTAAATAATTTTGTGCTACATGTATGGTTAGACAAACATGTGCTCAAAATTATTATAGACTAGAGCAGAAAAAGAAACCGTGAAAATAGAATCTCTTGCAATGTTGCAGCAACTCCAAAATTTGATGGCAGACCTGAAATCTACCGGGCCATCCGATGAGGATCTTGCCAAATCGACATTTAAAAAAATACTTGAAAGCGGAGACACCTACAGCGTGACAGAATTGGAAAACTGGTTTGCAAGTCAAACAAATATCTTGGAGCAAGCAGTAATTGATAGGTTGATGAACATTGCACATTATCAAAAATCAAAATTTGAGGCCAACAATAAATTCAGGATGATATCTGATGGTGACAATGAATGCAGCTGTGGCGGAAGTCACTAGCTACTTTTTGATGCCAAGAGTTCTGTTCTTTAATCTAAGGTAAGAGTTGTGGCACTTGCGGCATCTTGTGGCAGCCATCGAGTTTTTGGCGCCGCATGAAAAGCAGACCTTGAAGTAAAGTCTCGCCTTTTGTGCAATTTGCTTTTTTAGTGGATCTGTGATTGGCATTTCTTTCTCTCCTGCTTACCTGCTATTTGTTTCTACCCTTTCCAAGCTTGCCTGCAAGCAGCATTGGCACTTCGGCGGGTCTTTTGGCCACAGGTACATTTGCCTTGGCATACATGGATACCTTTGATTCTGCCGAGCCGTAGGTTCCATAGATTATGGCACCTGCATGGCCCATTCTCTTCTCTTTTGGTGCCGCACGTCCTGCAATGTATGCGACAACTGGCTTGTCAAACTTGGTATCAATGATGTGCTGGGCCAGCATCTCTTCTGCGTCTCCGCCTATCTCTCCTACTACAACTACGCCGTCAATGTTGGCTCCATCCCTGATTGTATCAAATGCTTGAATCAGCGGCGCACCATTGATTGGGTCTCCACCTATTCCAAAACAGATACTTTGGCCAAAGTTTGCAAGTGAGAGATGATGGGATACTTCGTACATCAATGTACCGCTTCGTGATATTACTGCAATTCTGCCGGGCTTGAAAGGTGACGCTGGCATGATTCCAATCTTTATGACTCCGGGTATTATGATGCCTGGTGTGTTTGGTCCTACAACAATGGCGTCTTTCTTTTTTGCCAAGTCTACAACGGTCAAGGCGTCTTTCACCGGCACATGCTCTGGAATTGCAATTAGTAGCTTGATTCCTGCCTCCAGTGCTTCTATTGCAGCACCGAGGAAAAATTTTGCAGGGACAAAAATTATCGAAATCTTGGCACCGGTTGCACTTACAGCCTCTTTCATGTTTTCATAGATTGGAACTCCCTCGAGTTTTTGTCCGCCTTTGCCAGGTGTGACTCCTGCTACGATGTTGGTACCATATGCCAGCATCTGCTGTGTATGGAAAGAACCAAACTTTCCGGTAATTCCTTGAACTATGACTGGTTTTTTCTTGTAATCCTTGTCTCCCTCTTTTCCAATTAACAGATCAAAAAGGTCAGCCATTTTTATTGACCTCAATTACTGCCGCATTTATTGCTTCTTCAATTGTGTCAAACATCTTTGTCCTAGATCCTTTCAGCATCTCTTTTGACTTGTCTGCTTCTGCACCCGACATCCTTGCAAAGACTGGAACATCAATTATCTTGTTATCAAACGCCTTGATGAACGCCGTTGCAACAGTTGTTGTTTTGACAATGCCGCCGTAAAGATTCACAAGCACTCCCCTGACTTTTTTCATCTTGCTGATAAGCGTAAGTGCCTCGTATACAGTATCAGTTGTGGCGCCTCCTCCAACATCAAGAAAACATGCAGGCTTGCCTCCGTGGTCAGATAGCATGTCTAGAGTAGACATGACTAGGCCTGCACCATTTCCAACTACTGCAATGTTTCCCTCAAGCTCTACAAGTGAGAAACCGCTCTTCTCAGCCCTCTCCTCGAGCTCGGACACTTCTTGAAACTTGCGCAGCTCGTCGTGCCTGAACATGGCATTATCGTCAATTATCACTTTTCCATCAAGGGCAAAAAGGGTGTCGTCCTTTAGCACTGCAAGAGGGTTGATTTCTGCAAGCTCTGCCTCCTTTTCAACTGTAATCTTGGATAGTTTTTTGAGTATGTCTACAAACTGGGCCAACGCTTTATCCTTGAGGCCCATCTCCTTGCCCACTTCTTCTGCAGTCTTCGAGTCTACATCACCCAATCCTACCTCACGAATTATCTGGTTCTTGACCGACTCTATCTCGACTCCTCCTTCTACAGAAGCAATTATTGTATAGCATCTTTTACTTCGATTCAAAAACAAGGAGAGGTAAAGTTCTTTTTTGATGTCGGCCATCTTTTCAAGCAAAATTGCTTTGGTCTTTTCTCCCTTGACCACTTTTTGCATAATCTCTGGATACTTGAGCTCAAACTCGTCTGCATTGTGACATTTCTGTATTGCTCCTGCTTTTCCTCTTCCACCTACTGCCATCTGTGCCTTGATTACAAACGGATAGCCAAGCTTTGCAGCATCTTTTCTGCCCTGCTCAATATCTGTTGATGTGAGTCCTTGCGGAATGGGAATGGAATAATCTGAAAATAAAGACTTGGCTTGATATTCAAGTAACCGCATGGAACTTTTTCATTTTTATGGTCTTTATAATCTGTTGGCTAGGTCAAGCCTCAATATTGCATGCCAGAAAAATTTTGATTTATCTTATCAAGATCTGTTTTGATGTCGTATCCCCGTGCTTGCAACTTTGATGTTTTATTTTACTGATCAATTTTACTTGTGTCAAAATGTATCATAAGATTGCAATTTTGTGATAAGGAGAGTTAAAAACACCCTCTCTTAACCTAGAAATGTTTTGGAGCAAGGGCCATGGCAAGAGAGTATCCTTTGGGTACTCGGTCACACTCCAAAACATCCTTCAGTTATAGGTTTTTGAAGAAACCTCTTAAAATGAGATAAAAGCACTAGTATAATTGCATTATGCTGTTTTTTAATTTTGAAAATTTCCAAAACATTTCTATAATTTATACAATACATGGCCTATCATAGCCTATTTCATATACTTTCATGGGAATATTATGGCATGAGGCCGGAGGACTTTTGCGATCTGGTGCTAGGACTTGATGGAAAGATAAGATATGCTGGCCTCTATCTAAATGAGAACTATTCCTACAAACTACAAAAGAACATTCATCAATATTTCACAGATGAAGAAAACATGATATCAGTAAAGACCGAGGTTGTGAGGGCATCGCTTCGCAGATACATGTCAGAAAAAGTGGGCGAGCCAATCTACGCCATGACGCAATATCTCAAAGTCAAACTGATTACTGTGCACTTTATGAATACTAACCTTCTTCTGATAAGCGCCGAGCCTGATGCAAATCATGACAATATCATAAAAAAAGCACTAGATCTGGTCAAAACCCACGGACAGTCATTAGAATAGGTACCGCGCAACTACTTGCAATATTGTAGAAACGTGAGGTTTCGGAACGAACGAACACACTCTTTTCAATAGGTGTGACGTAATCTATGTGTAAGTTGTAGATTCTTACCGAAGTAGCATGTCCTCGGGTTTTCCCGGGGACAATCTACTTTGTTTTTATTGGAATTAACATGACTGCAGAAAAATTAACTAAATTGCTCTTCTAATAAATCCACACAAGAAAGCAAAAGGTCCCTGCTTTTCTTGACAAGCCATGCTGGAAACTCTTCTATTGTAAAAACAATCTGCTGCTGGAAACTTGGAGGTATGCCTCCGCCTGACGTTACAACTTGTACTATCACATAACTTTCAGTCAGGGTGCATACAGTTTCTTGGTACGATTCGCCTTCCTCTTCCATGGTAGTTCTGTAAAGCACTATTGGAAGCTTTGTTCGTGCCACATGCGCAGAGCCTCGCTTTAACAGTACCTGAAAATGTGATAACAGCCATCCGTCTAGAGTTATCTGTTTTGGCATGAGTCTTACTTCCTTTTTTTAATTATTTAATTGGATGGTTCAAAGGCTACTCAATAGAGATTTGGATCTTTTGACCATCAAGATCTTCATCCTTGTAGTTTTTTGCGCCATCTGAAAATTCTATCTTTTTTGCCCTTACGAGAAAAGCAAGCTCAGCTTGTTTTTCTTTTACCATGGTTAGGGATTCGTCGTCAAGACCTAGTATATAGGCAGAGCCCAACACGTCTGTAGGATTGTATCCACGCTCCTTTCGCAATACCTGTAATCGCCTTGCAATGTCCCTCACAAGCCCACGGGCCATCATCTCACGGTTTCGTGTGGTGCTGATAAATACCACAAGTGAGTCACGCCTTGCCATTGCATATCCTTCTTGTTCTGCAAAATCTATGACAAAGTCTTCTCTTTCAAGTGTAATCTTGTTGTTGCCAAGATCAAACACAAAGGTGCCGTTTTTTAGCAAGCCTTCTACTATTGCGGCAGGTTCTGTCTCTGAAAACTTGGAAACAAGTCTGACCATGTCTTGCTTTGCCTTTGGACCAATTCTCTTTCTTTCTAACTCTACTTTTGGAACTATTGGAAGCTTTGCCTTCATTAGATTTGATAAAAGTTCAAGCCCTTCGGATTTTGGTATCTCTACAATCTTGTATTTTTCAACGTTGAGCTGTAAGAGTAACAGGTCGGCAAGTGATTCAAGTTTTTCTTTTTGTGATGGCTCGACACAGATTATCGCTTCATTTAGAGGCCATCTCCGTTTCAACTTTCCCTTCATTCTTGCTGCTGCAGAAACAGAGACTGACTCTTTCATCAAGTCAAACGACTCTTCGATTCGTTCATTGGCAAGAGATTGATTGGGCACTGCAAAGTCTTCAAGGAGTACGTTCTTTTTTTCTGAAAACATTGCAGTGTATAGGTACTGTGTTGTAAACGGACAAATTGGATGCAACAAGACATCAAGCGTCTTTAAAATTTCACTTAGCGTTGCGTATATTGCAAGCCTCCTCTCTCTTGCTTGCTCGTCTTCTGCCCACAGCTCTTCTCGCGTAATGGGAATGTAGACTTGGCTTACAGAATTTATGACAAAATCATCAATTGCCCTTGCAGACTCGTGAAACCTGCACCTGTCTTGGGATTCTATTACAGTTGAGATGAGTTTTTGGAGTTTTGACAATGCCCACATCTCTGGTTCCTTCAGCAGGTTCTTGTCTTTTGCCCACTGTACGGTGTAAGTCTTGTCATACCTGTCGTACTCGCTGTTCTGCTTTAGGTAGACATGCAGGTGATACAGCGTGCTTAGGATCTGGTACGGCCTTGAGACAAGCTCGTCTGTGCTAAAGTTGAGCGGCTCGATGGGGCTTGACTTCCACATGAAATACAGTCGAATCAAGTCAACGGAATACTTGGTTAGCAACTCAATTGCATCAAGCACGTTTCCTTGGCTCTTGCTCATCTTGTTGCCGTTTTTGTCAAGCACGTGTCCTTGAAACAGAAATGACTTGAAAGGAGCAACTGGTGCGTTATTGAATATCACGTTTTCTATTAGCAGGGTATATGCCCACCCCCTTGTCTGGTCGATACCTTCTGTCAGAAAGACTGCGGGGATGTGCTGCTTGAAATCCTCATCAGTCAGCGATGCATAAGGTGCGGCGCCGCTGTTGTGCCATGTATCTAACACAAACTGTTCTCTTTCCATCTTGGAACCGCACTTGTCGCACTTTATCACAACCTTGTCTACCCATGGCCTGTGAAGCTCAAAGTTTGGTCCGTCGGGAAGATCTGATGCTGACTTGATTATATCCTGCCTTGAGAAAAACCATTTTTGATTGCCACAGTTTTTGCAGTTCCACAGGGGCAAAGGACATCCCCAAATGCGTTCCCTTGAGATGCACCATGGGTGCTTGTCCTTGATTATCTCCACAAATCTGTTTCTTGGAGGCTCGAAAAAATACTCGACACTTTCTGCAGCCTTTACTGCCTTGTCACCTAACCTGTCAAGAAAATAAAAGAACCCGCGCCTTGCAAGCCAGAGCAGCTTATGCTGTGATCTCCAACAGAGTGGATACTGATGCTTTATCTTTCCAATCCTGACAAGCGCATTTTTTTCCTTGACTGCGCTGACTATCTTTTCGTCTGCATCCCTTACAAAAAGGTCTGCAAAAATCCCTGCATCTTTTGTAAACTTGGCCTCATCGTCTATAGGGTTGAAAATAGGTATCTTTCGTTTTGTTGCAATCTCAAAGTCTTCTTCTCCATTTGCAGGAGAGAGGTGCACAAGACCGCTTCCTGTCTGCACATCTACAAAATCTTCTGAAACTACAATGTGGAAATTGGGAAGAACTGCACGCTCCCTGAGACCGGGTATCTCATCTGAAAGCGGATGGATGTATTTTTTCCCCTCAAGGGTTGAGCCCTTGACTTCCTTGATGACTGTATATTGTTCTACCCTTGCCTCCTTTGCAAATTCTTCAAGGCGGGTCTTTCCAACAAGCCATGTTTGGCCATCCACCTTGATGTGGACATAGGTCTCTTCTGGATTTACTCCAACCATTGTATCTGTAACCAGAGTAAACGGCATTGTGGTCCAAACTATTAGAAACAGATCTTCGTCTTGCAGCTTTACCTTGTAGTACAGAGATGGGTCTTGCACTGTATCGTATCCTTGGTTTACCTCGGCATGACTAAGCGATGTCTGGCAGCTTGGGCAGTATGCAACTACCTTGTAAGCCTCAGAAAGAATTCCGTTTTCATGAGCTTTTTTTAGATACTTCCATTCTCGTTCTATGTAATCATCCTTGTATGTCCAGTATGCATTTTTTTGGTTAAATGACATTCCAAGCAATTTATCCGCAGCGACCCATGTCTCGTTGAATCGGTGTACAATTTTCTTGCACTCTGCAACAATTTTTTCAATGCCTGCTGACTCGATTACCTGCGACTTGCTTCCTGATATTCCAAGCTCCTTTTCTGCCTGCAGCTCAACTGGAAGACCTTGTGTATCCCACCCTGCATTGAAGATGACCCTGTATCCTCGTAAGGTCATGTATCTGTACCAGAGGTCCTTCATTATCCTGCCGCGTAGATGGCCTGCATGGGGCGTACCATTCATTGTAGGCGGACCTTCGATGAATGCAATTTTTTTTGTCTTGTTTTGAGAATCGAAAATTAATCTCTCTAAATCCATATCTGACATCTGCCGCTTTACTTCTTCTTCTATCTTCTTTGGGTTAAACTCGCTTGAAATCTGCATTAGCAGATTGAATGGTAACTTGGTGATTTTATAAAGGTAGATTATACCGGATTGGAATCAGGATTGTTTTGCAAAAAGATGCTCTTAGGTACTGACATGCGTCTCATACCCATACCTTGATTGTACCTTTTTTGTACTTGTCATAGAGTCCCAACTTGTACAACTTGCTTTCTAATTCCTTTTTGAGCTCCTTTGGCACTACTATGTGAAGTGGAATCACCTTGCCGTTCATCTCCCTCCCCGTAAACGCCTTCAGTTGGGCATCTATGTTGGGGTCGACCTTGACCTTGGTCTTTACCTCTCCAAAATGACGTAGCGCACCCTTCATTCCTTCTAGGTCTGGTGTATATCCATCTCTCTCTGCGGGCTTTGAGAGTTTCCTATACTTTTCATCAAATAGTTCAGGTGTCTCTCCCATATCGATATGTGTGATCTTGATTCCTTGGGATTCTAGAGTGTTGGCTAGTGAATTTAACAGTCTTTGGTGTTCTTCTGATGTCACTTCTGAAAGTATACTGCAAGCAAATTTAGGTATATTTGATTCTGCTTCTTTATTGTAAATGACTTGTTCTGGCAGCATAAATCCGAACCATATCAAATCAAACAGCAATACATGGTAGGTGGGATTTCAAGTTCTAGGACTCTGACAAACTACAATCAATAAACTTCTGTTTATGCCATCACATAACTACTATGACAAGATCTGGAAAATAAAACACGGCCAGCATTTGCCATCTAATGACATCTGGTGCATCTACTGCAATGGCCAAAGAAAATGTAAAATTACATGCATAAACTGTTGTTTTAGTGCTATTGCTTTTTTTAATTTGAATTGTTCTCTGTTTTCTAACATGACAGCTCAAAATTAGGAAGGGAAAGTCTAGCCGCTTTCCCCAATTTTTCTATGTGGCTCTGAACACAAACGCTAGATAGCCTATCAAAACACCTGCGCTCATGAGTCCTGCTGATTCGTAGAAGGTGACTGGATTGTTCCCTCCACCATAGCCTCCTGCTTCTGCATTAATTCCAAATATGACTGCAAAGCAGGTGGCCAGCATTATTGCAACTGCTATTGGCAGGTATTCGTCATGGCGTTTTTTCTGTATTCTGCTGGATGTGTCATATGTGGACATGGAGTGGTATATGCTGTTCATAAATATAGGGATATGCTTGATTCTAAGCACAAATGCACAAATAAATCCTTAATTAATGAACAAATGTTCATAAATATATGGAGATTGACGATCTGGACAGGCGCATATTGGAAGAGTTACTGAAAAACTCAAAGCGCTCATATCGTCAGCTGGCAGACGACCTTGACATTGCACCTGGAACTGTTCTAAAGCGAATCAAAGACATGGAATCAAATGGAATAATCAAGGGATATTCGGTAGTTGTAGACCACAGCAAGCTTGGTTCACAAATTATTGCGCTAATTGAGATAATTTCATCGGGGGGAAAATTGGAAGAGATGGGAAAGAAACTTGCAAAACTTGAAAACATCTACGGTGTTTATGAAACGACAGGTTCTCCTGACGCAATAATTATTGGAAAGTTCAAGGACACTGATGAGCTAGGCAAGTTTGCAAGGTACTTGCTTGGGCTGCCTTCTGTTAGCAGAACAAACACCCATGTGGTCCTAAACACAGTCAAGGAGGATTTTAGACTACTGCCGTGATTGTATGTGTGCACGGCAATTGAAATCTCAGCTTAGCGATATCTTGGAATCCACTTTGATGTGGATCTTTTCGCCTGTCTGCTGGTGATCGTTGTAGATCATTTTTGTCTTGACTCCTTTCTTGTTGAGGTATCCGTCAAGCAAAAGTGCCCACGGTATAGAGTGTCCGCTGTTTAGCTTGGATTCTATGACAAAGTGATTTCCATGGGATTCGTATCTGAGCTGACCCGAACACGTAATGTCAAGAATTGAGTTTACAAGCAAAATTATGTCATCAAGCGTCTTTGACTGGATGTCAATTCCGTTTTTTTCAAGGAATGTCAGTATGTCGATTCCTTTGGCTCGAGAATTCAGTACAGAATTTAGGACAAACCCGAGGCCATTTTCATTTATCAGTTGGATGACCTTTAGGATCTCTTGCGCTTCCGATTTTGTCATATCTGCCAAGTTGTTTATCTTGATTCCTCCTCTCCAAGCTTGATCAAAGGCCTTGACCTGGTTTGTCCCAAGCACGTCAGTTGAGAGAAATATTGCGCCCTTTCCGTTGCTGCCATTTATCATGAGAATCTCAGAATCGTCAAAGATGACCACGTTTTGAGAGGCTTCTGCAGTCTTGAGTTTTATTCCAGCCGGCAGGTCATGGAAAGCTTCTGTGCCAACCAAACCCGATGGAATTATTATTCTTACATCAATATCTCTTCTCATAGCTGCCAAAAGCTCCTCTTTGCACTGGGAAAGTAGCCCAAGCCCCCACGAATCCACTATTGCATGAATTGAACTCTTTGAGCCGTCTACCATTGACTGGAATTGTTTGAAGACATAGTTTTGGGCAAGATGGAAATACCTCTTTTCTTCTGAACCTCTTGCTTTTTTGCTGTCTTCGCTGAGTTGCTTTAGTTTGGTAATCAAACTGTTCATCGCATTTATTCTGTTGATTTGTTCCTGAATTATTTCATCAAACGCATCTTCTGGAGCAATTGCTGTACACATTATCGGCTTGCTTTTTGATATGATTGCAATCTTCTTTTTCTCAAGCTTGAGAAGGGTGGGGTAAACCTTGGTTCTTGGCAGGTTGGAATAATATGCAAGCTCGCTTGCGGAAATCGTGCCCTTTGTTATCAAGGCAACGTAGGCCTGCGCCTCGTACTTGCTCAAACCAAATTCTTCCAAGCTTACTGCTAAATCTTGTCCCTTGACCATGCGTGGAATTATCTATCTGTAAGGTAAACTCAATAGCTAAATTCATTGGACAAAGGCTAGAAAAAATACTACGCTGTATCCGAGTTGCGCGTTACTGTGGTGACACCAGTTGTCGTAACATGGATTTTGATATATCCAAATTTTTCTCTACTTGACATGACGACTCAATCAAAATGGGTAATAGAAGAAGAAACTCCAAATCAAATTGTTCGGGCAAGCACAATAAAGCCAAGAATAGACTATGCATCTGATACGGTAAACAGAATTCTTGAAATCCTGATTCAAAAGAGGCTTGACCTGAACCGGTCAAACTTGGAGCTTTACAGGCAGTCTGACGGCTCACAAGAGTCGCTCAAGATACTTGAAGGTAAGGTAAGATATGAGCTTGAGATATCATATGCCATAGAGTCTCTAAGGCAGGTAAGGAGGTGTTTTGATTCCATTGTTGGAATGGGAAATGTACCTACGATGCTTTCTCCAACCATATCAATAGTACGCGTGATTAGGTCAAGAATGCTCTCGCTTGTGCCCTCGCTTGACTTTCAGCTGGGTGAACTCTCGCTGCTTTTGAGCGGAGTAATAGTAGATGCGGCACACCTGGCAAGCTCAAACCTTGACTTTGAGCGGGCAAACCTCCAGTCAAGGAGGCTTTTGGATGAAGCTAAGTTGATTGCCGACTCTAAAATATACAATCAGTTCCCTAATCTAGATTTCTCGTAAGGCCAGTGACATGTTACATTTTTCAAAAGATAGCTCCGAGCCTGACCTATCTCACCCCATTTCTAAGATAAAAGAACTCTCCTCCAAGATTGAACAAAAAATAGCTCAAAAAGACAAGAACAAGGATGATTTCATAGAGACTTTGTCGGTAGAGGAGCTAAAAGACCTCAGGCAGGTGATCTTGGCATCTGAATACCTTCTTACTAAA
Organism: Nitrososphaerota archaeon; assembly: GCA_021323705.1. Classification (GTDB taxonomy): domain Archaea; phylum Thermoproteota; class Nitrososphaeria; order Nitrososphaerales; family Nitrosopumilaceae; genus Nitrosotalea. The sequence continues at coordinate 66,117 of JAJPKL010000029.1, forward strand.
TATCAGGACAAAAAAGACCTCAAGGCGTTTTTACAAGATTTTATAGGTGTCATAATGAATGCTACAAACTCGGTCAACGGAATGCAGGGCGAGCTTGAAGACCTTTTAATATCAGCCGAGGTGGCCCTCCAACAGATCCAGTCACTGCATCAGGAGATGACCCAGAATTTGGCCCTAGGAAAAGGTGTTCAGACAAGGATGGATGACTTTAAAGTGCCACAGGAGCCTCCCGAGCCTGTCAGGACCGAACCAGTAAAGGCACCTGTCGCAGAGGCAAGTTCAATTAATTTAACAAACCCTTCTAGACGAATTCACACCAGTGATTACCTTGAAAGAACCGCAGTTGAGATCTAGTTAGTGATATCATGAGCCTAGCCCCGCAAGAACTAGAAAACAGTGCAAGCAAATTTGCTGCTGAGGCAATCAAACTTGATTCACAGGGTGCGCGAGGCATGGCAATCTCAAGTTACCAGAGAGCAATAGAATCTCTAGTCAAGCTGATTAATCTCTATCCTGAAAATAAACTAAACAAGGTGTATCAAGAAAGAGTAGCCGCATACCAGAACCGCATCAAGGCGCTCCAGATGACAAATGTCGATGTAGAGCCGGTTGTAGATCCAAAGGCAAGCCCTGCAGAACAGAAACAAGCCCTTACAAAAAATGATCTAGATTCGCTTATCATGAAGGAAAAGCCAAACATAAGCTGGGACGAAGTAGTTGGTCTTGACGACGCAAAAAATGCATTGCGCGAGTCTATCGTCTATCCTGCCAAGAGGCCTGACTTGTTCCCGCTTGGATGGCCAAGAGGAATGCTCCTTTATGGACCACCTGGATGTGGCAAGACAATACTTGCTGCAGCTACTGCAAGCGAGATTGATGGTTATTTCATAAATGTAGACGCTGCATCCATGATGAGCAAGTGGCTTGGAGAGGCAGAAAAGAACGTCTCCAAGTTGTTTACCATGGCACGAGGCCTTGCTGAAAAAGAAGGACTGCCTGTAATACTATTTGTTGATGAGGTAGATTCACTGCTTGGAAACAGAAACAGCGAGGTGGGTGGAGAGATTAGAGTCAAGAACCAATTCCTAACCGAGATGGATGGCATCAACGGAAAAGGCAAAGACCTCAAGCTCTATGTCATTGGTGCTACAAACAAACCATGGAGCCTTGACTGGCCGTTTCTTAGGAGATTTACAAAGAGAATCTATGTCTCGCTTCCAACACTTGAGGCAAGAATAAATCTATTTGACCTCTATACCGCACCGCTGCGAAAAGAAGAGAAGGTAAAATCGTCTGAGCTTGCAAAGCTGGCAGACGGCTACAGTGCAAGCGACATCAAAGACATATGCCAATCGGCGCAACTAATGGTAGTAAATGACTTGTTCCACAGCGCAGAATTCCAAGAACACATTGTGGGAGAAGAAAAACCACAGCCGAGGTTGATTACCATGTCGGACTTTAAGGAAATAATAACAAGAAGAAAGCCAAGCGTCAGCATGGAAATGATTCGCGCCTACTACAAGTGGAGCGATCAGTTCAAGGCACTCTAAATTTTTTAATTTTCAAACTTTCGTTTTTTATGTAAAAGCCAATGATCTGTGAGGGCGACTTGTTTTATGCTAAATCTCGTAATGGAAATAGTTGTGAGGTCAGATAGCATGGCTATTCCATGAGTCTGAAAAACTCGTGCTCGGGGGGGAAATGGCACTGTATTCTGCTATTTCGGGTTCCGTTTTGTTCCTAAATTTGCATTTTTTACCAAAAACTCGATTTTTTAGCTGGACGATTTGTAAACGCTACCATGTTCTGCTAGTTACGGTTACCTTTCAGATCCAATTCCCTTGAGGAGTACTTGTCAAATGGTTCAAGTGTCCTCACCTTAAATTTGAATCCACAGATTTTTCACTCCCACAGGGTTTGGACAGGACTAAGCAATGAAACGAGATCACATAATGCACTTTGAGATCTTATAACGTGGTATCTTGTAGAATTAACGATACGGATTGAAGATCATATACGTAGAGCAAGAATTAATCATTGAAATTAATCGAAAGATAATAGACGGGTGGAATCAACGGCATCCTGAACAGCCTGAATTCATAGATGTGTCAAGATCAAGGCTTGATGAAGTCTTGGAAATTGTAAGGCAGGCAGAAGATGGTTCTAATATTGAAGAAAAGATAATCACAAAGGCAGCATATCTTCTTGGAGGCCTTGCCTGGGCTCAGGCTTTTAGCGGTGCAAACAAGCGAACCTCGATTTTATCAACAACAATATTCCTGCGAAGAAATGGTCTGAGGTTTACCATACCAAAAGAACAACAACGAGAGCTGCGAAAAATGCTGTTTGACGTCCAAGAACAAAGAGACAGGCCAAGGCCTGAAATAATTGATAAAATAATTTTATATATTAAGGAAAACGTTATACCGTTATGAGCCAAGACGAAGCAAAATTCATTGAAGAATTCATTGAAGAGAACAAGCAGTTATTTGAGGATCTTGGCAAAGAAATAAAAGATTTCTAAATTTATAATTTAACGCCTTTTGACAGATCGTCTTTTTTACCGTCAACTATCTGCATACAATATACCCAGCGTTCAGCCTTGTCTTCGTAGCGAAACCTGGAAACCTGAATAACCTTGATGCTTTTTATTTTAAAGAAATGATCATAGGATTCCTTGTCTGTTGTTAGAAAATCGCAATTCCTATCTAAGCGAGGGTTGGGCATAATCCCACACAAAAATAATGTCTAGTTTCCTAGCATGTATCTGACACATCTTAGATTCTTACTATCTCTGACACAGTTGTAGTACACTGCTATC